>DASXLJ010000035.1:0-51196 GCA_036496305.1 Gaiellaceae bacterium | reverse complement strand
GCTTACGCCTCGCGATCCATGTCGACGCTGCCGTCCGCGTGGATGTGCGCTGTTGCGCGTCGCGCGGCCCAGCACTGGTAGTTCACGGCGACGGGGTTGAGCGTCATGTGCGTGTCGGCGTGCTCGATGTGGCAGTTGAGGACGGTGACGTCGCCGCCGAGGCCCATCGGGCCGATCCCGGTCTCGTTCAGCAGGCCCATCAGCTCGTCCTCGAGCTGCGCGACGATCGGGTCGGAGTTGCGCGTGCCGATCGGCCGCGTGATCGCCTCCTTCGCGAGATACATCGCGTAGTCGGCGGAGCCGCCGATGCCGACGCCGACGATGCCGGGCGGGCACGGCTTGCCGCCGGAGCCGACGATCGACTCGAGCACGAACTGCTTGATCCCCTTCACGCCGTCGGCGGGGACGCACATCTTCAGGAAGCTCATGTTCTCGCTGCCGCTCCCCTTCGGGACGCACTTCACGTCGAGGCCGTCCCAGTCCGGCACGAACTCCCAGTGCACGATCGGCAGGCGGTGGCCGATGTTCGGGCCCGTGTTCTCGCGCGTGATCGTGTGCACCGCGTTCGAGCGCAGCGGGTGCTCGATCGTCGCGCGTGCCGTGCCGTCGCGCAGCGCCTCGTAGATGCGCGCCGGATGGAGCGGGAAGTGCTCGCCGACGTGGCACGTGTAGACGGCGATGCCCGTGTCCTGGCAGACGAGGTTGCCGTCGCTGTCGGCGACCTCGACGTTGCGCAGGATCGTGTTCAGCACGCGCTGCCCCGGCACCGACGTCTCGCGCTCGGCGGCCGCGGCGAGCGCGTCGCGGAGATCCTGCGGAATGTCCTTCAGCGACCACACGTAGAGGTGCGCGGCGGCATCCTCCACGACGCGATCGAGATCAGTGTCGAGCAGCTGCGGCACGTCCGGCCCTCCTTCCGAACACGATGCATTCGAGCAAGCTGTTGCCCATCATGCGGTTTCGCCCATGCGTCCCGCCGGCAATCTCGCCGCAGGCGTAGAGGCCTTCGAGAGTGGTCTCGGCGTTCGCGTCGATCACGAGACCGCCGTTCTGGTAATGGAGAACAGGGTACGTGAGGATCGGCTCGCGGAGCGGGTCGACGCCGGCGCCGCGGTAGCGGCGGAGCATGTACGGCAGCGAGAGCTCGGCGTCGTGCTCCGAGATCCGCGTCGTGTCGAGCCAGACCGCGTCGTGGCCAGATTCCGTCTTCACGCCCTTCCCCTTCGCGACCTCGTCGACGATCGCCTGGCTCACCTCGTCACGCGGTCCGAGCGAGTCGGTGAACTCCTCGCCTTCGGAGTTGAGGAGGACGGCGCCGTAGGCACGCGTCGTCTCGGGAATCGAATAGCCCTGCATCGTTTCCGGCCAGAGCCCGCCGTTCGGGTGGTACTGGAGCGCGTCGAGGTCGCGTGACTCGGCGCCGAGCTCGAGCGCGATCCTCGTCACCTCGCCGGTCGCGTACGGATGGTTCGTCGAGAACTCGCCGCGCTCCTCGGCCTCGGCGTAACAGCGGCCGCCCGCGGCGAGGATCACGGTTGACGCGGCGAGCTCGTGCCCGTTGCACGAGGCGCGCCAGCCGTTCTCCGTCGGTTCGAGCGCGTTGAGAGGCGCCTTCGGAATCACCTCGACGTCGCTCGCCTCGACCGCGTGACGCAGGCCGGCGGTGATTGCGTTTCCGGTGCGGTCGCCGACCTGGAGGAGGCGCTTCGCCGACGCGCCGCCGCAGCGGGCGAGCCGGTAGCTGCCGTCCTCTTCGCGGGTGAACTCGACGCCGAGCTCCTCGAGCCACGCGATCGCGTCGGGCGCCTCTGACGTGAGCACCTCGACGAGGTCGGGGTTCGCCGTCTCATGCGAGCTGCGGAAGACGTCGGCGGCGTGCTGCTCGGGCGAGTCGTCGGGACCCACTGCCGCCTGAATGCCGCCCTGCGCCTTCGCGGAGTTGCACGCCTGGATCGAGCCCTTCGTCGCGAGGCCGACGCGCGCACCGGCCCGGTGGGCGGCGACGGCGGCGGCGAGGCCCGAGGCTCCGCTGCCGATCACGAGTACGTCGAAACGATCGTCTTCCGGCACGTCGGCAAGGATACCAATCTCGCGCGCAAAGTCTAATTCTGCATATAGCGATTACTTATCGCGCTACAGCGCGGAGCGAAGCAGCTGTTCGATCTCCTCCGGGCTCGCAGGTCTCGGATTCGCGTGGTTCCCGCCGCGTCCTGCCGTCGAGGCGGCGAGGGCGGGGAGGTCGCGTTCCGGCACGCCGAGCTCGCTTAGGCGCGTTGGGCCGGCGAGCGCCGTCAGCTCCTCGACGCGCGCGGCCGGGTTATCGGGTGAGCCGATCGCCTCGCCGAAGCGGCGCACCGCATCGGGGACGATCGCCGCGTTGAACCGGAGCGCAGGCGCGAGGACGATGCCGTTCAGCGTCCCGTGCGGCAGCCCGTACGCCCCGCCGACCGCCTGCGCCATCGCGTGCGCGAGAGCGAGCATCGAGCCCGCGAGCGCCGCGCCGCCGTGAGCGGCGCCGCGCAGCAGTTCCGTCCGCGCTTCGAGATCGCTCGGCGCTGCGACGACGCGCGGCAGCCAGTCGGAGATGAGCGCCGCGCCGGCGAGCGCTTCCTCGTCGGCGGCCGCGTTGTGCCCCTGCGCGTACAGCGCTTCAGCGCAGTGCGCGAGCGCGTTCATCGCGGTGCCGACCGTCGTCTCCGGCGGAAGGTCGAGCGTGAGCGCCGGCTCGTACACGATCGCGGTTGGACGGGCGCCGCCACCGCCGCCGAGCATCCGCCGCTCGGTGTCGCGGACGCCGAAGAACGACGTCCATTCCGCGCCGGAGTACGTCGTCGGGATGGAGACGAGCGCTAGGCCGGTCGCCGCCGAGATCGCCTTGCCGAGGTCGATCGCCGATCCGCCGCCAAGAGCAAGAACGCCGTCGCCGCCCTGCGCCGCGCGCGCAGCCTCGTCGATGCGCTCCGACGGAACCTCCGACCAACGGCCTGCCGGCGCGAACGGAAGCGCTATCGAGTCCCAACGCGGGCTCGCGACGAGGAGCGCCGTCGAGACACCTGCCTCGGCGCACGCCTCGGGCAGTGCGTCGAGTCCCCAGCGGACGATCACTTCAAGCGCTCGCGCGCGAAGGCGACGAACGCCTGCGCCGCGCGGGTCTCGGCACGCCCGGTTGCGCGCGCGAGCTGGATCTCCCGCGCCGGCTCGAGCCCTTCGACGCGCACGAGTGCGAGCGTCCCAGCCGCGAGGTCGCCCTCGACGGCGATGCGGGAGATGAACGTCGCGCCGAAGCCGCCGAGCACCGCCGCGCGCGCCGACTCCTGCAGGCCGAGCTCGAGCCGCACGTTGAGGTCGCGGAGCCGGACGCCGAGCTCGCGCAGCTCGTCGTCGATCATCTGCCGCACGCCGGCGCCTTCCTGCATGAGCACGAGCGGCTCCTCCTTGAGCTCGGCGAGGGACATCGTCTTGCCCGCGCGCTTGTGATCGGCGGGCACGGCAAGCACGACCTCGTCGCGGTAGAACGGCTCGAACGTGATGCCGCGGTGCCGCCCGCCGACGCCAACGACGCCGAGCTCGAGCTCGCGCCGCGCGACCTGGTCGACGATCGTGTGCGAGTCGGAGACCGACAGCGCGACGTGAACCTGCGGATTGAGCTGCTGGAACTCGGCGAGGACGACCGGCAGCACGCTCCCTCCCGGCCCGGTCGAGCCGCCGATCTCGAGCCTGCCGGTGAGCTCGCCCTCGGGGTCGTCGCCGAGCTCCTGGAGGAGCTGCTCCTCCATCGCGAGCAACCGCTGCGCGCCGCGGTAGAGCCGCATCCCGGCCTCGGTCGGCTCGACCCGCCGCCCGGAGCGATCGAGCAACTGCTGCCCGAGGCGCTGCTCGAGCGACCGAATCTGGAGGCTCACCGCCGGCTGCGTCACGCCGAGCTGGTCGGCAGCCTGCGAAAAGCTCCGCCGCTCGACGACCGCGCAGAATGCGGCAAGCTGCTTCGTGTCCATAACAACAGCTCGGGACTATGCACTTGGCAAACCCACCAAGCACACCGACCCGAGCTAGATAAGCCCTCCACACATAAGCGGAGCTTATCTAGCGTTTGGGTTTACGCGGCGAACGCTTCTTCTTCGGAAGCTCGTCATCGGGCGGCGGCGCGCCGGTCTGTAGCCCTGCGCGGACAGCGTTCTCGAACGGCAGCGGGATCTTCAGGATCTCCGGGGCTGGTCCGCTTGGCTTCTTCTGCGCGTCACTCATAGCGCCGCCGGTGGGATGAAGCCGGTCTGCCAACCGGCGGTATGAGGCACACAGATTTCGAGTCCTTCGACTAGGTACGAATCCTTCTCCTTGCGGAGCTTTTTGTCCCACGTCAGGAACTGGTCGCACTCAGCGCGAAGCGCAGTTGCGACGTGTATCGCGTCGGGCGGTTTCCATCCGTGGTCGCGGACGAGCTGCCGCGCTTTCTGAGCGATGAGGCGGTCTACCTCAACCCAGACAAAAAAGTTCCGTTCGAAGAACCCGCTGACCGTTGCTTCTTGCGCCGCGCTCAGTGGCGGATCACCCGGAGCTTTCACCACTTCGGCTTCGATGAAGGTGGAGGCGTACAGCTGGAAGTTGCCCTTCTCGGCCAGACCAAGAAGGTCGGCAGAGAGTTCGTGCTTCCCGTGGTGTTCCGGATCGTCAGAGGGGCCAACGATGGTCCAGATGTAGACGTTGGAGTCCAGGTAGGGCTTGTGGAACTGGTCAGCCATTGCGAAGCCGCCGCATGTGTTCTTCGGGAGACAGGGAACCCGTCAGATCGGGCGCGAGACCGATCAGATCCGCGACGGTCGGAAGTTCGGCGTCGGGACGGAGTACGCGAAGCTCGGGCTTTTCGACACGAACGGGATCACCGTCAGCGTTGCGATGAACCACTCCGGTGACGACGACTCGTGCTCCAAGAGCGGCTTTGATCTCATCGAGGCGAGCGGGGTCAAACCGACAGCTAACCGCCTTGTGGGTGACTACGTCATACACGTTGAATTTCGCCGGCCCGTGTACGGAGATCATTTCGAGCTGGCCCGCCACGGAGCCGATGCCCTTGAACGGCGCTCGAAGAATCTGCGCCACCTTCGTTCCGGCGCCCGGTCCGAGGGAAGCTTCCTGCATCGGCCTCGTGCCACCGTTTAGATGAGCAACATCGAGGCTTTCGGAAGCCGTCCGCTTCAGATAGTTGGCAATGCTCTTGACCCGCGTCAGATCTTGCTCGCTGAAGTACGGGGGCAGCTCGGTTTCTCGTTCGATCACGTCGAGACCGCCGACGAAGTTGGCGCCGACCATCTGTGCTAGCCGTTCCCCGTCGATCTCTGGAGTCTTGGGACGGGATTCGAATTCGGCGAGGGCGCTGCTGATGCGAAGGTCTCGGATGTACCAACGAAGCGCGCCTCTTGGCGTTTCAGAGATCGCGGAGTCGAGACCGCTCAGGATCTGGCTTGCCTTCGTCAGGATTCCGACGAAGCTGGCGAGCTCAATCGTTCCCGGCTCGCCTTCGATCTTGAGCCGGATCCGGCTCACTTCTTCACCTTGAGTCCCGGTACATCAGACGCTTCCCTTCCGTCTGGCTGAGCGCGAGGTTGGTTCTCTCAGTATCCGTGAGGTGCCGGGCGTTGTACCTGAAATCGAACTCCGCGAGGTATCGAGGCAGATGCTCGGGAGAGACGTGGTGGTAGACGCCGTTGATCCCGCGCTTGAGGATGGAGAAGTAGTTCTCCGCCGTGTTCGTGTGCGCGTCTCCGCGCACGTACTCGTAGTTGTGGTCGACGGTCTCGTGGCTGGCGTACTCGCGTCCGACCTTGATGTAGCTCTTGAAGGAGTCCGTGCGCAGGTGCGCGGAGGGATCGACGTGGATGCGGATCTGGCCGCCGAGAGTTTCTGCGGTCACGTTCGCAACGCGGAAGGAGCGAGCGCGTCCTCCGCGCTCAACGAGCAGCATGACGGGAGTCTTGTCGGTTCCGCGCCCGGTCTTCTTCCTCCGCCGGTCGGGCACGTTCGGATTCAGCGGGGCGAACGGCTTCTTGTTCGGACGGCGGGCCTTGCCGCCGACGTAGGTCTCGTCAGCCTCAACGGTTCCGGTGAGTTGATCCGCGAAGGACGGCTCGGCCATCGCCCAACGGATGCGGTGCGCCATATGCCAGGCGGTCTTGAGAGAGACGCCGAGGTTGCGGGAGAGCTGTAGGGCGCTGAATCCCTTCTTGGAGGAACAGAGCAGGTGGAAGGCGAGTAACCACACGTTGAGCTTGATATGGGAACCCTGAAAGATCGTCCCCACGGTCACGGTGAACTGCTTGCGACACGCCGGGCACTTCCAGAGACCGGGCCGAACGGACTTGCCCTTGAGGGGGTAGCACTCGCGCTCGCTCTGTCCACAATGGGGACAGACGGGCTTTCCGTCCGGCCACCGAAGCTGTTCCAGGTACTCCCTGGCCGCGTCGGGATCGGAGAAGATCGGGTCTTGAAGCTTGAGAACTCTTTCGCTCACAAACCCAGCTTACTACCCCGCTATGGGTTTGTCAAATACATAGTATCCCAACAGCTTATAGCGGTGTAAGCTGCGCGGACATGCGTCTCACCGGCCGCGTCGTTCTGACCATCGCCGGCGTTCTGGCCGTTCTCGGCTGCCTCGGCAGCGTCGCCTCTGCGGTGGCGGTGTGGACATCGACGCACTGCTACCCCGAAGGCGAGGCGAGAGGCAACGGCTCGATCTGCGTGCGAACCGGGAACGCCGCTGGCCTGACGCACAGCCCGTGGACGTACCTCGCTCTCGGCCTTGGGCTCCTCGCGCTCGCCGTCTGCTTGTTCACGGCCGGCGAGCGGATTCGCGGCCAAGACGTCACGGCATAACGATGCGCTCCGTCGGCCGGACCGCCCTCACCATCGCCGGCGTTCTCGCGCTCCTCGCCTGCGCCGGAGCCGTCGTCAAGGGAGTGGACGCATGGACCTCCCCGCAAACGCGCTGCGTCACCGAACAGCGACCCGGAGCGGACGCCTTCTGCGCGCGGACGGTTCCCGTGTCGGGACTCGCGAAGGTGCCGTGGACGTACGTCGGCGTCGCCCTGGCGCTGCTCCTCCTCGCAGTGTGCCTCTTCACGCTGCGCGAGCGCGTTCGCGCCGAGAGCTAGTTCTTTACGATCGACGACGTGCCGGATAGCGCCCGTCTCGAGGACACGCTCGTTCGCGGGTACAAGACGCTCGCCCTCGAGACGCCGTCTCGCCCGCGCGACGCCGTGCTCCGCGCGCTCGACCTCGTCTTTTCGGCCGGACTGCTCATCGTCACGCTCCCGATCGTGCTGATCATCGCGGTGCTCGTCGTCGTGACGAGCGGGCGACCCGTCTTCTACCGCGGCGAGCGCGTCGGGCGGGGCGGGCACGTCTTCACGATGTTCAAGTTGCGCACGCTGCGGCGGGGAGCCGAGCGGCGGCTCGGGACGCATCTCGGCGAGGACCTCGTTGCGGCGACGAAGGCCGAGTTCACGCCGATCGGCAGCTGGCTCAAGGCGACGCAGCTCGACGAGGTCCCACAATTCGTCAACGTCCTCCGCGGCGACATGAGCCTCGTCGGGCCCCGTCCGATCCGGCCGGTGTTCTTCGACGAGCTCGTGCACGAGCTGCCGGCGTACTGGCAGCGGCTCGTCGTCCGCCCCGGCCTGACCGGATTCGCGCAGGTGCGGCGCGGCTACGAGACGTCGATGGCCGAGAAGCTCGCGCACGACCTCGAGTGGATCGCCGACCGCTCGGTCCGGCTCTACCTCCGCACGATCGTCGCGACCGGTTGGCGCGTCGTGAAGCAGTCGGTGCGGGGGATTCTCGGGCGCGGCGCCTAAGCTCAGGGCGTGTGCGGGATCTGCGGGATTGCGACGGCCGACGGGCACGCCGACGTCGAGGCGCTTCGCGCGATGAGCGCCCAGCTCGTCCACCGCGGCCCCGACTCGGGCGGTGAGCACGTCGACCGCGAGGTCGCGCTCGGCGCGCGTCGCCTCTCGATCATCGACCTCTCCGGCGGCGACCAGCCGATCGCAAACGAGGACGGGAGCGTCGTCGTCATCCAGAACGGCGAGATCTACAACTACCCCGAGCTGCGCGACGAGCTCGCGCGCGCCGGCCACGCCTTCCGCACGCACTCCGACACCGAGGTGCACGTCCATCTCTACGAGCAGTACGGCACGGCGTTCGCCGAGCGGCTGCGCGGGATGTTCGCGGTCGCGATCTGGGACGCCGCGCGCCGGCGGCTCGTGCTCGCGCGCGACCGTTACGGGATCAAGCCGCTCTACTACCGGCACGTCGGCGGCGAGCTGCGCTTCGCGTCGGAGCTCCGCGCGCTGCCGCGCGGCGAGATCGACACCGATGCGCTCGAGGCGTTCCTCGCCTTCAACTCGATCCCCGCGCCGTACTCGATCCTCCGCGACGTGCGCAAGCTTCCCGCCGGGCACGTGCTCGTCTGGGAGAACGGCTCGGTCACGATCGAGCGCTTCGCCCGGCCCGGCCCCGCGGCGGAAGACGAGCTGCGCGGCGGCGACGAGGCCGAGCTCGTCGAAGAGCTTCGGTCGCGGCTCCGCGATTCGGTCAAGGCGCATCTCCTCTCCGACGTTCCCGTCGGCGTCATGCTCTCCGGCGGCGTCGACTCGGCCGCGCTCGCGGCGCTCGCGGCGCAGGAGACGTCCGAGCCGGTGCACACGTTCACGATCGGCTTCGAGGAGAAGAGCTTCGACGAGCGCGACGACGCGCGGCTCGTTGCCTTGCGCTACGGCACGAACCATCACGAGCTCCTCGTGAAGCCCGATCCCGAGCTGCTGTTGAACGCGCTCGCCGACACGTTCGACGAGCCGTTCGCCGACTCGTCCGCGCTGCCGACGTACCTCGTCTCGCAGCTTGCGGCGGAGCACGTGAAAGTCGCGCTCTCGGGCGAGGGCGGCGACGAGCTGTTCGGCGGCTACTACACGTACGCGGCGGATCTCCTCGCCGACCGTGTCGCTCCGCTCGCGCGCGTCGCGCGCCCGCTCGTCGAGGCGCTGCCGTCGTCGTCGAGCAAGGCGAGCTTCGACTACCGCGCGAAGCGCTTCGTCCGCGCCGCGCATCTGCCGCCGCTCGAGCGGCATCACGGCTGGAAGGAGATCTTCTCCCCCGACCTGCGCCGCGAGCTGCGCGGCAGCGGCACGAACTCTTATGACCCCGTCGATGTCTACCGCGCGCGGTACGCCGAGACCACCGGCGCGCCCGAGCTCGCGCGGCTGCAGGACGTCGACTTCGGCGTCTACCTCGTCGACGACCTCCTCGTGAAGACGGACCGCGCGTCGATGGCGCATTCGCTCGAGGTGCGCGTCCCGTTCCTCGACCCGCTCGTGACGAACCTCGCGTTCGCGCTACCGACGCGCTTGAAGGTGCGCGGCCTGCAGAAGAAGGTGCTGCTGCGGAAGGCGGTCGAGCCGCTCGTGCCGCGCGAGGTCGTGCACGGCCGCAAGCGCGGGTTCTCGATCCCGGCGGCGGCGTGGCTGCGCGGCGAGCTCGCGCCGTTCGCGCGCGCGACCCTCTCCGCGGACACGCTTCGGCGCCAGGGCTTCTTCGAGCCTGAGCCCGTGAAGCGGCTCCTCGACGAGCACGTCGCGGGCGCCGAGGACTGGAGTCGCCAGCTCTGGGGGCTGCTCGCGTTCACGCTCTGGTACGAACGACAGGTGGAACAGGAACCGCCGCTTCTACGATCCGCTCGGATGGAGGCGCTTGCCGCATGACCGATCTGCCGTCGTTCCAGCTCGGCTACCCGCGCACCGAGCTGCGGAGGCAACTCGTCGACGCCGTGCTGAACGGCGCGAAGACCTCGACGGCCGGGCTGCTCGACGACTACGAAGCCGAAGGCGAGACGGTGGAGCCGGCGGGAAGCCGCTGCGCCCTCCTCGGCTACGACGACGAACCGGTCGCCGTCATCGAGGTGACCGACGCGCGCGTCGTCCCGGCCGGCGAGATCGACGAGCAATTCGCGCGCGACGAGGGCGAAGGCTTCGAATCGGTCGAGGACTGGCGGGTCGCGCACGAACGCTTCTTCGAGCGCGCGATCGAGCCCGACACGCAGATCGTCGCCACCCGTTTCCGCCTGGTGGAGCGGCTCTGATGCGCGTCTGGATCGACATGACGGCGCCGGCGCACGTCCTCGTCTTCCGGCCGCTGATCGAGATCATGCGCGAGCGCGGCGACACCGTCGAGATCACGGCGCGCGACTACGCGCAGACGGTCGAGCTGCTGCGGATGCACGGCCTCGAAGCCGACGAGGTGATCGGGCGCCACGCGGGCCGCAACCGCGTCCAGAAGATCCGCCAGATGACCGGACGGCTGAGCGCGCTGCGCCGCTGGGCGAAGGGACGCGACTTCGACGTCGCGCTTGCGCACGGCTCCCACGAGCTGACGATCTCCGCGCGGCGCCTCGGCATCCCGAGCTCGACGACGTTCGACTACGAGTTCGCGACGTACCAGCACCAACTCGGCTGCCGCGCGGCGACACGGGTCGTCGTCCCCGATGCGATCCCGCCCGAGCGGCTCCAACCGTACGGCGTCAAGCCGCCGAAGCTCGTCCAGTATCCCGGCCTGAAGGAGGAGTACTACCTCGCCGACTTCGAGCCCGACCGCTCGCTGCTCGAGCGCTTCGGCGTCGATCCGTCACGCGTGCTCGTCATCCTCCGCCCTCCGCCCGATGTCTCGCTCTATCACCGCCACTCGAACCCGCTCTTCCCGCAGACGCTCGAGCATCTCGGGCGCTCCGAGGACGTGCAGGCATTCGTCCTCCCGCGCACCGACGATCAGCGCGAATACGTACGCGGGCTTGCGCTGCCGTCGATCATCGTCCCGGACAGCGCCGTCGACGCGCAGAGCCTCATCGCGATGGCCGATCTCGTCGTGTCTGCCGGCGGGACGATGAACCGCGAAGCCGTCGCGCTCGGCGTGCCCGTCTACACGACGTACGGCGGCCGCCTCGGCGGCGTCGACGAGGAGCTGATCCGCTCCGGACGCCTCAAGCCGCTCATCGATCCGCGCGCGCTCGAGCTCAAGAAGCGCGACGCGACTGCCGAGCGCGTCCGCCGGGATCCGCACGAGATGCTGCGGCTCCTCCTCTCCGCTCTCGACGCGTAGACACGCTCGACGGCGCCTTCTAGGATCGTGCCGGTGCGGCAATCTCGTTGGCCGTTGGCGTCCTCATCGTTCTCGTCGCGTACGCCGCGCATCGCAACGCGTAATCAGCGCTGACGGAACCGCGCGGCGCAGGCCGTCAGCCCGCCGATCTGTCCGGGAGCAACGTGCGGCGGGAACAGGGTGTGCATCTCGGCTGAGACCTCCGTCTCCGCGCCGCTCGGCGTGGCTCCGATCGATCCGAGCCACTTCCCGGCCGGGTCGTCGACGGTGAGGAAATACCCGAAATACGGAGAGCCGTTCGTGTCCGCCCGCGGGCCGAGCATCCACCCTTCCGCGCAGCCGGGCTCGTACCACCGCTCGAATCTCGCCTCGTCTCGCACCTGGAGCGTGACGACAGGCGCCACGATGCCGTCGAGCTGCGGCGCCCGGAACGAGCGGATCTCGAGGCCGAGCTTCGCCGCTCTCCGCTCTATCCCCGCGCGCAGGATGGCGGGGCGAGCTTGCGCATAGACGCGCGCGGAGCGTCCCCACCAATGACTGTTCTCGCCGGCGGCCCAGTCGCTGGACGACGACGGCACTCGAGTGTTCAGCTGTATCCCGGACAGCTTCGGCGCCGACACCTCGCGTCGGGCTTGGTACAGGCGACCGGCGATTTGGGCAGTCCAGTAATCGAGCATCCCGGCGGCCTCGGAGTTTTGGGTCGGATCGCTCCATACGAACCACCAACCCTTCGGGTTCCCGGCCGGAACGTGCCGCCGATTCTCCGCCTTCACCGAGATCCCGCGGCCGGGATCGATGCGATCGGTGATCCGCGCGAGTACGGCCGGAGTCCACGAGCGCGTGAGAACCACGCGGTGGGTCGGTGTCTGGACAAATCGAATCGCTGCCCAGTGCGTCGTCCCGCTCAGGGGCGCTGGACCACTGGAGCCGCAGGCCGACGCGGCGAGCGCACAGACCGCGACAGCGAGACCAAAGGCTCCTCTACGGCGACCGGTCACGTTGGTCTATACGCCACCGACGCCACGAATGTCACCTAGTCGAGCTGCGTCGGCTCGACCGAGATCTCGCGAAGCGGCAGCTTGTAGCTGCCGGTGTCGGAGAGCTGCGGCGGCTCGACGCGCTTCGGCTCACGCACGATCGAGCCGAGCTTGCCGACGACCTCGAGCGTGTCGCCCTCGTCGGCGAGCCGCTCGAGCTCGACGAGCTGTAGCGCGAGCCAGTCGGGATCGACCGGCGGACGGCTCAGCCGCATGATCTTCGGATGGGTCGTCTCGCCGAGGTTCTCGTTGCCGCTCCAGAGCTCCTCGTGGATCTTCTCCCCCGGCCGCGAGCCGATGTAGCGGATCGCGATGTCGCGCGGCGAGGTGAGCTCCTCGTCGGGAAGGCGCGGCTGCTTGCCGGAGAGACGGATCATGTTCTGCGCGAGGTCGATGATCTTCACCGGGTCGCCCATGTCGAGGACGAAGACCTGCCCGCGACCGCCGATCGCGCCGGCCTGCACGACGAGCGACACGGCCTCCGGAATCGTCATGAAGTAGCGCGTCATCTCCGGGTGCGTCACCGTTACCGGGCCGCCGCGCTCGATCTGCTTGCGGAAGATCGGAATGACCGAGCCGGAGGAGTTGAGGACGTTGCCGAAGCGCACGGCGACGAACCGCGTCTTGACGTCGTGCCGGTGGCCGAGCGACTCCACGACCCACTCGCAGATCGCCTTCGACTGGCCCATCACCGTCTTCGGATTGACCGCCTTGTCGGTCGAGATCATCACGAAGCGCTCGACGCCGAACTCGGCCGACAGCTCGGCGCAGACGCGGGTGCCGACGACGTTGTTGCGGACGGACGCGAGCGGATGCGTCTCGAGCATCGCGACGTGCTTGTACGCCGCGGCGTGGAAGACGACCGTCGGCTTGTACTTCTCGAACACCTCGCGCTTCATCACCGCGCGGTCCTTCACGTCGACGAGTTGCGGCACGGCGGCGGTGAAGTCGCGGCCCTTCAGCTCCTGCTCGATCTCGAACAGCGCGCCCTCGGAGTTGTCGACGAGGATGAGACGCGTCGGCCGGATCCGCGCGATCTGGCGGCAGAGCTCGGAGCCGATCGAGCCGCCCGCGCCGGTGACGAGAACGGTCTGCCCTTCGAGGTACGACGCGACCTCGTGGAAGTCGACCTCGACCTGCTCGCGGCCGAGCACGTCCTCCACCTGCACCGGACGGATCTGGCCGGCGAGGCCGAGATCACCGGCGATGAGCTCGTGGAGGCTCGGCAGCGTCTTGACGGTGACCCGCGCCCGTTGCGCGGTTTCGACGATGCGCCGGCGCACGTCACCCGAAGCCGACGGCATCGCGATGAGCAGCTCGTCGGGCCGGTTGTCGCTCAGCACATGCGCGAGATCGTCCACGCCGCCGAGGACGCGCACGCCCATGATCCGCGAGTTCTGCTTGCGCGGGTCGTCGTCGATGAAGCCGATCGGCGTGTAGCTCAGCAGCCGCGAGCGCTGCATCTCCTGGACGATGAGGCGGCCCGCGTCTCCCGCTCCGACGACGATCACCTCTTTTCCGCGCGCCACAACGCCGCCGGTCGGCCGTTCGATCAGCGTGCGCGCGAGCAGGCGCGAGCCGGCGACGAACGCGAGTGTGAGGAGGAAGTCCATAACGGCGACCCCACGCGGGAGGCGCACGCCATGGGCGGGATTGACGAGGTAGACCGCCAGGTAGGCGAGAAGACACGCGACGACGACTCCTCGCACAACCGCCCACATGTCGCGGATCGAGACGTATCGCCACCAGCGGTTGTAGAAGCCGAAGCAGATGAAGACGACGAGCTTGATCGCGAGAACGACGAAGATCGAGTTCCAGAGGAGCCGTGTGTACGCGTGGTTGGGCCCGTGGTCGAAGCGGAGCTCGAACGCGAACCACCACGACGCCGCGACGATCGCCGCGTCTCCCAGGAACTGCAACAGCCGGTGCCAGGAGAAGAGCTGGCGCATGGTGCTTAGACCGTTCCGGCGACGCCGACGGCGGCGCGCACCGTCTCGACGACGCGCTCCTGCGCCTCCTCCGGCATGCCGGGCCAGAGCGGCACCGAGAAGTTCTCCGCACCGGCCTGCTCGGTCGCCGGCAGCGAGCCGGGCTCGTAACCGAGATAGCGCAGCGACGGCTGCAGATGGAGCGGCGTCGTGTAGTACGTCACCGACGCGATGCCCGCCTCGCCGAGCGCCGCGCGGATGCGGTCGCGCTCGGGCGAGCGACACACGAAGAGGTGGTAGACGTGGCCTGGCTCGTCCTGCGGGATCTCGACGAGCTCGCCGAGACCGAGCTCGGCATAGCGCGCCGCGGCGGCGCGACGCCCGGCGTTCCAGCCGTCGAGCTCCTGGAGGAAGATCCGCAGGAACGCGGCCTGCATCTCATCGAGGCGCGAGTTGTAGCCCACCGCCTCGAAGTCGGTCTTGTCCTTCGAGCCGTGGAAGGAAAGGAGTTTCACGCGGTCGGCGAGCTCCTCGTCGTTCGTGGCCACGAGTCCGCCGTCGCCGAGGCAGAAGAGATTCTTCGTCGGGTAGAAGCTGAAGGTCGAGACGGTGCCGTGCTTCGCGACCTCGTGGGCGCCGAACGCCTGAGCCGCGTCCTCGAGCACGCCGACTCCGAGCTCGAGCAACGGCCGAACGTCCATCGCGCGACCGAAGAGATGGACGGGGATGATCGCCTTCGTCCGGTCGGTGACCTTCGCGGCGGCATCCTCGATGTCGAGGTTGAGCGTCGCCGGGTCGATGTCGGCAAAGACGGGAGTAGCGCCGCGCTGAACGACGGCTTCCGCCGTCGCGTAGAAGGTGAACGCTGGGCAGATGACTTCGTCTCCCGGCCCGACACCAAGCGCGTTGAGCGCAAGGACGAGCGCGTCGGTGCCGTTCGCAACGCCGATCGTGCGCTTCACGCCGAGGTGCGCTGCGGCTTCTTCCTGGAACGCGTAGTAGTGCGGCCCGCGAATGAACTGGCCCGACTCGAGCACCTCCTTGAAGGCGGCTTCGAGCTTGGGGATCAGCGGCCCGTACTCGGCGCTTACGTCAACGAGCGGGATCTTCTGCATCCGTCTCCACTTTAGCTTTGGTTTTCCACCGATATACGAGATACGCCGCGGCGACGAGGACTCCCGCAATGACGGCGTACTCGAGGTAGCGGAACGTGTGGTCCGCGCCGTTGTACGAGGTGCCGAGCCCGTAGCCGGCGCCTGCGAGCGCGAACGCCCAGATCGCCGAGCCGATGAGCGTGAGGACGACGTACGTCACGAGCGGCATCTCGAAGACCCCGGCCGGGATCGATACGAACGAGCGGATGATCGGCGTGATCCGGCCGACGAGAACGCCGAGGCTCCCCCACCGGTCGAACCACGCTTCCGCGCGGTCGAGCTTCGCGGGCGAGAGATGGAACCAGCGGCCGTGGCGCTCGAGCAGCGGGCGGCCGCCGTAGCGCCCGATCGCCCAGCCGATGATCCCGCCGAAGAGGTAGCCGAGCGTCCCGGCGAGAGCCACGACGATGTAGGGGTCAATGCCCGAGCCGAAATGGTGGCCGAGGAGATTGATTCCATGCGAGGCGAACGCTCCCGCCGCGATCGCGCCCGCGTACAGCATCACGAGCTCGCTCGCCGCCGGGAAGACCGCGTCGACGGCCATCAACCCGAAGACCGCCCAGACGCCGTGATTCGCGACAGCGTTGGTGATGCTGTCGGAGAGGCTCGCGACTACCACGCCGGCGAGTCTATTTCCCGCGTCGGAACAACCGAACGAGCCACAGGAGACTCAAGCCGAGCATGACCGCCCCGATCAGCTTCCCGGCGAGGTTGCCTTCGACGAGGAAGAAGACGCCGACGGCCGGGAGCGCAAGGCCGAATCGACCCAGCGGCCGTCGTAGTCGCCGTCGTGTCTCCAGAAGCCGAACAGGACGAACCCCGGTATCAGGACGATCGCTCCGAGGATCCACACCCATAGCGCCGGTCCGTGTTTCGAGAGGCGTGCGACGTCCGCGGCGATGAACACGACAAGTCCCGCGACGATCCACAGCCAGACGACGACGTTCCCGAGCCGGTCTCTCATGGCAGCACCAGTATGCGCTCGTCGAGACGAACCGGGAGCAGTCTCCAAGCGGCCCGCCTCGACGCTACTACCGACTGACAGCGGCAGGACATGCAGCACTGGAGGCGTTCGCCGAGGAGTGAAAACGCTTCCGCGACGCCGTAGACAACTTTGTGGAAGGGAGCCGAGCATGACGTACGACCACGACGCTAACGCCCTTCATGGGGATCGCCGTTTTCGTCGGGCTCGCCGCTTTGCTGATCGCGCCGGTCGGAACCTCGATCTACCTCGGGCGCCGCCTCAACAGGGAGGGCGCGTGCACTCTGCGGCCGTGGCTACCTGAGAGAGAACGGTGCGACGAGGGAACTCGTCCCGATCGCGCTCGTCGCGTCGACACGCATGAGGTATTTCCCGACGCCCTTCCCCTTCCACGACACGTGATGGGCGCCAGCGACGAGGTGCGGCAGGTTGAACGTCTTCACGGCGACCCCGCTGCGGCGTTCGACGCGGACGACGACATTGGCCTTGCGCGAGAGGACGAAGCGAGCGGTCGGGATCCGGCGGCCGGAGACCGTGAGCGAGCCGAGTGTCTTGTCGAGCGTGAACGTCCGCTCCGCCGTCGTCGTGACCGAACGGTCGTCGGTCGCCGAAACGGAGAACGTCCATGCGCCCTCGGCTTGCGGCACGCTCGCCGAGGTCCCGTCCCACGCGAACGTGTGGGATCCCTTCGGCTGGGCCCCGGCCGGGATCGACACCGTCGCGCCGTTCGGGCCGTTCAGCGTCGCGGTGACGGTCGCCGGTCGCACGAGCCGGTACGACAGCGCCTCGGTGTCGCCGACTCCGTCACCGTTCGGCGACAACACCGGCGCGACCGGCGGCGCGTAGACGCCCGTATACGAGAGGACGAGCGCGTCGGCAATGCCCTTCTCCACGCCCGTGGACGGACGCGTGAGCAGCGACCCGTCGAACGCCATCCCCGCTTGCGGCCCCGATCCGAGGCCAACGGCGGTGACGGCGCCGAGCTTTACGAGCTCGAGCGCGAGCGAGTAGGACGTGATCCCGACGCTGTACTCCGGCGTCCCGGCCTCGACGCTGACGAGGACGATGCGCCCGTCGGCGAGTTGCCCGACCGCGCCGCGCGCCGAGCGGCTCTGGAGCGTGCCGGTCGGGAACGCTTCGCCGTTCGCGAAGAGCGCCTTGCCGTCCTCCACGAGCAGCGGGCCGCCGCCGATCGCGCTCGCATTGCCGCTCCAGTCCGGCGTCAGCGTGAGGTGGACGGTGACCTTGCCGCCGACCGGAGCTTCGTTGGAGAGTTGCGTGACGTAGTCGCTTCCGCGCGCGACGAGGACTGCGCCGCCCTTCGGGATCGGCGTTCCTCCTGCGGACGTGACCTGCGCGACGGTGCCGGTGAGATCCTTGCTCGCCTGCGCCGCCGGGAACCAGGAGAAGACCGCCTCGGCGACGGAGCCCGTCTCCAGCGGCGTCGAGCCGCCGTACGCCGGTGTGAAGAGCGTGAAGTGCCCTCTGCCGGAATTGAGCGTGAGGATTCGCTGGCCGGCGGTCGCCTGCCACGTCCCGTAGAACGACACCTTCGCGGCTTCGAGCATGCCGTCGGCCGTGATCCCGAGGCTCGTGCGGCCGACGTTCGGCTGGTTCTCGAGGGCGCCGCTCTCCATGAGGATGCTGCTCGGCTGGCCGCTGGTGGTCGTGTAGTCGCCGTCCACGCCGACCGTCGTCGCGCGAGCGCGGAGGCCCCGCCCCATGCGCGTGAGCGTCTGCGTCCCGCTGAACCCGCCCTTCGAGAGGACCGGTGCGAGCGAGTAGACGGTGCCGTCGGGCTTCGGAGCGGTGACGACGTCGAGCACGACGGGGCCGGCCGCGGTGAGGTCGACCTCGCGCGTGTACGTGACGCCGGGCATGAGCTCGGACGTCGCGGAGGAGAGAACGTCGTGTCGCTTCCGCGGCGCCGCCGACGCCGCGGTCGTGGCGACGAGCGCGGTGAGCAGACCGACGATGAGAAGCGTGCGAACCACGATCGGCAGGGCAGGGTAGCGTCCTTCTGATGGGATCACGGCTCGCGCTCATCTCGGATCAGCATGGGAACGACACTGCGTTCCGCGCGGCGCTCGAGGACATCGAGCGCATCGGCGTCGAGGACATCGTCTGCCTCGGCGACACCGCGCAGGGCGGAGACGAGCCGGCGCAGACGCTCGACCGCCTCGCCGCGCTCGGCTGCGACACGGTGCTCGGCAACGCGGACGCGTTCCTGCTCGAGGTTCCGACCGACTCGCGGGAGCCGGTCACCGAGGCGCAGCTGGAGCGCCGCGAGTGGACGCTGTCGCAACTGGACGCGTCGCACCTCGAGCAGATCCGCTCCTTCGCGCCGACGGTGCCCCGCGAGATCGACGGCGTAGGGATGCTCTTCTTCCACGCGTCGCCACGGCACTACGAGGACGTGCTTCTACCGGAATCCGGCGACGACGCGCTCGAGCCGTTCCTTGGCCGCGACGTGGCACTACTCGCAGGCGGGCACACGCACCTGCAATGGACACGCCGGATCGGCGACGCGCTCTTCGTCAACCCCGGAAGCGTCGGCCTGTCGTACGACCGCCACACCGACCCGCCCGTGATCCGCCCGCTCGCGGAATGGGCACTCGTCACCGTGCACGACGGCGCCGTCGCCGCCGAGTTCCGCCAAGTGGCGTTCGACTAGCTAGTAACACTTTGTTACAAGCGTAGGTCGTGTCCCGATCGGACACCGTGTTCGTGGAGGAATGCGCCTTTGCGAGACACCTAGTAACACTTTGTTACTAGGTGAGAGGCGACCGGCGATTGCGAAGGTCTTGGCCGGTGTTGCAGGGAGCGAAGCGCTACGTGATGGTGTCCGACACCGCCTAGGTGACCGCGCTCTCCCGCGCCGGAGTTCCTTCATGCCCGTCGGAAGAGCGCAGCTCTTTCGATGGATTACCAGACTTTGACCGGCCGGTAGAGCGTGTCGCGCTGCACCGGCGTTTTGCCGATCGAGCGGATCAGGTGCGCGAGCTCCTCGGCGCTCGTGCGGTGCGTCGTGCCGGCGGCCGAGACGACGTTCTCCTCGATCATCACGCTGCCGAGGTCGTCGGCGCCGAAGCCAAGCGCGACCTGGCCGATCTTCTTCCCCTGCGTCACCCACGACGAGCCGATGTGCGGCACATTGTCGAGGTAGAGCCGCGAGACAGCCTGCGTGAGCAGGTAGTCGAACGAGGTTGGTCGCGTCTCGGCCGGGACGAGGGAGACGAGGCGGTTGCCGTCGTCCTGGAACGTCCACGAGAAGAAGGCGCGGAAGCCGCCCGTCTCGTCCTGTAGCTCGCGGATGCGGCGGAAGTGCTCGACCCGTTCCTCGACCGTCTCGACGTGGCCGTACATCATCGTCGCCGTAGTCGAGATCCCAAGCCGGTGCGCCTCGCGCATGACGCCGAGCCATTCCTTCGTCGTCGCCTTCTTCGGCGCGATGATGTCGCGCACGCGGTCGACGAGGATCTCGGCACCGCCGCCGGGGATCGAGTCGAGCCCCGCGTCGCGCATCCGCACGAGCGTCTCGGGCACGGTCAGCTTCGAGCGCCGCGCGGCGTGGATGATCTCCGACGGCGAGAGCGCGTGCAGGTGGATCGGGTAGCGCGCTTTGATCGACGAGAAGAGGTCCTCGTAGTACTCGACGCCGAGGTCGGGATGGTGGCCGCCCTGCATGAGCAGGCCGGTGCCGCCGAGCGCGAGCGTCTCCTCGATCTTCTTGAAGATGACCGCTTTCGGCAGGAGGTAGCCCTCGCGCGTGTCGCCGGGGCGCCGATAGAAAGCGCAGAAATCGCAGTCGGTGACGCAGACGTTCGTGTAGTTGAGGTTCCGGTCGATGATGAACGTGACCTGATCCGGATCGTGGAGCCGGTTACGCACGTCGTTCGCGGCGCGGCCGACCGCCACGAGGTCGCGCGAGCGGAGGAGCTCGACGGCGTCCTCGTCGGTGAGGCGCTCGCCGCTCGAGATGCGCTCGAGGATCTCGCCGACCGTCGGGCGCGGGGTCATCACGCTCACGCGACCGCCGCTCCCGTCGTCTGCACGAACCGCAGCTCGGGCAGCGTCTCGAGCAGCTCGGCGTCGCGCGCCATCTCGAGGAACGTGTAGAGACCGGCGCGCTCGCGCGGGCCGAAGCGGTAGCGGAGCTTCTCGAAGTACCGCGCGAGGAAGCCGGCGGGATAGCCATACCGCAGCGCGGCTTCGTGGGCGAGCTGTTCCGGCTCGGCGCGCGCGAGGCGAACCGACGACACGAGCGCGTCCTCGAGCTCCGCGAGCCCTTCCGCAAGCGGCTCGGGGCACGCCCAGACGGCGAACACCATCGGCAGGCCCGTCCGCTCGAGCCAGAGCTTCCCGAGGTCGTAGTGCGGCGTCGGATCCTCGAATGCCGAGCGGAGCGCCGCGTCGCCGATCAAGAGCTTCGCCTCCGACTCGCCGCTGTCGTACGCGTGGAGCGGCGCTTGAGCGGCCTCCGGCAACAGCACTTTTGTCAGAGCGACTGACGTCGCTGATTCTGGCGTGACAGCGACGGTGCGCACCTGCTCGAGCGGCACGCGCGACACGAGCTGGATCGAGTCGACGGCGCCCTCCGACGCGACGCACAGACGCGGAAGCAGCCGCAGCTTGTCGGCGTCGCGCGCGTACGCGATCGAGGAGATCGGCGCGGTGTCGAGCTCGCCGGCGACGAGCATCCGGTTCAGCTCGGTCGGGACGCCCTGCACCTCCTCCACCTCGGCGTCGACGCGGTAGAAGACCGGCGCCATGTTCACGTACGAGATGCGACCGAGCTTCACCAGGGTCGCTCCTCCACCGCTGCGACTGCCGCGGCGCGATCGGTATAGGCGCGCATCTCCGAGATGAGCCCGTCGTCGAGGACGAAGACCTGGTGACGTCCGGAGTCCTCGAGGTGCGGATCGACGATGAGCCGATCGTCGCGCTCGAGCACGACTTCCGGCGCGATCACGCGGCCGTTGTCGCGCGCGCGACCGAGTTGGGCCAGCACCTGCGCTTTGTTCCGGCACACCTCGCCGGGGAACAGCCCGATCCAGACGACGTCCTCGACCAAAAGCTCGCCGAAGGAGTCGAGATCCGCGCTTTCGATCGCCGCTCTCACCACCGGCGAATCTCGTTGTACAAGGAGTCCCGCTGGACGGGAATGCGTCCCGCCTCGCGCACGACGCGCACGAGCTCGGCAACCTTCTGCTCGGTACCGGCGCTCGCGCCAGCGGCCTGGAAGATCTTCTCCCGCACGACCGTCCCTTGCACGTCGTCGGCGCCGAAGTGGAGCGCGACCTGGGCGAGCGGGAGGCCCATCATGATCCAGTACGCCTTGATGTGCGGAACGTTGTCGAGCAGCAGCCGCGACACCGCGATCACCTTGAGGTCGTCGGCGCCCGTCGTGAAGCGGAAGCCGCGGCGCTCGAAGACGGTGTTCTCGGGATGGAACGCGAGCGGGATGAACGAGAGGAAGCCGTTCGTTTTGTCCTGCTGCTCGCGCAGGCGGAGCAGGTGGTCGACGCGCTCCTCGTACGTCTCGACGTGGCCGTAAAGCATCGTGCACTGCGTCGTGATGCCCATCTTGTGCGCCTTGTCGTGGACGTCGAACCACTCCTCGGGGCGCTCCTTGCCGGGCGCGATGAGGTCGCGCACGCGGTCGGCGAAGATCTCGGCGCCGCCGCCGGGCATCGAGTCGAGGCCGGCGTCCTTCAGCGTGCGGAGGACTTCCTCGTGCGAGCAGCCCTCGAGCTTCGAGATGTGGTGGATCTCGGATGCTGTGTAGAACTTGAGATGGACGTCGGGAAGCGCGGCCTTGAGCTTGCGCAGGAGCTCGGCGTAGTAGTCCATCCCGACGTGCGGGTTCTCGCCGTTGACCGTGTGGATCTCGGTGAAGCCAAGCAGCTCGTGCTGCTGGACGGCGTCCTCGACGAACTCGTCGGCGCTCATCGTGAACGCGTCCTCCTGCTTGTTCGTGCGCGCGAAGGCGCAGAACTTGCACTTCACCCGGCAGACGTTCGTCTGGTACAGGTTGATGTTCTGGACGAAGTAGACCTCGTCGCCGAAGCCGCGTTGGCGGCGCGCGAGATCGGCGAGGTCGCCGAGCGCGAGGAGATCGTCCGTCTCCATGAGCGCGACGCCGTCGTCGAAATCGAGCCGCTCGCCGGCGAGGATCTTCTCCCGGATCGGAGCGAGCTGGTCGAGCCTGTCGAGTACCGCCACTACTTCTCCCGGTCCACTACTGCGTGCGTCAACGCTTCTAGCTCGTCGCGATGGAGCTCTCCATCGAGGCTTGCCCTGGCCTTTCCAGCGTAATCGAGGGCGACCTGTCTGGCCTCGTCGAGGGCGCCTGTCGCGGCGACGCGCACAAGGGCGCCGTCCATCGGGCCGCCCGCGAGCGCTTCGCGCACCACCGGATCGCGTTGCGCGGCGAGGAGAAGCGGCAGCGTCGGCGTGCCGTCGCGGAGGTCGGTGCCGGCGATCTTTCCGGTCTCGATCGTCGCGCCGGAGCAGTCGAGGACGTCGTCGGCGATCTGGAACGCGACGCCGAGCGCGAGGCCGTACTCCCCGGATCCGCCGCTGAGCCGGCAGGACGCCTCGAAGAGCTTTCCCGTCTTAAGGGCGCAGCGCTCGAGGTACGCGTCGATCGTCGTCGACGGATCGTGCACCTGCGTCCGCTGCAGCGCCTCGCCGCGTGCGAGGCAGAGCGTTGCGTCGGCGAGGATCTCGACCGCGCGCGCATCTCCCGTCGCGCTCAGCTCGGCGAACGCGCGCGCGAAGAGGTAATCGCCGGTCGCGCTCGCGGCGGCAGGGCCGTAGACCGACCACGCGGCCGCCTTGCCGCGGCGGAAGTGCGCCCGGTCGATGAGGTCGTCGTGCACGAGCGTCGCCATGTGCACGAGCTCGACCGCGACGCCGGCTGCGAGCGACGGCTCCTGGCCGGCCGGAGTCGTGAGGAAGACGAGCGCCGGGCGCAGCCGCTTCCCGCCCGCCGCGAGCGCCTCGTTCCCGACTGCGGCGACGAGTCCCGGATGCGTCGCGACCGTGCGCGCGAGCCGTTCCTCGAGACCGTCGAGATAGTCGCCGAGGCCCGGAACGGCGCCAATGTCGGCAAGTGTCGCGGTCATGCAGCGTCTCCGACGTGGAGCGCGACGATGCCTCCCGCGAAGGTCTTGTAGCGCACCTTCGCGAAGCCGTTCGCAGCGAACAGCGCGGCGAGGTCCTCGGGCACGGGGAAGCGGCGGACGCTCGCGGGCAAGTATGTGTATGCCTCGCCGCCGGGCAAGACCTTGCCGAGGAGCGGGACGACCGTGTCGAACCACACGCGGTAGAACGGCGCGAGGACACCGCGCGGTGTCGTGATCTCGAGGATCCCGAGCCGGCCGCCGGGGCGCAAGACGCGCCGCAGCTCGCGCAGGCCCACCTCGAGGTCGGCGACGTTGCGAATCCCGAAGCCGACGACCGCGACATCGAAGCTCGCATCCTGGAACGGCAGCGCGAGGACGTCGCCCTGAATGAACGTCAACTCGGGCGCCTTGACCCGCGCGCGCTCGAGCATCGCATTCGAGAAATCGAGGCCGACGACCGAGCCGGCGCCTGCAGCATGCGCGGCGACGGCGAGATCGCCGGTCCCGCAGCACGCGTCGAGGACGCGGTCGCCGGGTCGCACCGTCTCGCGTACGGTCGCCGCACGCCAGCTCTGGTCGAGGCCGACCGTCATGACGCGATTCATCGCGTCGTAGACGGGCGCGATCCGGTCGAACATCCGCCGGACGCCGTCGCTCGGGAGGCGGCCGGTCTCCACCGTCACGTGGCCTGACCCCAGCGCGGCGCGAGCTGCTGCTCGAGGCCGAGCTGGTCGAGCGTGCGGGCGACGACGAAGTCGACGAGGTCGGACACGGTTTCGGCACCGTGGTAGAAGCCCGGCGCGAGGAAGAGGATCGTCGCCCCCGCCTCGCGCAGCGTGAGCATGTTGCGCAGGTGGATCACCGACAGCGGCGTCTCGCGCGGCATGAGCACGAGTCGCCGCTCCTCCTTGATCGCGACCGACGCAGCGCGGTGGATGAGGTTCTGCATCGCGCCCGAGGCGATCGTCCCGAGCGTCCCCATCGAGCACGGGCAGATGACGTACGCGTCGACCTTCGCGGAGCCGGACGCGTACGGTGCCTTCCAGTCGTTCGGCTCGTACAGCGTCGCGTTCGGCGCGTGCTCGAGGAGCCGAGCGAGCGTCTCGTCGCGCGAGAGCTTGGCGTTGCCGTACAGCTCGGTGGCGAGCACCTCGACGCCGGCCGACGACGCGCAAACCCCGATCTCGCAGTCGGCCGCGGAGAGCGCTTCGAGCAGCCGCGCCGCGTAGGGAGCGCCTGACGCGCCCGTGATCCCGAGAAAGACGTGCATTCCTCCGGATTGTCGCTGTTAGCGCGTTCCTTTCGATGCCTCTAGGAAGATCGCGAGCCGGCGCAGCAGTCCGAGGCGCCGCAGCCGACCGGAAGCGTGAACGCGAGCAGGAGGAGCCGCCGCATCGCGCCGGCTCTGCGCCCTCTATTTCTTGCCGTGAGAGGCTTCGAGGAAGATCGCGAGCTGCATGAGCCGTTGCTGACCCAGCGAGGCGAACTTCGGCATCGGCGAGCCGGGCGTGACGCTGCTCGGATCCATCAGATGCTTGATCTGGGTGGCGATGCCGAGGTGCCGTTCGGCGATGGCCGTCAGGTCCGGCGCGCCGAGGTTCGAACCGCCGGCGCCGTCGTACGTGTGGCACGACGTACAACCCGCGCGAGCGAAGAGCTGCGCACCCGGTACGGCGTTGGCCGGGAGGTTCTCGTCCTTGACCCATCCCGGGACGTCTTTGACGATCTCCGAGGCGAGTGCTTCCTGCGCCGTCGCGCCCTTCCACGTGAGGATTCCCATCGAGAGCACGACGAGCACGCCGGCGACGAGCGCGACCGGGCGCTGCGAAAGCTTCCGCGTGCGCCTCCGGTCGAGGAACGGCAGCGCGATCAGGAGAACGAGGCAGATGTTCGGGATGCCCACGGTGCCGAGGACGACCGAATTCGGCCACTTGAAGATCCGGAGGAGATAGAAGAGGAAGTAGAAGTACCAGTCCGGCCGCGGCACGAAGCTCGTCGTGCCCGGGTCGGCGGGCGCGCCCATGCACGGGCCGAGGATCCCCGAGTCGGCGCAGTTGTGGTGCGGGCCGTACGCGGTCCACTTCCAGATGATCGCGAGCCCGATGATCACGAGCACGACGACGAGGCTCATCACCGTGTCGTGGAACATCGCGTACGGGAAGAACGGCTTCCCGCGCTTCTTGACGTCGTCCTTGTAGCGGGCGAACCCGGCGCGAGCCTCGTCGCGGCGCGACGGCTTTTCCTTCGACGCGACGGCCATTAGTCGCGACCGCCCGTGCCGCGCGCGACCGGCTGCGTGAGGCCGATGCGTCCGTTGCCGTTGAGCGATCCGTCGACCGGCTCCTCGCCCGCTGCCTCCTTCGACCACGGCGGCGAGGTAACGCCGAGCCGGATCACGAGGTAGAGGTGCAGCCCGATGAGAGCCATGAGCCCGCCGGGAATCAGGAGCATGTGCAGTGAATAGAAGCGGGTGAGCGTCGCACCGGTGATGTCCTGGCCGCTACGGAGGAACTGCGCAAGCCACGGGCCGAGGAACGGCGCCGTCCCGTTGAGGTTGATCCCGACGACGCTCGCCCAGTACGCGGTCTGATCCCACGGCAGGAGGTAACCGGTGAAGCCCTCCATCATCCCGGTGGCGAGGATGAGCACGCCGATGATCCAGTTGAGCTCGCGCGGGTACTTGTAGGCGCCGAAGAGGAAGACGCGGCCCATGTGGAGGAACATGAGGATGATGAAGATGCTCGCGCCCCAGCGGTGCATGCCGCGCACGAGCCAGCCCATCGTCAGGTGGTTCGTGATGTTGTCGATCGAATCCCACGCCTCCGGGTTGCCCGTCGCCGGGTTGATCGCTGCCGACGGCACGTAGTACATCGCGAGGATCGAGCCGGTGATCGCCTGGATGATGAAGGCGGTGAGCGCGGCGGAACCGAGGGTCTGCATCCAGTTGATGTCGCGCGGAACATTGCGGAAGAGGAAGTACTTGACGCCGCCGACGAGTCCCGACCGCTCCTCGAGCCAGTCGAGCGGATACGTGACGACCTCGACCGCCTGCTGGCGCCGGATCTCGGTCTTCGTCGGTGGTTTGCGCAAAGCCATCAGTTGTGCGGGGGCTGGATGGGATAGAGGATCTGCTCCGGACCGTCGATGTGCTCGCCCGGGCCGGCGAGCTTGTACTTGTAGATCTGCGCCGTCGCGCCGGTGCCGACGACGTGCGAGACGGAATACGGGCTCAGGAGGACGAGATTGCCGTTGTCGATCTCGAAGTCGTAACGGTCGAGCGCGTGCGTCGGCGGGCCGGCGGTGCGGTTCCCCTCGGTGTCGTACTGGCCGCCGTGGCACGGGCAGCCGTAGCCTGCCGGGATCACCGGATCCATGATCACCGGCCCGTTCGGCGTCTTCTCGTGGATGACCGCCTCCCCGATGTACTGGTCCGCGGGGCCGTTCGCCTGCACCGGGCAGCCGAGGTGGGCGCAGTGGTTCGAGATGATCGAGAAGCTCGGCACCTGCTTCGTCTTGTCGTTCGGATCCGGCGCACTTCCGTTGTTGCGGATGAACGCGGTGCGCCGCGAGACTGCGCCCTCGGCAGGGTCGCTGACGAACGTCGTGATGTACCACCGGTTCAGCTTGAAGTTGCCGATCGGGCCGAGGTCGACCCTCGTCTTGGGCTGCCGGATGAATCCCGGGAGGAGCGTGAATCCGGCGATCGGCACCGTGATGAGGCCGCCGATGAGGGCGCCGAGCCCCAGGGTCGCGCCCGCGAGGAAGTTGTTGCGCGTCACGCCGTCGGCCTCGACGACGGCCGGCGGTGCTTCCGTCCGCTCGCGCCGCTCGGGCTCGACGACGACCGGCTCCGCGCGCATCTCACGCGTCGCTTCGCGTCCCCAGAGGATGCCGAAGACGAGCGCGATCACCAAGCCGATCGGCGTGAGGAGGATCGGGTTGATGATCAGTCCTACGAGTGCGACAACGATGCCGATCGCAAAGCCGATCGGCCAGATTGTCGGAGCCGGCATATGCGGCTCGTCGTGCGGCTGGTGCTCCGGCTCCACCAAGGCACAGTCTTATCCAAAACGCCGGACCTCCGAGCGGGGAACCGGCATGAAGCGCGCCGCGGAGAACGTGCCGATTCGCACGTTGGGCTAGAGCCCGTACTCGTTCCAGCGGCGCGTGACGAGCTCTTTGATCTCGGAGCTCATCTCGATCTCCTCCGGCCACGGGCGCGCGCCGTCCTCCGGCCACTTCGCCGTCGCGTCGATGCCAAGCTTCCCGCCGTAGAACTGCCGCTCGGGCGCGTGGTCGAGATGGTCGAGCGGCCCTTCGCTGAGGATGACGTCGCGCTTCGGATCGACGTTGGCGCCGGCGTAGAAGAGCACCTGCTCGTAGTCGTGCACGTCGACGTCCGCGTCGACGACGACGACGCACTTCGTGAGGCTGAGCATCCCGAGCCCCCAGAGTGCGTGCATGACCTTCGCGGCGTGGCCGGGGAACTGCTTCTTGATCGAGACGATCGCCATGTTGTGGAAGGCGCCCGCGACCGGCAGGTCGTAGTCGACGACCTCGGGCAGCGTCGTGCGCACGGCCGGCAGGAAGATCCGCTCGGTCGCCTTCGCGAGCCACGCGTCCTCCTGCGGCGGCTTGCCGACGACGATCGACGGATAGATCGCGCCATTCCGCATCGTCAGCGCCGTGACGTGGAAGACCGGGAACGGCTCGGCCGCCGTGTAGTAGCCGGTGTGGTCGCCGAACGGGCCTTCCTCGCCGACTTCGTCCTTCTCGATGTAGCCCTCGAGGACGATCTCGGCCTGCGCGGGCACCTCGATGCCGACGGTCACTCCCTTGACGAGCTCGACCGGCTCGCCGCGGAGGAAGCCGGCCATCATGAACTCGTCGATGTGCTTCGGCAGCGGCGCGCTCGCGGAGTACGCCGTGATCGGGTCGAGGCCGAGCGCGACGGCGACCTCGATGCGGCCGTCGGTCGCGAGCTGGTCGGCGCGGCCGTCCTTGTGGATCTGCCAGTGCATGAACGTCGTGCGCTTGTCGATGACCTGCATCCGGTACATGCCGACGTTGCGGCCGCCGGTCTGCGGGTCGTGCGTGATGACGGCCGGGAGCGTGATGAACGGCGCCGGATCGCCGGGCCAGCAGCGCTGGATCGGAAGCTTCGTCAGGTCGACGTCGTCGCCGGTGAGGACGATCTCCTGGCACGGCCCTTTCTTCACGGACTTCGGACGCGAGTCGGCGATGGACTTGAGCTTCCGGAGTCCCTGCACCTTCTGCATCAGCCCCTCGGGCGGCTGCATCTCGAGCACGTCGGCGACTTTCGCGGCGACGTCGTCGAGCTTTGCGACGCCGAACGCGAGCGCCATCCGCCGCTCGGTGCCGAACTGGTTGATGAGGAGCGGGTGCTCGGCGCCCTTCGGGTTCTCGAAGAGGAGCGCCGGCCCGCCGGCCTTCACGGTGCGGTCGACGATCTCCGTGATCTCGAGATCGGGATCGACCTCGGCAGTGACGCGCACGAGCTCGCCCTCGCGCTCGAGCAGCGCGATCCAGTCGCGGAGGTCTTTCAGCACGCGGTCGAGTGTACGGCGCGGCTATCGACGGGCGAGGGGAGTGACCGACAGCCCGCCGCAGACCGGGAAGTTGAAGTTTCGCCCGTAACTCGCCCGCCACGGGTCCACAAGGGTCGTGGCTGTGCGGCCTCCGGGCGGCGTCACCTCCAGCCGGACGACTCTGGGACAGGTCGAGCCGCGCCGAAGGTCGACGCCTTCGAGCCGGGCGTCGGCGGAGCCGATGACGAGCCGCCGAACCCTCCGCGACAGGAGGAGAGTCCGCTTCGCCTTGATGGTTCTCCCGTCGGCCGTGACCGCCACTACGGTCGGCCAACCGGAAAGCCGGCAGGCAAGCCTCCCCGCGTTCCTGACACTGAGGTGGGCGATCGGATTCTCGTGCGAGAGGGAAAGCCACAACGACACGGTCAATTGCGCCGGATCGCAGGCGCTCCAGTTGATCGGCTTCCCCTTCGCCGGTCCTGCCTTCGCCCAGTGCACGCCGCCGTCGGTCGTCCGGTACAGCGTGTGACCGAGCACCGTCCAGCCGATCTGGCTCGACGTGAAGTCGGGCTTCAGGCGCCAAATTGGCCGTGGGAACCGCGTCTTGCGGTGGCTGAGGCTGATCCTTCGCCAGTGTCGGCCAGCGTCTGTCGTGGTGTAAACCACGCCGCCGGAGGCGAACGACCACACGTTCGCCGAGGCTGCCGAGAAGGCGGAATCCACGCGCGTCGCCGGCACTGCGCTGCCGCTCCAGTTCTGGCCGTCGGCGCTGACATAGACCGTCCCTGGAGCGAGGTTCGTACCTCCCTTTGGGCTCGGGCCGTTCTGCACGACCACGACGTGATGGTCGACGACGGTGACCGGCTCCTCCACGAAGCTCTTCGAGCCGCCGATGTCGTACTCCGCCCATGTCCGCCCACCGTCCGTCGTGCGATAGAGCGTTCCGATCGGCGGCCCGACGTACGGACCCTGCGCCTCGTTCCCTGACCTGAACGCAAAGCCGACTCGGCTGTTGAGGAATGTGATCGGGCCCCACATCGACGTCTTCGCCACCGGCTGCCACGTGCGCCCGCCGTCAACGGTGCGGAGAAGCTCGTTCGGCGTCCCCACGCCCGGTCCGTCGGCGAGGAGGAAGCCGTGACGCGCGTCGAGGAAGCTCATGCTTCCCCCGCCGCAATGCCCGTGGCAGTCGGCCGGGAACGAGGGAGTCCACGTCCGCCCGCCGTCGGTCGTTCGGGCGAACATCCAGCGGTCGCCGCGATGCGGCCAATATCCCGTGATCTGGTCGAGGCTGATCCACCCGTGCTGCGGGTCGGCGAACTCGACCGACGAGCCCTGCTCGTAGATGAACCCCGTACCCCGCGGCGGTGCGACCTTCCGCCAGGCGTGGCCACCGTTCGAGGTGAGCCAGATCCCGCGCCCGCTCATGGCCCACGTCACGCCGCCGGAGCTTCCGACGTCGCCGACTCCTCTCAGCCGAGCTGTCCCGCCTCCTGTCAGGCGAGCTGTCGATGTGCCGCTCGTGGTTCCCTTTACAGGCGCAGGTGAGCCGGGACTCCGGACCAAGACGTATGTCAGAGCTCCGGCCGCGACGATCGCGAGGACGGCGAGCGCGTAGACCCTCCGCCGCCGAGCGCGCTGCTTCGCCTCGGCGATGAGCGGGTCAATGGCTGCGGCAGTCAGGGCCGCGCCTCGATCCAGCGCCAGATCTGCCCGCCATCGGTCGTGCGAAGGATTCCGCCGGTGCTCGTCGCGTACCCGAGCTGCGGCGTCACAAAGCTGTACTGCGAGGGGTCGAAGAGTTGCGGCATCCGGAACTCCGTCCAGTGGGCGCCGCCGTCCGAGGTGCGTAGCATGAACGTGTGGACGGGGCCGGTGCAGCCGCGCTTAGCCAGGCTATGGAGCCCGCTCCCGGGTGGGAACTTGAAGCGCGTGAAGACGCGAACGTGACAGCTCGAGGCGGCCCACAGCCACCAGTGCCGGGCGTCCAAGACGGAGATGCTCTTCGGGAACAAGCCGACGGTCGGGACGGTGCGCCACGTCTTCCCGCCGTCGAGCGTCTGGACGAGGGATGACTTGATCCCGCTAAGCCCGCTCTCGACCCCGAAGCCCTGCTGCGCCGAGACGAACTGCACGGAATCGGGCGTCCCGCGCCGGCGGACCGTCTGCCAACTCCGGCCGTCGTCCGAGCTGCGGTAGAGAGCGCTGATCGCGGTCGCGCCGTTCCACGTCGAGAGGAAGACCGTGCCGTCCGGCGCGATGTCGAGACCCGCGACGTCATCGTGCGTGGGCATCGCGACTCGCGTCCACGTCCTGCCTCCGTCACGCGAGCGGACGAGCCGGTCGACGCTCGAGGTCGGCGTCGTCTGCGTACTCGCGATCGCCCAAACCACGCCGCCCGCGCCGCGAGCCATCAGCCCGACCCCGCCGGTGAGGGACGTGGACGTCGCCCACGTCCGGCCGCCGTCGGTCGTCCCCTCGAGGCCACCCGGCTGCATGCCGTAAGCGCCTTCCTCCACGCCGAGGACGCGGCGAGCCGAGACGGCTGTGACTGGGTCGGAGGGTGCGCCAGGTCCCGTCGGGTAGATGCGGTGCCAGTGCTTGAGCCCGTCGGTCGAACGGAGCAGACCGCCCGAGTTTCCGAGGAGCGCGTATGCGACGCGCGAGCTCGGCCACGACATCGCCGCGACGAACCACTCGTCGTCGGTGAGAAGTGGCGTCTTCCAAGTGTGCGCTCGGTTGCGCGTGAGGTAGATGCCCACGCGTTCGGAAGCCATCAGCCCCGCATTCGAGCTCCGGAAGAGCAGTTCGCCACCGTGGCCGGCGAGCGGGACGTCGGGCAGCGGCGAGTCGCCCCAGGAACCAGTCTTAGCTCCGGGGATATGGCTTTGCGCGATCTCCCTCCACGTGCCTCCGCCGTCGGTGGTCTCGTACAGCTGCTTGAACGCATCGATCGTCGCGGGCTGGCCGATGCACTCCGCGAAGCCGGTGGTCGCATCGACGAAGGAGACGCCCGCGAATCCGCCGTATTCCCCGCAGCTCGTGAATGGACGTTCCGCCCAGTGACGGCCGCCGTCCACCGTCCGGTAGACGCGATCGGAGGTCGTCGTCACCCAGCCGTGGTCGGGATCGACGAAGTCCACGCCGCTGACGGACGAGCCGAAGTCACGAACGATCCGCCACCGCGCGCCGCCGTCGACCGTTTGGAGCAGTCGGCCGTTCGCGAGCTCGAACCCGATGCGAGGCGTCACGAAGTCGAGCGGCGTCGGGTCGTACGAGTGGCGCGCGACCGCCAGCCTCCCGACACGACGCCAGGTGCGTCCCATGTCGGAAGTCCGGAGCAGTCGGCCGTCGCCGGTGGCAACGAACCCGACGCGAGCCGTTGGGAACGACATCGCCACGAGCGACTGCGCCGTCAGCGCGACCGCGGACGGCGCAGCAATGACGCCGACCGCAGCAACGCGTGGCGCGGTGATGCTCGAGACCGGGCTCGACTTCGTGCTCCCGCTTCCACCGCCGGAGCCGAAGTAGTACGCGGCGGTCGCGGCCGCGCCGCCGGTTAGGAGCAAGAGCAGAAGCGCGGCGCGGCGGCGCGCTGCCCGCTGCTTGGCCTCCGCGATGAGAGGATCGACCTCGATCGGAAGGGCTGGAGTCCCGGTCGCCATCATGCTAGTCTGCATAGCACGATGCTCGACGTCAAGATCGATCGCGACGAACCGACCGAGCTCTTCGAGCAGGTCGCCGCAGAAATCCGCCGTGCGATTGCCGACGGCGAGGCCAAGCCGGGCGAGCGCCTTCCCCCCGCCAAGGACCTCGCGGCGGTGCTCGGCGTCAATACGAACACCGTGCTGCGGTCGCTCCGGCTCCTCCGCGACGAAGGGCTGCTCGAGTTCCGCCGCGGACGCGGGATCCACGTCGCCGGCACGCCGGAGCAAGGCGCGGTCATCGCGCGTGCGCGCGAGCTCGTCCGCTTTGCGCGCTCCCAGGGCTACCGCCCCGACGAGCTCGCACGGTTGATCGAGTCGCTCTAGCTAGAGCTGCTGCGCCGCCGCTTCGCCTTCGCGACGTGGTGCGACAACTCGCCGACGGCGATCACGAGCAAGAAGATGCAGCCGACGACAAGCATCGTCTCGACGACTTTGCTGCCCTCTTGCGCCGCCGACTCCGTGATAGTCGGGGGCTTCGGGGCTGCGAGCAGCAGATTGATGATCGCAGCGAGCACGCCGAGAAGTTACCGCACCCGTCGCTCGGCGTGCGCGGCGAGCGCGGCATCGACTGCGTCGTCGCCGGCGGTCTCGCGCGCGACCGCATCGAGCGGCGCCGGATCGGAGTGCAGGCGCAGCGCAGCGAACGGCGCGGCGAGCGCCCGCCGGCCGAGCAGCGCCGACGTCGCGGCCCACAGCGCCCCGTCCCCGTCCTTCTCCTCGGCGCGTAGCTGACTCGAGAGGGAGATCAACTCCGAGAGGTCGGCGACCGCGTCGACCTCACGCGCCTCGGCGATGCGGACGAGTCCGTGCGCGTAGAGGTAGTCGCCGAGGAGGAGCGCGGTGTCGTCGTCGGGCGGCTCGAAAACGCGCGACCGGCCGTAGTGGACGAGGTAGCCCTCGTAGATCGTCTCGAGGCCGAGCGCGTGCTGCGGCGCGCCGAGCGGGGAGAAGACGGCGGTGCGATCCGGCTCCGCGCGCAGGCAGTCCGCCCAGAGGCTGCTCTCCTCGGCCGCGCCACCGGCGATCTCGTCCCAGAGGTCAGGCATTGAAGCTCGCGACCGCCGCGATGGTGCGTTCGATCTCGGCGTCGCCGTGCGCGGTCGACGGGAAGAGCGCCTCGAACTGCGACGGCGGGAAGTAGACGCCCTGCTCGAGCAGGTGGCGGAAGAGCGCGCCGTAGCGCTCGGTGTCGCACGCCTGCGCATCGTCGAAGTTCCGCACCGGCGCGTCCGTCATGAAGAGCGTGAGCAGCGCGCCGACGCGCTGGACGCGTCCGAATGGCGCAAGGCCCGTTTCGAGCCGCGCGGCGGTGCGCTCGAGCTCGTCGTACACCGAGCCGTCGCGCAGACGACGGAGGACGGAGAGCCCCGCCGCGGTGGCGAGCGGATTCCCCGAGAGCGTCCCGGCCTGGTAGACGGGACCCGCCGGCGCGAGCAGATCCATGATCTCGGCGCGGCCGCCGAACGCGGCGAGCGGCAGCCCACCGCCGACGATCTTTCCGAGCACGGTCAAGTCGGGCGTGACGCCGAACCGTTCCTGGGCGCCGCCGCGCGCGACGCGGAAGCCGGTGATCACCTCGTCGAAGATGAGCAGCGCGCCGCTCGCATCGCACAGCCGGCGCAGCGTCTCGAGGTAGCTCGGCGCCGGCGGGACGACGCCCATGTTCGCGGCGACCGGCTCGACGATCACCGCCGCGAGCCCCTCGCCGTGGTGGACGAAGGCCTCGGCCGCGGCGTCGAGGTCGTTGTACGGGATGACGATCGTGTCCGCGGTCGTACCCGAGGTGACGCCGGGCGACGCCGGGATCCCGAGCGTCGCGAGACCCGACCCGGCGCTCGCGAGCAGCGCGTCGGCGTGGCCGTGGTAGCCGCCCGCGGTCTTGAGGATCCGGTCGCGATGCGTGAACGCGCGAGCGAGGCGCAGCGCACTCATCGCCGCCTCCGTGCCCGAGGAGACGAGCCGCACTTTCTCGATCGACGGCACCGCGGCGACGATCTCCTCCGCGAGATCGACCTCCGCCTCGGTCGCAGCGCCGTAGCTCGTGCCGCGCAGCGCGGCCTCGCGCACGGCTTCGACCGTCTCCGCGTCGGCGTGCCCGAAGACGAGCGGCCCCCACGACATGACCCAGTCGAGGAAGCGCCCGCTCTCGGTGTCGATGTACGCGCCGGCGCCGCTCCGCACGAAGAGCGGCTCGTCGAGGCCGACGCCGCGCATCGCACGCACGGGCGAGTTGACGCCGCCGGGGATCAGCTCGAGCGCGCGCCGGTAGAGAGCGCTGCGCTCGGTCAGAGCCACGCCGGGAGGTCGCGCGTCCAGTAACTGATGATCAGATCCGCGCCCGCGCGCTTGATCGCGGTGAGCGACTCGAGCGCCGCCGTCCGCTCGTCGAGCCAGCCCGCGCTCGCCGCCGCCTTCACCATCGCGTACTCGCCCGAGACGTTGTACGCCGCGAGCGGCACGTCGAACCGCTCGCGCGCGGCGCGGATGACATCGAGGTACGGGAGCGCCGGCTTGATCATGATCGCGTCGGCTCCCTCCGCGATGTCGAGCTCGCACTCGCGCAGCGCCTCGCGGACGTTGGCGGGATCCATCTGGTAGCCGCGGCGGTCGCCGAACGACGGCGCGCTGTCTGCCGCCTCGCGGAACGGGCCATAGAAAGCGGATGCGTACTTCGCGGAGTACGCGAGGATCGGCGTCTGCTCGAAGCCGTGGTCGTCGAGCGACTCGCGGATCGCGCCGACGCGGCCGTCCATCATGTCGCTCGGCGCGACGATGTCCGCTCCTGCATCGGCGTGACTGAGCGCGGTGCGGGCGAGCAGCTCGAGGCTGCGGTCGTTGTGGATCTCGCCGTCGACGACGACGCCGCAATGGCCGTGCGCCGTGTACTCGCACAGGCAGACGTCCGTCATGAGGACAAGCTCGGGGAAGCGCGGGCGGATGGTGCGGAGCGCGTTCTGCACGATGCCTCCGTCGTCCCAGGCGCCTGTTGCGTCGTCGTCCTTCTCCCACGGAATGCCGAACAGCATCACGGCTTTCACGCCGGCCGACGCGAGCCGCTCGACCTCGGGAAGAAGGTCGCGCGTGAGGCCGAAGCGCGCCATCCCCGGCAGCGCCTCGTTCGCGAGCGACTCCGGCGCGACGAAGAGCGGCATGACGAACTCGTCGAGCGAAAGCCGCGTCTCGCGCACGAGCCCGCGCAACGAGGCGGTGCGGCGAAACCGCCGCAGCCGGGTGACGGGGAACGCGCTCACGCTGGAAGGGTACGCCTACTCGAGCTCGACGCCGACGTCGGTCATCGGCTTTCCGTCTGTCCACGGCTCGAGCTCGACGCGTTCGTGGAAGAACTCGTACGCCGCCCGGCCCGCAGCGAGAAGCGGCAGCGCGACGAGGATCCCGGCGAATCCGTAAATCTCGCCGCCGGCGAGCAGGCCGAAGATGACGAGGAGCGGATGGAGCCGCAGCGACCGGCCCATGACGTTCGGGACGACGACGTGCCCCTCGAGCTGCTGGATCGCGAGGAACAGAAGCGCTACCCAGAGCGCCTGCAGCGGGCCGCCCTTGACGAGCGCGTAGATGACCGGCGGCAGTGCGCCGAGCCACGGGCCGATGTACGGGATCAGCTCGGTTATCCCCGCCCACGCCGCGAACGCGACGGCGTACTTCTCGCCGTGCGGCACGAGGCCCGTGATCCCGAGGATCCACAGGCCGACCCCGACGCTGACGCCGATGATGAGCGAGAGGAAGACCTGGCCTCGCACATAGCTCGCGATCGCCTGCTCCATTCGCCCGATCAGGCCCGGATCGTCGGCGTGTCGCGGCGGCAAGCGCCGGTTGATCGCGTCCGACCAGCGCTGCATGTCGAGGAGCATGTAGATCGACACGACGAAGACGAGGAACACGTCGAAGAGAAGCGTGACGACGGCGACTCCGGCTCCCTCGGCCCAGTTCACCGCGCGAGCCGTGTACTTCTGGACGTCCTTCAGGCCGACCTGGTGGAGGAACTTGTCCCCCTGCTTCTCGACGTGAAGGCCGCTCAGGTGGTTCCGGTCGAGCCAGGACTGGAAGTGGGCGAGATCCTGCTCGGCGCCGGTGTGCGGCGGCTGCCCGGATTGAACCGTGAAGTAGCGGTCGACACGGTGGCTCGCGGTGCGGGTCTGCTGGACGACGATCGTCCCGAGCACGATGAGCGCAAGCGCGACGGCCGCGGCAAACGCGAGGTAGACGAGCGCGACCGCGGCCCCGCGCGGAATCCAGACGCGCCCGAGTCCGCGAACGATCGGGTTGAGGAGCAGCGCGATGAGCAGCGCCACGAGAAAGAGGAACAGGATGTGCTTGACGGCTCCCGCGACCGCCCACAGAAACAGCAGCGCCAGCGGCAGCGCGACGAGCTGCACCCAGCGCGGCACCTGGATCCGGATCGTGCGAGGAGGAGGCGGCACGTGGCCGATGGTTCCCGCGGCGTCGGACGGACCGCGAACGGTTCGGTAATCTCCGGTGAGACATGCCGTCCTCGCGCCCCAACGGGAGGCGGCGGATCGAGCCCAGGCAAAGGATCGCACCCCGGAAGCGAATCGAGCGCAGGCAAGCCCGCTCGGCGCGCAGAGCCCGCCGGTTCGCTCTCCTCGTGCTCCTCGCCGCAGTGTTCGTCGTCGCACTCGCCCTCACCGCCTTCGGCGGGACGAGCACCCAACCCGTCCCGGTGGACGCGGTCTCGCTCTTCTCCGAACAGGCACGGCCGACTCCGGAGATCGTCGCGGTCCGCGGCCCCGTGCACCTCCAGCTCCCCGTCGCGCAGACACACACCACGGCGATCGGTTACAGCGCCGCGAGCGCGGCTCTCCCGCTGTCGCCGTTGGGCGGCCAGGCGAACGAGGGCATCGTCGCGCGCATCGCGCACGGGATCTTCGGCGGCGGCGGCGGCAACCCGCGCTGGTACCAGCTCGGCGGCGGAGGAACGAACGCGCTCGATGTCGGCGCCGTCGCCGGGACGGACGTCTACGCGCCGGTCGACGGGGTCGTCGCGGCGATCCGTCCGTTCATCGTCATGGGCAAGCAGTACGGCTCCGAAATCGACATCCAGCCGCAGAGCTCGCCGTCGCTCGTCGTCGCGGTGACGCAGCTCGACGCGGACCCGGGCCTCACGGTGGGAAGCGCAGTCGTGAGCGGCTCGACGAAGCTCGGCAACGTCGTCGATCTCGCGAGCGTCGAGGAGCAGGCGCTCGCGAAGTACACGAACGACGGCGGCAATCACGTCACGATCGAGGTTCGCGCCGCGCCCGTCGTCACGACCAGTTGACGACAGCGACTTGAACCTCCTCTTCCTCGCAGACGTCGTCGGCCCGGCCGGCCGCCGCGCCGTCGAGGAGAATCTCCCGTCGCTGCGCGAGCGCTACGACGCCGACCTCGCGATCGTCAACGGCGAGAACATCGCCGACGGAGTCGGGATCACGCCGAAGCTCGCCGACAAGCTGCTCGCGGCCGGCGCCGACGTCGTGACGCTCGGCAACCACACGTACCGCCGCGGCGGCATCGGCGGCTACCTCGCTGCGAGCGAACGCGTCATCCGTCCCGCAAACCAGGGCGCGCTGACGCCGGGCAACGCGATGGCCGTCGTCGAAGCGCGAAACGGCGTGCGGGTCGCGGTGCTCAACCTCCTCGGCCAGCTGTTCCTCGACACGCCGGTCTCGCCGTGGGAGATGGTCGACGCGCTCGTCGACGAGGCACGCGCGGCGGCGCCCGTCGTCTTCCTCGACTTCCACGGCGAGGCGACGAGCGAGAAGGTCGCGATGGCGACGTGGCTCGACGGCCGCGTGACGGCGGTCGTCGGCACGCACACGCATGTGCAGACGAGCGACGCGCGCGTCCTGCCCAAGGGCACGGCGGCGATCACGGATGCCGGAATGACAGGCCCGCACGACTCCGTCATCGGCGTGAAGTCAGAGCTCGCGATCTCGCGGATGCGCGAGCGGCTGCCCGTCCGGTTCGAGCCCGCGGAGGGCGGCGTCCGGCTCGAGGGCGTCGTCGTCACGTGCACCGACGACGGGAAAGCGCGCGGGATCGAAGCGATCCGCGTCGACGCGTAGCCCTCGCACTACGGCGAGGCGTCGACTTCCGGTGCGACTCCTTCCGCCGGTTCGGGCCAGTCGAAGCTGGTGTCCGGCTCGGGAGAGTCGTAGTCACCGTCAACACCGGCGGGAACGCTCGGAGCATCGAAGCGATCCGCCTCGACGCCTGCGCCGCGGTCGAAGAGCCGCCGCAGTCCTGTCGCCGGGACGAGCAGCGTGATCGCGGCGAACGGGTAGAACCACGGGATGTACGTGTAGAGCCAGTACGTCTGCACCATCTCGAAGCCGGCGATGAGCACTGCGGTGAACGCGGCGAGCTGGAGCGGCGACTTCCGGCGCGGCTTGAACGCGACGACGAGCGCACCGACGAGCAGCAACACCTGGAAAAAGCGCTGGAGGACGTGGAGGTCGGGCAGGCCGCGGGCGTGGTACTGCCGCCAGTCCCACAGCGACCACGGCGCGTCGCGGCCGAACTGGTAGCCGATCGTCCGGTGCCAGAAGGTGGCGACCTCGTGGGGTACCGGGACGGAGAAGTGCCACACCCGGAGCGGTGTGAGATGCAGCGGATGCGGCTCGAGGAGAAGGATCGAGAACACCGCGAGCGTCCCCGCGACGAATCCCGCGAGGTAGCGCCAGTTCACGCGTCCGGTCGGATACGTGAGCCAGAGCGGGAAGGTGATGAGCGATGCGAACTTCGTCCACCCGGCCGCCGCGCTCAGCACTCCTCGCGCCGCGGGCCGCGTGATGAGCCAGAACGCCCACACGAGGAAGCAGGGCATGATCGCGTCGTTCGTGTTCGAGTTCGAGACGTACTGCGTGAACGGGTACGCGACCCACGCGAACGCGAGCACCGCAGCGAGCCGCCGCCCGCCGAAGCGCAGCCCGACGAGGAACAGGCCGACGATCGTCAACAGGTCGAAGAGGATCGCCGTGATGTGCGCCGTCGGGAGGTCGTCCCACTTCCCGCTCCAGCCGGTGATGAGGTACGCGGGGATGTACGCCTCGTACGCGGTCGGGCCGTACGTGTCGCCGAGCGGGTTCGCGCGCTCACACGCTCCGTCGGTCTGGATCCGCATCTCGGTGTCGGTCTTCGAGCACGTCTTCGGGTCGCCGTTCTGCTTGACCGTGTCCTGCGGGAAGTTCCCCCACGGCGCCTGGCCGTGGACGATCCGCTCGGCGCCGATCACGCCGGAATAGCCGACGTCGATGACGTTCGAGCGTTCGATGTTGAGCCCGACGCGGAAGCCGGCGAGGAAGATCGTCCCCGCGATGAGGACCCACACCGGCCAACGCGGCGCACCGGTTGTGCCGCGGTTCGTCGCCCCGATGAAGATCCCGCGCACCACGACCCAGATGAGGCACGGGTAGAAGAGCGGCACCGCAGCGAAGACCTGGCCGTGGTTGAAGTACCAGAGCGATGCCGTCGGCGAGAGGAGAAAGAGCAGGTCGAGGTTGCGGAGCGAGAACGGCCGCTTCCAGTCGCCGAGGCCGATGAGGAAGACGAGGCAGAACGCGCCCCAGACCCACGGGTCGTTGATCGCGGTGCCGCCGAACGCGCCGTTGCCGCCGCGCGCCATCCCCCACGCGACCTGCGGGCCTGTCCACGCCTCGGTCACGGCACCGGTCGGATCGAAGACGACGCCCTCCGCGATCTCGCCGGCCTTGCCCCACCAGATCTTGATCGTCCACTGCTGGGCCGCGTAACTCTCGTCGTACGACCGGCCCTTGACCGGATACCGCGTCAGCCACGCCGCGACCTTCGGGTCCTGCTCGAAGATGTGGAGCGCCTCGAGCCGCGTGTGCTGCTTGGCGCCGAACGACGGCGGGACGAACGGCGTCTGGATGAGCCGGCCGTGCTTGTCGTAGACCGGCGCTGCGGGCGACGTCGTCGTTCCTCCACCCGCGAAGGCAGACGCGGCGCCGGCGAGCGCGAGCGCAAGCAGGGCAACGACGAGGAAGAGGCGGCGCCTCGCCGTGACTCCGAGGTAGAGGCTTCGCCTCACCGGGCGAACGTTATTTCTTGCGCCTCCGGAACGACCAGAGCTTGTTGCCGACGAAGTTGAGCGGCGTGACGAGAACGATCGCGATCGCCTGGCCCATGAACTGACTCGTCCCGAGCGCGACGAAGAGCTCGAGCAGCAGGAGGTTGGCGGCGAGCGAGCCGAGCGAGACGACGAAGAAGCGCATGCCCTGCACGCCGACATGGCCGCGATGGGAACGGAACGTCCACAGGCGGTTCCACGTGTAGTTGCTCGTGACCGCGACGAGCCACGAGCAGATAGCCGCCGCGATGTAGTGAACCCCGGCGTGGATCAGCGCGGAGTAGACCGCGAGGTTGATCCCGTAGCCGACGGCGCCGACGACGGCGAACTTGCCGAGCTGCCGCCAGTTGTGCCCCGAGCGAAACGAGGCTGCGAGCTGTCTACGGCGGCGCGGCAATGTTCCGGCGGGACCTTCCACTGTGGGCGAGGGTAGCCGCTTAGACCGGACCGCGCAGGTCTCTCAGCGAGCGGCCGCGTTGGCGGTAGAAGTCGACCTCCTCGAGCAGGAGCAACGCCGAGCTGACGGCGATCTCGCCGTTCAGCACGTCGATCGCGTCGAGCACGAGAAACCGCTCCGTGTCGTCGCCGCACAGAACGACGACGCCGATGACCCGCTCGCCCTTGTCGTCGAGCACGACATCGACACACCGGCCGAGCCGGATCCCGTCGAGCCGGACGGGAAGCTCGAGGAGCTCCCTCGCTGATTTCGACCCCATGTGCTCCATTTACCCGGCCCGCGCGGACGCTACTCCGAAGTGGTCGAGGACGGCGGGAACGACCTCCGTGATGCGCGTCGGCGACCCGTCGACGCCGATCGTCAGGAGCGGGACGAACGAATCGCGAGCGACGAGCGAGCCGTGACTGCCGCCGCCCGAGTGGTGGCGGCCGCCGAGGTCGACGAGCTCCCAGCCTTCCGCGACGGAGACGAGCAACTCGCCGGCGTTCGGATTCGCGAGCGCAGCGCGAACGCGCTCGGCGGCGTCGGGATGCTCGAGCTCGCGCGCCGGAAAGTCCTCGCCGCCGCGGCGCGCGACCGCTTCGCCCTCTTCGAGCCGGACCGTCAGCTCGACCGCGGGCTCGCGGTCGAGGCGGCGCGCGAGCTCGGCCGCGTCGACCTTCGCGCCGGGAAGGAGGTAGACCTGGCCCGCGCGGTTCGACGCGGTCACGACAACCTGATCCTGCAGATCCGCGAAGTGCGGCTCGAGGCGCGCCACGCGCTCGACCTCCGTCTGGCCGTGGTCGGCAAGGAGGATCACCGCGTAGCGCTCGAGAAACTCGTCCGGCCCGCCGGCAGCGACGAGCAGCGACGCGATCGAGGCGTCGACCTTCTCGAGCGCGACGCCCATCGCCCCCGCGGGGCCGTGCGCGTGCGACGCGAAGTCGTAGTCGGAGAGGTAGTAGACGAGGAAGTCGAACGCGTCGCGCGTCACGAGCCACCGCCCGACACCGGCCGCGTACCCGTCGACGGCTCCGACCTTTCGCCCGCGGCCCGCGAACGGCGCGCCCGTCCGATCCGACTCGAAGAGGTTGTAGAAAAAGAAGCGGCTCGGCCCGTGCACCGCGCGCCGGAGCCCGGGGACGATCGGCTTGTACGCGTGCCGTCCGCGGTAACACGTGATGTTGATCGCTCCGGCGACGAGGCCTGCGTCCTCGAGCGCCTCGTACACCGTCGTCGCGTCGCGCGACAGATGATGCTCGTTCATGTTCACGATCGTGTCGACGACGCCCTGCGAGAAGCCGGCCTTCCGCAGCGCCGCGAACGACGAGCCGTACTCGACGATCCGCTTCTCCTCGCGGTTCCACCACGAGAGCGACGGGATGTGGTGGACGTCGGGGCCGGCGCCGGTCGCGATCGAGGAGAGGCACACCGGCGTCAGCGACGGGAAGACCGACGTCGCGCGGCGGTACTCGCCGTGCGCGGCGAGATACGCGAGCGCCGGCGCGCGGCCGCTCTCGACGGCGTGCTCGAACGCCTCCGGCGTCATCCCGTCCACGACGATCAGGACGAGCTTCTTCGCGGCCATCTAATCCTTAGCGAGCGTGCGCAGGCCCGCGTAGCGCTCGGGTTGCGTGCGGCGGAGGCGGAGGGCGAGGAGCGGAAGCGCGATGGCCTCGAGATAGCCGACTGCCGGGATGAACGCGAACGCGGCGATCACGAGTCCGACGCCGAGCAGGAGGAGTGCGATCCCGCTGCGGGTGCCTCCGCGCCGCACTCCGCCGATGACGACCTGGGTGGCGGCAAGCGCCGCGGCGAGACCGGCGGCGCCGCCGGCGACGAGGTCGCCCCATCCGCCCGACTCCCACAACTCGACGACATAGCCGAGCACGGCTCCTATGGCGACGGAAGCGAGGACGATCGCGATGATCGCGGCACGCCGCGGCGGGATGACCCCCGCGAGCGCCACGCCGGCGCCGCAGCCGAATCCGGCCGACACGCCAATCCAATACCACGATCCCACGCCCGAACCGTAACCGCGCCGGCCCGTCGTGCGTTCACCTCGTGATGACTCCCGATCATCCACGTCTCGTCTTCTTCACCTCCCAGCGCTCCGGCCCGGCCCGGCGGATGGAGAGCCTGCTCGCGCACATCGCACGCCGCGAGCGCGACCGGCTCTCGATCAGCAAGGTCGACGTCGACGAGCGCCCCGAGATCGCCGAGCGGTTCCGCGTCGACGAGGTTCCGGCGCTCGCGCTCGTCGTCGGCAAGAAAGTCGTCTCGCGGCTCGACGGCCGCGCGACGGCTCCCCGCATCGAGGCGATGCTCGCCGAGTACCTCGACGGCGCCGCCGCTTAAGACCGCTGCAGTCGGCCGATGACCGCGAGGCCGAAGTCGGCCGCGCGCTTGCCGTCGATCACGCGGTGGTCGAACGTCACGGAGACGTTCCCCATCGGCCGCGCGACGATCTCGCCGTCGCGGACGACAGCGCGCTCGTCGATGCGGTGGATGCCGAGAATCGCGACCTCGGGATGGTTGATGAGCGGCGTGACGAACAGGCCGGCGGCCTTGCCGGCGCTCGTGATCGTGAACGTGCCGCCGCGGAGCTCCTCCGGCTTGAGCGCTCCGGCGTGCGCGGCCTCGGCGAGGCGCCGGACCTCAGCGTCGAGCTCGTCGAGCGAGAGCATGTCGGCGCCGTGGACGACGGGGACGACAAGTCCCTGCTCGGTCTGGACGGCGATCCCGAGGTCGTAGCGGTCGAGGAGCACGAGGTCCCCGTCGTCGACGCGGGCATTGAGCTCCGGGAACTCTTTCAGCGACTCGACGACGGCGTGGATGACGAGCGGAACGAGCCGCTTGAGATCGACGGCGGAGAAGTCGCACTCGTCGACCCACGTCACAGCGGGGATCTCGTGCGCGCGGGTCAGGTGCTCGAACATCCGCCGCTTCACGCCTCGGAGCGGAACGCGTGATCCTTCCGTCACGGTGGCTGTCACCGTGACGGAAGTGTGACCGCCTGCGGCCGCGCGGACGTCCTCCTCGGTGATGCGGCCCTGCGGGCCGGAGCCCGTCACGGTCGCGAGATCGACCCCGAGCTCGGACGCCACCTTCCGGATGAGCGGCGTCGCGCGCACTTTTTCACCTTGTGACAACTTGTCACTTGCTGCCTTTTGGGTCGGGGCCGGTTCCGCGCGCGGCTGCTCGTCGGCCGCGGGCGCGGGCGCGGATCCGTCGCCGCCGATGACGACGAGCACCGTTCCGACCGGGACGACGGCGCCCTCCTCGACGAGGATCCGCGAGACCTTGCCGCCCGCCGGGGACGGGATCTCGACGGTCGTCTTGTCGGTCGCGATCTCGACGAGCGGCGCGTCCTCGACGATCTCCTGGCCCTCCTCGACGAGCCAGCGGGCGATCTCGCCCTCGGTCAGGCCCTCACCGAGATCCGGCAGTTTGAACTCGTACGCCACGGCTCAAGGAGGCTAGACGAACGAGTCGAACCGCGACGCGACGTCCGCCGACGGGCGTCGTGCGCAAGCGCGTCGGCGGCACACGGCCGGATCGAGGTAGACGCTCACCGGATCTCGCCGTCACGAAGCACCGCATGCACACCTTTGACGCCGTTCACGACCTGCGTGACCCGGAGATCGACAACGAGGCTCGCGAGTGCAAACGCGTCGAGGCGATCGAGTCCGAGCTCGCGGCCCATCAGCGTAAGCATCCCCTCAACGGCTTGCGCAGCCGCCTCGTCGAGATCCTCGTCGAGGCCGAATGTCAGCCACGCGCCGGGGATCCGCGCGACTGGATTCTCGAGCGCGAGCCCGTCCACGAGCTCGAGCGTCAGCTGCACATGCTCGAGCGGGCACTCGATCGCCAGCTGGCACACCTCTCCGTCGGCCTGACGGGCGTGACCGTCCCCGGCCGAAAGGAGCGCGCCGTCGACCGGGATCGGCAAGTACAGCGTCGTTCCCGCGACGAGCTCGGCGCAGTCGATGTTCCCGCCCCACCGGCGCGGAGGCGGCGTCGGATGAACGCCCGGCTCCGGCGGGGGCATTCCGATGATGCCGAGGAACGGACGGAGGTCGACCGTACGGCCGCGGTTGTCCGTCCCCGTGCCGGCGTCCGCGTCGAGCTCCCAATCGAGCCGCCGCTCGTCGCCGCCGGCGAAGCCGAGCCGCTCGTTGAGGAACGCCGGCCAGCCTCCCGCGACGGTGAAGCCCCAGTCGCTCACTCGCACCTCGTCGATGTGGACGGCGAGCGTGCCACCGGCCTTCGCGCCGCGCACCTCGACCGGGCCGAGAAGCGCGTGGCCATCGTCGAGCTCCGGATCGCGCGGCTCGAACTTCTCTCCCCGGCGGAAATGCCAGCCCGCGCTGAGCGTCGAGAAGCGGATCGAGTCGCCGGAGTCGACCGCGAGAACGGGCTCGAGCTCAGGGGAGAAGTGCCCGTGCAGCGTGCGCCGCTCCAGCGGGAGCTCGTGGATCAAAACTCGAGCAGCTTGCGCGCCGCGGCCGTGACACGGTCGACCGACGGCATGTACGCATCCTCGATCTTCCAGTACGGATACGGCACGTCGAAACCGGTGACGCGGAGCACCGGCCCATGAAGGTCGAGGATCGCCTTCTCCGCGAGGATCGCCGCGAGCTCGGCGCCGAAGCCCGCGGTGCGCGGCGCCTCCTGCACGATCACGACGCGACCGGTCTTCGCCGCAGACGCGAGCAGCGCGTCCTCGTCGAGCGGGCGCAGCGAACGGAGATCGAGCACCTCGACGGAAGCGTCGCCCGCGAGAGCGTCGGCCGCCTTCTCGCAGACGGGAACCATCGCGCCGTACGCGACGAGCGTCACGTCCGTGCCCTCGCGCGCGAGCCGCGCCTTGCCGAGCTCGACGACGTATTCCCCTTCGGGCACGTCCTGCTTCTCGGCGCGGTAGATGAGCTTCGGCTCGAGGATGACGACGGGGTCGGGGTCGCGGATCGCCGCCGCGAGCAATCCCTTCGCATCGGCGGGAGTCGACGGGATCGCGACCTTCACGCCCGGCGTGTGGACGTAGTACGCCTCGGGCGAATCGTCGTGCAGCTCGGGCGCGCGCACGCCGCCGCCGTAGGGCATGCGGATGACGAGCGGGAACTCCATCTTCCCGCCGGTGCGCCAGCGGTAGCGGCCGACGTGGGTGATCAGCTGGTCGAGGCACGGATACGAGAAGGCGTCGTACTGCATCTCGCAGACCGGCTTCCAGCCGGCCATGCAGAGCCCGATCGCGCTGCCGAGAATCCCGGCCTCGGCGAGCGGCGTGTCGACGCAACGGTTCTCGCCGAAGCGGTCGCGCAGCCCGGCCGTCGCGCGGAAGACGCCGCCGGCGCGCCCGACGTCCTCGCCCATGACCATGACGTTCTCGTCGCGCGCGAGCTCGACGTGGAAGCCGTCGTTGATCGCCTCCACCATGAACAGCTCAGGCATCGCCCCACCCTTCGCGCATGTTCGGCGGCGGGACGACGTACGCGTTGTCGAACACGAGCTCCGGATCGGCGTCGGGCTCGGCCTCCGCCTCGGTGATCCCCGCGCGCATCAGCTCGAGCGCGTCGTTCTTGATCTCCTCCGCCGTCGCGTCGTCGAGAACGCCGAGCGCGCGGAGGTAGCGCTCGTAGCGCCCGACGCACTCGTTCTCGCGCTCCTTCTCGACGCGTTCCATATCGATGTACGCGGTCGGATCGTCGGCGGTCGCGTGCGGCGCGGCGCGATAGGAGACGGCCTCGATCATCGTCGGCCCGCCGCCCGAGCGCGCGCGCTCGGCCGCCTCGCGCGTCGCCTCGAACACGGCGAGCACGTCGCCGCCGTCGACGCGAACGCCCGGCATCCCGTAGCCCGCGGCCTTCGCCGCGAGCGTCTCGGCGCGCGTCTGCGCGGAAAGCGGTGTCGAGATTGCCCACTGGTTGTTGTTGCAAAAGAGAATGGCCGGCGCCTGCATCACGCCCGCGAAGTTCGCGCCCTCGTGGAACGCGCCCTCGCTCGTCGCGCCGTCGCCGAAGTACGCGATCGAGACGGTGTCCCGGCCCTTGAGCTTCTCCCCCCACGCGAGCCCGACGGCGTGCGGGACGTGCGTCGCGATCGGCACGCAGATCGACGCGACGCGGTAGTCGGCGGGGTTCCACCAGCCGGCGGGATGACCGCGCCACCAATGCAACACCGTGCTGACCGGCATCCCGCGCAGCAGCCCGATCGCCGACTCGCGGTAGCTCGGGAAGATCCAGTCGCCCTCGGCGAGCGCGTGCACGGAGCCTGCCTGCATCGCCTCGTGGTTCCAGAAGATCGCGTACGTCCCGATCCGGCCCTGGCGGTGGTAGACGACCGAGCGCTCGTCGTACGTGCGCAGGAGGATGAGCGACCGATAGATGGCGAGCAGCTCGTCCGGCCCGAGGCCGTCGACCTCGCGCTCCTCGTCGAGCACGCGCCTGAGCTCGAGTTCCTCCACCTTCGCCATCGGGGCAGCTTATTCAGACGAGAACGGACACGGCGTCGCGCTCCGCCTCGAAGACCGCGCTCTCGATGTCGCCGAGGTCCTCGCCGTCGACCTGCAGCGGCAGCGGGCGGTCGCAGCGGATCTCGATTCGGTCGAGATCGTGGCCGATGAGGAAGTTCCCCGCCTGTGGATGTCCGCGGAGAAGCGCGTACGTCGTCCAGAGCAGCGAACGGCGGCGCAACCGCGTCGGCGCGACGAAGTCGAGGCCGAGCTCGAAGTCGGCGTCGGGCACGATCTGCACGGCGATGCCCTTCGCGTACGTGTACGGGGAGCCGTTGGCGACGAACGCGAACGCGGCGCGGCCGTGGCCGTCGACTTCGAGCGCCGGCTCGACGTGACCGCGATTCGCGGCGACTGCCGCGACGACGGCGCGCGCGAAAGCGAGGTCGCCCGGGCGCTTCCCGTCCTCGGCGCGTCCTCTCTGATCGACACGCCGCACCGCCTCGGCGTCGATGCCCACTCCCGCGGAGAAGGCGAAGCGGCGATCGTTGACGCGACCGAGAGTGATCCGACGCGTGCGGTTCGCCTCGATCGCCTCGGCGATCTGCTTCGCCGCCGCGACCGGATCCTGCGGGAGCCCGAGCGCGCGCGAGAGGACGCTCGCCCCGCCGCCGGGGAGGAAGCCGATCGGCACGTCTCCCTCGAGGCCGTTCAGCGCCTCGTTGAAACCGCCGTCGCCGGAGAAGACGACGACGGCGTCGACCTCGCGGCCGCAGCACTCCGTGACGAGTTCCGTCGCGTGCTTCGGCCGCTCGGTGCGCAGCGTCTCGACCTCGCCGACGCGCCCGAGCGCATCTTCGACGGCCGCGAGCCGCTTATCGCTGACGTTGCTCGCGAACGGATTGACGACGAGCGCGATCTCCACCGCTCAAGGATGCCTCAAAGCGTGTGGCCAAGCAGGCGTTGCGAGTCGTCCTCGAAGCGCCCGATCAGGGCTTGCGCCACGCTGAACGCTCGCTGGTGATCGCTCGCGGTCTTCGCGCGGGAAGCAGCGAGCAGCGCCTGCGCGAGCGCGCGCGAGTCGTCGGCGAGCGTGTTCGCCTCGGTCCGCTGCGAACCGGAGAAATGCAGACGGGAAAGATCCGAGGCGAACCGGGTGAACGCGGTGCTCCAGGCTCGCTCCTTCGACTGCACGCACCGGAGTGGACTTACGGTCCCACGACAACCCCCTGCCTGGGACACAAAGGTGTTCGACGCAGTCTCGAAACGGTTCTCGGCCGCGACAAGAGCCGGGCTCGCGGACGTCGTGCGGAACGAGGAGCGCAGCGCAATCTGGCCGGCGATCATGACCGCGCCGAGAGCGAGCATGAGCGCGAGCAGCCACTTGGCGCCCTTTGAGAGGGCGAGTCGCACGTCGAGGCCGGAGCCGTCCGGGGCCGACACCCCGTCCGAGTCGCCGAACAGGCGCGACGGATACGCGTCGGTGACGAGATACATGTACGCGCCCCAGCGCGCCTGGTATCTCAGCACGGCCGCGGTGGCGCTGAAGAGCGGCTGCGGCATCCGTCCGAGAACGAGCGTGACGATCCAGAGGACGGGACTGAAGAGGATCAGCCCGTTGCTGGCCAGGGCGGACACGATGTACGCCGGAATGACGAGCAGCAGGCGGAAGAACACCTTGAGGCGAGAGAGGCGCGACGCCCCGACCAGGACCGCGATCGGATAGTCGTCCGGCTCGAGAGCGAACGGCGGGTACTCGTCGACGAGCAGGTAGCCGTACGCGCTGACGCGCAGTAGGTACGCGATGAACTGCATCTCGATGTCGGCGATCCACTGCGGGAGCCGGCCGAGCACGAGCGCGGCGAACCAACCGACGACGACGAGCACCGCGGCCGCAATCCCGAGCACGACCACGGCAACGAGTTGCGGGATGACGAGCAAGCCGCGGAATGCGACGGTCCATCGGTTCTGGCGGCGTGGCGAGCCGAACTCCACGTCGAGCGGGGCGGGGTCCGGCGAGAACACGATCTCGCGGGGCTCGGAAGCGAGGAACGGTTGGCCGGCGTCGGTACTCATAGGCGGGCCGACGTTACGCGCTTACGCGGCGAAAGACAACTCAGCGGCTCGCGTAGCCGCGCATCCCGTCGAGGAGCAAGGCGGTGAAGCGGTCGGCAAGCGCGTCGGTGTCGGCGCCCGGCCGCAGCCACGTGTACGCCCAGTTCACGGACGAGAGCGCGAGCAGCGCCGCCGTCGCGTCGTCGAGGTCGGTGCGCAGCTCGCCGAGCTCGCGACCCTCGCGGAAGAGCGCGCGGAACCGCTCCTCGTAGCGTCGGCGTTCGGCGACGAACTCGGCACGGCGCTCGCCCTCGAGATAGCGCCACTCGCGCACGAACACCGTCGCGACGTCGAGTTGCTCCGCGACGACTTCGAGATGCGCGCGCAGCGCAGCGCGGATCCGCTCGATGACCGGGCCTTCGGCGGGCACCGAGTCGAGCGCCGCGTGGAACGCCCCGGCTCCCTCGCGCGCCACGTCCCAGAGCAGATCGGCCTTCGACTCGATGTGCGCGTAGACGGAGCCCTTCTGCACGCCCATCGCCTCGGCGAGGTCGGCCATCGACGTGCCGTGGTAGCCCTTCTCCGCGAAGAGACGGGCGGCGGCGCGGGTTAGCTCGTTGCGGCGTGCGGACATCTACAATCCGAAAACTAACGATCGGTCGGAAGGTGGTGTGGCGTGGCAGCAGTCGAAGTTCCGCACGATGAGCAGGCATTTCTCAAGTACGTCCAGAGTGGCGGGCAGGTCGAGACGACCGACTGGATGCCGGACGAGTACCGCCGCCTGCTCATCAAGTTCATCGAGATGCACGGCAACTCGGAGCTTATGGGCGTGCTGCCCGAGCGCGAGTGGATCCTTCGCGCGCCGACGCTCCAGCGCAAGCTCGCGCTGACGGCGAAGGTGCAGGACGAGGTCGGCCACGCGCAGCTCATCTACCGCGTCGCCGAGGATCTCGGCAAGCCGCGCGCCGCGATGCTCGAAGACCTCATTTCGGGGAAGGCGAAGTTCCACAACGTCTTCCACTACCCGACCTACACGTGGGGAGACGTCGGTGTCATCGCGTGGCTCGTCGACGCTGCGGCGATCATCAGCCAGAAGGCGCTCCTCAAGTGTTCGTACGCGCCGTACGCGCGGATCATGAAGAAGATCTGCTGGGAGGAGTCGTTCCACATCCTCCACGGCCGTGACGTGATCCTCGCGATGGTCACGGGCACGCCCGAGCAGTTCGAGCTCGTGCAGGAGGCACTCGACCGCTGGTGGGGGCCGCTCATGCAGTTCCACGGCAACCCGATCCCGGCCGACGAGGACCCGATGTACCTGTGGCGGATCAAGTCGCAGGGCAACGAGGAGGCGCGGCAGCAGTTCCTGGAGGGCTACGTGCCGCAGATCCGGGAGCTCGGGCTGACCGTGCCGGACCCGAAGCTGCGCAGGCGCGACGACGGCGTCTGGCAGTACACCGAGCCCGACTGGGCCGAGCTCAAGCACGTCGTCACCGGCCACGGTCCGAAGACCGAGGAGCG
>DASXLJ010000034.1:0-15359 GCA_036496305.1 Gaiellaceae bacterium | reverse complement strand
GCGAGTGGTCGGTGACGGCGTAGTACTCGTACCCGCGCGCGACCGCCGCCTCGAGCATCTCCGTCAGCGTGTTCTTGCCGTCGGCCGACCAGTGCGAATGCGTGTGGAGGTCGCCGCGCACGTCCTTGACCTCGACGAGCTTCGGCAGCTCGCCCGCGCGCGCGGCCTCGAGCTCGCCGGAGTTCTCGCGCAGCTCGGGCGGGATCGGCTGGTAGCCGAGGTGCTCGTAGACTGCGTCCTCGTCGGTCGATTGGAAGACCTTGCCGGTCTTCGTGTTCGTGACGCCGTACTCGGAGATGGACAGCCCGCGCCGCACCGCCTCCTCGCGCATCGCGACGTTGTGGTCCTTCGAGCCGGTGAAGTGCTGGAGGAGGTTGCCGAACGACTCCGGCGGCACGACGCGGAGGTCGAAGCGCAGGCCGTCGCGCGAGACGACCGTCGCCTTCGTGTCGCCGTGCGCCGCGACGTCGACGACCCACGGCATCTGTATGAAATGCGCCGTCAGCTCCGCCGGATCGGTCGCGCACGCGATCACGTCGAGATCCTTGAACGTCTCCTTGCGCCGACGCACCGATCCGGCGTCAGAGACGTCGATCGCGGCCGGAAGCTCGCGCAGCTCGGCGACGACCGCCTGCACCGGCTCGAGGCCGTCGCCGAGCAACCGCCGATCTCCGGCCTCGGCCGTCTGCGCCTGAAACGCGAGCGCGGCGAGGATCTTCTCCTCGCTCTTCGCGCCGAGCCCGGCGAGCTCGCGCAGCCGCTCGTGCTCGGCCGCCGCCTTGAGGTCGGCGAGCGTCTCGACGCCGAGCTCCTTCCAGATCCGCGCTGCGGTCTTCGGGCCGAGGCCCGGAAGCCGCATGAACAACACGACTTCGGGCGGCACGCCGGCGCGCTTCTTCGCAAGCGCGGCGATGTCGCCGGTCTCGACGAGCTCGACGACCTTCTCCTCGATCGTCTTGCCGATTCCCTGGAGCTTCTTCGCGTTGCCGTCGAGCGCGAGCTGCGCGATCGACGCCGACGTCTCGCGCATCCGGCTCGCCGCGCGGCGGTACGCGATGACGCGGAACGACTCTGCGCCCTCGAGCTCGAGCAGGTCGGCGAGGAGGTCGAACTGGTCCGCGATCTGTCCATTCCCGGGAAGAGGCGCCACTCAGCGATCATACGAACGTGCCGAACGCCATCGTCTGTGTCCCGACCTACAACGAGCTCGAGAACCTCGAGCGGATGATCGAGGCGCTCTCGCCGCTCGGCGTGCGCGTGCTCGTCATCGACGACAACTCGCCGGACGGGACGGGAGAGCTCGCCGACCGCCTCGCCGCCGACCGCGACTGGCTCTCCGTCCTCCACCGCGCGGAGAAGGAAGGCCTCGGGCCGGCGTACATCGCGGGGTTCCGCGAGGCGTTGTGCGGCGACGCCGCGTACGTGCTCGAGATGGACTGCGACTTCTCGCACGACCCCGCCGACGTGCCGCGGCTCATCGCGGCGTGCGAGGCGGGAGCCGATCTCGCGCTCGGTTCGCGCTACGTCGACGGCGGCGGGACGGAGAACTGGGGACGCGGCCGGCGCTTCGTCTCGGCGGGCGGATCGTTCTATGCGCGGACGCTGCTCGGCGTGTCGATCCGCGACCTGACCGGCGGCTTCAAGTGCTTCCGCCGCGAGGTGCTCGAGACGATCGATCTCGACGCGGTCGCGGCGAAGGGATACGCGTTCCAGATCGAGCTCACGTACCGCGCGATCCGCGCCGGCTTCCGCGTCGCCGAGGTGCCGATCGTCTTCCGCGACCGCACCGAGGGCAAGTCGAAAATGAGCCGCGGCATCTTCCTCGAGGCCGTCGGGCACGTCCCGCAAATGCGGCTTGCGGCGTTGCGCCGCCGCATCTAGATTCTCCGCGTGCTGAAACGCCCCGCGTGGCTGTTCCTGTTGGTGACAGCTTCGCTTGCGGTTTTCGCCTCCGTATCCGCCGGCGCACCGAAGGCCGGCGCCACGTCGTCCTCCGCGCGCATCCTCTTCGCGAGCAGCCGCGCCGGCGCGTGGACGCTCTACTCGATGAATCCGGACGGCAGCGACCAGAGCCGCTTCGCCGGGAACATCGGAGGGATTCAACCGGGCGCCGGAGGCGACGGCATCGGCGTGCCGCAGCTGACGCCCGACGGGAGCGAGGTGCTCGTCCCGTCGAAGGGCACGACGGCAATCGCGCTCGCCACCGGTGCGAGGCGGCCGCTCGCCAACTGCGCCGGGCCGGTCATCTCGTCTCCGGACGGCACGGCGCTCGCGTGCAGCGCGAACACGTCGAAGAACGCCCCTTCCATCTACGTCATCGAGCAGCCCGGCGGGCCGAAGCTGAAACTGCCCGGCACGAAGTGGGCCACTCCGGCCGCGTGGTCGCCGGACGGGAACTGGATCCTGTTCTCGCTCGAGTCCGACGCCGGCCCCTACGACCTCTGGCGGGTCCACCCGGACGGCACGGGGCTACAACGCCTGAGTCGGTGGTCCGCGGCCAGTCCGGTCCTCTGGCTACCCGACGGCCGCGCCGAGTACGTCGGCGGCCATAGCGCCAACCTGAACCGCTTCGACCCGCTCGTCGTGCTCGACGTGAACACCGGGAAGGCGGACATCCTCCGAAAGATCGCGAGCCCCGCCTCGGCTGCGTGGTCACCGGACGGCACGACTTTGGTCTACGCCACGAACTACTACGACGCCCGACCCTCGCGGGCGATCTACACGGTCGATGTCTCGGGCAGCACCGTCCGCCGCCTGACGCCGAAGGGCGAGGACGTCTACGACAGCTCGCCTTCCTGGTCGCCCGACGGGACGAAGCTCGCGTTCGTCCGCCAGACCGACAGCGGAGTTGACCGGTACGCGTCGGAGGTCTGGACGATGAACGCCGACGGGTCGCAGCAGCGCCGGCTGACGCAGCCGTATCCCGACGAAGGGGAGAACGTCTATCCGCTCTGGGTCAACGGCCCGGTCGCCGTCACGGGTGAGCCGCAACCGCAGGCGGCCGGAAGCGCTCTAAAAGTCCCCTTCTTCGTCGCGGGCGTCGTGGCCCGGAACGCTCGTGTCGCGGTGGCGCCGGACAGCTCCGACTCGGTGACCGATGCCTACCCGACGCCGCCGCTTCTCGTCTGGCATCCCGGGAGCCGGCGACCCGAGTCGCTCGTCGGAGCGCTCTGCGGCAGCATCACGCCGGAGTTCTTCGCGGGAAGCCGGCTGGCGATCACGTGCAACCACGACTTCCTCGACGAGCACGAGCAGGCGATCCTCGACTTCGACCTCCGCTCGCGCGTCCCCGCCGAGCCGTTGTACGCGTACAGCGCCTTCTTCGGACGCGGTGCGCAGTTCGGCACGGTCGTCGACGGGCCGGTCTTCAGCGGAGGCCGGATCGAGTTCGAGACCTCGCACTGGACCGGGCCGAAGGGACGTAAGAAGAGCCAGCTTCCGCGCCAGGTTCTTTGGGCGGCGCACGGATCCCACCGCACGAGGCTCGCCGTCGCGCACCGGCTCGGGACGCTCGTGGCCGGAGACGAGAGCTGGCTCGCGTTCACCGTGGCGACCGGCATCGAGATCACGTCACCGCGCGGCCGCCCCGTGACGCGGATCCGTGTGCCGGCACTCAGGCTGTCGTACCGCGTTCCGGCGGCGAGCTATCTGCTCACCGGCAGCGAGCTCCTGCGGTTCGGAGGCGGAAAGCTCGAAGGGTGGGATGTCGGAACCGGAGCGCTGATCCTCGACCGGAGCGTTCCCGCGCGGGCGCAGCTGCAGGCCGCCGACGACTCGTACGTCGTCTATTCGATCGGCGCCGACCTCCACGTCGTCTCGGCCACCGCCGAGAAGGTGATCCACACGCCGGCGTTCGGCGCAGGCTGGAACAACGTCTACCAGGGACCACCCTCCCATCCGGTGACTGCGGCGCTCAGTCCGGCCGGGCTGTTCTACGCGTACGACGTCAAGAGCTCGACGTTCCCGGGCCGGGTCGTTTTCGTCCCGCGTAGCAAGCTGCCGCGCTAGTACCGTCGCATCCGTGCAGGAGCTCGACGAGACGACGTTCGGCGCGGCCGTCGCGGGAGAGCCGTTGCTGGTCGACTTCTGGGCGCCGTGGTGCCGGCCGTGCATGGCGCTCGAGTCGATCCTCGCGGAGCTGCCCGTCGACGTCGCGCGCGTGAACGTCGACGAGGAGCCGGGGATCGCGTCGCGCTTCGACGTCCTCTCGATCCCGACCGTGGTGCTCTTCGCGGGCGGCGAGCCCGTCGGGACGGTGGTCGGGCTCCGCCCGAAGAAGTACTTCGACGCGTGGCTAGCGGAAGTGCTCCCAGCCGCCGAGACCGGGCGGCTCGACGCCTGAGCCCTCCTCGCAGCGGCCGATGACGGTGAAGCCGAGCGGATCCGGCGTCGCCGCGAGCAGTTCGTAGTCCTCGCCGAAGGAGACGTCGACGGCCGTCGCGCCGTCGACGAGCGGGACGCGATCGAGATCGATGACGACGCGGCACCCCGAGCGACTCGCGATGTGCCCGGCGTCGAGGCCGAGCCCGTCGGAGAGGTCGAGCATCGCGTGGGCGACGCGCGCGAGCTCGCGACCTTCGGCGGTACGAATGGGCGGCCGCGCGAGGCGTCCCTCGCGGAAGGCAGCGCCGGCGGCTCCGAGCGGACCGGTCACGACGAGAAGGTCGCCCGGCTGCGCGCCCGCGCGGCCCGGCACACGCTCGGCTCGTCCGAGCGCAGTGACGGTGATGACGACCGAGTCCGCCTGCGTCGTGTCGCCGCCGCGCACCGGTACGCCGGCTTCCGCCATCCCCTCGTAGAACGCGATCACGCCGTCGAGGTTTGGCGCTGCGAACGTCACGACGAGCGCGACCGGCTCGGCGCCCGACGCGGAGAGATCGCTGATGTTCACCGCCGCGGCGCGAAAGCCGAGCTCGCGCCAGTCGATGAGATCGAAGCGGAAATGGACACCTTCGACGAGCGTGTCCTGCGTCACGACGAGGCCGTCGATCTGCGCGGCGTCGTGCTCGACCCCGACGATCAAGCCGCGCCGCTCGAGCTCGCCTAGGAGCTCGAACTCGTTCATGACTCGGAGACTTTTGCGCGCGCGTCGACCGTGTCCGGATCGAGCGCCGCAAGCGCGTCGTAGAGCCGCGCGTGGAACGTTCCCGGCCCGTCAGCGCCCGCGGCTGCATCCTCGGCGGCGACTTCGTACGCGATCAGCGCCTCCGCTGCGGCGTCGAGCGGCGCGTCCGGCTTCACCGCGACGAAGCACCCGGTGAGCGCGGTCGAGATGCACCCGGTTCCCGTCACAGCCGCAAGGAGCGGATGCCCATTCGCGACGGACATGACGCGCTCGCCGTCCGAGACGTGGTCGATCGGACCCGTTACCGACGCGACGAGACCGAACTGCCGCGCAGCTGCCCGCGCGAGCGCCGGCGGCTCGAGCCCGACCGCCATCGACTCGACGCCGCGCACCTCCGCCTGTGCCCCGACGAGCGTCGCGACCTCGCCCTGGTTCCCGCGGAGGACGGCGACGTCGATCTCGTCGAGGATGCGCCGCGCCGTGTCGGTCCGGTACGTCGTCGCGCCGACGCCGACGGGGTCGAGGACGACCGGAATCCCGCGCGCGTTCGCAGCCTTGCCCGCGATGAGCATCGCGTCGATCCACGGATCGGAGAGCGTGCCGATGTTGATGACGAGCGACGACGCGAGGCCGACCATCTCCTCGACCTCCTGCGGCGCATGCGCCATGACGGGCAGCGCGCCGAGCGCGAGCGTCGCGTTGGCGGTCTCGTTCATGACGACGTAGTTCGTGATCTGATGGACGAGCGGCTTGCGCTCGCGCAGCTCGCGCAGCGTTGCTCCGGTGCTGATCATTCGCTGACTCCTAACACGTTGACGGGACCGTCGCCTGCGCCTATCTCCACGAGCCCGTCCGCGACGGCGCGGGACGCGGCTTCCGCGGCACCGCGCGCGGCATCGAGGAGCGGCAGGCCGCGGGCGAGGAGCGCGGCAAGCGTGGCGGAATGCGTGCACCCGGCGCCGTGCGTCGCGGCGACGGCGTGCCGCTCGACCGGGATCTCGTGATGCTCGACGCCGTCGAAGAGATGGTCGACGGGCTCGTCCGCATGCCCGCCGGTGACGAGCGCCGCCGGCGCGCCGAGCTCGACCAATCTCTCCGCCAACTGCGCTTGTGACAACTTGTCACTTGCCGTGATTGCGCGCGCCTCGGGCACGTTCGGGGTGATCACCGTGGCGAGCGGGAAGAGGCGCCACGTGAGCGCGGTGACAGCGTCGTCCTGAAGGAGCGGCGCACCCGAGCTCGCGACCATCACCGGGTCGACGACGAGCGGCACCGGATGCGCCTCGATCCACTCCACGACCGTGTCGACGATCGCGCGGGAGAAGAGCATCCCCGTCTTCGCCGCGTCGACGCCGATGTCCGCCCAGACGGCGTCGAGTTGCGCGCGAACGAACGCCGGCGGCACCTCGAACACGCCGTTGACGCCGACGGTGTTCTGCGCCGTCAGCGCGACGATCGCCGTCGAGCCGTGCGCGCCGGCCGCCGCGAACGCCTTGAGGTCGGCCTGGATGCCCGCGCCGCCGCCCGAGTCGGAGCCCGCAATCGTGAGACAGCGTGGAATCACGAGACCTCCCTTCGCCGGCATGACCCGGATCAGGTTCGACGGGTGTGATCTCAGCCGCCCGCGCGGCACCCCGGTGTCAGAACCCTAACGCCGCAGCCCGAGCCGGCGCGCGATCTCGGCGAGGTTGAAGTCCCACCCCCAGCCGAACGCCCGCGGCATGACGATTCGCCGGTCGTCCGGGTTCCACCAACGCGACTTGTAGCGGGCGACCGTCGGCCGTCGCCAGTCGTACGGGACGCCGAGGAACTTGCCAGTGCGCTTCTCGCTCATGTATCGAGAGTACTCCGTGCGCCGACTTCCGCCCGCCCTCGCCGCCTCCGCCACGCCGCAGATCCTCGAGCTGCTCGGCCCGGCTCCCGACGATGGGCCGCCGGGCCGTGTGCTCGAGCTCGGCTTCGCCGGGATTCACGCGGCGGTGCTCGAGCTCGCCGGCTGGGAGGTCGTCGTCGTCAGCGACGATTGGCAGGCGCGCGAGCGAAGTGAACACGTCGTCGCCGCGCCCGAGGGGCGGTTCGACGCTGTCGTCGCGCCCGTGGACGCAGACTTGACCGGCATCGACGCGGCGCGGATCGTCCTCGTGGACGATCGCGGCATCGCTTCAATGGTGGGATGAGCACGACCGCGCGCTACGACGGCTACGCCGACTGGTACGACACCGAGTTCCAGCCCGAGCGCCCGACCGAGAGCTGGGACACGCTCGTGCGGCTCCTCGGAGAGCCCACCGGAAGGCTGATCGAGGTCGGCTGCGGGACCGGCGCGTACACCGTCGGTCTCGCCGAGCTCGGCTGGGACGCGACCGGAGTCGACCTCTCCGAGGACATGTTGCGCCGTGCCGCGGAGAAGGGCATCCGCACGGTGCAGGCCGACGCGACCGCACTTCCGTTCGCGGACGCGTCCTTCGACGCCGCCGTGTCGATGTTCACGCACACCGACTTCGACGACTTCGCCGGCGCCGTGCGCGAGATCGCGCGCGTGCTTCGCCCGGGCGCGCCGTTCGTGTACGTCGGCCCGCACCCGTGCTGGGTCGGGCCGCACTCGACCTACGACGCCGAGGTCGGCTATCCGGTGCTCCATCCCGGCTGGTACCGGCAGGTCGCCCGCTACGAAAAAGCGCCCGGCGTGTGGAAAGAGTCCGGCGTCCGGATTCGGGTCGGCGCGGTTCACCTCCCGCTCGGACTGCTCCTCCAGACCTTCCTCGACGCCGGATTCCGCCTCGAGCACATCGAGGAGCCCGACGGGCGCGAATACGCGTACAGCCTTGCCATGCGTTGGCGGAGGTGAGCGGAACGGCTCGCTACGACAAACACGCTGAGTGGTACGACGCGACACTCGCCGGAGAGTCCGTCTTTGCCGCGATGCCACGCGCGACGACGCTTCGACTGCTCGGGCCGGAAGTGGGTCGCTTGCTCGATGTCGGCTGTGGCGGCGGTTCACATACCGCCGCCTTTGCCGACGCGGGGTGGGACACCGTCGGGATCGACGTCTCGGAGGCGCAACTGCGACTCGCCCGGGAGCGAGGCTGCAACGTCATGCTGGGTCGAGCCGAGTCGCTTCCGTTGGAGGACGGGAGCTTCGACGCAGTCGTCTCGATGTGGACGCACACCGACATCGACGATTGGCAGGCGGGAGTGCGCGAGATTCGACGCGTGCTTCGGCCGGGAGCCCGGCAGGTCCGGCGCGGGACTACGGGAGAGGATCGGCGTTTCATTCCACCTACCGCTCGGGCTGTTCCTGCAGACCGTCCTCGACGCGGGCTTCCAACTCGACCACGTAGAGGAACCTGGCGAAGACGACTATCCCACCGCGATCGCGCTCCGCTGGCGGTGAGCGCGACCGCGCTCTGGGACGACCTCCTCGTTGGCGACGAGCTCGCGTATCTCACCGGCGAGCCGGCGCGGGATGCGCGTACAGCGCCGATCCCGGCGAAGCTCGCGCCTGCCGTGCGCGAAGCGCTCGCGCGCCGCGGCATCACCGAGCTGTACGCGCACCAGGCACAGTCGTACGCAGCCGCGCGTGACGGCAACGTCATCGTCACGACCGGCACCGCGTCGGGAAAGACGCTCGCGTTCAACCTCCCCGTCCTCGACGCGCTCGCCGCCGCCCGCCACGCGCGGGCGCTCTACCTCTACCCGACGAAGGCGCTCGCGCAGGATCAGGCGCGCTCGCTCGCGGAGCTCGGCGTCGCCGGAGTGCGCGCCGCGATCTACGACGGCGACACGCCGACGGAGCGGCGCCGCCAGATCCGCGGCTGGGCAAACGTCGTGCTCACGAACCCGGACATGCTCCACATCGGCGTGCTGCCGCGCCACGATCTGTGGGGCGACTTCCTCCACAACTTGAGCTTCGTCGTCGTCGACGAGGCGCACGTCTACCGCGGCGTGTTCGGCTCGCATGTCGCGAACGTCCTGCGGAGGCTGCGCCGCCTCGCCCGGATCTACGGCTCCGAGCCACGCTTCCTCCTCGCGTCGGCGACGATCGCGAACGCCGGCGAGCTCGCCGTCGCGCTGACGGGAGAAGAGGCCGCGGTCGTCGAGGGAGACGCCGCGCCACGCGCCGCGCGGACGATCGCGCTCTGGAACCCGCCCCTAGTTGACGCCGAAGCCGGGATCCGCGCGAGCGCGCTCGGCGAGGCGTCGCGGCTTCTCGCCGGGCTCGCGTCGCGCGGGCTGCGGACGATCTGCTTCGCGAAGAGCCGCAAGTCGGCCGAGCTCATCCACCGCTTCGCCGCGGACCGGCTCGACCGCGAGACGGCCGCACGCCTCGCTCCGTACCGCGCCGGCTACACGCCGCAGCAGCGCCGCGAGATCGAGCGGCGCCTCGTCGAAGGCGAGCTCCTCGGCGTCACGTCGACCGACGCGCTCGAGCTCGGGATCGACATCGGCGACCTCGACGCCGCGATCTCGGTCGGCTTCCCCGGCACGGTCGCGAGCCTGCGCCAGCAGTGGGGACGCGCCGGCCGACGCGCGCAGGGCCTCGCGGTGCTCGTCGCGTCGGAAGACGCGCTCGACCAGTACTTCATGCGCGAGCCGCAGGCGCTCCTCGACCGCCAGGTCGAGGCGGCGATCCTCGACCACGCGAACCCGCGCGTCCTCGACGGCCACGTCGCCGCGGCAGCGTTCGAAGCTCCGATCGACGAGACCGACGCCGCCACGCTCGGCCCGGAAGCGCTCGGGCGCGCACCGCTCGTCCCGGATCTGCGCCACACGCCGCGCGGCTGGGTCTGGGCCGGAAAGGACACGCCCGCGGCGCGCACGCCGCTCCGCTCGACGTCCGCCGACGCGTTCGTCGTCGTCGACGCCGCGACCGGCGAGACGCTCGGCCTCGCGGAGCGCGAGCGCGCGTACTCCACCGTCCACGACGGCGCCGTCTATCTCCACCTCGGCCGGCAGTACCTCGTCCGCGAGCTCGACCTCCACGCGATGCGCGCCGTCGTCGAGCCGTTCGGCGGCGACTGGTACACGCAGGCGAAGAAGGAGACGACGACCGCGATCGAGGAGCCTCTCCGCGTCGAGCGCCGGCTGGGGCTCGAGCTCTCCTTTGGCCGCGTCTCGGTGACGGAACAAGTCGTCGGCTACCAGAAGAAGGCGATCGCGGACGGTTCCACGCTCGCCACCGAGCCACTCGAGCTTCCGCCGACGACGTTCGACACGGAAGCGGTCTGGTTCGTGCCGCGACCGCACCAGCTCGAGGGCCTCGAGGCGATGCCGCTGCTTCTGTCCTCGCTCCACGCGGCCGAGCATTCGCTCATCGCGCTGCTCCCGCTGTGGGCGATGTGCGACCGCTGGGACATCGGCGGCCTCTCGACGAACCTCCACCTCGACACCGGCGCGCCAACCGTCTTCGTCTACGACGGCCACGCGGGCGGAGTCGGGATCGCCGAGCGCGGCTTCGACCAGTTCGAAGGCTGGGTCGCGGACACGGCAAAGCTCCTCGCGGGCTGTCCGTGCGAACGCGGCTGTCCCTCCTGCGTCCAGAGCCCGAAATGCGGCAACCTCAACGAGTTCCTCGACAAGGGAGGCGCGCTGACGCTGCTCAGCCGGATGCTTCGTCTACCCGTGTAGGTGGCCATGCGCGTGCAACTCAACAAGCACGACGTAGAGCACAACTACTCCCAACATCAACAGTCCGAAATACGCGCCGACACGCCTCCAGCCAGCACGACTCCGCATTAGCTCGGCCGAGACGCCGAACAATCCCGCCCACGCCAGGTACGAGCCTCCGACCCTCCCCGAGCCGTTCGCGAGCTCGATGACCCCGTAGACCAGACTGGCCGCGGCGACCAACGCGCAAACCGTGATCCCGGTCTGTCGAAGTGTCGGCATGCCAACGTCGCGGACTAACGCTCGAGCGCGGCGCGGACGAGCTCGAGGTTCTCGCGCCAGACGTCCTCGGGCGTCGGCGGCAGGACGTCGTCCCAGATCGCTGCGAACGAGCTCCGGAACTGCTCCATCCGCGCGGGGCGGCCCATGAACCAGATGTGGCAGTGCTCGCTGCCCTCGCCCCAGCGGCCGACGTGGACGTTGCCGACGCCCGGCACTCCCGCGACCGCGGCGTAGACCTTGAGGAGCAACGGCCCGAGCTCCGCCGCGAGCTCGGGGTCGAGATCGGGGAAGTCGACGTGTTGCTTCGGCTCGAGCAGGACGACGACCGGCAGGCCGCTCGGCCCGCCGAGGGAGCGCAACATCCAGTACTCGTCCTCCCAGATGACGTTCTCGGGCTTGCAGTGCCAGCAGTCGACCCCGCCGACGCCGTGCCGTGGCTTCTCCTCCGTCACCGGCGCCTCGAGCGCGCGCGGACGGATCTCGCCGTCGAACGGCCACGAGTCCCACTCGGCGACGGGCGGTGTCACCAACGCGTCACGCGTCCGCTCCCAGAACTGTTCCGGCGTTTCCGGCACGATCCGATCCTACGCACTGTCGATTTCCGGCAGCTCCGTTCGTCGTAGAGTCGACAACCCGCTCAAGGAGGCAATCAGATGCAGTACATGCTCCTGATCTACAACGATCCGTCCGGCTGGAGCTCGATGTCGGAGGCCGACCAGGGCGCGATCTACGGCGCGTACGGCACATTCACCGAGGAGCTGCAGGCGTCCGGCAAGTACGTGTCCGGCGACGCGCTGCAGGGCCTCGAGACCGCGACGTCCGTCCGCGTGCGCGACGGCCAGACGCTCACGACCGACGGGCCGTTCGCCGAGACGAAGGAAGTGCTCGGCGGCTACTACCTCATCGACGTCGAGACGCTCGACGAGGCGCTCGAGTGGGCCGCGAAGCTCCCCGGATCGTGGTACGGGACGGTCGAGGTGCGGCCGGTCGTCACAAACTACGAGACGATGTCCGCATAGAAGAGCTCAGCCGCGCCTACCGCGACGAACGGGCGAAGTCCGTCGCGATCCTCGGCCGCGTCCTCGGCGATCTCGACCTCGCCGAGGACGCGGTACAGGACGCGTTCCTTCGCGCCGCCGAGCGCTGGCCGCGAGAAGGCGTGCCGGCGAATGCCGGCGCGTGGATCGTCGCGACTGCACGTAACCGCGCGATCGACCTCATCCGGCGCGAGCAGACGCTCGCGCGCAAAACCGAGCTGCTCGCGCGCGCCGAGCAACTGCCCGACGACGAGGAGGCTGTCATCCCCGACGAACGCCTAGAGCTGATCTTCGCGTGCTGCCATCCGGCGCTCGCCGCCGAGGCGCAGGTCGCGCTGACGCTGAGCCTCGTCGGCGGTCTCACGCCGCCCGAGATTGCCCGCGGCTTCCTCGTTCCCGAGGCGACGCTCGCGCAGCGGCTCGTGCGAGCAAAACGGAAGATCCGCGACGCAGGCATTCCGCTGCGCGTCCCGCCGGCGCACCTCCTCCCCGATCGACTGCGCAGCGTCTTCGCGACGATCTACCTCGTCTTCAACGCCGGCTACGGGCCGCCGCCGCGGCACGAGCTCTGCGTCGAGGCGATCCGACTCGCGGCGGTGCTCGCCACGCTCATGCCCGACGAGGCCGAGGCGCACGGGCTCCACGCGCTGCTGCTCCTCCAGGACGCGCGCCGCGACGCGCGCGTCTCGCCGGCGGGCGAGCTCGTGCTGCTCGAAGATCAGGACCGCGCGCTGTGGGACATGGCCGAGGTCGAGCAGGGACGCGCCGCGCTCGACCGCGCGCTCGTCGTCCGCGGGCCCGGGCCGTACCAGCTGCAGGCCGCGATCGCGTCGCTCCACTTCGAGCCGGAAACCGACTGGGCGCAGATCGCGCTTCTGTACGGCGGCCTCGCCGCGCTCGTGCCGTCGCCGGTCGTGGAGTTGAACCGCGCCGTCGCCGTCGCGATGGCTGACGGCCCGGAGGCGGGCCTCGAGCTGCTCGACTCCATCTCCGGGCTCGACGACTACTACCTCTACCACTCCGCCCGAGCCGACCTTCTCCGCCGGCTCGGGCGACCTGATGCGAACGCCTACGCGCGTGCGCTCGCGCTCGCGCCCTCGGAGGTCGAGCGCGACTTCCTACGCCGTCGCCAGCACCTGCTTGCGCCGGAGCTTGAGTAGCGACACCGCCTGCGCCGTCGAGCGGAACGGGTCGTACACCGTCGATCCGTCCTCGACCGAGACGGCCGCCACCGCGACCCCGTCCACGTCGGCGACGATCCAGTCCCCGTCACGGAGCCGGCGCTCGCTCAGCGCGGCGAGGCGCTCGAGCTCGTCGCGGCACTGAGCGATCCGGAGCTCGATCGCGGCACGCACCGGCTGGGCGCCCCGGACCGAGGCCGGCCGCCGGAGGCGGTTCTGCTCGGCCTCGCGCCGGAACGACGCGATCCGCTCACGTGCCATGAAATGGGTGGACTCGGGATGCATTGGCGTACTCCTCTCTCGCGGTGGTACTCTCTAACCAGTGTTCGCAGCTTACCAGTTACATAACCTTCGTTGCAAGAACAATGGTTACTAGTACCGCGACGCGCCTGGACCTCGTTCGCGACTTCGTGAACACCCTCGATCTCGAGACCGGCGTCGACCGGATCGCGACGCCCGACGAGCTCGCCGAGTGGTATTCGGAGGAAGGCCTCGTCGACGATCTCGTCGAGCCGAGCGACGCGGAACACCGCGAGGCGATCGCCGTGCGCGAAGCAGTCAGGGAGCTTTTGCTCGGAAACAACGGCCTCGAGGCCGACACCGGCGCGGCTGGCGCGACGCTCGAGGACGCCGGTCGGAAGACGCGAGTCGGCATCCGCTTCGACGGCGGGAAGCCCGTCCTCGCTCCCGACGGCATCGGCGCGTCAGCTGCGCTCGGCAGCGTCGTCGCCGCAGTCGCCGAGCTCGCTACGACGCCGGAGTGGCCGCGCCTGAAAGCGTGCCGCGACGAGCATTGCCGCGTCGCGTTCTACGACCAGTCGCGCAACCGCTCACGGGTGTGGTGCTCGATGGAGGTGTGCGGCAACCAGGAGAAGGCCCGGACGTTCCGGGCCAAGCACCACTAGGTCGTCAGCTCATGCTTCGCGCTCCGCGGAGCGCGAAGACGAATCTCGGGCTCAAGCGACCGAAGCGTCCGCGGCGATGCGGCTCGCCGGCGCGCCCCACGGCCACGGCCTCTCGCCGCCGGCGGCGCTTGGAGTTCTCCTGCATCCCGACCGAGACACGCTCGGCGTGGTCGGCTGCTCAGACGTATGAAGTCGCGAACCCGGCGTACATCTGACAAGCGTACGGCGCGCGGAGGCGGCGACGCAATTACGAAAGGGTTACGAGCGCCGGAGAGGGCCGCCCACAACTTCGAGCCGGGAGCAGGCGGTTCATCGCCCGCGTCCGTCTACGCGGCGGCCGAATGCTCGAGCTTGAGGCAGGCCTTGAGCGCGGCCCGGGCGACCTCGAGCTGATCCTCCGTCGGCTCGGCGGTCGAGAAGCGGTGCTGGAGCTCGTGTCCCGGCATAGAGAGCGCGCGCGCAAGGCGACGTTCGGGATGGCGTGACATCCAGCCGAACAGCTCCGTTGCGGCGGCGATCGCGCCGACCTGCGCGACGGCCCGCGCCTGGCGGCGGTGCCGCTCCGGAGCGAGCCCCGCGAGCGTGTTCGCGATAGCCGAGGTGACGAGGAGCGGGCCGACGAGGTGGCCGCCGCAGCGCTCGTGCTCCTTCTTCGCCGGCTTCCCGTGCTCGTACGTGCCGATCGCGATGTGCTCGGCGCCGTGGTACGAGGCGAGGTCACCGCCGCGCAGCGCGAGCATGGCGGGCGCCGTCGACACGAGCCCGGCGAGAAGCTCGCGCGTGACGGGCCGCAACCGAGTGCGCTGCAATCCACGCACGAGCGCGGTTGCGCCGAGCATCGACGTTATGACCTTCGGGTTCTCCATCGGCAGCTTCGCCGCCGGCATCTTCCGTTTCACCTGCGGAAGAAGTGCGAGCGCCTCGAACAGACGCGCCGGGCCACGGAGGAGCGGGCTCTGGATCCTCGAGGCTTGCATCCGCTTGAGCGCGGACGCGACCTCGATCGTCCCGTCGGCGCGGCGGATCGCCACTGCCCACGCGTTCGGGCCGTGGACGAGCACGCCGTTCGCGAGCGCCATCCCCCCGAGCCGGACGATCTCGCGCTGCTTCTTCTTTTTCTTGTTCTTCTTCTTCTCGCCCATCAGCTCAGCATCGATTGTGCCGCATGACGGAGCCAGCGGACGCCGAGATCGAGATCGGCGACGGGGATCCGCTCGTCGGCGGAGTGGATGAGCGTCGCAGCGACCTCCGCCGGCAGCTCTCCGCTCGACGGGAAGAAGCCGTA
>DASXLJ010000033.1:0-1946 GCA_036496305.1 Gaiellaceae bacterium | reverse complement strand
CCCTCGCCCGGTGCGAACTCCCTTGCCTTCTTCGGGTCGCGTACGAGCGCCCGCACGACCGAGAGGCGGTGTCCGGTCGCGCGCTCGATCTCGTCGCCGCTCTCGGCGAGCATCCGAGAGACGGCCGCGCCGACGGTGCCGTAGCCGAGGAGACCTACGCCGACGTCAACGGACGCCATGCGGTTTCGAGCACCCTCTCCGCGATCTGAACGGCGTTCAGCGCGGCACCCTTGTTGAGGTTGTCGCACGCGAGGAACAGGACGAGCCCGTTCTCGCCTGCGCGATCGCGCCGCACGCGGCCGACGAGCACGTCGTCGGTCCGGGCGGACGCGGCCGGCGTCGGCGTGTCGACCAGACGCACCGACGGGGCATTCCCGAGCAGCTCCTCGGCCTGTGCGGGATCGAGGTCTTCCTCGAGCTCGAGCCAGACCGACTCGGCGTGGCCGACGAGGACGGGTACGCGGACCGTGGTGGCGCTGATCGGCAGCGCCGGGAGCTCGAGGACCTTGCGCGTCTCCGCGCGGATCTTCGACTCCTCGTCGGTCTCGTCGCCCTCCCACGTCCAGTCGAAGCCGACGTCGTGCTGCTCCACGGGCTCGCCCTTGAGCTGCTCGGCGCGCGCGGCGCCCTTGCCCGAGACCGCCTGGTAGGTGGAGACGCGCACGCTGCGCAGCGCCGCGGCATCGTGGAGCGGCTTCAGCACGCACGCGAGCGGGATCGTGCAGCAGTTCGGATTGGCCAGGATCCGCTCGTGGTCGGCGACCCGGTCGCCGTTCACCTCCGGGACGATGAGCGGGACCCCGGGCTCGAGCCGGTAGGCGGACGACTTGTCGATCGCGACGGCGCCGCCGCGCACGGCGTGCGGGACGAGCGCGCGCGACGCGTCGGTGCCGACGGAGAAGAGCGCGATGTCGATGTCGCCGGCGGCCAGCGCCTCGGGGGTCGCCTCCTCCACCGCAGTCCCGTCGGCAAGCGTCGAGCCCGCCGAGCGCGCGGAGGCGAAGGCGCGCACGTTCTCGAAGCCGCGCTCGCGCAGGATCCGCATCGTCACGCTCCCGACGGCGCCGGTTGCGCCGATCACCGCGACCCGTGCGTCACGCATCGACACGCTCCTCGGCGTAGATCCGGAACTTGTCGTGGACCGCCTGCACCGCGCGCTCGACCTCGGCGGCGCGCACGACGCACGAGACGCGGATCGACGAGGTCGAGATGATCTCGAGGTTGATCCCCGCCTCTGCGAGGGCTTCGAACATGTCGGCGGCGACGCCGGGATGGCTCTTCATGCCGGCGCCGACGAGCGAGACCTTCGCGATCCCGTCGTCGAGGTCGACGGACGTGGCGCCGATGTCGGCGGCCAGCCGGTCGAGGATCGGCTTCGCGGTCGCGAGGTCGCTCTTCGGCAGCGTGAACGAGATGTCGGTCGTGCCGTGGGCCGAGACGTTCTGCACGATCATGTCGATGTTCACCCCGGCGTCGGCTAGCCCGCGAAAGACACGCGCGGCGATTCCGGGGCTGTCGGGCACCGCGACGATCGTCGCCTTTGCCTCGGAGACGTCGTGGGTGACGCCGGACACGATTGCTCTCTCGAGCATCCCTTCTCCTCCCTCGGCGATCCACGTGCCCTCGCTGTCGCTGAACGAGGAGCGGACGTGGAGCGGAACACCGTACCTGCGTGCGATCTCGACCGACCTCGCCATCATCACCCGCGCACCGGTCGCCGCCATCTCGAGCATCTCCTCGTAGCTGATCGACCTGAGCTTGAGCGCGTCGGGGACGATCCGCGGGTCGGCGGTGAAGACGCCTTCGACGTCGGTGAAGATCTCGCACGCGCCGCCGAGCGCAGCAGCGAGCGCGACGGCCGTCGTATCGGAGCCGCCGCGGCCGAGCGTCGTCACGTCGTGCGAGTCGGCCGAGACGCCCTGGAAGCCGGCCACCAGCACGATCTT
>DASXLJ010000032.1:0-5446 GCA_036496305.1 Gaiellaceae bacterium | reverse complement strand
CCATGCGGCTCGCCCTCACGGATCCGCTCACCGGCCTCGGCAACCATCGCAGCTTCCACGAGCGCCTCCAGCGCGAGCTCGTCGTCGCCGAGGAGGAAGGGACGTCCCTTGCGCTCTGTCTCGTCGACCTCGACGACCTGAAGACGATCAACGACCGCTTCGGACATCCTGTCGGCGACCTCGTGCTCGGCCAGGTGGCGTCGCGGTTGCGCCAGGGCGGCGAGTCGTTCCGGCTCGGCGGAGACGAGTTCGCGGTGCTCCTGCCCCGGCAGGAGGAGCGGCAGGCGACGGCGGTGGCGCGTTCGATCGTCGAGCGCGTGGCCGCGCTTCACGTCAACGGCGTCGGGACGGTGACGGTGACGGTGAGCGCAGGCGTCGCCACATACCCGACCCAGGGCTCGGGACGCGACGAGCTGATCCGGCTCGCGGACAGCGCCCTCTACTGGGCGAAGAAGGACGGGAAGAACCGGGTGCGTGCGTACGCCGCCGAGTCGGTCCTGCGGGCGAACCTCGGCCGGCTCGCGGACACTCCCGACCGCGCGGCCCGTTACCGGGCGGCCGAGAGCCTCGCTCGCGCGGTCGACGAGCGCGACGCCTTCGCAGGCAGCCACTCCCAACGGGTGGGCGACTACTCGGCGCGGATCTCGCGCCGGCTCGGCGCGGACGAGTCCTCGGTCGAGCTGACCCGGCTCGCCGGCCACCTGCACGACCTCGGCAAGCTGGCGATCCCGGAGGAGCTCCTCCGCAAGCCGAGCGGCGCGCTGAGCGACGCGGAGCGGCTCGTGCTCGAACGGCATCCGCAGATCGGGTACCAGATGCTCGAGAGCCTGGGCGTCGAGCCGGTGGCCGAGTGGGTCCTCCACCATCACGAACGCTGGGACGGAGCCGGCTACCCGAACCACCTCGCGGGCGACCAGATCCCGCTCGGGTCTCGCATCCTCTTCGTCGCGGACGCCTACGACGCCATGACGTCGGAGCACGGCTACGGAGAGCGGATCAGCCAGCACGAGGCGCTCGCCCAGCTCGAGCGCTGCGCCGGTACCCAGTTCGACCCGGCCGTCGTCCTGGCACTCGCGGAGGAACTGGTCGCCTCGGTCGAGGCCGAACCCGTGCTCGCTTCTTAGGCGAGTTCCTCGATCAGCCTGATCAGCTCGTCGCGCCGGTAGCCTTGCGACCGCGCGAAGCTGACTAGATCGCGCGTGCGGGCGATGACCGCGCTCTTCTCCGGGGTGCCTGCAACGGTGACGCCGCGGCCACGCCGGAACTCGAGCAGGCCCTCGTCGCGCAGCAGGCGGAGCGAGCGCAGCACCGTGTTGGTGTTCACGCCGAGCACGGCGGCGAGATCGCGGGCCGGCGGTAGCCGCTCGCCGGGCTTCGCCTCGCCGTCTGCGATGGCGCGCCGGATCTCGGCGGCCACCTGCTCGAAGAGCTCGGTCGGTTCCTGTCTATCGATCTTGACTTTGAGCATCGTGCTGCTCACAATAGCACTAGATGCTCGCGCCGCCAAGGCCTCCCTCGCACGACGAGCTCGAACTCCTGATCAAGGAGGCTCGGGAACGGCAACTGCGGCGGCGGTTGCTCGGTGCCGCGGCGGTGGCGATGGCCGCGGCGCTCGGCCTCGGCGCCTACGCGATCACGATCGGCGGCAACGTCGGCAACGAAGGGCGGACTCCGATGCAAGGCGGACGTGCGAGCGTTACGTTCTGCCGTTCCTCGCAGCTCGCCATGAGCATCGGCGGCCAGGGAGCGACTGAGATGGTCCTCGGCGGAGCGCTGATCACAAATACCGGCGGACAAACATGCGCACTTCCGACTCGTCGTCCGGTCGTTCGCATCACATGGCAAGGCAAGCCGATGCAAGTCCGACAGCCGGTTCCGAGACCCGGCGAGGTCGACTCGGGGACGCCCGCACATGTCCTCGCGCGGGGCGCAAAGGCCCTCATCTCCATGCGGTGGGGAAACTGGTGCGGCCGTCGCGCATCGGGGCTCCCGACGTTCCGGCTGCTCTTCGGACATGGAGTAACGCTCTCGGCTCCCGGCCTCGGCGTGCCGCTCTGCATCGGTCCAGGCATGCCCGGGTTCCTCGACGTCAGCCGTCCGCTCGCCGCGCACTAGAGCGGGATGTTGCCGTGCTTGCGGCGGGGGCGGGCCTCGGCCTTCGTCCGCGCCGTCTCCAGAGCATCGATGAGCACCGGTCGCGTCCGTCGCGGCTCGATCACGTCGTCGACGTAGCCGCGCTCAGCAGCCGTGTACGGGTTCGCGAAACGCTCCTTGTAGTCGGCGATCAGCTCCGGACGCTCCTCCTCCGGCCGGTCGCGATAGATGATGTTGACCGCGCCTTCCGGCCCCATTACCGCGACCTCCGCCGTCGGCCACGCGAAGTTGAAGTCCGACCGGATGTGCTTCGAGCTCATGACGTCGTACGCGCCGCCGTACGCCTTGCGCGTGATCACAGTCAGCTTCGGCACCGTCGCCTCGCAGTACGCGTAGAGGAGCTTCGCGCCGTGGCGGATGATCCCGCCCCACTCCTGCGCAGTCCCCGGCAAAAAGCCCGGCACGTCGACGAAGGTGACGAGCGGGACGTTGAACGCGTCGCACGTGCGAACGAAGCGCGCCGCCTTGTTCGAGGCGTCGATGTCGAGCACGCCGGCGAGCGACTGCGGCTGGTTGCCGACGACGCCGACGGCGTGGCCGCCGAGCCGCGCGAAGCCGCAGACGATGTTCGTAGCCCAGCGCTCGCTCACCTCGAGGAACTCGCCGTCGTCGACGACGCGCCGGATCACGTCGTGCATGTCGTACGGGTGGTTCGGGCTGTCGGGCACGAGCGTGTCGAGCTCGGCGTCCTGGCGATCGACTGGATCGGTCGGCGCGCTCCAAGCAGGCTGCTCCGCGTTGTTCTGCGGGAGAAACGAGAGCAGGTAGCGCGCGTCCTCGAGGCACGATTCCTCGTCCGCCGCCGTGAACTGCGCGACGCCGGACTTCGTCGCATGCGTCGTCGCGCCGCCGAGCTCCTCGAACGTCACTTCCTCGCCCGTGACCGTCTTCACGACGTCGGGGCCGGTGATGAACATGTACGACGAGCCCTCGACCATGAAGATGAAGTCCGTCATCGCGGGCGAGTAGACGGCGCCGCCTGCGCACGGGCCCATCACGAGGGAGATCTGCGGGATCACGCCCGACGCCTGCACGTTGCGCCAGAAGATCTCCGCGTAGCCGGCGAGCGAGACGACGCCCTCCTGGATCCGCGCGCCGCCGGAGTCGTTGATCCCGATCAGCGGGCAGCCGTACTTGAGGGCCAGATCCATGACCTTGACGATCTTCTCGGCGAAGACCTCGCTCAGCGAGCCGCCGAACACGGTGAAGTCCTGGGAGAAGAGGAAGACGCGGCGGCCGAAGATCGTGCCGTAGCCGGTGACGACTGCGTCACCGTACGGGCGCCTCTCGCGCATGCCGAACTCGACCTCGCGGTGACGGACGTAGCGGTCGAGCTCGACGAACGAGGCTGGGTCGCAGAGCTTCTCCGCACGCTCTCGCGCAAGGAGCTTCCCCTCCGCGCGGCGGCGCGCGACGGCCTTCTCGCTGCCGGCGTGGAGGGCCTCCTCGCGCAGCTCCTCGAGCCACTCGAGCTTGCCCGCAGTCGTTTCGTGCCCCTCGGCCACCGTCGCGGAGCCTAACGTTCGCGCTCGTGAGGCAACGTCTGCCCCCGGCGCTGCGTGTACGCGGATTCGCGTTCCTCTGGACCGCGCTGCTCACGAACGGATTCGCGACGCAGATGATCGTCGTCGCGATCGGCTGGCAGGTCTACACGATTCACCACCGGCCGCTCGACCTCGGCCTCGTCGGGCTGGCGGAGTTCCTGCCGCTGCCGCTGCTCGCGCTGCCCGCGGGACAGCTCGCCGATCGCGTCTCACGGCGCAGGGTCGCGGTACTTGCGAGCGGGATCCAGGTGCTCATCGTCGTGGTCCTGCTCGCGATCACGGCGATCGGCCCGCACTCGATCTGGCCCTTTCTCGGAGTCGGGTTCCTCAACGGCATCGCGTCCGCGATCGGGACGCCCGCACAGCGTGCGCTGACACCCGAGCTCGTGCCGACGGAGCTTCTGCAAGGCGCGATCGCGCTCCGCAGCGTCGCCGGCCAGATCGGCCTCGTCGCGGGACCGGCGCTCGGAGGCGTGATCTTCGCCATCGAGCCGCTCGCCGTCTACGCGATCGCCGGAGCGCTCCTCGTCGCAGCCGGCGCCGCCACGCTCGGCCTCCCGCGGACGATTACGCAACGGGACGTGGAGGCGATCGACCGGGACAGCCTCGTCGCCGGCATCCGCTTCATCAGACAGAAGCGCGTCCTGCTCGGTGCGATCCTGCTCGATCTCGTCGCCGTTCTCTTCGGCGATGCGATCGCGCTCGCGCCGGTGTTCGCCAAGACGATCCTCGACGGCGGGCCCGTCGTGCTCGGCGCGCTCCGCACCGCGCCGTCCGTCGGCGCGCTCATCGCGGGACTTCTCATCACACGCCGGCCGCTTTCCTTCCCGGCGGGCCGGACCTTGCTCCTGGTCGTAGGGAGCTTCGGCATCGCGACGATCGTCTTCGGCCTCTCCCGCTCGCTGCCGTTGTCGCTCGCCATGCTCGGAATCACCGGCTTCGTCGACATGATCAGCATGAACATCCGTGCGACCACCGTCGCCGTCCTCACGCCGCTCTCGCTGCAGGGGCGGGTCAGCGCCGTCGAGTGGGTGTTCATCAGCGCGTCGAACGAGCTCGGCGCCTTCGAGTCGGGCGCGATGGCCGCATTGCTCGGGACGGTGCGAGCCGTGGTGCTCGGCGGCGTGCTCATGGTCGGCTTCGCCGCGTCCTGGCCGAGACTCTTCCCCGCGCTTTCACGGCTCGGCCCGCTCGACGAGCTGGAACCGGAGCCGGTGTAGGGTCGAGGCGTGACGGTCGGGCTCCTTCATCCCGGCGAGATGGGCGCCGCCGTCGGCCGTGCGCTGCGCGACAACGGCGTCGAGGTCATCTGGGCTTCGGTAGGGCGCGGTGATGCGACGGCCGAGCGGGCGGCCGCCGCCGGGCTGGAAGACGTCGGTGACGTCGAGGCGATCCTCCGCCGAGCCGAGGTCGTCGTCTCTGTCGTTCCTCCGCACGCCGCGCGCGACGTCGCTGCCACGGTGGACGGGTTTGGAGGCATCTACGTCGACGCGAACGCCGTCTCGCCGGACACGGCGCGCGCGATCGGCACGAACATCTCACGCTTCGTCGACGGCGGCATCGTCGGGCCGCCGCCACGCGAACCCGGCACGACGCGGCTCTACCTCTCCGGAGCGGAGGCGGACGCGGTCGCGGAGCTCTTCTCGGGGAGCGTGTTGGACGCACGTGTCCTCTCCGCCGAGCCCGGCTCGGCGTCGGCGCTGAAGATGGCGTACGCGGGCTGGACGAAGGGCAGCGCCGCGCTGCTG
>DASXLJ010000031.1:0-2127 GCA_036496305.1 Gaiellaceae bacterium | reverse complement strand
GGTCACGGTGGGCGACCGTTCCATTCACGCGTTCACGCAGTTGTCGGTGACACGGGCGCTCGGGTTCCTCGACGAGCTCGATCTGACGCCGACCGAGGAGCTGATCGGCCACCGGATCGTGAAGGAGATCCGCGAGCGGCTGACGTTCCTCGACGACGTCGGCGTCGGCTACCTGACCCTGGACCGCGCGGCGGCGACGCTGTCGGGCGGCGAGGCGCAGCGGCTCCGGCTCGCGACGCAGATCGGCTCGCAGCTCGTCGGCGTCCTCTACATCCTCGACGAGCCGTCGATCGGGCTCCACCAGCGCGACAACGCGCGGCTGATCGACACGCTCGGACGGCTCCGGGACATCGGCAACACGGTCGTCGTCGTCGAGCACGACGAGGAGATGATGCGCCGCTCAGACTGGCTCGTGGACATGGGGCCGGGAGCCGGGCTCCACGGCGGCGAGGTCGTGGCCGAAGGGCCGGCGGCGAAGGTCGAGCGGATCTCGAAGTCGGTGACGGGCCAGTTCCTCGCGGGCAAGCGGTCGATCGCGATCCCCGCGCGGAGGGACGAGGACCGCGGCTCGTTCCTCGTCCGCGGCGCGTCGCAGCACAACCTAAAGGACATCGACGTCGAGTTCCCGGTCGGCAAGTTCATCTGCGTGACCGGCGTCTCGGGTTCGGGCAAGTCGACGCTCGTGAACGAGATCGTGTTCAAGGCACTCGCGAACCGGCTCAACCGTGCGCGCGTCAAGCCGGGTGCGCACGCGGGCGTCGAGGGAATCGACGTCTTCGACAAGGTCATCGAGATCGACCAGAAGCCGATCGGGCGCACGCCGCGCTCGAACCCGGCGACGTACACCGACCTGTTCACGCACATCCGCGAGCTCTACTCGCTCACTCCGGAGGCGAAGGTGCGCGGCTACAAGCCGGGGCGGTTCTCGTTCAACGTGCGCGGCGGCCGCTGCGAAACGTGCAAGGGCGACGGTCAGATCAAAATCGAGATGCACTTCCTGCCGGATGTCTACGTCCCGTGCGAGACGTGTAAGGGCGCGCGCTACAACCGGGAGACGCTGGAGGTGCGGTTCAAGGGCAAGACGATCGCGGACGTGCTCGAGATGTCGGTCGAGGAGGCGCTGCGCTTCTTCGCCAAGATCCCGAAGATCCGGCGCCGGTTGCAGACGCTCCACGACGTCGGGCTCGACTACATCAAGCTCGGCCAGCCGGCGACGACGCTGTCGGGCGGCGAGGCGCAGCGCGTGAAGCTCGCGGCCGAGCTGTGCAAGGTCGCGACCGGGAAGACGCTCTACATCCTCGACGAGCCGACGACGGGGCTCCACTTCGCGGACATCGAGAAGCTGCTCGAGACGCTGCAACGGCTCGTCGACGGCGGAAACACGATGCTCGTGATCGAGCACAATCTCGACGTGATCAAGCAGGCCGACTGGGTGATCGACCTCGGCCCGGAAGGCGGCGAGGCGGGCGGCGAGGTCGTCGCCGTCGGGACGCCCGAGGAGGTGGCGCAGGTGGAGGGCAGCTTCACCGGCGAGTTCCTCCGGCACGTCCTGCCCGCGCTCGCCGTTGCCGCCGCGTAACGCTCGCGGCACGGCTTCGATCGCGTCTTCAACGCTACGCTCCCGACGATGAACTCGGACGTCGCGAGTAGCTCTCCCAGCGCCTTCGAGCGGAGCTGGTGGCTGCGCGCACCGGCAGTGCTCGTCGCGCCGTGCGCCGTCTTCGCCTCGCTGCGCGACGAGTCGGAGGCGGCGGTCGAGGCCCGGCAGGAGCCGTTGCTCGCGATCGCCGGGTTCGCAGGGATCTCCGCTGTACTCGGGACGCCGGTTGCGCGGCACCTGCTCAACGACGCCTCGTTCTCGGTGTCGCTGATCCCTGTCTGGGCGTTCCTCGGCGGCGCGGTCTACGCGCTTGCAGTCGTCTGGCTCGGCGGCGGGCTCCTCTACGGCGCGGCGCGGCGCTTCGGCGGACAGGGCAGCTACGTGCGGGCGCGGCACATGCTTGCGCTCTCGGGAGCGCCGCTTGCGCTCGCACTGTTCACGCTGTGGCCACTCCGGATCGCGATCTACGGCGAGAATCTCTTCCGCACGGGCGGCGACGACTGGGGACCGGGCGACCGGATCTTCGG
>DASXLJ010000030.1:0-4479 GCA_036496305.1 Gaiellaceae bacterium | reverse complement strand
AGTGCCGCAAGAACAGAACGGACCGCACCAATGACAGAGCGGACCGCGAACGCTGTCATGCCTCTCATCCGTGCAACTTACCAGGGCCAATTCACCGCGAGCCTCCCAGGCTTCGAGTGACATTCCCGCGCACTGGGGCAGTCGAGACTCTCGTATGCTCGGAGGAGGAATGCCGTTCGCCCGACCTCGACGGACTAGAGCATGGTCGCGCTCGGCGCGGGAAACGCGAACCCTTGGGTTGGCGTGGTGACGGGTCTGGTCTTAGCCGTTGTTGTCGCGGTTATGCCGGTGAGCTCGTCGAAACCGCACTACCCGTCTTCGCAGCGGAAGAAGTGGGGCATGGTGGCGGTAATGCTCGGCATCGCCGCCTTCTTCTTCGCCTTCACGCGCTAGCGAGTGTCGCTAGCAGCCGAGAGATCAGCTACGGCAGGTCGGTCGTGCGGGCGCACCCGTTATCTGCGGTACGGATGTGCCGAGCCGTAGGTGTTGATCGATCGCTGCGCCGTCGGGGCTTCGGTACAGCAGTGTGACCGTTCGGACTGTCGCGCCTGCGCGGAGCGATCTGCTCCAGCACGAGGCGAACCGGAAGTCCAGGCGAGCGAGCCCCTGATGCCCGGGTGCCACGGTGAGCGGAAGCGGCCGCTCCGCCCCATAGGGGGACTGGCCGATGGGATCGATGAACGGACATGACTCGCCGGGCGGGCAGACGAACTGCTTGAAGGCGAGGAGCCGTGACCCGATCTGGTGCAGAGGTGTGCGGCTCGGGAGATTCGCTCGAACCGCCTCGAGCGTGACCGGCGCACTGGCCTTGTTCGTCACGATGACCGCGATGGCGAAGATCCCACCGGGCACGAAGCGGACGATCGTCGGGACGCCGAGTTGAGCGAGCACGCCAGGCTGGGTTGAGCCAGCCCCGACGAGCGGCGACTTGGCCAGCGCATTTCCGACAGGCCGAGTGGCTCCGTACGACGAATGCGAGGCGAGGATCGCCGCTGTGGTACCTCCGCCGCCGATGACGGCCACAAGGACGATCAGCGCGGTAAGGAGCCATCTGCGTCTAGCCCGCCGGTGTGCCTCGGCAATGAGCGGATCAAGCGCCACTTCCAGAGGAACATTCATCGCCATGACGCCATTATTGTTAGCACTACTTCGTTCGTCAAGCATCCCTCGCCGTGGCCTTCGCGTCCCGCTGGCTCGGTTATCAGCCGAAGCGAGCGACAGCGCGAGCGCGACGGCGTTCCGCCTCGACCTCGCGGTCTTTCGGCGCAGCGGTCGTGACGAGATCCTCGAGCAGGTGCTGCGTGATGTGCGCGATCTCGTGGACGGCGCGGTTGAACGCCGCCTCGTTCGCCTGGGACGGCTTCGTCATCCCGCTGACCTTGCGCACGTACTGCAGCGCTGCTGCGTCGATCTCCTCGGAGCTCGTGGGCGGATCGAAGTTGTAGAGAACTCTGATGTTTCTGCACATGCGGGCAACGTAGTCGAGATCTAGAGGACCGTCAGCTCCTGGGCGTACTCCGGGAGCAGGTCGTGGTCGCCGCCGTCGGCGTTGTCGCCCGGACGGAGCGGGACGACGACGCGAACGGCACCGCCGCGCACGTACGCGACACGGTCGGGGCCGGCGTCGATCGGCTCGTAGCTGCCCGTGAAGAGCTCGGGGCGTTCGGCGCGGAGCCGCAGCACGCGTCGAATGAGGTGCATCTTCATCGTCCGGCGCGTCGGGCTCGCCTCGCGGAGCGCGGAGACGTGAACGCCCCAGTTGACCGGCCGCCGGTTGTCGGGGTCGACGAGGTTGAGCGACCAGAGCGCGTCGCCCTGGTAGAGGTCGGGCACGCCAGGGCTCGTGAGCCGCAGGAGAAGCGCGCCGAGTGACGCGTGCTCTCCGGCCTGCGCGACGCGCGCGGCGAACGGCTCGAAGTCGGCGAGGAACTCCTGGTTTCCGTACAGGTCGCGGACGAACGCGAACACGCGCCGCTCGTGCGCCTCGTTCGGCTCGATCCAGTTCGTCCTGCGCTTCGCCTCGCGCAGCGCCTTCTCGAGATAGCGCTCGACGCGGACCGGGACGATCGGCCACGCGCCGACGAGCGTCTGCCAGAGGAGGTACTCCTCGTTCGGGTCGTCCATGCCGCCGGTGAGCTCGTGCCAGCGGCGGACGCGCACGGCCCACTCCTCGTGCATCCCGGCGAGCGCGGCGATGCGCGCGCGGACGTCGCCGCCGCGCTTCGTGTCGTGCGTCTGGGACGCGAGCAGCGTGCGCGGATGGCGTTCGAGACGCTCGAGCGCGGCGCGGTGGAACGCGTCCGGCGCGAGTGAGAAGCGGTCGGGATTGCCGCCGACCTCGTTGAGCGCGGTGAGCCGGAACCAGCGGTAGAACGCCGTGTCCTCGACGCCCTTTGCCATGACGGGGCCGGTCGTCTGCTGCCAGCGCCTCACGAACTCCGCCTCGGGCGTGGCCGCGTCAGGCTCGCAGTACGTGCGGTAGACGTGCATCGCCGCCGCCGCTTCCTCGAGCCCCGTCAGCGGGACAAGTGCGCGGAGGCGGTCGAACTCCGTGCGGAAGATCGTTCGCGCCACTTCGAGCTTCGCCTCCTGCGCGACCTCGGCGAACGTGCGGCGCTCGCCGGTGAGCTCGGCGTAGAGCTCGGTCAGCGGCTCCTCTCCGGCGGGATCGACGAAGAGGGACGTCGCGTCGTTCGCGAACTCGTAGCCCGTCGTCCCTTCGACCGGCCAGTCGTCGCGCAGCCGCTCGCCGAGCTCGAGGATCTTCTCCACCCAGACGTGCTGCACCCCGTGATCGACAAGGCGCTGGAGGTACTCAAGCGGGTTGGCGAGGCCGTCGGGGTGATCGACGCGCAGGCCGTCGACGAGGCCCTCGGCGACGAGCTCGAGCGTCTTCGCGTGCGTCTCCTCGAAGACATCGGGATCCTCGACGCGCACGCCTGCGAGCTCGCTCACGTCGAAGAAACGCCGGTACCAGCCGCTCTCGGGATCCCAGTCGAAGAAGCGCGCGCGCAGCTCGGGGTCGCGCCAGTAGCGGTTCTCCTCCTCCGAAGTCGCCATGTGATTTGGGACGACGTCGAGGATCGTGCCGAGGCCCGCCTCGCGCGCCGCCGTGCAGAGCGCGCGTAGCTCGTCCTCGCCGCCGAGCTCGGGCGAGACGCGCGCCGGGTCGACGACGTCGTAGCCGTGCTCGGAGCCGTGCCGCGCCCGCATGACCGGCGAGAGGTAGAGATGCGAGACGCCGAGGTCGCGTACGTACGGGAGGACGATCTCGCGCACGGCGCGGAACCCGAGGTCGTGAGTCAGCTGGATGCGGAACGTGCAGCGAAAGTCGGCCACGCGAGCGGGCGTTCCCGTTTTCAGGAGCGGCGAAGCAGGAGGAGTGAGTGCCCGTCGACCGGAACGAGCGCGCGCGCCCCGAGTCGGTTCTCGGGCGCCTCCGATGTCGCGAGCTCGACCTCCCACCACGCGCCGAAGCGGCGCGTCGGCAGCGTGAACACGACCGGCTCCGAGTGCGCGTTGAAAAGGAGGAGGAACGAGTCGCCGGCGATCTCGTCGCCATGATCGGTGCGCGTGCGGATCTCGTCGCCGTTGAGGAAGACCCCGAGCGTCTTCGTCTCCGCGGCCGTCCAGTCGCGCTGCGTCATCCGCCGCCCGTCCGGCCGGAACCACCAGACGTCCGGCAGCCCCGACTCGCCGGCGACGCCGCTGAGGAAGGAGCTGCGCCGGAACACCGGGTGCTCTCGCCGCAGGCCGATCACGCGCCGGGTGAACTCGCGCAGCTCGTCGTCGGCCGTCTCCCAGTCGAGCCACGAGATCTCGTTGTCCTGGCACCACGCGTTGTTGTTGCCGCCCTGCGAGCGCCCGAGCTCGTCGCCAGCGAGCAGCATCGGCACGCCCTGCGAGAGGAGAAGCGTCGCGAGGAAGTTGCGCTGCTGGCGCGCCCGCAGCTCGTTCACCGCGGCATCGTCGGTCTCGCCCTCGGCGCCGAGGTTCCACGAGCGGTTGTCGTCGGTGCCGTCGTTGTTGTCCTCGCCGTTCGCCTCGTTGTGCTTGTCGTTGTACGAGACGAGGTCGCGCAGCGTGAAGCCGTCGTGCGCGGTGATGAAGTTGATCGACGCGAACGGGTCGCGGCCGTCGTCCTGGTAGAGGTCGGACGAGCCGGTGAAGCGTTGCGCGAACTCGCCGACGTTCGCCTCGCCGCGCCAGAAGTCGCGCATCGTGTCGCGGTACTTGCCGTTCCACTCCGCCCAGAGCACGGGAAAGTTGCCGACCTGGTAGCCGCCCGGCCCGACGTCCCACGGCTCGGCGATGAGCTTTACCTGGGAGAGGATCGGGTCCTGGTGGATGATGTCGAAGAACGCCGAGAGCCGGTCGACGTCGTGGAACTCCCGCGCGAGCGCCGAGGCGAGGTCGAAGCGGAAGCCGTCGACGTGGCAATCGATGACGAAGTACCGGAGCGAGTCCATGATCAGCCGC
>DASXLJ010000029.1:0-2770 GCA_036496305.1 Gaiellaceae bacterium | reverse complement strand
GCGCCGCGGACGAGGAACGAGCCGCGATCCTCGTCCCGCCTCTCGGGAACCGCGATCGCGCGCTTGCCCGCAAGGAACTGGCCGGTCACCGACTTGGCCGTCCGCTCGACCTTCCGCGCCGGACCCTCCGCGACGACCTCGCCGCCGTGGAGCCCCGCGCCCGGGCCCATGTCCACGAGCCAGTCGGAGCGCCGCATCATCTCCTCGTCGTGCTCGACCACGAGCACGGTGTTGCCGATGTCGCGCAGCCGCTCGAGCGTGTCGATCAGCCGCGCGTTGTCGCGCTGGTGGAGCCCGATCGACGGCTCGTCGAGGATGTAGAGGACGCCGACGAGCTGCGAGCCGATCTGCGTCGCGAGCCGCAGCCGCTGCGCCTCTCCGCCCGACAGCGTCGCCGCGGCACGGTCGAGCGTCAGGTAACCGACGCCGACGTCGTCGAGGAACGTCAGCCGCTCCCGGATCTCCTTCACGATCCGGTGACCGATCAGCTCCTCCGTCGGGGTCAGGTCGAGCTCGTCGAGGAAGCCCAGCGCCCGCGTCACCGACATCTGCGTGAACTCGTTGATGGACTTCTCGCCGACGGTCACCGCGAGCACCTCCGGCTTCAGCCGCGCGCCCTTGCAGACCGGACACGGCCGCAGCGACATGTACTCCTCGATCCGCTCGCGCTGGCTGGAGGAGTCTGTCTCCCGGTAGCGGCGCGCGAGGCTCGCGAGGATCCCGTCGAAGGCGAGCATGTACTGGCGCCGGCGCCCCATCCGGTTGCGGTACTGGACGTAGATCTTCTCGCCGTCCGTCCCGTTGAGGAAGCGGCTCTGCTGCTCGTCCGTCAGCTCGGACCACGGACTCGAGGTGTCGATCTCGTAGCGGTCGGCGATCGCCTGGATCACGGCCTCGTAGAAGCCGGACGAGCCGCCGACCGACCACGGGACGAGCGCGCCGTCGTCGATCGAGAGCGACGGATCGGGAACGATCAGGTCGGGATCGATCTCCTGCTGCGAGCCGAGGCCGGTGCAGCGCGGGCACGCGCCGTGCGGCGCGTTGAAGGAGAAGACCCGCGGCTGCAGCTCCGGCAGGGAGACGCCGTGTTCGGGGCAGGCGAAGTTCTCGGAGAAGAGCAGCTGCTCGCCGGTGTCCACGAGATCCACTGCGATCAGGCCCTCCGCAAGCCCGGCCGCCGTCTCGATCGACTGCGTCAGCCGCAGCCGCAGGTCGGCGCGCATCACGAGCCGATCGACGACGACCTCGATCGTGTGCTTGAACTTCTTGTCGAGCTCGGGGACGCCCTCTTCGAGCAGGTACTGCTCGCCGTCGACCTTGACGCGCGTGAAGCCCTCGCGGGTCAGGTCCTCGAAGACGTCCTTGTACTCCCCCTTGCGGTCGCGGACGATCGGCGCATTGACCGTGAAGCGCGTCCCGTCCTCGAGCTTCAGCACCTGGTCGACGATCGCGTCGAGGCTCTGGCCGGCGATCGGCTTGCCGCAGATCGGGCAGTGCGGCCGCCCGACCCGCGCATAGAGCAGGCGCAGGTAGTCGTAGATCTCGGTCACCGTGCCGACCGTGGAGCGCGGGTTGCGCGACGTCGTCTTCTGGTCGATCGAGATCGCCGGGCTGAGGCCGTCGATGTGGTCGACGTCCGGCTTCTCCATCATCTGCAGGAACTGCCGCGCGTACGCGGAGAGCGACTCGACGTAACGGCGCTGCCCCTCCGCGTAGATCGTGTCGAAGGCGAGCGACGACTTGCCGGACCCGGAGAGGCCGGTGATGCAGATGAGGCGGTTCCGCGGCAGGCGGACGGTGATGTCCTTCAGGTTGTGCTCGCGGGCGCCGTGGACAACGAGCTCGTCGGCAGCCATCGGAAGGGCATTCTACCGTGCCGAACAGACGTTCGGATGGAGCTATCGCCGCTGCTGGAGAAGCCGCGTGAGCCGCCGCGGCACGCAGTCGATCTCGAGCTCGCCCGCGACGACCGTGCCGTAGCCGAGGATGCGGCCGGGCAGCGTCCGCTCGACCTCGAACACGGTTCCCTTGAGCGAGATCGAGGCCTCCCGGCGGCGCAGGAAGCCGTGCTCCACGACGAGAGAGTTGTCGGTGACGACTAGGTGCGTCCGGTCCCAGCGGGCGACCCCGACCACGGCGATCACCGCGGCGAGGGCGAGCAGCACCGCTCCCACGGCGTTCACCGCGGCCCACGGCGCGAGGAAGCACGCGCCGCCGGCGAGCGCGAGCACGAGCGCCCGCAGGAACGGGCGGGCAAGCGCGATCCCGTGCCGGTGCGCCTCGAGGACGGGCGTATCCACGGCCGCTTGCTTCTAGTTGTGGCAGGGAATCCCTCGCCAAATGACTGGAACCGCACGGAAAGCGGCGATCTCGACCCTCGTCGCCCTCGCCATCGTCGTCGGCGCGCTCGCGCTCTGGAAGATCCGGATCGTGATCGCGCTGCTCTTCCTCGGCTTCGTGATCGCGTCGGCGATGCGGCCAAGCGTCGAGTGGCTGTACCGGCGCGCTCGGGTCCCGCGCAGCGTCGGCGTGGTCGTCCACTACCTCGGCTTCCTCGCGGCGATCGCGCTCTTCCTCTACCTCGTCGTGCCGACCGCGATCACGCAGATCGACCATGCGATCGGACACGTGCCGACATCGACCTCGGAGCTCCACAAGGCCGCGGTCCACTCACACGGGGTCCGACACGAGGTCCTGAGCGCGATCGACAAGCGGCTGCACCAGCTCCCGTCCGGGACGAGCCTCCTCCACCCCGCGATCACGGTGACGA
>DASXLJ010000028.1:0-222620 GCA_036496305.1 Gaiellaceae bacterium | reverse complement strand
CCGGAGGCATAGCCGCCCTTCGAGAGCTGCTCCTGCGACGAGCGCAGGCGGGAGAGGTTGACGCCCGAGCCCGACCCGCCGCGGAAGATGACGCCCTCGCGGCGGATCCAGTCGAGGATCGATTCCATCGAGTCCTCGATGGAGAGGATGAAGCACGCCGAGCACTGCGGCGACGCCTCGAAGCCGACGTTGAACCAGACCGGCGAGTTGAACGACGCGTACTGGTTGACGAGGATCGCCTGGAGCTCGGCCTCGAACGTCTCGGCCTCCTCCGTGTCGGCGAAGTAGCCGCCCGCCTGTCCCCACTGGACAACGGTGTCGACGACGCGCCCGATCATCTGCTTCACGCTCGCCTCGCGCTCGGGCGAGGAGAGGCGGCCGCGGAAGTACTTCTGCGCGACGATGTTCGTCGCGGTCTGCGACCAGAACTTCGGGAACTCGACGCCGCGCTGCTCGAACGCCGGGCCGTCGCGGCCCGGAATGAGCGCATCGCGCGTCTCCCACTCGATCTCGTCGAACGGATCGCGTCCCGGGATCGTGAAGAAGCGCTTCACCCCGAGGCGCGCGCCGTCCTCCACGACCGTATTCACCACTTCTGACGTCATCTCTTCTGTGCCCGGAACCTGCTCCACGCTCGACATTTCGCCTCCTGAACTCCTACTGCAATTTTAGTGGCCAAAGGCCCTTCTGGGCCGTCCGCCGGGGTGCGGGTCCTCCGACGGGGGGACCGCACGCTAGACCTCCTATCGGACGGAGCGGGGCCAAGGAGGGAAAGGGGCCGGAAAGGTGCCGCTACGCGGGCTGATCCGTCACGTTCAGGCTGAAGCCCACCTGCACCTGGCGGACCGAGGCCGGAACGCTGACGATCATCCGCAGCTCTTCGTCGAAGTAGTCCTTGAAGAGCGGCGGCCGGCTCGTTGTGAGGATGTTCTCGCCCGGAGCGGTCAGCGGGTGTCCGTCTCCGACGATCGCCCGGAGCTCCTCGTGCCGCGTGACGTGCTGGACGAGGCACGGCGCGTGCGTGTGCCCGGCGGCGCGCAGCGCGTAGGCGCGGTGGCTGCCGTTGTGGAGCACGAGACGGCGTCCGACCGAGAGCGCGCTGAGGTAGTTCGAGCCGTAGCCGAGGCTGAGCGCGACGATCACCGACGGCACTCCTGCGGCGGTCGAACCGGTGACCTGCGCCGGCTCGAGGAGCTCCGCGTCGAGGATCCGGAAGTCGTTCGACACCGATTTGAAGTTCCACGCCACCTCGCCGATTCGCCCCACCTGGATCGGCGGATCGTGGCGCTTCTCATACGGCAGCGCGAACTCGAAGATCCGCTCCGCACTCGGGCTGTCGCCGATCTCCGCAACGAGCTCGTCGACGAATGCGAGGTTGATCGCTTTCTGGTGGACGACGAGACGGTCGAGCTCGATCCACTCGATCGACACCGGCGCCAGCGCGTAGTCCCGGCGCATCACCGGATCGGCGAGCGCGCGGTCGACGAGCGGCGCCAGCTCGGCCGGCATGTTGCCGAACTCGATCCCGTCGGCGTAGCCGGCTTCCGTCTCGGCGAGGGCGAGCAAGTGGTCGTTCCCGCGCCGCCACGCATCCATCAGGGCGGCCTCGTCGCCGCCGCCGTCGACCGTCTGCGTGCGAACGTACCCGAGGTATTCCGTCAGCGGCGGATGGCCGAGCAGGAGGACGTGCGGGTTCGTGTCGCTCAATGGCCGATGATGGCGACGAGCGGATACTGCGCGTCGGCGGCGGGGATCGGCCCGTCGAGGGGCGCCACCGTGCGGATGCGCGCGTCCTTCGCGAGGCGCCGGGCCTCGGCGGCCCAACCGCGTCGGAAGAGGACGAGCGAGCGCGCGTACGTCATGACCTTCGCGTCTGTCGCGAACGCGCTCCGGTAGCCGTGCGTCAGCAGGCGCGTCGACATGTCGCTTGCCGCGCCTGCTGTCCCGTTCCCGTTGAGGACGAGCACGGACGTCTGCGAGCGCGGCTTCAGTGGCGCGGTGCTCCGTGCCGCCGCCGGCTTGCCGGCCTGGTGGAGGAGTGCGAACGCGATGACGGCGAACAGCGCGACTGTCATGAGGACTGCAGGGCGCGTCACGGTGACGCCGCGCGACGAGAGCGCGCGGCCGATGGGGTGAGCGTGTTCCACGGATGGTCCCGGTTCGGCGGGGGCGCCGTAGCTCCTGCCGTAAAGTCGAGGCGTGTTTGTCAGCTTCGAAGGCGCGGACGGCTCGGGGAAGTCGACTCAGGCCGAGTTTCTACGGGACGCGCTCGTCGCCGAAGGCCGCGAGGTCGTGCTCACGCGCGAACCCGGGGGGACAGAGTTCGGTGAGCGCGCGCGGGAGCTCGTGCTCAACGGCCCGCACATGGGCGCGTGGGCCGAGGCGGCCCTGTATGCCTCATCTCGTGCGGAGCATGTCGAGGAGGTGATCCGTCCGGCGCTCGAGCGCGGCGCCGTCGTCGTCTGTGACCGCTACATCGATTCGTCGCTCGCGTACCAGGGCGTGGCGCGGGGGCTCGGCGTCGATGCCGTCCTCGATCTCAACCTTGCGGTGACGGGGGGACTGCTCCCCGACGTGACGTTCCTCCTGCTCGTCGACCTCGACGTCGCCGCCGGCCGCTATGCGAGCTCTCCCGACCGGCTCGAGCGGGAAGGAACCGCGCTGCAGGCAAAGGTCGACGCGGCGTACCGCGAGCTCGCGGAGAGCTTCCCGGAGAGAATCGTGGTCGTGAACGCCGACCGGCCCGCCGACGAGATCGGAAACGAGATTCGTGAGCAGCTTCGACAGCGTTCCTGAGCAGCACGAGGCGAAGCGGCTGCTCTCCGCCGCGCTCGCGGAAGGCCCTGTTCACGCGTACCTCTTCCACGGTCCGGCCGGCGTCGGGAAGCGGGAGCTCGCGCTGCGGTTCGCGGGCGAGCTGCTCGGGGATCACACGCGCGTCTCGCGCGGAAGCCATCCCGATCTCTACGTCCTCGAGCCGCTCGGCGAGCAGATCCGCATCGACGACGTTCGCGAGCTCCGGCGCGATCTCCACATGCGGCCGTTCGAGGCGGATCGCCGCGTCTACCTCGTGTTCGGCGCCGATTCGCTCAACGAGGATGCGGCCGACGCGCTGTTGAAGGATCTCGAGGAGCCGCCGCCGTATGCCGTCGTCGTCCTCGTCGCCGAGCGGCTCGGCCCGCTGCCGGAGACGATCCGCTCGCGCTGCCAGCTCGTCCCGTTCCGCCGTCTCTCTGAGCCTGCGCTGCGCCACGCGATCGCGACGCACGCGGCCGGACTGAGCGAGTCGGAGATCGCGACACTCGCGCGCACCGCCGGTGGCCGGCTCGGACGGGCGCTCCAGCTCCTTGATCCGGCAGCGACGCGCCGGCGAGCGGAACTGATTCGGGTCGCACGCGCTGTCTACACCGAGCCGAGCTTCGACACCGGCGCTGCCACCGAGGCGCTTCTTGCGGGAATCAGCGAGCGCGGCGACGAGGCGAAGGCGGCGGCGGAGGTGCACGTCGAGACGCTCGAGCTCACAGCGCGCGAGGCCGAGCAGCGGATCCGCCGCGCGCAGCGCGGCGCCGAGCGGGAGGAGCTCCTCTCGCTGCTCGAGGAGCTCGAGTGGTGGTACCGGGACATCGTCGTCGTCGCGGCGGGCGCGGAGGGCGCCGCCGTCCACGTCGATCGCATCGCCGAGCTGCGCGAGGACGCCACGCACGAGCGCCTCATCGGCGCGGAGCACGCGTGCGAGCTCGTGCGCGCGGCGTGGCGCGAGGCGGAGGAACTGCAGGTGTCGACGCCGCTCGCGCTCGAGGCGCTGCTGATCCGGCTCCGCGGCGAGCTCGCGCCAACGGCTGCGCCCGTCTAAGGGAAAGAGCAAGGGCCGGATTTGCTCCGGCCCTTGTCTATTGCTGGTGTTTCTCGCGCTACGCGGAGAAGACGAGCTCGTCGCCAAGCGCGAGCTGGAGCCGCGCGAGAGCGTCGCTCTCGAGCTGCCGGACGCGCTCCCGCGTAAGGCCGAGCTCCTTGCCGATCGTCTCGAGCGACGCCGGCTCGGACTCGAAGCCGAAGCGCAGCTCGACGATACGGCGCTGCCGCTCGGGGAGATCAGCCACGGCGCGCTGCACGCGCTGGCGGCGCACCGACTCGACCGCTTCCTCAGCCGGATCGACCGACGACTCGTCGGCGAAGAGATCGCCGAGCTCCGAATCGCCATCCGAACCCAAGCCCTGATTCAACGAGACGGAGTCGACCGCGTCGAGAGCCTCGACGACATGCTCGAGCTTCAGCCGGGTCGCCTGCGCAAGCTCCTCGGGCGTGGCCTCGCGGCCGAGCTTCGCCTGGAGCTCAGCCGACGCGCGGTTGAGCTTGATCCGACGCTCCTGGACGTGCACCGGGATGCGGATCGTCTTCGACTGGTTCGCGACCGCGCGCTGGCAAGCCTGGCGAATCCACCAGGTCGCGTACGTCGAGAACTTGTAGCCCTTGCGCCAATCGAACTTCTCAGCGGCACGGTTCAGGCCGATGACGCCCTCCTGGATGAGGTCCAGCAGAGGCACGTCATGACCCTGGTACCGCTTGGCGATCGACACGACGAGGCGGAGGTTCGAGTTGATCATCCGCTCCTTCGCGGCGAGGTCGCCCTTTTCGATGCGCTTCGCGAGGTGAACCTCGTCGGCGGCCGTGAGCAGCTTGTGCCGCCCGGCAGCGTCCATGAAGAGCTGCAGCGGGTCGAGCGTGCCGCTCACGTGAGCGGTCGCGACCGGCCGCGTCTCCTCCTGCGGCTCGCGCACGATGACATCGCGCTCTTCGAGCGCGGCGCGGAGAGCCGTGAGGTCGTCCTCGGTCAGCTCGTGCTCGTCCGCCAGAGCCTGGATGTCCTTCTCCTCGACGAATCCGCGCTCGGCGGACTCCTCGAGCAGACGCTCGGAGGGAGAGAGGTCGTGCAGATGAATGGTCTCGTTCAGTTCAATGTCCTTTCGCTCTGAGAGGGCTGCCGGATTGCGGCGCCCGGGCAGTATTCGACGCGGTTGTCTGCGATCTTTGTTACCGCCAATACGAGTTATAGAACGCCGTGACCGCAAAGTCCATTCCCAAACCGGGGATTTTGCGCATTCCGAACAAAGTCTTATGTAGTGCTCAGCGTTCGACGGCCCTTCCGGACAGGGTTTCGAGCCGGATCCGGAGGACGACGGTGCCGGGGCTCAGCGGTCTCGGTTCCGCCTCGCGGTTCGCTGCGCGCGCGAAACGCTCGCGGAGAAGCGTCAGGGCGCCCTGGATCTCGTCCCCGGCAAGCTCTTCGGCCGCGCCGTAGGCGATGACGCTGCGCCAGCTGCCGCGGCCGTCCGCGTCGTAGGAGTCCACCTCGACACAGACGCGCGGGTTCTCGCGGAGCATCCCCACCTTGCGGCCCTCTTGGGTGACCGTGACGATCGCGCCGTCTCCGTACGCGTAGATGACCGGAACGACGTACGTCTCGCCGCCGGCGTGACACCCGAGGCGCGCGATGCGCTGGCCGAGCAGGAACTCCTCGATCTCGTCGCGGGTGAGCTCTCTCACGGCCTGGCTAGACTAGGCCCTCCCCGCCGACGTAGCTCAGCTGGTAGAGCACTTCACTCGTAATGAAGGGGTCCGCGGTTCGAATCCGCGCGTCGGCTTCAATCCCAGAGCGGCATCGACGGTATCGCCCGCCTCGCCGCTCTCGCGCTCCGCGTACTCCTCGCGTACATCGAACTCTTCCCTAGCCGCCCGGATCGCATCCTCCGCCGAGAGCCGTAGCGCCGGATCGAACTCCTCGAAGACGTGCGCGTACGTGTCCAGCGTCACCGCCGCCGAGTTACCGAGCTGCCGCGCGACCTCGACCGGCGACACGCCCTCGTGAATGAGAAGGGATGCGAACGAGTGGCGAAGGTCGTACGGACGGCTCCCCGTTAGCCCCACCGCCTCAGCCAACGGCCGGTAGACACGGCTTCGCCAGTTGCGCCAGTCGTAGTCCGTCCACACCGAATCCCGGGAAGTAGGAAAGACCAGTTCGCTTTGACTGGGCGATGCCTCGCGCCACCGGCTCAGGTCCTCCGCCAGCGGCCGCAGGAGACGAACTGACCGAATCTTCCCGGTCTTCGTGACCTTGATCGAGACGCCAGCGGCAGCACGCTCGACTAGGACTGTTCGCTCGCCCACGTCGGACCATCGCAACGCTCGCAACTCCTCCGGACGGAGACCCGCGTATCCCAGAACCGAGAGGATCGCGGCGTCGCGCTCCATTTCCTTTAGGACGAGACGAGCCCGCATCGCTTCGACCCTGGCCGGAGCGACCGGCCGCACATGCCGAGAACGCTTCGCCATTGGCATACCCACGTCCCGCACGGGATTCCGGTCGACCCGATCCCACTCGACCGCGCACCGGAAGATGGCCGATACCAGCGCGAGCGCCTTGCGGATCGTCGGCGCCCCGACCGTATCCGCTAGCAGCTCCGCCTTGACACCGTGAACCACGGCCGGAGTCACGTCGCGGAGCCGGTAGCCACCAATCCGCGGCCGGAGATGCTTCTCCCAGATGTAGCCGTAGCTCCTCCTCGTGTTCTCCTCCAGCTGGAGCAACGCGTACTCCCGCCACCAGCGCTCAATGAACTCGGAGACCGTCTCAGTGCCTCGGTTCAGGTCGAGCACTTCGCCCACCTCACGCGCGGACCGAACGCGCGCTGCGAACCTCTCCGCATCGGCCTTCCTCGTAAACGACTTCGAGCAGTGGCGACCGTTCTCTCGCCACCGGACCTCCCACTTGCGCGTATCGGGGCGTTGGCGGATCACGCAGCCGTCTCGCCTTCGATTCGCCGGAGCACGGCCAAGGAACCACGCGCAGTGGGCACGGCAGGAGCGACGACAACAGCGACCGGAAGAACAACCACCCGCCCGGACTCGACCCATGCTTCGTAGTCAGTCTCGCTGACCCGCCATTGCCCGCGCAGCTTCGACGCCCGCAGCTCGCCGCAGTGAATCGCCTTCCGCACGGCCTTCTCACCGAACTTCGACTGCTGCGCCACTTCCCGGACTGTCATTAGTTCTGCCACTAGTGGCGGAGACTACACCACAGCTTGACCGGAGCGCAAACTCCTAGAGCCCGGGAACGCCAGCCACCGCGACCGGCGTAGCGAGGAGCTTTCCCAAGTCTCGCTCGCTCAGCTCTTCGCGCCGACGCCGGTACTCCGCGATCAGCAGGTCAGCGATCTTGTCCGGAGTCTCATATCCAGCGACGCCCCAACACTCCCGGAACTCAGCCAACCGGCGATACATCGTTCGCGGAGGCTCGTCCCAGACCTCAGCCAAGCGCTCGACGCTCACTGCGCCTTCGCGGTACTTCGTGATGGTCCACATTGCGATTAGCTCGCCCATGCGCGTCGCCTTTGGCATCGCCTTCACGGTCAGCCTCGCCTGCTCCATTAGCGGCAGTCGCTTCTTCGCCGCACGCTGTTCCTCAGTCATTCGTGAGGCGGCCGCAAACAGCAGGTTCACTTCCAGCAGGCTCTTGGGCTTCTGCGCTGCCACTAGTTGCAGCCTACCACTACGCCTTGTCGGAGCAGTGCAAAGACCATCAAGTCAGGGGTTGCAAGAACCAGTACCAAAGCGGGATGATCGTCGGGATGAGTTCCGAAGACATCCGTCCCCCGAAGGCCTTTGTCCTGATGCCGTTCGATCCGCGGTTAGGCCCGATCTTTGAGCAGCTGATCTGTCCGGCCCTTGAGGATCTGGGATACGAGGTCGCTCGCGCCGACACTCAGCTGACCCAGCAGAACATCCTGCGGGACATCATCGCGGGCATCGCAGAGGCGACCCTGATCGTGGCCGATCTAACCACGCTCAATCCCAACGTCATGTACGAGCTGGGCATCGCTCACGGGCTGCAGATCCCGACGGTCCTGATCACTCAAAGCCTCGAAGAGGTGCCATTTGATCTTCGGGCTTACCGAGTTGTCCAGTATTCCTCGATGTTCGCGGACGCCCCCAAACTGCTCGATGCTCTGAAGGAGCTAGGGGCAAGACGCTTGGAAGGGACGTCTGCTTTCGGAAGCCCTGTCCTCGACTTCCTCGGTGCACGTAACGTCCCTCCGGCCGTAGCTCAGACAAGGCCGACCGACGACGAGCCTGTCGCTTCTGTGGGTGAGAGCGCGCCCGAGCTCGCGCCCGATCCCGAACCCGAGGCGCCGAAGGGCTTCCTCGACTTCGCCGTCGCGAGCGAGGAGGAAACCGACCGAATGACGGTGCTCCTCAACCAGATCAACAGCGCGACGAGGACGTTCGGTGCACGCCTAGAGCAGAGAACCGCTGAGTTGAGCCGAGCCAGCGACAACGTGAAGCTCGCCCTCGCAGTATCCGTTCACGCCGCAAGTGACATGACCACCTACGCCGAGGAACTAGACGCGATTGTTCCGGAGTACAGCCAGCTCACTGACCAGCTGAGCGACGACCTTTCGGACTTCGTGACCCATATGTCGATGAGCGGGGCGGACGACAGAGACTCGACGCTCGCGTTCCGGGCGACGATGTCAGAGCAAGGCCCGATAGCCAGGGAATCTCTCGGATCGATCGCTGAGTTCCGGCAAACCGTCAACGACCTTCCACCCGTCAGTCAGGCTACGAACGCCGCAAAGCGCCGCCTCGTGGCATCGCTGGACGGCGTAATCGGGGTGCTTGAGAAGCATGAGGCTCTTTCCGCGAGAGTTGTCGACCTCATTGACGCACAGCTGGCGCAGCTTGACGCGCGTATCGCCGCAGAGAGCCGCGATGCGGAGTCTTCCGAGAGCGACACGTCGTAGCCCGAGGCCGCCGAGTGCTCGGCCCCGCCCGATCTAGCGCCGGCGCGGCGGGGGCCCGCCTCGCGGCGGGGGACCCCGCGGCGCGCCGGGACTAACTCGGGCAGCTAGGGGCCTCGACCGGGATCGACGACCGCCAGCACAGACAGCACCCGCGCCGCCCACTCCGGGGTCCAGTGCTCGGGGATCCATCCCTCGTTCAACTCGCCGTCCGCGATCAGCTTTCGTCGCACGAACAGCCAATTGCAGGCCCTTAGCGCCCGCATCGTCACGCCGGTCTCGCTAACCAGCCGAACCGAGACATAGTGCCGACCCACGCCAGCGACGTTTCGAGCCATGTATCCGGCCGCGTTGCGGCCCATGTACCGCGCGGCCTTCCGGCCCGAGGCCGAATGGCGCCCCGTCTTGCGGTCGACAAAGCCGAAGCCGTAGAAGCCGCGCGGTACCTTCTCGCCGCAGTACTCGGCCCAGATCATCAGCCAGCGCTCCTCGGGAGTCCAGCGCTCCTGCTCTAGCCGCCAGGCCTTCTCGAAGAACTTCCTCACATGCCGCGACCACGCCGCCTCTACTGGGGTCCCCATCGGAAGCAGCCAGTGGAAGTGCCACACGCCCCGCTTCTGCTCGGAACGCACATTCCCGATCTGCCGCGGCAGCTCGCCGCCCCATTGCCGCCGAATGAACCGATCCGCCGACCGCTGCGCAGCCTCGAACAACCGAGACGCACGCTTCTGCGCCGACCAATTCCAGACCTCGCGGTAGGGGTACTCGACAAGCCGCGAGAACTCCGCGTTCCCTTCCCCAACCGAACCCGACACCAGCCGAGTCTCATCGCTCCACGGAAGAACATCCTGCCCGGGCGGAGTCAGCGTCAGAAGCGAGACCGGCCCGCCGTAGTGCTCGACGTTCGCGCCGAACTTCCGGTCGAGCGCGAGCCGCCTACCCGCCGCAGACGGCTTCTTCCACCGAGACGCCACAGACCACTCGCCGCCCCAACGCGGCCCCCGGTCGCTTCCAGCCGCTCACGCGGCCCCGTCCTCGCCTAGATCATCGTCCGCGTACTCTCCGCGTACATCGCGCCGTTCTCGCGGGTCCTCTTCCGGCTCTAGGAGTCCTCCGCAATGTGGGCAATGTGCAGGACGTTCTCCCCCTTCGTCGCCCTCTGACGGACCCGCGTTACCCTCTCCGGGGTTCTCTCGTAATGAAGGGGTCCGCGGTTCGAATCCGCGCGTCGGCTTTCCGACAAACCCGCATTTTGCAGGGTTTTTCCTATACATCGTTGCCGGTAACGGCGACAGCAAAGTCACTACGAAGTCACTACGACTGAGCGCCTAGGGGCGCTCTGATTGTGCTGATTTGCAGGACTTTTGTTCAGAGGCGACCGCGCGATGAAGTTCGCCGAGCTTGCGGGTGAAGGCGAGAGCGCGAACGCCACACGTACGCCCCGAGCCAGTGTCGTCCATTTGTTCAGCTACCATCCAATTGGATGACATCGAGACAAATGGAAGGATAGAGCTGACATGAACGACGTGACTGAAAACTCCGAGGATGCTGCGCCGGACGAGACGTTCCGGGTTTCCGTCTCTGGCGAGGGGATCGCACTCGACCGCTCTATCGACCGGGACGCCGCGCTTCAGATTCTCTCCATCGCAATGGGCGGGGCTGCGCCCGCGTCTCCTTCCGTGCCAGGCGGCCCGATCGCATCAACTCCGATCACTACCGCGGGGGCGAGCGGCGGCACCGGGGGGCGGCTCTCGCTCCGGGAGTTCCTCAACGAGGTCGAGGCGAAGCGAAACCCGGACAAGATCCTCGCGATCGGGAAGTACTTGCAGGCGCAGCGCGGGCAGGAGACGTTCTCGGCGGCGGACGTGAAGGGTCAGTTCAAGAACGCTGGCGAGGCCTTGCCGGGCAACTTCCCCCGTGACTGGACGTGGGCGGTCACTAACGGCTGGATCGCCGAGGATCACTCGGCGCGCGGGACCTTCTACGTAACCGATACCGGAGACGCTGCCCTGGCCGCGAAGTTCGGCGGGGATGTCAAGAAGCGGACGGGCGTTAGTAAGGGGACGCGGCGGCGTCGGGCGGCGAAGCAGAAGGCGGACGAGTAGAGATGGACTCCGTTGGAGTCAGGGTGCAAGGACTGCCGATAGGCGATCAAGTACTGGCCATGGGAGCCCTCGCCGCAGCGCGATCGGAGTCCGGCGTCGACTTCACCGCGCGCGGTATCGGCGATCTATTCCACGAACTCGGCCTCCCTGCGCCGAGTCGAGTCGACAACGCCCTCGCCGCGCTTGAGAGGCGAGGCTTCGTGCGTCGAGGCAAGAGTCGTGGGCTATGGCGCGTGTCTCCGGTTGGCCGTCAGACGGCGAGCGGGATCATCGGCGAGGTCGACCTCACTGCACTCGCTGCGGAAGCCGCCGCGCGCGGCACTCACTTGGGGGCCGCGCCGCATCCGGTCATTTCGCCGAGCTTCGCACCTCCGGCGCTAGTCGAGCCCCTCCGGCGGTTCCTCGCCGATCATCCATTCGACAAGAACGTCATGGGCATGACCCGGTTCCCGGAGACGGCCGATGACGACCCGGTAGCGCCTGCGCTGCGGGTCGCGCGCGATGTTTGCGCGCAGCACGGATTGGAGTTCCACCTCGCGTCTGACCGTGCGATGGACGACGACCTCTGGACAAATGTCGCCGCACACATGTGGGCGAGTCGCTACGGGATCGCGTTCTTCGAAGATCGAGTGGACAGGGGGATGAACTACAACCTGACCATCGAGGTTGGGTCGATGCTGATGACGGGACGGCGATGCGCGCTACTCAAGGACAAGTCGGTCGAACGCCTGCCTACCGACCTGGTCGGCCGGATCCGCAAAGACGTCGATCTGGACGAACTTCCGAGTGTCCGGGATGCGCTCCACCGGTGGATTCGGGATGACCTCGATCTCGGGGCATGTCCTAACTGCCCTAGCTAGGGATCCCGAGATTACGCCGCATGGTCGCTCGCGCCGGTCGGCGATGTCGACAACGCACTGAGGCGAAAACGTCACTACAACGTCATTACGCGGGAAATCCCCGCAAACGCGATCTGGCTCAACCATGCGGTTCGCGTGCGTGCAATCGCCCGAGACTCGCCGGAAGCCGGTCATTAGCGTCATTTCGCGCACGAACGCCCGACGTACGGTTGTTACGGGGACCTTGCTCGTAATGAAGGGGTCCGCGGTTCGAATCCGCGCGTCGGCTCTCGTTTCAGGCTTGCAGCTCGGAGAGCGGGAAGGACCGGTGCGCTCATGGCCAGCGAACCGAGGACGATCGTGCTGATCCTGCGAATGCGGTGCGCCATGAGGCGAACCCATCCTTTCCGGAATACGACGAGACGCGCGGGAACGTATTCGGGGCGCTAACGGCCGACTGACGGCGCGCAAAGGAGGGCGTTCTGTAGCGTGACCGCCGGCTTGACGGTCTTGGGGGGCCGGGAGGTTCTGGGTGGCAGACAGCGTTTTTGAAGAGCGGCGTGGGCTCGCGCGTCTCGTGCCTGCCGTTGGATGGCTGCCTCGGTATGAGCGGCGATGGCTCCGACGCGATGTAGCCGCCGGGATCGCGGTCACGGCGCTCATCGTCCCGAAGAATCTCGGGTACGCGGGCATCGCCGGCGTGCCGCTGCAGAACGGGCTCTATGCGGCGGCGGCGGGAGCGATCGTCTACGCGCTCTTCTGCACGTCGCGGCACATCTCCACGGGGCCGAGCTCGTCGCTTGCGGCCGTTGCGGGAGGCGCCGTGCTCGCGACCGGTCTCGCCGGTGCCGACGCGGCGAACCTCGTCGTTGCGATCACGCTCGTGGCGGGGCTCCTCTTTCTCGCGCTCGCACTGCTGCGCATGGGCTGGATCGCGCAGTTCCTCTCGAAGGCGGTGGTCACGGGGTTCCTCGCCGGAGCGGCGATCGATGTCGTGTTCGGTGAGCTGCCGAAGCTGACCGGCACGAGCTCGTCGGACGCGAGCGGCCTGCGCGAGCTTGCGGACTGGGTGCGGACGCTCGGCGACGTGCACTGGACGACGGTCGTCGTCGGGGTCGGATCGCTCGCGCTGATCTTGTCGCTGCGCTTTCTCGCTCCGGCGGTCCCCGGCGCGCTCGTTCTCGTGGTTTCGGGGCTTGTCGTCTCGTATGCGTTCGACCTCGGGGCGCGCGGCGTCGACCTCGTGGGCCACGTCCCGCGAGGGTTGCCGGCGCCCCAGCTGCCGCCGTGGGCGGTGTTCGAGGATCACTATGCGACGATCCTGCTCGCCGCGTTTGCGCTACTCCTGATCGGCTTCTCGCAGACGGCCGGCGACGCACGACTCTTCGCCGCCCGGCACCGCTACCGGATCGACGTCACCCAGGAAGCCGCCGCGCAGGGAATGGCGAACCTCGGCGCGGGCGTCTTCCAGGGGATGCCCGTCTCGACGAGCCTCTCGGCCAGCTCGCTCAACGAATCGGCAGGCGCCGTCACACCGGTCGCCTCCCTCACCACGGGCGTCCTCGTGCTCGCCACGCTGCTCGTGCTCGCGCCTGTCTTCTCGCACCTTCCGAAGGCGGTCCTCGGCGCGGTGATCATCGACGCGGTCGTGTTCGGGATGATCGACCTCGCGGAGTTTCGGCGCCTCTTTCGCGTTACGAGATTCGACTTCTGGGTTGCGGCCGTCGCGTTTGTCGGAGCAGTCTCGGCCGGCGTGCTCGCCGGGGTCGTCATCGGTGTCGCGCTGTCGCTCGTCTGGCTCGTCTACGTCGCGACGAGGCCGTCCATACCCGAGCTCGGGCGCGAGCCCGGGACGCACGTCTTCCGTGACCTCGTCGAGAACCCCGACGACGAGACGTTCCCCGGCGTGACCGTCATCCGCCTCGACAGCGGCCTCTTCTTCGCCACCGCCGAAGCGCTCGAAGACCGCGTCCGCGACTTGATCGAGCACGACGGGCTCGACGCGCTCGTCCTCGATCTCGAAGGCGTCAACTTCATCGACTCGCAGGGAGCGGGGAAGCTGCGGGAACTGCACGAGCTCGCGCTCGCCGACGATGTCGCGTTCCGTCTCGCGCGTGTCAAGCCGAACGTCCTGCGCGTGCTCGAGGCGGACGGGCTAGTCGACGCGATCGGCGCCGACCACATCCACGGCAACGTCCAACGCGCCGTCCGAGCGGAACGACCCGACATCTGACCCGACCTCGTCGGCTGTGTCGGGCGCGAGTGTGAGCGTCGTGACTGCGTGCGCCTCCTGCGTCAGGGCCGCGTCGAGATCGAGCTCGGCTGTGACGGGAGTCGCGCAGTACGGGCACATCTGCCAGAGCCGCTCGAGGGGCGCATCGCAGTGCGCGCACGGCTCGCGCAGCCGCGTCGTGCAGACGGGGCAGACGATGTAGCGGTCGTCGACCGGCGCGCTGCACTCCGGGCACGTCGGCTCGCGGCGGGCTGCCAGCGTCTGGAATGCGGCGAGCTCTGCCATGCGCGATTGCACGTCGGCGCGCGTCTCGGCCGGTCGGAAGAGGAGATAGACGAGCGGGCCGACGAACGCGACGAGGCCTAGCAACGTGGCAAAGCCCACGAAGAAAAGGTTGCGGCTCCGCCGGCGCGCATCCTTGTTGACCCAGTACGCGAACCCGATCCATAGGGCGATCACGAGTCCGGCGAGCGCGATGATCAGGGTCTCGAACACGGGGCGGACGAGGCGTTCCCGCCGCGTGGACCGAGCAAACGCAAAATGCCTCGTTTGTGCCCCCTCCGGATCAAGCACAATGGGGACGGTGGCACCGGATCGGAACCAGCGGAACAGGCGGTCGCAGCGGGACCTCGGGCTCGAGCAGCTGCTCGCAGCGCGCCATGCGCGAGAGCGCCGGCACCGCCGCCGGCGCCGCAGCGTCCTCTCGATCGTCGCGCTCGTCATCGCTGCGGTCGTCGTCAGCGCCTCGGTCGGCGCCGTCATCGCCGGCCCGACGATCCTTTCGAGCTTCTGCACGCTCAAGGATCTCCGGCCGCTGACTATCGGGTCGAACTCCTTCCTCTACACCGATAACAACCGCCTACTCGGCGTCGTCCCCTCGGCGAAGAACCGCCAGCCGATGCCGCTCTCGAAGATCTCGCCGTGGTTGCCGGAGGCGACGGTCGCGATCGAGGACGCGCGCTTCTGGCAGCACGGCGCGCTCGACTACCAGGGGATCGTCCGCGCGTTCTACCAGGACCTGACGAGCGGGCAGATCGAGCAGGGCGGGTCGACGCTGACGCAGCAGCTCGTGCGCAACCTCTACATCGGCAACCAGCAGAAGACGTTCAGCCGGAAGATCAAAGAGGCATGCCTCGCCGACAAGCTCTTCTCCCAGATGCAGAGCAAGTACGGCGCGAAGGAAGCACATGACCGGATCCTCTCCGCGTACCTCAACCAAGTCTTCTACGGACACCGCGCGTACGGCGTCGAGGCTGCGTCGCAGACGTACTTCTCGAAGAACGCGTCGAAGCTGACCCTCGCGCAGGCCGCTCTCATCGCCGGCCTCCCGCAGGCGCCGACGACGTACGACCCGCTCGTCAACCCGAAAGACGCGCGGGCGCGCCGTGCCGAGGTGCTGCAGGCGATGCTCAAGAACGGTTACATCAGCCGCTCGCAGTACCGAAAGGCGAGCGCCAGACGGCTTGGGCTCAAGCGAGGCCACCTCTATCAGCAGATCCAGCAGCCGAACTTCTTCGGCTGGGCGACGCAGGAGCTCTCCGCTCGCTACGGGGCGCGGCAGGTCGAGCGCGGCGGGCTGAAAGTTACGACGACGCTCGATCCGCGGCTGCAGGCGCTCGCCCTCCATGCCGCCGCGTCCGTGCTCCACACGTCGACCGACCCGGCCACGGCCGTCGTTGCGATCGACCCGCGCACCGGCGCCGTCAAGGCGATGGTGGACTACCTCCCGAACGGAAAACAGCTCCAGTTCAACCTCGCGACGGATGCACACCGCTCGACCGGCAGTGCCTTCAAGCCGATCACGCTCGCGACCGCGCTCAACGAGGGAGCCTCGCTCTATTCATCCTTCTACGGCCCACCGGAGCTCTACATCACCGACCCGCAGTGCCAGACGGCCGGAGGTCCCAACGGCTGGTGGGACGTCCACAACTCCGGCGACGAGTCCGCCGGGAACATGAACCTCATCCAGGCAACTGCCAACTCCGTGAACACGATCTTCGCCCAGCTCGTCGCGAAGGCCGGGGTCAAGAGCGTCATGCAGATGGCGCATTGGATGGGGATCACGGAGACGGATCCCCGCTACTTCCCGCAGGCGTGCGCGATCACCCTCGGCTCCGTCGGTTTCTCGCCGCTCGAGCTGACCGACGTCTACGCGACCATCGCCTCGGGCGGCATTCATCACGCGCCGCAGGCGTTCGAGACGGTGCGCGGGCCGAACTCGAAGGTGCTCGGCCAGATCTCGACGGATGGCAAGCAGGTGCTCGCTCCGAACCTCAACGCGGAGCTCACGTATGCGATGGAGCAGGTGATCACGTCCGGGACGGGCGTTGCGGCGAACATCGGCCGGCCCGCCGCCGGTAAGACCGGCACGGCCGAGAACTACCAGGACGCGTGGTTCTGCGGCTTCGTTCCGCAGCTCGCGACATGCGTCTGGGTCGGGTATCCCGCCGGCGAGATTCCGTTGCTCAACGTCGAAGGGGTCGGCACGGTCTTCGGCGGCACGCTTCCGGCGGAGATCTGGCGCGACTTCATGGAGCCCGCCGTCGCTCCGTGGCCGGTGAAGGGCTTGCCCGGAACGGACGGCGTGCCCATGCCGTCGTTCGGCGGCACGACGTGGTACGGGACCGGCACATACGCCCCCGTCTATACGCCGACGTACCCGACGACGACCGCGACTCCCACGCCCCCGCCGCCCCCGGGGCACTGAGCTAGATCAGATCTGCCAGCGTCCGGCGCGGATGAGCGGGATCCGCTTGCCGCGCGGGCCGACGCCGGTGACCTCGAGCTTCGGGCTGCCGATCATCACGTCGAGATGCGTCGTCGAGCGGTTGACGCCGCGTGCGGGCGACTCGCTGCGGGTACTTCCGAAGCCGCTGCCGAACGCGATGTGGGACGCGGCGTTCTCGTCGAGCAGCGTGTTGTAGTAGATCCGCTTCTTCTGGCCGATCCGGGAGGAGGCGTCGACGAAGGCGACCTCGCCGAGCCGGCGAGCCCCCTTGTCGGTGTCGAGGTAGGCGGCGACGAAGTCGCGATCCTCCTCGGAGTCGGCCTCGAGCCGGACGAGCCGCCCGCCGGCGAACTCTCCGCGCAGTCCCTCGATGAGGCGGCCGCGGAACGAGAGCGGGAAGGTGCACTGGAACGTGCCATTGGTCGCCGCGGCGTTCGGGCTCGTGAAGACCTCTTCGGTCGGGATGTTGGCGGTGAACTGGCGTCCGTCCGCGAGCTTGTCTCCTCCGCCGATGAAGACGGTTCCGGGACTGAGGCCGAGGTCGAGCGACGTGCCCGGTCCGCGGAGCTCGAGCCCGGTCAGGCCGAGTGTCGTCAGCTTCGCGGAGCGGCGGCGCAACTCGCGTGTGTGCTTCAGCCAACCGCTCGTGCCCTTGCCGTCGGCATCGGTAAGGCGGCAGAACTCGAGGAGATCGTTCGCGAGCCGTCGCTTCGCCTTCAGTGGATCGAGCTTCGGATAGACCTGACTCGCCCAGTAGTCGGTCGGCCAGGCGGCGACCGTCCAGCGGGCCTGATGGTTGAGCTGGGCGCGCTGGAGGAAGGCGGTGTGCTTCGCGCGGCGGGAGTAGTCCGTGCTGATCCGAGCGGGCTTGATGCCGTCGAGGTAGCCGGCCTCTCCGTCGCCGATGATCGCGGCGAGCGCGCCGTTCGGGCCTGCCACCTCGCGCAGCAGGCGTCGAGTCCATGGGGACATCGCGCCGAGCGCGTCGTCGTTCCCGTGGAGCAGCCGAGCCCGGTAGACGAGCGGGTCGGAGGTGACGACCTCGACGAACTGGGCTCCTGCCCGGTACGCCGCGCCGGCGATCGCCACGAGCAGCTCGCGATGCTCCGGCTCGCCCTGGACGAGCAGCGTGTCGCCCTTGCCGATGACGAGCCCGGCTTTCACGATCGCGTCGGCGTAGCGCGCGAGCGATTCGGGCGGGAGCAGACCTTCGGTCGGCATCAGGCGAGTGCTTCGTCGACCGTCTCGAAAACGGAGAAGTGCTTGTCGAGGCCGGAGACCTCGAGCGCGCGGCGGGTCTCGAGGCCGGGGGCGGCGAGACGGAAGCCGCTCTTGTCGGCGAGACGCGAGCGCGCCTCGATGAGCACGCCGAGCGCGGTCGAGTCGATGAACGTCACTTCCGCGAGGTCGAGGACGAGCACGGACGGCTCCTCGGCGCACGCTTCGAGCAGTGCGGCGCGCACGTCCTCGGCGTTGTACAGGTCGAGCTCGCCGGCGAGCGAGACGACGGTCGCGCCGTCGCGCAACTCCACGCCTTTCACCGCTTCTTCGCGGCCGCCTGTGCCCGCAGCGTCTGCCACAAAGCGATTCAAGCAGAATGGACCCATGGAACTCGCCGACGTGGCGGCCCGTGCGGCCGGAGAGAACTTCCCCGTCGGATCGGTGCTCTTCCCGCGCCCGCTGCGCCCGCACATCCGCGCGCTCTATTGCTACGCGCGTTTTGTCGACGAGGTCGGCGACTCGTACGACGGCGACCGGCTCGCTGCGCTCGACGAGCTGGAGAGCGAGGTCGAGGCGGCGTTCGAGGGACACACGACGTGGCCGGTGCTGCGGAACGTCGAGCCGACGATCCGCGAGTTCGATCTCCCGCGTGAGCCATTCCTCCGTCTGATCGAGGCGAACCGCATGGATCAGCGCGTGACGGAGTACGAGACGTGGGACGAGCTGCAGAACTACTGCGTCCACTCCGCGGATCCGTGCGGGCGCCTGGTGCTCGGCGTGCTGCGGAAGCTCGACGAGCCGGAGCTCGTCGCGGCGAGCGACTCGGTGTGTACGGGGCTGCAGCTCGTGAACTTCCTCCAGGACGTGCCGCGCGACCTCGAGCTCGGGCGCGTGTACCTGCCGGCGGAGGACAGGCGGCGGTTCGGGGAGCCGGCGCTCGACGGGCCGAGCGAGGAGTTGCGTGGGTTGCTGCGCTTCGAGGCGGCGCGCGCCGCGGACTTGCTCGCCGCAGGCGAGGTGCTGCGCGCGCGCATCGGTGGCCGCCTCGGTCGCGCCGTCGCGCTCTTCTCCCGTGGCGGCCTGGCGGCGCTCGACGCGCTCGAGGCGGCCGGCTGGGACGTGTTCACGCAGCGGCCGAAGCCGTCGCGCTCGCGGCTCGCGCGCGAGGCGGCGCTCGTTCTCGTCAAGTGAGCGTCGACGCCGCCTACGAGGAAGTGCTCAGGATCACGCGGCGCGAGGCGAAGAACTTCGCCTACGGGATCATGGTGCTGCCGCGCGAGAAGCGGCGCGCGATCGCCGCGATCTACGCCTACGCGCGGCGCGTCGACGACGTTGCCGACGGTCCGGAGTCGCCGGAGGAGAAGCGCATCGGGCTCGAGGCGTTGCGCGCTGCGCTCGAGACCGAACCGTGGCACGACCCCGTCTTCGTCGCGCTCGCCGACGCTCGCACGCGCTTCGGGATCCCACGCGAGCCGCTCGAGGCGCTCGTCGAGGGCGGCCTCCAGGATCTCGAGCAGCAGACGTACGCCGACTTCGACGAGCTGCGCGGCTACTGCGAGAAGGTCGCCGGCGCCGTCGGGCTCGCGTGCTTGCCGGTCTACGGTTCGGACGACACCGGGCACGCCGAGACGCTTGGGATCGCGCTCCAGCTGATCAACATCATCCGCGACGTCGACGAGGACCGGCAGCTCGGGCGCGTCTATCTCCCGCAGGACGAGCTCACGCGCTTCGGCATCAACCGGCTCGAGCCGTCGCCGGAGTTCCGCGAGCTCATGGCGTTTCAGGCGCAACGCGCGCGGGCGCATCTCGCTGAGGGACTCGAGCTGCTCCCGTCGCTCGACCGGCGGAGCGCGCTCTGCGTCGGGACGTTCGCGGAGCTCTACCGCTCCACGCTCGACCGGATCGAGGCGAACGACTACGACGTCTTTCGCGGGAAGACACGGCTCTCGACGCCCGAGAAGCTCGCCGTCGTGGCTCGCGGAGTCTTCCGTTGAAAGTCGCGGTCGTCGGCGGTGGCCTGGCGGGGCTCGCCGCGGCGCTCGAGCTCGTCGACGCCGGCGCGGACGTCGTACTCCACGAGGCGCGGCCGACGCTCGGCGGCGCGGTGCAGACACTCCCGGCGCGCGACGGCGATCCCGATCCGCCGCCGGACAACGGCCAACACATCGCGCTCGGCTGCTTCACCGAGTACCTGCGCTTCCTCGACCGCGTCGGCGAGGGCGGTTCGTATCTGCGCACGCGGCTCGGGCTGCCCGTGCTCGACGAGAACGGCCGGGCCGCGACGATCGCGCCGAGCCTGCCCGCTCTCCTGCGCTACGGCCACCTCTCGGCCGGTGACCGGCTGCGCATTCCGCTCGTCACGCTGCGCTGCCGGAACGCGAAGCCCGAGCCGGAGGAGACGTTCGGGCACCTGCTGCGCCGGCTCGGAGCGAGTGACGCGGCCGTCGAGCGGTTCTGGGACGTGTTCATCCGGCCGGCGCTCAACCTCCCGGCCGACGAGGTCGACGCGGAGGCGGGCCTCTTCACCGTCCGCACGGCGTTGCTCGGGGCGCGCGCGAATAGCGATCTCGTCCTTCCGACGAAGCCGCTCGGCGCGATGCACGGCGACGCGGCGGGACGCGTGCTCGGCGATCGCGTCCGGCTCGACTCGCGTGTCGATGAGCTCGATGAGCTCGATGCCGACGCAGTTGTCGTCGCTGTGCCGCCGGCCGAGAGCGCGCGGCTCCTCGGCGACGACGCTCCGAAGCTCGACGATTCGCCCATCGTCAGCGTCCATCTCTGGTTCGACCGCAAGCTCCTCGCGCAGCCGCTCGCGGCGCTGCTCAACTCCGACGCGCACTGGATCTTCGACCGCGGCGCGCTCACCGGGCACGAGCCGGAGAAGGGCCAGTACCTCACGGTCGTCTCGAGCGGCGTGCCGGAGCTGCTCGAGATCCGGGGCCGCGGCCTCGTCGACACGATGGCCGGCCAGCTCACCGAGCGGCTCGGGCAGGCGGAGCTCCTCTGGTCGCGCGTGAGCCGCGAGCCGTACGCGACGGTTGCCCTGCGGCCCGGCATCGAGCGCCCCGGTGTCGAGACCTCGCGCCCGAACGTCGCGCGCGCCGGAACGTGGACGGACACGGGCTGGCCGGCGACGATGGAGAGCGCGGTGCGCAGCGGCCGACGCGCGGCTCAGCACATCCTGAGCGTGTGATCCGCCAAAATTCGTGCATGGCGGCGACGGAGAAGCTCACGCGGGTCGACTGTGCTGCTCTCGACCGGGCGATCGACCGCGGCACGAAGCGGTTGCTCGAGCTGCAGCGGCCGAACGGCGTGTGGGTCGGCGAGCTCGAGTCGAACGTGACGATGACCGCGCAGCATCTGTTTTGGCACCACTACCTCGGCCTCCGCACGCCCGACGAAGACCGCCGCATCGCGAACGAGCTCATGGCGCGGATGCGCGACGACGGGACGTGGTCGATCTGGTTCGAAGGCCCGCCCGATCTCTCGACCTCGATCGAGGCGTACGTCGCGTGCCGCATGGCCGGAGTCGACCCGGGCAAGCAGGCGCTCGAGTTCATCCGCCGGCAGGGAGGCATCCCGAAGGCGCGCCTCTTCACGAAGTGCTTCATGGCTCTCATCGGCCAGTGGCCGTGGCAGAAGATCGCGCCGATCCCGCCGGAGCTCGTCCTGCTTCCGCCGCAGTGGCCGTTCTCGATCTACGACTTCTCGTGCTGGGCGCGTCAGACGTTCGTCGCCCTTGCGCTCTCGCAGTCGCTGCGCCCTGTGCGCCCGTCGGACGTCGATCTGCGCCCGATCGGCGCACGCCCGGGACAGACGCGCCCCCCGCGTAAGCCGATGGCTCTGCGCCGGAAGGCGCAGCAGGAAGCCGAGCGGTGGATCCGCGCGCGGCAGGAGGCGGACGGCTCGTGGGGCGGGATCCAGCCGCCGTGGGTCTGGTCGATCATCGCGCTCGCTGCGCTCGGCAACGGACTCGACGACCCGACCGTCGCGAAAGCGGTCGAGGGCTGGAACGGCTTCCTCGTCGAGGACGGCGAGCGGCTCCGGCCGGAGGCGTGCCAGTCGCCGGTCTGGGACACGGCGCTCGCGGCGCTCGCCCTGCGCGCGTGCGGCGTCTCGTCCCACCATCCCGCACTCGTCAAGGCCGGCGACTACCTCCTCCGCGAGGAGGTCACGGTCACGGGCGACTGGGCGATCCGCAAGCCCGATCTCGCCCCGGGCGGCTGGGCGTTCGAGTACGAGAACAACCTCTATCCCGACGTCGACGACACCGCAGTTGTCGCGCTCACGCTCCGCGAGCTCGGCATCGGCGACGACGCGATCGGCCGCGGCATCGACTGGATGATGGGGATGCAGTCGAAGGACGGCGGCTGGGGCGCGTTCGACGTCGACAACAACGCGATGTGGCTGTACAAGATCCCGTTCTGCGATTTCGGCAAGGTCACCGACGAGCCGACGTCCGACGTCACCGCGCACGCGCTCGAGGTGCTCGGTGCGCTCGGCACGCACGGCGACGACGCCGAGCGCGGCCTGCGCTGGCTCCTCTCCGAGCAGGAGGACGACGGCTCGTGGTTCGGCCGCTGGGGCGTCAACCACCTCTACGGCACGGGCGCCGCGCTGCCCGGCCTCGCCGCGATGGGCGTCCCGTCCGACCACTCCGCGATGCGTCGCGCCGTCGCGTGGCTCGATTCCGTCCAGCAGGAGAACGGCGGCTTCGGCGAGGACATCCGCTCGTACGCCGACCCCGCGTGGCGTGGCCGCGCCGACTTCACGACCGCCTCGCAAACCGCGTGGGCGCTGCTCGGATACGTGGCCGCAGGAAACGCTGAGGCTTCGAGCGCGCGCCGGGCGGCAGACTATCTCTGTGCCGCGCAACGCCCCGACGGCGATTGGGACGAGCAGCACTTCACCGGCACAGGGTTCCCGCTCGACTTCATGATTCGCTATCACCTGTACCGCATCACGTTCCCGCTGTTGGCACTCGGACGAATGAGAGAGAGGTTGGCCGGATGAAGTTCCCGCTCGCATCGACGGTCTCGATCGGCAAGTACGTCGCCGCGCAGCAGCGCAAGGGCCAGCGGTATCCGCTTGTCCTCATGATGGAGCCGACCCTCGCGTGCAACATCGCGTGCATCGGCTGCGGGAAGATCCGCGAGTACGAGTCGAATCGCGCGCGGCTCTCCGTCGAGGAGTGCATCGACGCCGCGGTTCAGTGCCCCGCACCGGTCGTCTCGATCTGCGGCGGCGAGCCGCTCGTCTACAAGGGCATCGACGAGGTCGTCGCCGGCGTGCTCGAGCTCGGCAAGACGATCGAGCTGTGCACGAACGCGCTGCGTCTCGAGCAGTGCCTCGACTGGTTCGAGCCGTCGAAGCACCTCACGTTCGTCGTCCATCTCGACGGCATGCGCGAGATCCACGACTACGTCTGCGACTACCCCGGCCTGTGGGACATCGCTGTCGACGCGATCAAGGACGCGCGCGCGAAGGGCTTCCGCGTCACGACGAACACGACGATCTTCAAGGAGACCGAGGTCGGTGACGTCGTCGAGATGATGCGCTACCTCACCGACGAGGTCGGCATCGACGGGATGATGATCGCGCCCGGCTACCAGTACTCGCAGATCGATCCCGCGCTGACGATGACGCGCGCCGAGCACGAGGAGAAGTTCCGCGTGATCCGCGCCGCGACGAAGGAGAAGGGCTACCGCTGGATCGCGTCGCCGATCTACCAGGACTTCCTCACGGGCACGCGCGATCTCACGTGCGCGCCGTGGGGCTCGATCACGCGCAACCCGTACGGCTGGAAAGGCCCGTGCTACCTCCTGACGGACGGGATCTTCCCGACGTACGAAGCGCTGCTCGAAGGGATGGAGTGGGAGGCGTACGGCCCCGGCAACGACCCGCGCTGCGAGCACTGCGCGATCCACTGCGGCTTCGAGCCGTCGGCCGCGTTCGAGGCGTCGTCGAATCTCAAGGAAACCGTTCGGAGCTTGGTTTGGACGCTGACGGGCTGACATTTGCCTGCGCGACGACCGCGGAGGAGCGGGTCGCGAAGCGGCTCGGCCTCGACACGGTTCGCGTCGGGCTGGCCGTTGCGAACGGCGTGCCGGAGGGACGGCTCGTCTCCTTCGGCGTCGCGGGATCGCTCGGCGGCCTCGGGGTTGGCGAGGTGCTCGACGCGACGCGTGTCGTCGACGAGAACGGCGCGACGCTGTGGGAAGGCCCGGGGCTCGGAGTTCGCGGCGCGCGTGCGGGGACGCTGCTCGGCGGCTCGGTGCTCGTCCACAACGAGGCCGAGCGCGATGCGTTGCGCGCGTCGAGCGGCGCCGACGCGGTCGACATGGAGAGCGGCACGCTCGCGCGGAGCGGTCGGCTCGCCGGCGTCGTGCGCGCGATCTCCGACGACGCGTCGAGCTCGGTCGAAGGGCTCGACTGGACGATTCATCCCGACGGCCGGACGAACGTCGTCGGGCTCGTGCGCTGGGTTGCGACGCAACGCGGCGGCGCAGTCCGCACAATTCGCGGCGCGATGCGCGCATTGAAAGCTTTGGAAGAGGCGGCTACCGCATGACCGGCGGTCGCGTCCTGCTCGCCGCGCCGCGCTCGTTCTGCGCCGGCGTCGATCGCGCGATCGAGATTGTCGAGCGCCTGCTCGAGGAGCACGGCGCGCCGGTCTACGTCCGCCACGCGATCGTCCACAACGACCATGTCCTGCGGCGCCTCGAAGGGCTCGGCGCGGTCTTCGTCGAGCACGAGGACGAGATCCCCGAAGGCGCGATCTGCGTCCTCTCGGCGCACGGCGTCTCGCCGGCAGTGAAGGAGAGCACGCAGGCGCGCGGCCTCCGCGTCGTCGACGCGACGTGCCCGCTCGTGAACAAGGTGCACGCCGAGGCGCGGCGCTACGCCGACAGCGGTCATCTCGTCGCGCTTGTCGGCCACGAGAACCACGTCGAGGTGATCGGGACGATGGGCGAGCGGCCCGACTCCACGGTCGTGATCGAGTCGCCGGAGCAGGCGCGCGAGCTCATCACCGACAAGCCCGTCGCGGTCATCACGCAGACGACGCTCTCCCTCGACGACGTCGCGCCGATCGTCAACGCGCTCGAGGATCACCTCGGGACGCTGAAGCGGCCGGGCGCCGACGACATCTGTTACGCGACGCAGAACCGCCAGGACGCGGTCAAGGCGATGGTCGCGCAGGGCGCGACGCTCGTCCTCGTGATCGGCTCGGAGACGAGCTCGAACGCGCAGCGCCTCGTCGAGGTAGCGCAGGCGGCCGGCGCGCTCGCGTCGCTCATCGACGGCGAGAGCGGACTCGACCCGAAGCTGATCGAGGGCCACGCCGTCGTCGGCCTCACCGCCGGCGCATCGACCCCCGAGGAGCTCGTTCGCGCCACCGCGGCGCGGCTGGCGGAGGTCGGCTACGCGCTGCCGGAGGAGATCACCGTCGCGAAAGAGGACGTCCACTTCCGCCTGCCGAAGGAGGTCGCGCGCGCATGACGAGCATCGAGATCCCCGTTTCCATCGCCGCAGCCCTCCCGTCGCTCGCGGTGATGGACATCACGAACGACGTCTCGCGCGAGGTCGCCGCTCAGGACGCGAAGGACGGGATCGCCTTCCTCCACGCCGAGAGCCCGCACACGATCATCCGCGTTCAGGAGCGGGAGACGGGCTTCTTCGAGGATCTCGAGGCGCTGCTCGAGCGCGTAGTCCCGTCGAGCCAGAGTCGCCGAGAGAAGCTGCTGGCGTTCCTCCTCGGCCCGCGCTCGGAGCAGATCCCGGTCGCGGACGGAGCGCTCTGCCTCGGCCAGTGGCAGCGGATCCTGCTCTTCTCGCTCGACGCGCAGCACCGTCCTGAGTGGACGCTCACGCTGCTCGGCTAGCACGATTGCAAACAGAGACCGACCGGGGTGTCCGTCCCTCGGTTGACCCACCGCTCAGACTGTTGTAGAAATCACCAACAGATCCTTTACTTGTCTTCCGCTTGCGGCGCGGTCGATCGACCCAGGAGGAGTAACTCATGGCGAAGCGTGCCGCGCGTGCAGGTCGGAGTGTGTGGGAGCGGCGGGGGTTGCTCTGGGTAGCAGCGTTCGCGGCTGTCGTGATCGCGGTCACGCTTCTTGGGTCCATTCACGTGCCGGTGGCCGCGGCATGCACTCCGCAGGCGCCGACAAACACGGTGCTGCCGGTGATCACGCCGACCGGGTATGCCAGTTATGGGACGCCGGTGACTTCGACGGCTGGGACGTGGACACCGAACTGCACGCCGATGATCGCGCCCACGTATCAGTGGTATCGCGGGACGACCCCGATCCCCTCCGGCCAAGGCGGGACTTCGAACCTCTATTCGACGCAATCCGGGGATGGGAGTTCGGTGATCACCGTGCACGTGACGAGGTGCGACAACACCGGGGACGATTGCAATGAGGTGATCGGTGGGGGGTCGATCCGGCACAGCGCGGCTCCAACGCCAGGTTCGGTCGCGATAACCGGTACATCGCAGTTCGGCCATACGTTGACCGCGACAGCATCGGGCTTCGGGTTGGGTACGCCGTCCGGAACGTACGTCTACAAGTGGTATCGCTGCACGAACGCGAGCGACACCCCCGGCGCAGGCACCTGCACCACGGTTGACAGGACATCGAGCGCGACTTCGTCGACCACCGACACCTATACGCCGGTCGCAACGCCGACGCCCGGTGATATCGACAAGTACCTCAAGGTAGTGGCCACCGTCACGAACACCTGCTACTCGGGTTGTGGGTCTGCGAGTGCCACTTCGTCGGCGGTAGGTCCGATCCAGGGCGTGGCTCCGACGACTGGCTCGGCTGAGATCAGTGGCACCGCTCAGTCGGGCCAGACGCTGACAGCGACCCCGTCTGGCTTCAGCCTCGGTACTCCGACGGCGACGTACTCCTACCAGTGGCAATACTCGGATTCCGCGGACGTCGACTACGTGAATATCGACGGCGCAACGAGCTCGACATATGTCGTTGACCCCGCTTACGATAACGACTACATAGAGGTCGTGATCACCGCGACAAACACCTGTGCTGCGGGCTGCAATTCGGCCAGTGCGACCTCGCCCGCTACGGGCGACGTCATCGACGCTGTCGGCCCGACCGGTGACACCGGCCCGACACCGGTTTTCGGGACGGCGTGCTATGCGCAGGACTCCACGACCCTCGTGTGTAATGTGACCGCCGATCCCAATGCGGTGAGCTCGGCCGTGTATCACTCGTACGCGGCGAGCGCGACGAGCGAGGCTTCAACCGGAGCGCAGGACGTGACGCCCGGGACACCATTCACGGTGGACTTGCCCAGCGCGGAGCCTGATTGGGACGTCTATGTATCGTGGCAAGATCCGAGCTGTGACGTTGATTGTTCTAATCCAGAATCTGACCTCGGCGGCACGGATGCTGGCGATATCGTGATCGACACCACCGGGTCGGACTTTCCAACACCCATCGTCGGAGTCGCCGACTACAGCCCTCTCGCCGGAACCGGCCCGAGCGGCAATAACTTCGGCCCGACAGGCGGTTTCGGTGTCGGTGCGACTGGTGCGACTGACTCCGGGAGTGCCAAGAGTAACCTCTGCGCAGCGAATAACGGCTACATAGGTGCCAAGAGGAAAGATAAGATCGGTTGGGCCAATATTATCGGAGTGAAGTCCCATATCGATCGGTACAACCCCGCGCTCTCCTGTACCAAGGTTTATGACTCCGCCAAAGGGAAGATGGTCTGGAGTTCGGCGGAAAGCGCGGCTTGGGTGGGACTAGAAAATTCAGGCGACAAAGCCAAGATCGCCCAAATCGGATGGATTAGACAACCTGCCGTGTTTGGGAATCTCGAAGATTACTTTTTCTACCAATGTAGTTCTGGATGTAACGATCCAAACAAATCAAATAAAGCATTTGGCGCGTACCCATTGATGATAGGTGTTGTTCCTCACGACAAGGGAAAGGTGCCAACAGGTCGCGACGAGTATGCGGTGCAGAATCACAAGACCGGGCAAACGTCCTTTGAGATCCACGCGAAGGTGTACATCTGGGGCGTACTCACCTGGTCGGTTAACGAGGGCGTGTGGGCCGGAGAGGCTGCACTACAAGGTGATCAGTTCCCTGGCGATACCAAAACGCCGGTCGGGTTTACTTATATGGACTGGTATCGGTCCAGTGATCGCACGTGGCGCTCTTTCACCCCCAAGGGCGGTAGCCAGGGTAATCTCCTCCAGCAAAGTGTCGGGCATGGCAAGGTGCAGATCGGCCCTGGAGTCCACGGACTGCAAATATGGGACACTCAAACTAGCTCCGAGAAACCTGCCTCTTGACCCGCTGGATTAACACGCGGCGTAGGCTGGTCATTGGTGGACTCATGGTGCTCGTGATCTGCGCATCTGTCTCTGTCGGGCTCGTACGGCCAGGTTCGTCGGGATCGGCGGACGGGCGCGTGAACGGCCATCCGCGCGGACCCGTAGATGTCACCGAGGTGCCGACGACGCTCCCGCACGGTGGCGCCGAAATAAACAACCAAGTCGTACTTAAGCCCTTGGCTGCGCCCCCGAAGACCGCCATGACCGCAGACGAGGCCGTCCGAGCTGCCCGTGCCTACGACAACAGGGCCCAATCGACGCCTCCGACCACGGTTGAGGCGAGCTTTACCTTGCCCGCGTCGATACCTCCAGCCGGAATATCTGCCGCTGAGCGGAAGCGATCCAGGGTGATCCGCAATGTGCCGGCGTGGGTTGTTACGTTCACGTCCCCGACGCCCGTCACTGTGGGTGTCGGAGGCGTAGGCGCCCCTGCTTCCCACTTCTCAGTAGTCCTCGACGCGACGACGGGAAAGTTCGTTGTAGGTTTCTTCACGAAGTAAACGGAGTGGACGCGCGAGATCGCTCGCTCACTGTGCGCCGCGAGCGGTACCGTCACGCTGACATGCTCGTTTTGTCCCGTACCGAGGTTGAGGAACTGCTCGACCTCCACAAGCTCGTCGACGCGCTCGCGGCCGCGCATGCGGAGCTTTCTGCTGACACCGCGAAGCTCGTGCCTCGCGTCGGCGTTTGGTCAGGCGCCGGTGTGCTCGGCGCTATGCCCGGGTTCGCGCCGACCGCTGGCATGGGGTGCAAGCTTGTGACGCTCTTCGAGGGGAACGAGGACCGGCCCACGCACCAGGCGCTGATCGCGCTCTTCGATCCCGCCACCGGCACGCCGACGGCGCTTATGGACGGGACATACATCACCGCGATGCGCACCGCTGCCGCAGCTGCGCTTGCGACCAAGCTTCTGTCCCGGCCCGACTCGACCAGGCTCGCGATCCTCGGCACCGGCGTTCAGTCGCGCGCGGCGCAGGAGATGTTCCCCCGCGTGCGCGACTTCTCCGACATCCGCGTCGCCGGTCGCGGCGAGTACGAGGACGCCGTTAGCGGTGCTGACGTCGTCCACTGCACGACCGGTGCGAACGAGCCGATCGTCCGCTACGGATGGCTCGCTCCCGGAACCCACGTCAGTTCTGTCGGCTATGGCCACGGCGGATCCGAGCTCGATCCCGAGATCGTGTCCCGCGCCGACCTTGTTGCTGTCGAGCAGCGCGACTCCGCTTTTGCACCGCTTCCCGCCGGCGCGCCCGAGCTCGATTCGCTCGGCCGCGACGGTGTCGTCGAGCTCGGCGAGATCATCGCGGGCACGCGCGACGGGCGCACGTCCCAAGAGCAGATAACCCTGTACAAGTCGGTCGGCGTCGCCGTCCAGGATCTTGCCGCGGCGGCGCTCGTGCTCGAGGCCGCCCGCGCGCGCGGCGCCGGCTCCGAGATCGAGTTGGAGGAGATACACGCATGAGCGAATACAGCCCCGGACTGGAAGGCGTCGTCGCCGTCGAGACGGAGATCATGGAGCCGGATCGCGAAGGCGGAACGCTCCGCTACCGCGGCCTCGACGTCGAGCCGCTGATCGGCAAGTACCCGTACGAGAACATCTGGGGCCTCCTCGTCGACGACGATCTCGCCTCGAAGATGCCGCTCCCCGAGCCGTTCGAGCCGGTCGGGCTCACCGGCTCCGCGCCCGCCGACCTGCAGGCGCAGACCGCGCGGCTCTCCGGGCTCTGGGGGCTCGGGAAGCTCAACGAGATCTCCGACGATCAGGCGCGCGAGGACCTCGGCCGAATCTCCGGCCAGATGATGTCGATCGTCGCCCGCTCGGCGCGTCTCGCCGAAGGCCACGAGGACGAGGTGCCCGCGGACGTCGTCGCCGAGGGCAAGACCGCCGCGGAGCGGTTCCTCCTGCAGTGGAAGGGCCACGCCGACCCGAAGGCCGTGCGCGCGATCGACACGTACTGGATCTGCACCGCCGAGCACGGCCTCAACGCCTCGACGTTCACGGCGCGGGTCGTCTCCTCGACCGGCGCGGACTGCGGCGCGGCACTCTCCGCCGCCGTCGGGGCGCTCTCCGGGCCGCTGCACGGCGGCGCGCCGGCGTACGTCAAGCCGATGCTCGAGGAGGTCGAGGCGATGGGCGACCCGGAGAAGTGGGTGACCGACACGCTCGACTCCGGCAAGCGGATCATGGGCTTCGGCCATCGCGTCTACCGGGCCGAGGATCCGCGGTCGCGCATCCTCAAGCAGACGGCGCGCGAGCTCGGGTCCCCGCAGATCGAGATCGCCGAGCGGCTCGAGGAAGCTGCCCTCGCAGAGCTCGAACGCCGCAAGCCGGACCGGCCGCTCAAGACGAACGTCGAGTACTACTCGGCGCTCGTCCTCGACATCGCCGAGGTGCCGCCGCCCGTCGCTCCCGCGATGTTCGCGTGCTCGCGTGTCGCGGGCTGGTCGGCGCACATCCTCGAGCAGAAGCGCAAGGGGAAGCTCTTCCGCCCGTCGGCGAAATACGTCGGTCCGAGCCTGCGCAGCCTGCAGGAGGTCTAATCTCCCACGCATGAAGCGGCTCGCTCTCCTGGTCGGTGTCGTCCTCCTTCTCGCCGCCTGCGGTGGCGGCGGAGGTGGCGGTGCCGGGAACTCGGAGTCGCAAGCGGACCAGGTCAAGCAGGTCTGGACGTCGTTCTTTTCCGCGAAGACTCCCGTCTCGGAGAAGACGGCGATGCTGCAGGACGGCGCGCGGTTCCAATCCGCGATCACGAGCCTCTCGAGCAATCCGCTCGCGGCCGGGCTCAGCGCGAAGGTGTCGAACGTCACGCTCGAGGGAGCGGACAAGGCAAAGGTCGTGTACTCGATCTACCTCGGCAGCATCGCCGCGTTCAAGAACCTCGTCGGCTACGCCTACAAGCAGAACGGAAAATGGCTCGTCGGCTATGCGGGCCTGTGCCAGCTGATCCAGCAGCAAGGCACGTCTCCGGCCGCCTGCGCCCCGTAGATTCACGAGCGTGAGCACCGTCGCCGCGCGGTTCCGCGAGGGTCACGCCCGCGAGGCGGCGCTTGCGGCGCTGTGCGCGATCCTCTTCCTCACCTTCCTCGACAACACGATCGTCAGCGTCGCGCTCGCCGATATCCAGTCGTCGCTCGGCGCGAGCGTCCCCGAGCTGCAGTGGATCGTCGACGGCTACATGCTCGCGTTCGCCGCGCTCATGCTCACGGGCGGCACGCTCGGCGATCTCTTCGGCCGCAAGAAGGTGATGCTCGCCGGCGTCGCGATCTTCTGCGGCGGGTCGGTGATGTCGGCGCTCGCCCCGGGCACGTCGTTTCTCATCGCCGGGCGCATCGTGATGGGCGTGGGGGCGGCGGCGTCGGAGCCGGGCACGCTCTCGATGATCCGCCACATCTATCCGGAGTCGGCGCCGCGCGCGCGGGCGCTCGGCGTGTGGGCGGCCGTCTCCGGTCTTGCGCTCGCGCTCGGGCCGGTGCTCGGCGGCGTGCTCGTCGGCGCCGGGGACTGGACGTGGATCTTCTGGCTCAGCGTCGGCCTCGGGGCAATCTGCTTCGCGGCGGCGGCGGTGACACTCACCGAGAGCAGCGATCCGGAAGGACGGCGGCTCGACGTGCCCGGGCTTGTGACGGGAACCGCGGCGATTCTCGCCGTGACGTTCGCGGTGATCGAGGGCGAGAGCCGGAGCTACGGCACGTGGTGGATCGACGTGCTGTTCGTCGTCGGACTCCTGTTGACGGTTGCCTTCGTCATCGTGGAGATGCGTGTCCCGGATCCGGTCCTCAAGCTCCGCTTCTTCCGCGACCCGACGTTCACCGCCGCGAATCTCGTCGCCTTCGGGACGAACCTCTCGGTGTTCGCCGTCTTCTTCTTCACGGCGCTCTACCTCCAGCTGATCGCCGGGTTCGACGGCTGGCACATCGCGCTCGTCTTCTCGGCGCTCGCGGTCGCGATGATCGTCGCCGGGCCGATCGCCGGTCGCTGGACGGCGCGCGCCGGGCCGCGTGTGCCGATGGTGATTGGCTGCGCGCTTGCGGGGCTCGGCCTCCTGCTCGTCGACCATCAGCTCACCGCGTCGACCGATGTCGCCGCGCTCGTGTGGCCGCTCGCGATCGCCGGGCTCGGCTTCGGGATCGCGCTCGTCTCGATGACGCAGGCGGTGCTCACCATCGTCCGGCCGGAGGAGTCGGGGATGGCCGCGTCGACGGTGAACACGAGCCGCGAGCTCGGCGGCGTCTTCGGGGTCGCGGTGCTCGGCTCGATCGTCAACGCCGCGCTCATCGGCGGGCTCACGCGGAGGATGGTCGAGCTCCATGTGCCGCCGGTGTGGCGACAGGTCGCGATCAACATCGTCACGACGGGCGGCAACATCAGCGCTGCGGAGAAGAGCTTCCCGACGCACGGGAATCTCGGCCTTGTCGGCAAGATCCTCCTTGCCGCTCAGAGCTCGGCCGGGCGCGGGATCCACCTCTCGCTGCAGATCGGCGCGGCGATCGTCCTCGCCGCAGGGCTCGTCGCAGCCTTCGCCGCTCGGCATAGGGTGCGGGCATGAGCCGGCGCGCAGTCCTCATCGGTGGAACGGGCATGATCGGCCGCGCGGCCGCCGCGGCGCTCGCACGCGACGGCTGGGACGTCGTCGCGCTTTCTCGTTCCGGCGAAGTCTCCAACGAGCTAGCCGCGCTCGGCGTTCACGGCGCTGCTGCCGACCGCGCGGACGACGCGCAGCTGCGCGCGGCGATCGGCGACGGAACCGACGTCGTCGTCGACATGGTCGCGTACACCGGCGAGCACGGCGAGCAGCTGAGCGCGCTTCCCGTCGGTTCGCTCGTCGTCATCTCGAGCGCGTCCGTCTACGCCGACGCCGAGGGCCGCGCGCTCGACGGCGTGAGCGACGCGCCGCATTTCCCCGTGCCGATCCTCGAGAGCCAGCCGACCGTCGAGCCAGGAGACGAGACGTACTCGACGCGGAAGGTCGCGCTCGAACACGCGCTGCTCGACGGACCGTTGCCGGCGACGTGCGTCCGCGCATGCGCGATCCACGGCCCGGGCGCGAAGGCGCCGCGCGAGATCTACTTCGCGAAGCGCGCCCATGACGGCCGGCGCCGCGTCGCGATCGCGCTCAACGGCGAGAGCCGCTTCCACACGACGTCGGTTCCGAATCTCGCGGAATTGATCCGCCTCGCCGCGGCGCAGCCGGGCAACCGCGCGCTCAACGCCGGCGATCCCGATCCGCCGACGACGCTCGAGATCTGCCACGCCATCGGCGCGGCGATGGGCCACGAGTTCGAGCCGGTGCTTCTTCCCGGCGAGGAGTACGAGAACCCGTGGGGCGTCCCGCCCGAGCACCCGATCGTCGTCTCGATGGACGCCGCCGCGAGCGAGCTCGGCTACAAGCCCGTGGCGACGTACGCCGAAGCCGTCCGCGAGACGTGCGCATGGCTCGTGAGCGAACTCGAGGCCGGCCGCGACTGGAACGGGACGTATCTCGAGGGGATGCTCGACTACGCGAAGGAAGACGAGGTTCTAGGCTCTTTCGCGTGATCGACCCGCAGACGTACCGCGACCACTTTCCGATCCTCTCCACCTGCACGTACCTCATCAACCACTCGCTCGCCGCGATGCCCGCCGCGGCCGAGGAGCGCGTGCTCGAGTACACGCGGATGTGGCGCGAGCGCGGCATCCGCAGCTGGGGCGAGGGCTGGTGGGACATGGCCTGGACGGTCGGCGACCAGCTCGGCCGGATCCTCGGCGCGCCGCCCGACTCGATCGTCATGCACCAGAACGTGACGGTCGCCGAAGCTGTGATCCTCTCGTGCTTCGCGAACCCGGGCGAGCGCAATCGGGTCGTCTACGAGGAGGCGAACTTCCCGTCGGTGCGTTACCTCTACCAAGCGCAGCCGCTGCTGGAAGTCGTCGCCGTGGAGGACGACGCCGCGATCGTCGACGCGATCGACGAGCGCACGCTCCTCGTCCCGATCAGCCACGTCCTCTTCAAGAACGGCGAGATCCAGGACGTCGAGCCGATCGTCCGGCGCGCCCACGAGGTCGGCGCGCACGTGATCCTCGACTGCTACCAGTCGGCCGGCATCGTCCCGTTCGACCTCACCGCGCTCGGCGTCGACTTCGCCGTCGGCGGCGGCGTGAAGTGGCTCTGCGCTGGGCCGGGCGCGGGCTGGCTGTACGTCCGGCCGGATCTGGCGGAGCGCCTCGAGCCGACGCTCGTCGGCTGGCAGGGCCACGCGCGGCCGTTCGCGTTCGAGCCGGAGCTCGAGTACGCCGCCGTCGGTGCGCGCCGCTTCCTCACCGGCACGCCGAACGTGCCGGCGCTCTACGCGGCGACCGCTGGGTACGACGTGATCGAGGAGGTCGGCGTGCCTGCGATCCGCGAACGGTCGCTCTCGCTTACGCAACTCCTCATCGACGAGTGCGACGCCGCGGGTCTCGCGATCGTCTCGCCGCGCGAGCCCGAGCGCCGCGGCGGCACCGTCACCGTCTCGACCCCGGATCACGCAGCTGTCCACAAGGAGCTCGGCGAGCGCGGCGTCATCTGCGACTTCCGACCTGACCCGGACGGCGGAATCCGCCTCGGCGCGCACTTCTTCAACACCGAGGACGAGGTGCGGCACGCGGTGCGCGAGCTCGCGGACATCGTCGCGAGCGGCGCGTACGAGAAGCACTCAGGCGCCGCGGCGCGGTTCTGACTCGTCGACGAGCGCACGGGCCGCCTCCGCCCGCGAGCGGACGCCGAGCTTCTCGAAGATGTGCTTGACGTGAACCGTTGCCGTGGAGGGGCTGATGTGGAGGAGCGCCGCGATCTCCTTGTTCGTGAGGCCCTGGGCGAGAAGCTCGTGCACCTCGACCTCCCGCGTGGTCAGGCTGACACTCCCGCTGGCGGCTCGTGGCACGTGAAGGCCGAGCGAGCCGGCGAGCGAGTGGTCCGCCGAGCGGGTGAGGACTTGCTGTAGCCATTCGCGCTGAGTAGTCCGCTCTGCGATGAACGCCGCGAGCCTCGGCGCGGTACGCACCGCGATGACGACCGGATCCCAGACTCCTTGGTCGATCACCGTTCCGAGCCGCTCGGTCGCGGTGCCGGCGTCGCCCGTGTCCAGTGCGATGAGCGCTTCCGCGACGTGTGCGAGCGCTTTGTTCTGGAGGGCATCGTTCCGGTGGGCCGCCTCGACGGCGAGTGCCCGCGCCAGTTTCGATTCTCCGGCGGCCGCGTGGTAGAGCGCCCGCCAGCCGACAAGCTCGCCTCCGCTGGAGGGGCCGGCGGGTCTCGACGGCAGCGGATCGAGCAGCGAAAGAGCGCGCTCCAGCTCACCGACGCTCGCGTGTAGTCGAGCGCGTTGCAGAGGGAGGTTCGCCTGGAAGTAGAGGTCGTCGCCCTTTGTCCCGCGCTCGAGTCGGTCGAGCAGCCGCGCAGCCTGACCAAACTTCCGGAGGCCGATCAGCGCCCTGGCCCGGTGGCGCTCGGCGCCCGGCAGGCGGGACTCGAGCCCGAACGTTTCCGCCAGGCGCCGGAGTGCGTCGATGTGGTCGAGGCTTTCCTCGTAGTAGCCCGCGAGGATCAGGCACTGGCTGAAGACGCTCAAGGTCGACGCGTGGACCCACGGGTCGATGCCATCTCTCGCCAGCGAGATGGCGCCGCGCGCGTCGTCGAGCGCTTGCCGGAAGTCTCCGTCGCTATGCCCCGCCAGCGTCAACTCGGCATCGGCGATCCTGAGCGACTGCTCGGTGCCGGGCTCGGCGTTGTGATTGAAGCGGTCGAGGCGTTGACGCGAACCAGGGAGGTGGAGGTTTCCGCCGCAGTCGAACTGGAGCCAGAGCGCTCTTTCGCGTGTCTTCGTCGATCGGGCCATGGCCTCGGCCGCATCGGCATGCTCTTTCGCGAGCGGGAAACGGCTGATGAAGTTCGCAGCCGCGCCGGCCACGAGATGGGCGCGGGCAGCGAGGTCGCCTTCGAGCTCCCTCGTTGCCTGCGTAGCGAGCGCGACCGCTTGCGCGTCTTCGCCCGCGCGTAGGAGCAGTTCGCTCTCCGCGTAATCGATGACGCCGCCGGTTGCGCCTGCCGCTCGCCCGGCAGCGACCCACCGCTCGAGCGACCTCGTTCGGCCCGCGGCCAGGAGGTCGTCGAGCGCGGCCTCGATCGCTTCCTCCGCAAACGATGGCTCCTGCGTGGTCTCGGCCGCGCAAAGCGCTTCGTCCCACAGGCGACCGGCTACGAGGTTGCGGCACCGCGTCAGAACTCGCGCGCGAATTTCGGCGTCCGCCTCCGCAAACCGCTGAACGAGGAACTCCCGCAGCAGCGGGTGCAGGCCGAGCGTCTTCTGGCCGGTCACCGACGTCAGCCCGCAGTTGACGGCGTCCGCGAGAACCGCGTCCGTCGACGTTCCCAGCGCAATCTGCGCTGCCGAGATCTCGGAGATCCCCGCGACCGCGAGGAGCATGAACGCCTCCTGCGTCTCGGACGCCGCACGCTCCACGAGCTCGCCGGCGATGAACTCGTACAGCGTGTGCGAGAGGAGCCGGCTCGAGGTCAGGTCGACGTCCCGGCACATCGCTGCGAGCCCGAGCACCGCCGGCCAGCCATCGGCGGCTTGCATCAACCGCGCCCGGCCCGCGAGCGCTTCCGACCGGCCCAGCACCTCGGCGGCTTCGGCGGCGGTCATCGCGAGCTCATCCACGGTCAGCTCGAGACCGTCCCCGTAGAGCTCCATCCGTGGCCCGAACCACGCGGGGCGTGTCCGAGTCGTGACGAGGAAGCGGATGTCGAGGCCGTCGATGAGGATCGACATGAGCTCTTCCGCTTCGTCGGTACCGGCGGCTTCCCATTCGTCGACGACCAGGAGAGCGTCTCGGCTGAGCGGCGCGAAGGTCTGCACGATGGCGCGACCGAGCGGCTTCGCGCTCGGATTGGCCGAGGCGATCGACGCCACCATCTTCGGGTCACGCGGCAGCTCGGGCGCGATCGACGCGAGTGCGTCGTCGAGCTGTACCGCCAGGAGGGAGATGTCTCCGGACGCCCGGGTCGTCCTGCACCAGGCGACCGGCCCAGACTGCAGCTCCGACCACTGTCGGGCGAGGACGGTCTTGCCGTAGCCCGCCGGCGCCACGAGAGTCGTCACCCGCCGGTTGCCAGCCGCCTCGAGGCGCGTGATCAGCCGCGGGCGCTCGATGATGTGCTCGAGCGCGGGGGAAGCAGTTGTACTGGTCTGTCCCATCGGTATGAGGGTTACTGGCCGCGGAGTCGCCCCCTTCCGCTCCAGGCGCCGGTTACCAGCGCCAAAGGAAGCGAACGAAGGACACGACCCTTGCCCATATACCTCATTTGGGCAATGGCGGCGACAGCGCTAGAGAGGCAGCGTCTCGTCTGCACGCCGACTTCGGGCGGGCAGGTTGAACTAACCAGAGGAGGACAAATGGGAATCCGGAGGCTCTTGGTTTCTCTCGGAGTGGTTATCGCAGCCGCTGCGTCAATCGCACTGTTTGCCGGGGGGTCAGCGAAGGCGTCGTTCTGCGATCCGACGCTGTGCGGTGGTGGCGGCGGTCCGTCGCTCTGCCCTAGTTCTCAGGCCGGTACGACGAACACGTGGGAAGTGGAAGGCCTGAGGCAGGGCTCGTGTTACTCGTACGGAGTGGGCTTCAACGCGTACCTCCAAGGCAACGTCGGATACGGATATGAGGCCCAGGTCTTTGAAGGGAGGAGCGAGCAGAACCACGTATACGACCAAAGATGGGTCGCGGACGGCACGTGGCACTACTACTACTACGACGAGAAGGGAACGTCGAACGTGCCTCTGACGTCTTACGTGGTGTACTTCTACCCGAGTACCGCCTACGCGATAGACATGTTCTACAACCCGAACGCTTCGCCTTACTCGTAAGCGGAGCTCAGGCCAGCTGTGTCATTTCTACGCGGCTTCGTAGAGCGCCCGATCCAGCTTTCGTCGGCTGGATCCGGCGCTCGGCCGATCCTCCCCATCGCACTCGCCGTCGCCCTATTGGCCGGTTGTGGGAGTGCGGTGGCGTCTACGTCTGGCACACGGGAGGCACGGCCTGCCGCCCCGCCTCATCGGCTGATCAACGAGCTCGCGTCGGCCGCGCGAGGCACCCCGGTTCGTGGCGTGACGCAGATAACGCGGGACAGCTCGACGGGCGTTTGGTCGCTCGACGCCGATAAAGCCGGTCAGTGGATCTGCTTCGCGCTCGATGTGCCGCGCGAAGAGATCGGCGAAAGCAACTGCGCCTTGCGATCCCGGGTTGCGAAGGAACAGCTCCTCATCTACCCCGGAGCCGAACCTCCGAAGACGGGCAAGCGCCCGGTCGGCTACGCCGTCTACGGCATCGCGTCCGCAACCGTGAAGTCCGTGTCGCTGAAGCTCTCCGATTGCTCGAGGATGCAGGTCAAGCTCAATCGGCGCCCGTTCCTTTGGGCTTTCGTCCCGGCTTCGAAAATCGCAGAGGGGATCGTTCCGGTGGCCGTCACCACCAGGACGAACTCGAGGGCCATCAGAGAGCCGCTCTCGACGCTCGGCCCTCTCCCCCGTGGATCGTGCTCGACCGGTAGGTAGTCCGCGACGCCAGGCGGCTTGGTAGGTCAGAAGGCCCAACCGTGCCTCTTCCTAGAATTGCCGCCATGGCGGAGGAGCTCCCCGACGGCCTCTCGATCCTCATGCCCGTCTACAACGAGATCGAGCGGATCGAGCGGGCGCTCGATGCGACGCTCGCCGTGGATCTCCCGTGTCCGTTCGAGCTCGTGCTCGTCGACGACGGCTCTACCGACGGGACCGTCGACTACCTCCGCAACCGCAGCTTTCCCGACAACGTTCGCGTCCACTTCCACGACAAGAACCAGGGGAAAGGCGCCGCCGTGCGCACCGCGCTCACCGATGCACGGCTGCGCTTCTCCGCGATCTTCGACGCCGACCTCGAGTACGAGCCGGACGACCTCGCCGCGCTCGTCAAGCCGCTGCGCGACGACGACGCGGTGCACGTCGTCTACGGCGTCCGCACGTTCGACGGCTACACGAGCCACTCGTTCCTCTTCGTCATGGGAAACAAGGGCGTGACGCTCGCCGCGAACGTCCTCTTCAACGTCTACATCCACGACCTCATGACGTGCCACAAGGCGATGTACACGGAGATGTTCCGCGCGCTGCCGCTGCGCGCGAACGGCTTCAGCATCGAGCCCGAGATCACGGCGCGCCTGCTCCAGCGCGGCGAGCGGATCTACGAGGTGCCCGTCCGCTATCGCGCCCGCGCGTCGGAGGAAGGGAAGAAGCTCACCGCGGCCGACGGCTTCCGCGTTCTCTGGACACTGCTGCGGTGCCGGCTCACGCGCGGGTGAAGCGCGCCGTCTGGATCGTCGTCTCCATCGTCTCGCTCGGGGCCGTCGTGTGGTGGGCGACGCGCCAGCACGCGCCGAAGTTCCCGACGAATGCGGCCGGAGCGGGGTGGCTCGTCGCGTCGCTCGGCGCGTACGGGGTCGCGATCGTGCTGCGCGGCTGGCGCTGGCATCGCATCCTCAACCTCTCCCGCGTCCCGCACGAGCGCGCCGACGCGTTCTGGTTGATCCCGGTCGCGTACATGGGGAACACCGTCCTGCCTCTCCGCGGCGGCGAGGTCTTGCGGATCTCGCTGCTCTCGAAGCGCGCGCACGTGCGGTGGGTCGCGGTGCTGGGGACGGTCATCGCCGAGAGGATCCTCGACGTCGCGACACTCGCGGTCCTGTTCGCGGTGCTGACGTTTGGCGGCGTAGACGGCGCGCCGACGGGCAAGGTGGCGGCCTACGTCGTCGGCGGGCTCATCCTCTTCGCCGCCGCCCTCCTCTTCGCCTATCTCGTGCTTCGTCGGCGCGGCTACTTCAACGCCTTCGCCGGCCGGATCCGTCCCTACGCGCACGCGTCGAGGCTCTTCGCCCACGCAGAGGGATTCATGCTCGCCGGCGTCTCGGGGCTCATCTGGCTCCTCGAGGGAGCGACGATCATGCTCGTCGGCCGCTCCCTCGGGATCCACCTCGGCCTGCTCGCGGCGCTGCTCACGAACGTCATCGCGACGCTCGCATCGGCGATCCCCGCCGGCCCCGCGTACGCCGGCTCGTACGACGCCGGCATCCTCCTCGGCCTGCACGCCGCAGGAGTGAAAGGCGGCGCCGCGACGGGTTTCCTCATCCTCGTCCGGTTCGTCGTCTTCGTGCCGGTGACAATCGTCGGACTCGTCGTGCTCGTCGTGCGCTACGGCGGCCTGCGCCGAAACCGCGCCGCGACCCATCTCGCCGTTGAGACCTAGCGTCCGCCAACGGCTCTAGGCTGGGACGTCCGATGATGACGGCGCCCGTGGCAACTCCAGTCGAACAGTTCACCGACGAGGAGCGGGCGCTTCTCGCGCCGCATTTCACGAACATCGACCGGCCGGTCTTCGCGCTCGTCAATCTTCCCGAGACCGTCAAAGGTGCCCTTTTCGCGCGGTACTCACGCTACGCGGGGACGCTGCGCCGCCTGTTCCTCGACGAGTTCGCCGACTCGCTGCCCGAGGTGCCGGTCGTGGAGCTGAGCGAAGGCGACCGCGCGGCGAAGCTCTACGAGACGATCTTCCTCGGCTACGGCGACGACTCCGTGGCGCAGCTCGGCGGCGCGCACATCGCGTGCGAGTGGACGTCGAACGTGCTCACGAAGATCCTTCAGCGCCCGCGGCTCGCGGCGTATCTCGAGCAGTCGACGCGCTACATCGCGTACGACGCCGAGCTCGAGGGCTTCGGCTACCGCTACTACCGCGACCCGCGCTTCGGGCCTGCGTACGAGACCGCGATGGACGACCTCTTCGCGACGTACTCGCGGCTGCTCGAAGGCGTGTCGGCGTGGGTCGCCGAGACGTTCCCGGCCGCCGAGGGCGAGTCGCCCGCGGCACACCGGCGCGCGGTGCGGGCGAAAGCACTCGACCTCGTGCGCGGCATCCTCCCGGCGGCGTCGCTCTCGCACATGGGCATCTACGCGAGCGGCCAGACGTACGAGCAGCTCGTGCTGCACCTGCTCGCGCACCCGCTCGCCGAGGCGCGCGCGTACGGCGAGATGCTCCTCGACGAGCTGCAGCTCGTGATGCCGAGCTTCGTCGCGCGCGTGCCGCGGCCCGACCGTGGCGGGCGCTGGATCGAGTTCCTGCAGGAGCGAGGCGATGCGGCCGCGTCGATCGCCGCGCGGCTCGGGCTCGACGACGCGACGGCCGAGGACGCGACGCCGTCCGTCCGCCTTCTCCGCGCGCACGGCAGCGAGGAGGAGCTCCTCGCTGCGCTCGTGTACGAAAGCGCCGCGGTCGGAGAGGAGCAGGCGCTCGCCGCCGTCCGCGGACTCTCGCCGGACGCCCGCGCGGCGCTCGTGCATGAGCTCGTCGGCACGCGCGAGAATCGCCGCCACCGCCCGGGCCGCGGCTTCGAGACGCTGACCTACCGCTTCGAGATCGTCTCCGACTACGGCGCCTTCAGGGATCTGCAACGCCACCGGCTCCTCACGTGCCAGTGGCAGCGCCTCTCGCCCGACCTCGGCGCCGACGTGCCGCACGAAGTCGAGGAGTCGGGACTCGGTAGCGAGTACACGCGCGCGCTCGACGTCTCGCGCACGGAGTACGAGCGGCTCCGCAGCGACGGCTTTGTCGAGGAGGCGCCGTACGCGCTCTGCCTCGCGTACCGGATCCGCTACGTCCTCGAGCTCGACGCGCGCGAGGCGCTGCACCTCATCGAGCTTCGCTCCGGCCGCGAAGGCCACCCGTCCTACCGCGCCGTCGCGCTGCAGATGCGCGACGCGATCGCCGCCGTCCACCCGACCGTTGCTGCCGCGATGAGCTTCGTCGACGAATCGGCCGAGCCGCGGCTCGAGCGTCTGCTCTCAGAGATGCGAAACGAATCGCGCCGGCCGGCGTGAACCTCCCGGCGGGGGCCGAAGACGCATCGTTCGCCGGGGAGGAGATCGGCGACGAGGAAATCGCGGGCGCGGTCTTCCTCCGGTGCAGCTTTCGCGGCGCGACCTTCGCGGAGCTCGTGACGCGTAACTGCACGTTCCAGGCCTGCGATTTCACGCTCGCGCAACTGAACGGCTCGGAGCACGACGGGACCGACTTCGCCAATTCGACGTTCGAGAGCACGAATCTGTTCGGCTCCCGCTTCACCAACTGCCGTCTGGCGGGCTCCTCGTTCGCCGGAGCGATCCTGACGGGGCTCGTCATCGACGGCGGCGATTGGTCGTATGCCTCGCTCCGCGGTCACGACCTGCACGGCGCCGACCTGCGCACGGTGCGCCTACACGAGGCCGATCTCTCGGAGACGAATCTCGCCGGCGCAGACCTGCGCGGAACGGACCTCTCGCACGCGCAGCTCCACAACACCGTCCTCGCCGACGCGGATCTGCACGACGCGAATCTCGACGGCGTGAACCTCGGAGCGGCCGCATATCGCGGGGCGCGGCTCGACCTCGCAGGCGCGGTGCAGCTCGCGCGTTCGCTCGGCGCGATCGTCGACTAGAGCGAACGCCTGCGCTCAGATATCGGGAACGACGCTCGGGCGTAAACCGCGCGGCTGCAGGACGGTGGTTCCGACACCGCTCTCCCCGAACTTGTGCCGTGTGACGATCCACGTGTCACCGGTCTCGAGCGAGTACGGCGCGTTCAGCGTGAGCGTGAGCGACCGCGTCGGCCTCGAGACGACGAACTCACCACACATCCCCCACGGCTCACCCTTGCGCACGAGCCACACGTCGTAGTACTCGGGAGGTGAGACCTGCGGCAGACCCCGAACGCTGAGATTCATCTGGCTGTTGCCGGCGACCTCCGGCAGGACCGCGAGCGTGGCTTGCGCGCGTGGCGCCGCCGCCGTCCCGTTCAGCGCGATGTCCTGAGCGACCGACGGGGGAGCCGCGTGCTTCTGGCCGGTGGAGAAGCCGATGCTGAACGTGATGCCGAGCACGATGATCGCGGCGACGAGCAGCGCGAGCTTGCGCGGGGTGGACTGCTTCCGCAGAGCGCCTACCTCGCTGGGCCGCGGGGCGTTGTGGAGGGAGTCCGGCAGCTCCGCCGGAGGCCCGGCCTGGACGAGCATGTCATGGACACCGCGGAGCCGTTCGCGCTCCGCTCCCGTCACGTCCGCGCCGATCAGTTCGTCGAAGTCGTTCACTGCACTTCTCCTTCCAGGACTTCCGCAAGCCGAGCGAGCGCACTTCGCGTCCGCGTCTTCACCGTGCCGAGCGGTTGGCCGAGGTAGTTCGCCACCTCGCTCTGAGACAGCCCGCTCCAGTAGGCGAGCTCGATCACCTGGCGCTCGTTCGGGTTCAGTTCCTCGAGCGCGCGGTGGACGCGCCACGCCGTCTGCGCCTGCTCGACCTGCTCGTCCGGCCCACCTTCGGGCGACGCGAGCTCCGGCATCTCGTAGGTCGTGTCGGCACGGCTGTTCCGCCGCAGGCGGTCGAGGATCGCGTTGCGCGCGACCGTGTAGAGCCAACCGCCCGCGGAGCCGCGCTCGGGGCGGTAGCTCTCCGCCGAGCGCCAGACCGCCGTGAACACCTCCTGCGTGACCTCCTCCGCGTGGGCGCGGTCGCGGAGGCGCCGGAGCGCGAGGCCGAAGACCGAGCGGACGTAGCGGTGGTAGAGCAACTCGAACGCCTCGCGGTCCGCGTTCGCCACGAGAGCGAGCAGCGCAGCATCGGACGGGCCGTCCTCCGGCGCCTCGTCGACGGGAGGAGGAACCACCCGCATACGGGGCATGTCGAGCGCAACCTCCATCTCTGACTCGGTCTTACGCATCCGAGCGCCTTTCGGATTGGCTGACTACGACGCGTGCGCTTCGGCGAAGCGCCGCTCGACCTCCGGCCAGTTCACGACATTCCACCACGCCTCGAGATAGGCCGGGCGCTTGTTCTGATACTTGAGGTAGTACGCGTGCTCCCACACGTCGATCCCGAGGAGCGGCACGTCGCTCTGCATGATCGGCGAGTCCTGGTTCGCGGTGGAGTACACGGCGAGGCCCGTGCCGTCCCAGACGAGCCACGTCCACCCGCTGCCGAAGCGCTTGACGCCGCCGTCGTTGATCGCGGTCTTGAGCTCCTCGAACGAGCCGAACGCGTCCTCGATCGCCGACCGCAGCGCGCCGCCGGGGTCGCCGCCGCCGTCGGGGCTCATGATCTGCCAGAAGAGGGAGTGATTCGCGTGCCCGCCGGCGTTGTTGCGGACGGCGGTCTGCTTGTCGTCAGGGAGTGAGTCGAGATTCGTGAGGACGCTCTCGACCGACGCATCGGCGAGATCGGTCCCTTCGAGCGCGGCGTTCGCATTCGTCACGTACGCGGCGTGGTGCAAGTCGTGGTGGATCCGCATCGTCTCCGCGTCGATGTGCGGCTCGAGCGCGTCATAGGCGTACGGGAGATCCGGAAGCTCGAAGGCCATTCGTTTCGCTCCTTGTGTCGGCGTCGTTCTCTGTTGAGGAGGATATGCTCCCCGTTCGTGTCGACGCTTGCCTACAGATTCGAGCCGGTCTCCCCGCGCCCGCTGCGGCCCGAGACGCTCCAGCTCGACGGCATCTCCCGCGCTTCGGTCGAAGCGCACTACAAGCTCTACGAGGGCTATGTCGCGAAGCGAAACGAGATCCTCGCCAAGCTCGACGGTATCGACCTCTCCGCCGCGAACCAGGTCTACTCCGAGCTCCGTGCGCTGAAGGTCGACCTGACCTTTGCCATCGGCGGGATCAAGAACCACGAGCTCTACTTCGCCCATCTCGGCGGCGGAGGGGGAGAGCCCGACGGTGAGTTCGGGAAGCTCGTGAAGCGCGACTTCGGCTCCGCCGCCGACTGGCGCGCCGACCTCAAGGCAACGGGCATCGCGGGACGCGGTTGGGCGTGGACGGCGTACGACTGGGACGAGGGCCGTCTCTTCAACTACATCGGCGACGCCCAGAACACGTTCCCCGTCTGGAACGCGACTCCGCTTGTCGCGCTCGACGTCTACGAGCACGCGTACTTCCTCGACTACCAGACCGACCGCGCGTCGTACATCGAGGCATTCTTCGCGAATCTCGATTGGGACGTCGTGAACGGCTGGGTCGAGCAGTACGGCATTCCTTCCTAGGCGGTTCCGATGGCCACCGTCGCCCTCGTCGTAGCCGGCTATCTGTTCGGTTCGGTCACGTGGGGCTACTGGCTCGTGCGCGTCTTCCGCGGCGAGGACGTCCGGACAAAGGGCAGCGGCAATATCGGCGCGTCGAACGTCTGGCGCGTGTACGGATGGAAGCTCGGCCTGCCCGCGATGCTGCTCGACACGGCGAAGGGATTCATCCCCGCGTTCGTCGCGGTTCAGGTCGTCGGGCACGGAGCCGGTGTGCTTGCGGGCGCGGCAGCGATGCTCGGCCACTGGCGGCCGGCGTTCCTCGGTTTCCAGCGCGGCGGGAAGATGGTCGCGACTGCCGGCGGCGCGTTCCTCGGCGTTGCGCCGCTCGTCGGATTCACCGCGGCCGGCGTCTGGCTGATCGTCTTCGCGGTGACGCGCTACCCGTCGGTCGCGTCGATCATCGCGGCGGGGTCGCTCGCGTTCTGGGCGTGGTTCTACGGCTACCCGTGGCCGGTCATCGCGTTCGGCGCAGCGGCGGGGCTCGGCGTCCTCATCCTCCACAAGGCGAACCTCGTGCGGCTCTGGCACGGGGAGGAGAACCGCTCGACGCTCTGGCGCCGCTGGGTCGGCAAGCCGGCCGCGAGTCCCTAATAATCGCCGCATGAGGTTTTCGAGAGTCGCACTCCTTGTCGTCGTCTCTTCCTGCGCGCTGCTTGGCGCAGCCGGAGGAACGACCGCGGCGACGAAGGGGCTGACGGTCATGATCACCGAGACCTGCGACCAGACCGACCTTGCGAACGCGATCCAGGCACAGCCCGGTATCTCGAAGGTTCTGATCTATGAGGTCACCGACGCGACACCGCTGCCTTCGGACTTTGCGAAGGCAGACATCGTCGTCGGCACGGGCGGCCAGTGCGATACCGGGTACGAGGACGCGGCGACGTACGGGGACCGCCTCGCGGATTACGTGGATCACGGTGGTGCGGTGCTCGAGACCGCCTACGACAACTGGGAAGGGAGTGGAGCAGCGGTTGTGCATCCCACCGGTCGCTTCGCCTCCGGCCACTACGCACCGCTGACTCTCGGGCCGAACGACAACATCGCCACTGCACTCGGAACCGTGCTGAAGCCGAAGAGCGCGATCGTCCAGGGCCTCGGAACCTTCACGACGAACGACAACACGACGACTCCGCTCGCGCAGGGCGCGACGCTGTTGGCGAAGTGGGCCGACGGCCGGAACGCCATCGCGATGAAGGGCCACGTCGTCGCTACAAGCGCGAGCACGAACGACGACCCGTCCATCCCGGCCGTGGCTCGGCTGGCGCGCAACACCGCCGTGTACTTCAACGTCGTGCCCGGAACGAAGATCACCAAGGCGACCGTCCGCGGGTCTTCGGCCGCGTTCACGTTCAAGGCTCTCGGCCCGTCGACAGGCTTCCTCTGCGGGCTGACGAAGGTGGGAAACAAGGGGAGATTGAGGGCCTGCCCGTCGCACAAGAAGTACAGGAACCTGAAGCCGGGCAAGTACACGTTCGCGGTTGCGGCGTTCGGCCCCGCCGGGGTCGATCGGACGCCGGCCAAGAAGAGCTTCACGATCGCCGGCTAGCTGTAGTTCCTAGGGACGTTGGTTCATCCGGGCCGCCTTGGAGGCTGAGGGCTGTCAAAGGCTTCTCAACTCCAAGGAGGCGACCCGGATGGATCTGCACGCTAACGCTGCTCTCAGCTGGAGCGGTCGGCGCGAGCTTGCGCGTCGTGTTGTTGATGAGGGATGGACGCTGAGGGCGGCGGCCGAGGCCGCCGGCGTCAGCGTCCGCTGCGCTCGTAAGTGGGTTGGTCGCTACCGCGCCGGTGACCGGCAGCTGCGTGATCGCTCATCGGCTCCAAAGCTCGTGGCTAACCGGACCGCGGCAGAGCGCGTCCGGGTCATCGTTGCTCTGCGGCAGCTGCGCATGACCGGCGCAGAGATTGCCGAGACGCTCTCGATGCCGCACTCGACGGTCTCGGCGGTGTTGAAGCGAAATGGAGTCGGCCGCCTGGGACGGATCGGCCTCGAGCCTGCGGTCCGGTACGAGCGCTCCCGGCCCGGCGAGCTCGTGCACATCGACGTCAAGAAGCTCGGCCGCTTTCAGACGGCAGGCAAGCGCGCCGGCTTCCGTCCGGCTGGACAGGGCCGACCGCGTCGGCGCGACCTCGACGGCCACGACCGCGGCATCACCGGCTGGGAGTACGTCCATGTCGCCGTCGACGACTACAGCCGTCTTGCCTATGTCGAGGTGCTCCCCGATGAAAAGGCCACAACCGCGGTTGGCTTCCTCCGCCGCGCGCTCGCCTTCTTCGACCAGCACGGCGTCCGCGTCGAGCGAATCCTGACCGACAACGGCAGCGCCTACATCTCCACCCTCCACGCCGTCGCCTGTCGCACACTCGGGATCCGACACCTCCGCACCCGACCACGCCGACCACAGACCAACGGCAAAGCCGAACGCTTCATCCGCACCCTCCTCAACGGCTGGGCCTACGGCGCCATCTACCGCTCAAGCACCGAACGAGCCGCAGCCCTTGACGGCTGGCTTTGGTACTACAACCACCGACGACCACACACCGCGCTCGGCCACCGACCGCCGCTCACCAGAACCAACGTCCTTGGGTCTTACAGCTAGCTGCGGTCTTTGACGCGGTAGACGAAGCGGAGCGCCTGCCAGTCGTCGTCGATCGCGCAGCTCTTGTTGTCGACGAGTCCCGCGTCGAGCCCGGCTTGCTGAACGGCGGCGAAGTCGAGGTCGGTGTCGATGCTCGACGCCTTCTTCGGCCAGGCGATCCAGAGCCCGTCCGCAGCGCCGAGTGTTTCCTTCAGGGCGGGCAGCCGGCGCTCGAGCTCGCCGCGCCGAGTCGTGAAGAAGACGAGCACTTCCTTGCCGGCAGCGGCGCCGAGCTTCTTCGCGAGTGGCGTGCCGGAGTAGTCCTTCGTCATCTGACAAGGTTAAGGAGATGACAGACGACACCGACTTCGCCCGGCTCGTCTCGCTCGCGTGCCACGACCTGCGCACGCCGCTCGCGACGGTGCACGGGTTCGCGACGACGCTCTCGCGCGGCGGAACGCTCGAGCCGCCGAACGACCGCTACGTCGGGATGATCGAGGCGGCGTCGAAGCAGCTCGCGGAGCTGCTCGACGAACTCTCGCTCGCGGCGCGGATCGCGGACGGACGCTACGACCCAACGCTGCGCGAGGCGGACACGCTCGAGCTCGCGCAGGCGGCGGCGGCGCGGCTCGGAGAGGACCGCGTTGTCGTCTCCGGGACGGGCGCGGCGACCGAGACTGATCCACCGTCGCTCGAGCGCGGAATCGCAGCCCTTGCGCAGTCCGCGCTCCGCCACGGCGGCTTCGACGAGGTAGCGATCGCGGTCTCGGGCACCGAGCTACGCATCACGCCGGTCACGCCGGCGTCCGCACCGGTGGTGCTGGGAGAAGACCTCCGCGACCTCGGCGCCGCCGTCGCGGCGCGCCTTGTCGCGCACCTCGACGGCTCGCTCGCCGTCGACGGCGAGACGCTCGTCGTCCGACTCGCCTAGCTCACGTCACGGCGACGTGGAGCCGGCGGTGGCGCGGTCCGTCGAATTCGCAGAAGAAGATCGTCTGCAGGTCGCCGAGCGCAAGCTCGCCGTCGTCGAGCGGGATCGTGACCGAGGAGCCGGTCAGGCTCGCGCGCACGTGCGCCCACGGGTTGCGGCCTCCTTCTTCGCTGTGTTCCCATTCCTCCGCCTCCTCAACGAGGCGCTCGAGTGCGCGCTCGAAATCCGCAGGGACCTTCGTGGCGCCCTCACCGCTCGCTTGCAGGACGACCCCGGCGGTCGTGTGTGGGACGAACACGACGACGGCATGCCCGGACGCTCCACGCACCGCGTCGCGCACGGGAGCGGTCACGTCGACGAGATGCGTTCGTTGCTCGGTTTGCAGAGAGAGCGTCCGCATCGTGGGGGTCAGCGTACGCTCCGCGTATGAGCAATCTCGGGGATCCGCTCGCGCCGACCGCCGACGGAGTTCGCGCGGTTCGAGTCGGGGAGGCAGCCGGCGCTGAACACCTCGGCGCGAGCGTGTACGAGCTCGAGCCCGGCGAGGAGATGGTCTTCCACTACCACGTTCAGCGCGAGGAGCTGCTGATCGTGCTCGAGGGCTGTGTCAGCCTGCGCAGTGCGACGGGGTGGGAGGAGCTCCCCGCGGGAGAGGTGGTTGCGTTCCCGCGGGGCGAGCGCGGCGCGCACGGGTATCGCAACGAGGGAGACGGACCGGCGCGCGTGCTCATGGTCAGCGAGATGAACGGACCGAACATCAGCGTCTATCCGGACACGAACCGGATCGGAATCTTCGATGCGGGTCGTCGCACGGAGCGGCGGTTCGGCGCCCTGTTCGATGTGGCGGATGCGATCTCGGACTACGGTGGGAGTGCGCAGCTCGTTCCGCCCGCCCCAGGCCCGCGCCAAGGAGCCGGCGACAGCTAGCCGGTGGCGAAGGCGGGCGCCGCGAGCTCGTGGCAGCTGCGGCAGCGCGCCTCGTACTGCTCGAGCGCGCCGACGACGATCGTCGCTCCGTCCGCGGGAGCCGGATAGCCGTCTACGAGCCGCTGCGTCATCGTCGCCGGCCCGGCGCAGCGGTGGCAGACGGCCTGCAGCTTGTCGACGAGCTCCGCGCGGGCGAGCAGCTCGGGCATCGGCCCGAACGGGAAGCCGCGGAAGTCCTGGTCGAGACCGGAGCAGATCACGCGCATCCCCTTCTCGACGAGGCCGTCGAGGATGAGCACGATCTCGGGCGGGAAGAACTGCACCTCGTCGACGCCGATCACGTCGTAGTCCTCGACGAGCCCGGGGATGTCGGCAGGCGACTCGACCGCAACGGCGCGCATCTTCGCGCCAGCGTGCGAGACGACGTGCGCGATGTCGTAGCGGTTGTCGATCTTCGGCTTGACGATCAGCGTCCGCTGCCCCGCGATCTCGGCGCGACGAAGGCGGCGGATGAGCTCCTCGCTCTTGCCGCTGAACATCGGGCCGCACACGACCTCGAGCCAGCCGCCGGCGTTGGGAAAGAGCCTGATCACAGCGGGCAGCCTACGAAGCGGGCCGGACGGCTACTTGCTCTGCTCGAACTCGTGTTGCGAGAGGCGGCGAAGGCTCGCGATTCCCATGAGCCGCCCGTCCTTGTTCACGACGGGGAGGTGGCGGAAGTTCTTCTCGAACATCATCTTCGCGGCGTCCTTGATCTCCGTGTCCGGTTCGATCGTGACGACGCTCTCGGTCATCCACTGCCGCACGCGCGCCTCGGCCGCCCGCGCGCGCTGTGCGACCGCGCGCATGAGGTCGCGCTCGGTGATGATCCCGACGATCCGGGCCATGTCCTCCATGACGACGACGGCGCCGACGCCGGCCTCAATCATCTTCTCGGCTGCTTCGCCGATCGACGACGTCGGATCGACGGTGACGACGCTCTTGTTCATGACTTCCGCGATGGTGGCCATGTGCTGACCCTAACGGAGTAGCCGGGACATGCGCCTGTCTTTGAGCACGCGTCCACCGGTTTGACACACCGGGCAGTAGAAGATCGTGTGCTCCTCGAAGTCGATCTGCGCGATCGGGGTGCCGCAGACGTGGCAGGGTTCGCCGAGCTTGCGGTGGACGCGATACGTCTTCTCGTCGGAGGCGCCTGCTTCGCGGAGGGCGAGCCCGCGCTCGAGCTCGTCGTGGATCGCCGCGGCGAGACGTGCCGTCTCCTCCTCGTCGAGATCGCCGGAGAGCGCGTACGGCGAGAGCTTCGCGGTGTGGAGGATCTCGTTCGCCCAGGCGCGGCCGATGCCGGCGATGAGGCGCTGGTCGCGGAGGAAGGCGTGCAGGCGGCGCGAGTCCGAGGTGAGGATCTCGGCGAGTTGTGCCGCGTCGAGCGTGTCCGCCTCGGGGCCGAGGTGTCCGAGCTCCGCCTTTGCTGCTTCGGGGGTGAGGAGCCAGACGCCGGCGCGCTTCTTCTTCGCGTTCTCCGTGAGGACGAGCTTCGCGCCGCCCGCGAACTCGAGCGCGAACGCAGGCTTGGCCGGGCTTTTCTCACCGGCGGCGAGGTACTTCAGCCGTCCCGCCGTCATGAGGTGGACGAGGAGGACGAGCTCGCCGTCGTCGGTGGGGAAGAGGAGCCGCTTCGCGCGCCGCTCGGCGCCCGTGAAGCGCCGTCCCTCGAGCGCCGCCGGTGGCGGGTCGAACGTCTTCAGCGTCGCGATGTGCGCGGGGCCGGCCTTCGCGATAGGGAACGCGGAGACGGGCGCGTCGAGCTGACGGCGCCACGCCTCCATCTCGGGTAGCTCAGGCATGCATCAAACGGTACTTCCGAAAGGCCGGTGGCAGCTACCTCACGGAACCGTCACGACTTCTCCACAGCCCTGCGAAGAGCGACGCGCGGATCGAACTCGCGCCGAAAGCAGCCGAGGAGCGGACCGTCGTCGATGAACGAGCTCGTCTCGCTGAGACCGATAGTCCCGCGATAGCTGCTCCACGGCCAAGCGCTTGCCGTCGGACACAAGCCAGCCTCGACGGGATTGTTCATCCCGTATGCGTACGTCTCGACGAAGTCGTGAGAGTCCAGGAGTCGCCTCGAGCCATATCGTCGTGATTGAGCGTGGCCGCGCAGCCCGTGGCGACGGTTGAACCGGCATGAATAGCCGTAATTGAGAGCCTGCATCGCCCGCGGCAAGACGCCGTCTTGCACCTCGACGATGAGGTGATAGTGCGTTCGCATGAGGCAGTAACCGATGCATCGCCACTCGGAAGAGACCGTCACGAGAGCTAGCCGGCGGAGAAACTCCAGTCGATCGATGTCGTCGCGAAAGTGCGCCGGAGCGGCCCAGACGCAGTGAGTCCATACGTGGAAGAGTCCTGCCTTCGTATCCCGCAGCTGATGTGCCACTGCCGAGATCGTTGCGGTGATGAGGTCATAAGGGTGTTGAGCCTTCGTCACGGTTACGTCAGGTGGCTGCCACCGGCCTTCGGCGGTGGCGCGTAGGTTTGCGCCGTGGCCGCGCCGATCCCGGAGCCGATCGTCGTCGAGGTGCGCCGGAACGGAACTGTTGAGGCACGGCACCGCGTTCATGCTGTCGCGGTGCGCGGCGGTGAGATCGTCGCGAGCGCCGGCGATCCGAAGCTCGTGTGCTTCATGCGCTCGTCTTCGAAGCCGTTGCAGGCGCTGCCGCTCGTCCGCGCGCGCGACGACCTCGCGGACGACGAGATCGCGATCGCGTGCGCGTCCCACAACGACACGGCCGATCAGGTCGACGCGGCGCGCACGCTCCTCGCCCACGCGCGCGCGACGGAGGATGACCTCGAGCTCGGGCTCCAGGAGGGTCGGCCGCCGCAGAAGATCCACCACAACTGCTCGGGCAAGCACGCCGGGATGCTCGCGCTCTGCGACACACAGGGATGGGAGAAACGCGGCTACCACCTGCCGGAGCATCCGGTCCAGCTCGGCTGCCGCGCCGCGCACGTGGAGGCGACCGACGCCGAGCCGCTCGACGCAGCCGCCGACGGCTGCGGAGTTGTGACCTTCGCGTTCCCGCTCTGGCGGATGGCGCACGCCTACGCGCGGCTCGAGTCGCTGCCCGGCGGTGACCGCATCGGAGCCGCGATGCGCGCGCGGCCGGATCTCGTCGGCGGCCCGGACGGCGTCGACTTTCGCCTCATGCGCGACGCGCCCGGTTGGCTCGCGAAGGGCGGCGCTGAAGGACTGCTCTGCGCCGCCGGCCCCGACGGCCTCGGGGTCGCGATCAAGTCCGAGGACGGCTACTCGCGCCCGCACGCGCCCGCTCTCGCTGCGTTCCTCGGCCCGCTGGGAGTCTCGCTCGAGAGCCTTGCGGAAATTCCTCTCCTGAACAGCCGCGGCGAACGGGTCGGCGTGATCGCAACGGCGACAGCGGCTCAGGTTGGCGCGGCGTAGGCTTCCTGGCGATGAGCCGCCGCGTTGTCGTGCTTCTCGTAGTGCTTGGGATCACGGTTCCGTATGCCGCCCTCGGGGCGGCATTGTGGCTTTCGCGCGGTACCGGACAGCAGGCGACCACGCGGTTCCGGACCTACATTCTTTTGACGCGTGTCCACGGACAAACGCGGTTCCCTGGCGGCATCAGCTATTGCCTCAATCCCCACGAACTCACCCCGTGTCCGCCTGCTCGCCACCACTGAGGCCGGGCTGTTAGCCGAAGGCGTCGACGCGATCGCAACGTTTCCTTCATAGCTTCTTTACGAACTGGTGTCGCGTAACTAATGTTCCCACCCTGTTCGAGGGAGGACCGGGGCACGTCGGGGGCGGTCGCAACAACCAGGCTGGGGAGGTTCTGAGGGTGCTTACCGTCGAGGTCTCGCTACCCGAAGTCGAGGAGCTGCAGAAGCTCATCGCCGAGGGCAAGGAAAAGGGCTTTCTCAGTTACGACGAGATCGCGACCGGGCTCGAGGACGTCGAGCTCACGAAGGAGCAGGTCGAGGACTTCTACACGCACCTCACCGAGAGCAACATCGACCTCGTCGAGGGCGACCAGCACAAGACGGCGCCGCTGCAGGACGCGCCGACCGAAGAGGAGAAGATCCCCGCCGTTCCCAAGCTCGACCTCACTGTCGAGCCCTCGCTCGATTCTCTGCGTCTGTATTTGCGCGAGATCGGCAAGGTGCCGCTCCTCACGGCCGACCAGGAAGTGACGCTCGCGAAGCGGATCGAGCGCGGCGACATGTCGGCAAAGGCGGCGATGATCGAGGCGAACCTCCGCCTCGTCGTCTCGATCGCGAAGGGCTACCTCGGCCGCGGCCTTTCCTTCCTCGATCTCATCCAGGAGGGCTCGCTCGGCCTCATCCGCGCGGTGGAGAAGTTCGACTACCGCAAGGGCTACAAGTTCTCGACGTACGCGACGTGGTGGATCCGCCAGGCCGTCACGCGCGCGATCGCCGACAAGGCGCGCACGATCCGGATCCCGGTCCACATGGTCGAGAAGCTCAACAAGGTCGTCCACATCGAGCGCCAGCTCGTGCAGCGCCTCGGCCGCGAGCCGAACCCTGAGGAGATCGCCGAGGAGCTCGAGATCACGACCGACGAGGTGCGCGAGATCCTCCGCATGTCGCAGCTGCCGGTCTCGCTCGAGAAGCCGATCGGCGAGGAGGAGGACTCGTCACTCGGCGATTTCGTCGAGGACGACTCCGCCGAGTCGCCGTTCGACACGGCGCAGCTCATGCTCCGCCGCGAGGACGTCGAGAACGCGCTCAACGCGCTGCCGAAGCGCGAGCGCCAGGTGATCGAGCTTCGCTACGGGCTCCTCGGCGGCGAGCCGCGCACGCTCGAGGAGGTCGGTCGCGCCTTCGGCGTCACGCGCGAGCGGATCCGGCAGATCGAGAACAACACGCTGAAGAAGCTCGAGCACCTGCCCGAGGCGCAGGCGCTCCGGGACGCAGTGAGCTAGGTCTTCGGCGCCGCTCGCTCGAGCGGGACGAACAACTTGCAGTGGGGGCACTTGAAGCCGTGGTACCGGGCGGCACCCCCGCCTTCGATCCGCTCCGCCTGAAACGTCTTGTGGCAGTGCGGGCACTCGACATCGAGCGCATCGTCGTGTGAGATCGCGGACACGCGAGGTTTCTACCCATGGGAGCGCCGTCCGAACCGCTCCGTAGGTTCCTCGCCATGAATGAGGACATGCTTCGCAGGGGAGTCGCCGAGTTCATCGGCACATTTACGTTGATCTTCATCGGCGGCGGCGCCGGTATCGCGGTTGCGCACTACCACCCTTCCACCTCGGCCGATCTCGTCGGCGTTGCTCTCGCCAACGGTCTCGCGATCGGGATCATGGTCACGAACCTCGGCCACATCTCCGGTGGGCACTTCAACCCGGCAATCACGCTCGGGTTCCTCTCGACGAAACGGATCGCCGCGTCACTCGCGGGGTTGTACTGGGCGTGTCAGCTGCTCGGGGGTACCGTGGCGGCCCTAATCCTTCGCGAGCTCACGAGTCGGGCGGCGGTGGCCCACCATGCGGCACCGATCCCGGCGGCACATCTGACCGACGCGAAAGCGGTCATTTTCGAATTGATCCTGACGTTCTTCCTCGTCTGGGCGGTGTGGGCGACCGCTGTTGACCCGCGCGGCGCGTTCAAGGCGATCGCCGGCCTCGCGATCGGGCTCACGATCACCATCGACGTGCTCATGGGTGGCCCATTCACGGGCGCCGCGATGAACCCGGCGCGGGCGTTCGGCCCGGAGCTCGCCGGCAAGGTCTGGACGGGTTGGTGGGTGTACTGGATCGGGCCGATGCTGGGCGCGCTTCTGGCGGCCCAGGTCTACGAGTACCTCTACCTCCGCCCGACGGCGCCACCGGTGGTCGGCACGCCGGAGTCCCAGGTCGACGAGCCGCGGCCCGGCGAGACGGCTCTCTCCTAGCGCCAACCCTCCGAGAACTAGTCGAGAAACGCGACGTAGGCCTCCACCGGCCTACGTTCGCGTGCCGCCGGCTCCCGCTCGGCGGTGCCGAAATGGAGGAGCCCGAGGAAGCGCTCTCCGCCCGGGATCCCCACCGCCGCGCGGCCCGGCGGCGTACGGAGCACTTGCGGCGTGCGCCAGTACGACGCGATGTCGCGCTCGGTCGCTGCGAGGAGCACGAGCTCGATCGCGGCAGCCGCGGCGCATACGTCTTCCTCGTCTTGGACGAGGTCGCCGGTGACCACGGCGGTCGCGACGACGAGCGTCGGCGCGCGGTCGAGCTTCGCGGCGCCTTTCTCGTCAGCGGCTTTCAGCGCGGCGAGAGCCTCGGGGCCGAGCACGCGGAAACGCCAGGGCTCGGTCATGTGATGCGTCGGAGCGAACCGCGCGGCGGCGAGGATCTCGAGCAGCGCCTCGCGCGCCACCGGTTCCGGCCCGAACGCCTTGTGCGTGCGCCGGCGCGCCGCGAGGTCGATCAGGCTCACGCGAGCTGCGCGGAGACGTCGACCGTCGCGCCTGCGCGCTTGAGGAGCGCGGAGAACGGACAGCCCTCGTCCGCCTCGGTCACGGCCGCCTGCAGCGCTGCGTCATCGACACCGTCGGCCTCGACGACGAACTCGACGACCGAGCCGACGATCTGGTGACCCTGGCCTTCGACCTCGTCCATGTGGATCGTCACGGTCGTCTGGAGATGACTCGGCGGCGTGCCGGCTTTCGTCAGCTCGCCGGCGAGAGACATCGTGATGCAACCGCCGTGCGCCGCCGCGAGGAGCTCCTCGGGGCTCGTCTTCCCGCCGGGATCTCCGATGCGGGAAGGAAGAGAAAACGGCAGTTGCGCAAACGCGCCGCTCGTCGCGTCGAGCCAGCCGGCTCCGCGGGCGACGTTCCCTTCCCAGCGGACCTTTGCGGTGCGTTCGATGTGCGGCATTACGCCACCACCGGGACAACCGCCGCGGTTCCGTCGGGGTAGTACGCCTCGGCGGGTGAACCGGCAGGCCGGAAAACGCCGAGCACCTGCATCTCGCCGGGACCGAAGTTCTCGAGCGAGTGGACGAGCCGCGCGGGCAGGTGGAAGCACGAGCCCGGGCCGAGCGGCGCGCTCTCGTCTCCGACGTGGAAGGCGCCCTCGCCGGAGAGGATGTAGCCGACCTCGTCGTAGAGGTGGAAGTGGTCGGGCGCGCGGCCGGGCGGGATGTGGCCGACGAACTGCGTCACCGACGCGCAGCCGTTGTCGGGGCATGCGAACAGAGCGAACTCGCGGCCCGCGGTCGCGACGCCGCGCTCGACCGTGCCGATCACGGCGTGGGTCGCGTCGGTGTCGAGCGGATCCTCGACGAGCACCGAGAGAACGAGGAGTCCGTCGGCTGCGTCGACGCTCCACGCCGTACCGCGCGCGACGAAGGCGCCGGTGCCGGGCGCGAGCTCGCACGTCTCGCCGCCGATCGTCGCGCGACCGCGGCCCTCGAGCACGTAGAGCACCTCGTCGCGTCCGTCGTCGCGCCGTCCGGTGCCGTCCGCCTCGGGCCGGAGCAGGCGCTGCTCGAACTCCGGGCACCGCATGAGCGGCGTGCTCGCCGCTCCGGTGTCGGTTGCCTGCTTTGCGTACTGCATCGTCGCGCAAACCTAGCCTTGTTCAGACCCGCATGGGAGGAGTAAAGTCGCGTACTTCACAAACCCTGGGGTCGTCCCGGCGTCTCAAGCTCTAGTACGTCCCCTAAAGGAGGGCATTGATGTTGAAGAAGGTTGGAGCTTTGGGAGCGCTCGGTGCCGCCATTGCGGTTGCCGTCGCCTCGACGTTCAGCGGCACAGCTGCCGCAAAGAGTGCGGCCGCAGCGACCATCTCGTGCACGAGTAAGGTCGCCATCGGGTTCGCCTATCCGCAGACTGGACCGGCGGCGTCGCTCGGCGCCCCCCAGATCGACTGGGCCAACCAGGCGGTGGCGAAGTGGAACGGCAGTCACTCGGTGAAGATCAAGCTGATCAAGGGTGACACGCAGCTTGGTAACGGCACCTCGCACGCGATTTCCGTCGCTCAGGCGTTCAAGAGCAACGGCAGCATCGTCGCGGTCAGCGGTCCGGCCGGTAGCCAGGAGATGCAGGACACGGCGACCATCTGGAAGGGCGCAGGCCTCGCGCCGGTCTCGGGCTCCGAGACTCGCGTGCAGCTCACCCGTGCGCAGGGCTCGAGCCCCCGTCAGACCACCCCGGGGTACTTCTACCGGACGGTGCCGAATGACGGTCAGCAGGGCGACAACGTGGCGACCTACATCCACAAGACCCTGAAGTCGAAGAAGGTCCTGATCATCGACGACTCGGAGGCGTACAGCACCGGTCTCCGCGATCAGGTCAAGGCTGACCTCCAGGCTGTCGGTGTGACGGTCAACACGAACCACATCACGCAGTCCGACACGAACTTCTCGTCGGTCATCGCGTCGATCCCGTCTGGCACGGATCTGATCTACATCCCGTGGCAGCTGCCGCCGCAGGCGCAGAACTTCTACACGCAGCTCCACGCGGCGGGTAAGAACATCACGCTGTTCGGTTCGGACGGCACGGACGATCCGTCGACGTTCAAGGGCGTCGGCAGCTACGTGTCCGCGTTCCCGTACGACCCGACGAGCTCGACCGTGAAGTCGTTCACGAGCCACCACGGCGGCAACTCGGAGACGTTCGGTCTCCCGAGCTACACGTCGGTGTGGGTCAACGCGACGGCGATCCAGGCTGCGTGCAAGGCGCACGGCAACCACATCACCCGCGCTCAGGTTCGGGTGAAGATCCCGGCTGTCCAGCTCACCACGGCTCAGAGCCTGCTCGGGTTCCCGGTCAAGTTCCTGAGCTCCAACAAGGGCAAGTACCAGGGCCCCGGCGACATGGGCGGCACGGCTGGCTTCGGCATCTACAAGATCCAGTCCAACCACACCTACAAGCGCGTCGGGTAACCGGAGCGCCTGATCGAACGAGTGAGCGGCCCGCCACCTGGCGGGCCGCTCACGTTCTGCGCAGCCGACGTTTCTGAGAAGGTAGGCGACCGTGCACCTTCCGCTTTTCACGATCTGGAGCTCGATCCACTCGCTCGGCTGGCACGGGGCCTTCGAGTTGCTGCGCGGCGGCGTCGTGCTCGGCGCGCTCTACGCGCTCGTCGCGCTCGGCTACTCGCTCGTGTACGGGATCCTCAAGCTCCTCAACTTCGCGCACGGCGACGTGTTCATGGTCGGCGCGTTCATGGGGTACGGCGTTCTCTCGGTGCTCAGCGGACACCTCGGCACCGTGCCGCTCATCATCGTGATGTTCGTCGTCGCGATGCTCGGAACGGGCGGCCTCGGCGTCGCGATCGAGCGCTTCGCCTACCGGCCGCTGCGCAACGCGCCACGCATCGCGCCGCTCATCAGCGCGCTCGGCGTCGCGTTCTTCCTCGAGAGCAGTGTCCAGCTGCTCACGAACTCGGCCCACTACCAGTACAGCAACTACCCGGTCTTCTTCAGCCTGATCGAGCCGGCGTTCAGCTTCCACATCGAAGGTGTGCTCGAACCGGTCTCGATTGTCAGCCTGATCGTCGTCGGGTCGTCGATCGCTCTGATGTTCGCCCTGCTGTTTCTCGTCAACCGAACGCGGCTCGGCAAGGCGATGCGCGCCACGGCGTTCGACCGCGAAGCGGCGGCGATGATGGGAATCAACACCGACCGCGTCATCTCGGCGGCGTTCTTCATCGGCTCCGCGCTCGCCGGAGCAGCGGGCGTGATGTACGGGCTCCAATACAGCGACATCTCCTACTTGGTCGGCTTTGCCTTTGGCCTCAAGGCGTTCACGGCGGCTGTCGTCGGCGGGATCGGCAGCATCGAAGGCGCGATGCTCGGCGGCCTGCTCGTCGGTCTCGTCGAGGTCTTCGCCGGCGGTTACGCGGGCGGACAGTGGGTCGACGTCGCCGTCTTCGGGCTGCTCATCGCCTTCCTCCTGGTGCGCCCGACCGGCATCCTCGGCAAGCACGCAATCCAGAAGGTATGAGCGAGACGCCCGAACATCCCGAGACGCCCGAGGCGCCGCCGCCGGCCGAGACGCCGGATGCGCAGACCAGTCGCATCGGAGTCGACAGCTGGGTCGCGGAGTCGGAGGCACGTCGCTCGCGCACTCCCGCGGCCCTGCTCAGCCGTGGCGCGGCGAGAACGCCCGATCCGCTCAAGCTCCTCGTGTTCGTCGCCTTCGCCGTCAGCCTCCCGTTCTGGACGAGCTCGGGCGACCTCTTCATCTTCGGAACGCTCACGCTCATCTCTGCAGCGCTCGCGTTGGGGCTCAACGTCGTCGTCGGCTTCGCGGGTCTCCTCGATCTTGGTTATGTCGCATACGCCGGCGTCGGCGCGTACACCTATGCCTCGCTCTCGTCGCCCCGATGGCACCTCCATTGGCCCGCCCTGGCGACGATTCCGATTGCGATGGCGGCGGCTGGGCTGGTCGGGCTGCTGCTCGGCATCTCGTCCCGGCGGCTGCTTGGCGACTACTACGCGATCGTCACGCTCTTCTTCGCCCAGGCCTTCGCGTCGTTCACCAACGTGACGAACCCGGGCGACATCACCGGCGGCCCGAACGGTCTCCCGAATGTCGATCCGATCACCTTCTTCGGGCACAAGCTCGCGTCGTACAACCAGCAGTACTACTTGATCCTCGCCATCGTGGTCATTCTCGCCGGAGCGACGTACCTCGCCAACATGTCGCGCACCGGACGTGCCTGGCGCGCGCAGCGGGACGATCCACTCGCGGCGCAGGCTATGAGCATCCCCGTGAACCGGGTCAAGATCCTCGCGGCTGTCATGGGCGCGGCGATCGCCGGGCTCTGCGGGACGATCTTCGCGGCAACCTATACCGCTGCGGTCTCGACCGACTACTCCGTGCCGTTCCTGATCCTCATCTACGCGACCGTCATCCTTGGCGGCATCGGGAGCATCGCGGGCGTCCTCCTCGGAGCGGCGATCATCAACTGCACGCTCCAGTTCCTCGCGCCGCAGAATGACCATCCGGAGGTCAAGCGCTGGCTCTTCTATGGGACGATCATCCTGCTCGTCGCGATGCTCAAGCCGGTGTGGCGCTCGCTGCTCGTGCTCGTCGCCACGATCGGTTTCGGCTTCGCGGTGCATGCGCTCGCCGTGGCATACGCGAGTCATAAGTGGACGTCGGGAGTTCCGTCGTCGGGCGGCTCGTGGATCGCCCACTGGGCCATCATCCCCAACACCGATTCGTTCACCGGGCTGAACCACGGGAACTTCAACAACATCGTCTACATCGGACTCGTGGTCATGGTGGTCATCACCGCGAGTCTCAAGGGCTGGTGGCGGATGCTTGCGCTCGTCCCGACCTTGTATCTGACGGTGCTCGCGTGGGAGAATCTGCTCGCGGCGAGCGGCGGCATCACGGCGTATCTCCTCTTCGGCGTCATGCTGATCGCGCTCATGGCGAAGCGGCCCCAGGGACTGTTCGGTGAGGCGCGCGTGGAGATCGTCTGATGGAAGCGACGACTCCCAAGCCCCTGCTCGAGCTGCGTGGCGTCTCGATGGCGTTCGGGGGCCTCGCGGTCATCGACAACCTCGACCTCGTCGTCAACGAGCACGAGATCGTCAGCGTCATCGGACCGAACGGCGCCGGCAAGACGACGCTCTTCAACCTCATCACGGGGCTCTACCGTCCGGAAGCGGGAGAGATCCTGCTCGGCGGCGACAACCTCGTCGGCCTCGCGCCGCACACGATCACGAACCGCGGCATCGCGCGCACGTTCCAGACGCTGCGGCTGTTCCTCAACATGAGCGTCATCGAGAACGTGATGGCGGCGCAGTACGGGCACACGAAAGTCGACGTCGTGCGCTCGATGCTCCGCACGCCGGGCTGGCGCAGGGAGGAGAAACAGATTCGTGCGCGCGCCGAGGAGAAGCTCTCGTTCTTCGGTCAGCGGCTCATGGGCTACCGCTGGGACCAGCCGGCGTACTCGCTGTCGTACGCGAACCGGCGCCGCCTCGAGATCGCGCGTGCGATGGCGACCCAGCCGCGGATCCTCCTCCTCGACGAGCCGGCGGCCGGCATGAATCCGGTCGAGACGCACGAGATCACCGACCTCATCTCGCAGCTCCGCGACGAGGGCGGCTACACGATCCTCGTGATCGAGCACGACATGCACGTCGTAGAAGGGATCTCCGATCGCGTGGTCGCGCTCGACCACGGTGTGAAGATCGCGGAGGGATCGTTCGAGCAGGTGGCGACCGACCCGCGCGTCGTCGAGGCGTATCTCGGGACGAAGGCGACGGCGACGAAATGACCGAGACCGAAGCCAAGGCCCCCGCCGCGCCGCTCCTCGAGCTCGACTCGGTGGACACGTTCTACGGGCAGATCCACATCCTGCAGGGGCTGAACCTCACGGTCCGGGCCGGCGAGCTCGTCTGCCTGCTCGGCGGCAATGCGTCGGGCAAGTCGACGACGCTGAAGACGATCCTCGGGCTCGTGAACCCGCGCAACGGCAGCGTGAAGATCGAGGGAGAGAACGTCACGTCGCGCTCGACGAGCTATCGCATCGGCAAGGGGCTCGCGATCGTCCCCGAGAACCGGCGCCTCTTCGGCCCGATGACCGTGCTCGAGAACCTCGAGATGGGCGCGTACCGCCACGGCGGTGGCGCGAAGGAGGACTTCGAGCGCGTCTACACGCTCTTCCCGCTGCTGTACGACCGCCGCTCGCAGCTGGCCGGGACGATGTCGGGTGGCGAGCAGCAGATGGTCGCGATGGGGCGGGCGCTGATGGCGAAGCCGCGGCTCCTGCTCATGGACGAGCCGTCGATGGGGCTCGCGCCGATCCTCGTCGAGCGGAGCTTCGAGATCATCCAGCAGGTGCATAAGTCGGGCGTCGCGATGCTCGTCGTCGAGCAGAACGCGAACGTCTCGCTCTCGATCGCCGACCGCGGCTACGTGTTGTCGACGGGCCGGTTGGTGCTCGAAGGCCCGGCCGCGGAGCTTCGCGAGCACGAGGATCTCCGCAAGGCGTATCTCGGCCGCTAGGCCGCCGGCGTCAGGCCAACGGTCAGCGTCAGGAGGAAGTGCTTCGTGACGACACCGCCCGGGCGCTCGGCGATGCGGGCGTGGATGCGGCGGAAGAGCTCGTCCCGCTGCTCCGGCGGTAGCGCGATGTTGTCGGAGAACGTCCCGAGCACATCGATGTACTCGTCCGCCGTGTAGACGAGCTCCTGCAGGTGGCGCCGCGCCTCGACGCGGTCGAACACGCCCGAGGCGACGAAGTCGTCGGTCCACCCGTCGCCCGCCTTCTCCGGCGCGACCGGTGCATGGTTGTCGGGATGCGGCACGACCGCGTCGTAGTCCTCCTGCACCTCGGCGAAGAACTCGTCGCCGCCGGCGGGCATGACGTGGCTGCCGTGCACGACCGCGAGAGCGCCGCCCGGCTTCAGCAGGGCGAGCGGCTTTGCGTAGCGATGCTCCGGCGCGATCCAGTGGTATGCCGCAAGCGCCACGACGGCGTCGAAGCCGGCGGTCTCCGGCTGCCAGTCCTCGAACTCCGCAACGACGATCTCGGCGCCCGGAGCGTTGCGGCGCGCCACCTCGGCGAGGTCAGGGGAGAGCTCGACGCCGGTCACCGCGTAGCCGCGCCGGAGGAGATCGACCGTCGCCTTCCCGGTGCCAGGCCCGACCTCGACGATTCGCGCGCCGGGCTCGAGTCCCGCAATCTCGGCGAGGTCGTCGAAGACGGCCGCGGGATACGAGGGGCGCGCGCGGTCGTACTGCTCGGCGACGCTGCCGAATGTCGTGCGGAGGCGCTCTCTGTCGCGGTGGCGCGGCATGGATAGATTGAACCGGATGGACGATCAGCTGCAGATGGTCACGATCTGGCGCGAGGTCGGCCGCAAGGTCGCGGTCGCGACGGTCGTCGCCACGCGGAACTCGGCCCCGCGGCCGGTCGGCTCGAAGCTCTACGTCAGCGACGAGGGCCATCTCGTCGGCTCGGTCTCCGGCGGCTGCGTCGAAAATGACGTCGTCCTCGCGGCCCAGGAGGTGCTCGCGGGCGGGCCGCCGCGGCTCCTGACCTACGGCATCACCGACGACATGGCGTTCGAGATCGGCCTGCCGTGCGGCGGCGAGATCGACGTCTTCGTCGAAGAGCTCGCTAGTGACAAGTTGTCACAAGGGGATGTACGCCTCCTTGTCGTCGCCGGTGAAGGCGTTGGGGAGGAGCTCGACGATCCCGAGCTCATCGCTGCCGCGCGCCAGCGTGGTGTCAGTCACGTCATCAAGCTCGAGGACAAGACCGTTCTCGCGGACGTGTCCGCCCCGCCGCCGCGCCTCTTCGTCTACGGCGCGGTCGACACGGCGGAGGCGCTCTGCCGCGCGGCAAAGCTGCTCGGCTGGCGCACCGTTGTCGCCGACGCGCGCGCGAGCTTCGCGACGCCCGAGCGGATGCCGAACGCCGACGAGCTCCTGCTCCTCTGGCCCGACGAGGCGCTCGCGCAGGTCGAGCCCGACCTCGGCACCGCGATCGTCGTCCTCACGCACGACGACAAGTTCGACCTGCCGATGATCAAGGGCGCGCTCGCGAGCGACGCGTTTTATGTCGGTTGGATCGGCTCGCACCGCAACCAGGAGCGCCGTCACGGCTTGCTGCGAGAGGACGGCGTCACCGACGACGAGCTCTCGCGCATCTGCGGGCCAACCGGGCTCGACATCGGCGCGAACACGCCGGCGGAGTCGGCGGTGTCGATCCTGGCGGAGATCATCGCCGCGCGCTCCGGGCGCGACGGCGGGCGGCTGCGCGACGCGAAGACTCGGATTCACGCGTCTCTGTAGGATCGCGCGCATGTTGTTGCGCGAGGTCGAGTATGCAAAACCGAAGTCCGCGGCGGAGGCGCTCGACCTCCTCGCCGCGAACGACGGAGCTCGCGCCCTCGCCGGCGGGCAGACCCTCATCAACGTCATGAAGGCGCGCGCGGCGTCGCCCGACATGCTCGTCGACCTCAACGGCCTCGGCGAGCTGAAAGGGATCGAGCTCGCGGGCGACGGGACGCTGACGATCGGCGCGATGACGACGTACACCGAGCTCATGCGCTCGGCGGAGGCGAAGGCGCGCCCGATCCTCGGCGAGGTGTGCGCGACGATCGCCGACGTCCAGGTGCGGAACCGCGGCACGATCGGCGGCAACGTTTGCTCGAACGACCCGACGAACCACCTGCCGCCGCTCATGGTCGCGATCGGCGCGACGATGACCGTCCTCGGCCAGGACGGAGAGCGCGTGGTGCCGGCGGAGGAGTTCTTCCTCGGCGTGTACATGACCGCCGTCGGGCCGGGCGAGCTGCTGACGCAGATCTGTATTCCTGCCGGGAAGAAGGACGGCTTCGCCGCCGTGACGCTCGGTGCGGAGGGGACGTGCATCGCGAACGCTGCAGCCACGGTCAACGGCAATGTGCGCGTCGCGCTCGGCTGCGTCGACGCCGTGCCGGTCGTCGTTACCGCCGACTCGCCGGACGGAGTCGCCGATGCGGTGCGCGCCGCCGCGATCGACCCGCCGTCCGACGTCCACGCCTCTGCCGACTACCGGCTCCATCTCGCGACCGTTCTCGCAACTCGCGCCGCAAAGGAGGCTGCAGCCCGGTGAACGTGACGGTGACCGTCAATGGCGAGAGCTATGCGCGCGACGTCGAGCCGCGCAAGCTCCTCATCCATCTGCTCCGCGACGACCTCGACCTGACCGGCAGCCACGTCGGCTGCGACACCGGCAACTGCGGCGCGTGCTCGGTGATCCTCGACGGCACGCTCGTGAAGAGCTGCATGCTCCTCGCCGTCCAGGCCGACGGCGCGACGATCGAGACCGTCGAGGGACTCTCCGAGAACGGCGAGCTCACCGCGCTCCAGCAGTCGTTCAACGACCACCACGCGCTCCAGTGCGGCTACTGCACGCCGGGCATGCTCATGTCGGCGACCGCGCTCCTGCGCGAGAACGCGAGCCCGTCAGAGGACGAGATCAAGAAGGCGCTGCAGGGCAACATCTGCCGCTGCACCGGCTACTGGAACATCGTCGAGGCGGTCAAGGCGGTGGCGAAGTGAGCGAGTCGAGCACGACCACTGTCGCGCCGGAGAAGGTCGAGCAGCAGAAAGGCTGGGGCGGCCAGAGCGTCAAGCGCAAGGAGGACAAGCGCCTCCTCCAGGGCGAGGGCGTCTTCGTCGACGACATCAAGCGGCACGGCATGGGTTACCTCCACTTCGTGCGCTCGCCGTACGCGCACGCGCACATCACGAGCATCGACGTCTCCGCCGCCGAGGCGATCGACGGCGTGTACGGAACGCTGACCGGCGAGGAGGTCGCGGCGCTCACCGATCCGTTCTTCCAGATCTCGAGCGCGCCGGGCCAGAACATCAAGGACTTCGCGCTCGCGGTCGGGAAGGTGCGCTACGTCGGTGAAGCGGTCGTTGCCGTTGTCGCTGAGACACGCGAGCTCGCGCGCGACGCGTCCGAGCTCGTCGAGATCGAGTACGAGCCGCTCGCTCCGGTCGTTGATGCGCGCACCGCGCAAGACGACGACGCGCCCGTCCTCCACGACGACGCCGGCGGGAACCTCATGTGGAGCGGTCTGTACAAGTGGGGCGACCTCGACGCCGCGTTCGCGGAAGCCGATCGCGTGATCGAGATCGACGAGCTCCACTTCCACCGCTTCAACTCCACGCCGCTCGAATGCGACGCCGCGCTCGTCGAGTTCAACCGCGGCGTCGGGCAGTGGACGCTGCACACGAACAACCAGTTCCCGGGCTTCGCCGCGATCATGATGGGGCCGGCGATGAAGGTGGGGCTCGACAAGCTCCGCTTCGTCACGCAGGACATCGGCGGCGGCTTCGGTAACAAGATCACGTCGCACCCGCAGCTCGTCGTCTGCTGCCTCCTCGCGCGCAAGCTCAACCGGCCGATCCAGTGGACGGAGTGGCGCACCGACTTCCACCTCTCGATGTCGCACGGCAACGAGCGCTGGTTCCACGACACGCAGGTCGCGGTGAAGGACGACGGCACGCTGCTCGGCTTCCGGACGAAGGCGCTCGACGACGCCGGCGCGTGGCTCCGGTACGAGCCGCTCGGCGGCGTGATCTGGGCGCAGGTCGCGCCGGGGATGTACCGCTGGCGCAACATCGAGCTCGAGTTCACGCAGGTCGCGACGAACAAGGCGCCCGTCTCCCCGAACCGCGGCTACTCGCGCATGCAGCAGCTGTGGTTCACGGAGCGCGTCATCGACATCGTGGCGCACGAGCTCGGCCTCGATCCGGTCGAGGTGCGGAAGCGCAACTACATCCGCGCCGACGAGATGCCGTACGAGACGCCGAACGGCTGCGTCTACGACTCCGGCGACTACGCGGCGATGCTCGACAAGGCGCTCGAGCTGATCGGCTACGAGGGGATGGCGGCGCGGCGCCAGCAGGCAGAGGCGCACGGGAAGCTGCTCGGTGTCGGGATCGGCTCGACGCTCGACTCCGGCACGAACAACTTCGGCCAGTCGCGGATGATCAATCCCGAGCTGCAGTTCTCCGGGAACAACGAGGTCGCGACGGTGAAGCTCGACATCTTCGGCGAGATCGTCGTCACGCTCGGCACGACGCCGCAGGGGCAGGGGCACGAGACGACGGCCTCGCAGGTCGTCGCCGACATCCTCAAGTGCTCGGTCGACGACGTCCACGTGCGCGCCGGGCACGACTCGTACTGGAACTCCCACGCGGGCTTCTCGGGGACGTACGCCTCGCAGTTCGCGGTGACCGGCCTCAGCGCCGTGAAGGGCGCGACGGAGATGCTGCGCGACGAGATCTTCAAGCTCGCCGGCGCCGTCTTCGGCGGCGTGCCGGCCGAGGCGCTCGAGCTCGCAGACGGCGGGATCCGCATCAAGGAGAGCCCCGACGCGTTCCTCCCGTTCATGGCGTGCGGCGCGATCATCAACGCGAACAACGCCGGCTTGCCCGAGGATCTCGACGTCACGCTCAACTGCCGCTACGTCTACCGGCCGCCGTTCCAGGTGCCCGATGTCGAGACGAAGTTCGGCAACCTCACGCTGACGTACGCGGCGCAGATCCATGTCGCCGTCGTCGAGGTCGATCCGGAGACGGGCTACTACGAGCTCGTCGACTACGCCGCGGTCGACGACTGCGGCAAGCGGATCAACCCGCAGATCGTCGAGGGCCAGGTCATGGGCGCGACCGCGCAGGCGATCGGCGCCGCGATCCACGAGGTGTTCGAGTACGACGAGGACGGCAATCTCCTCACGCCCAACTTCTACGACTACCACGTCCCGCATTCGCTCGACATGCCGCCGCTCGCGACCGGCGCGATCGAGAGCCCGTCACCGTTCACGCCGCTCGGCACGAAGGGGATGGGCGAGGGCGGCGGCGCGGGCATCCACGCGATCTGCGCCGCGATTCAGGACGCGACCGGCGTGCAGGTCAAGCAGAGCCACAACCCGTACCAGCGCGTCTGGCGGATGCTCCAGAAATGAACGTCTCGGGAGAGCGCACGTTCGACGCGCCGCGCGAGGTCGTCTGGAAGGTCATGAACGACCCGGCGTCGATGGCGAAGACGATGCCCGGTGTCGAGACGTTCGACGTCCACGACGAGAAGAGCTGGACGGCGAACGTCAAGATCCCGCTCGGCCTCGGCGGCCTGAAGATGAAGGTCGACATGGAGAAAATCGAGGAGCGCGAGCCGGAGTTCGCGAAGCTCGCGGTAAAGGGCCACGGCGTCGGCGCGATGATGAACATGGAGACGTCGTTCACGCTCGGCGACGCCGACGGCGGCGGCACGTCGATGGCGTGGAGCGCCGAGGTGAAGATCCTCGGCCCGGTCGGCTCGATGGGCCAGCGCGTCCTCCAGCCGATCGTCAACCAGCAGGTCCAGCACGTCCTCACCGCGCTCGACGCCCAGGTTCAGGCCGCGAAGCAGTCGTAGTGGCATCGCCGTTCCGGATCGGCGTCATGCAGCTCACGATGGAGCCGCTCGACGAGATGCTCGCGTCCGCGCGCGCGATGGACGAGGCCGGCATGGACACGATCTGGCTTGCGGAGGCGTATCCGTGGTGGCGCAAGCACGGGATGGAGGCTCGTTCCTCGACCGGCGTCGCCGCGCTCATGGGGCGCGAGACGAAGCGGCTGACGATCGGCTGGGGGATCATCGCGGCGTCGACACGCCATCCAGTGCAGGCGGCGATGGACGCGCGCGTCGTGCAGGAGGCGGCCGGGCCGGGACGGTTCATCCTCGGCTTCGGGACGTCGAAGATCTTCCTCAACAACACGAAGACGCAGACGAAGAAGACGCTCGGGCCGATGCGCGACGCGGTCGAGATCGCGCGCGGTGTCTTAAGCGGCGAGCGGTTCGACTACGACGGCGACACGTGGAGCGCCGACGTTCCCGCGATGGCCGCCGCTGCGCACGCGCCGCGCGAGGTGCCGCCCGTCTACGTCGCGGCGACGGCGCCGAAGATGCAGGCGTTGGCGGGCGAGATCGCCGACGGCTGCCTCACGCCGTCGATCACGACGCCGCCGTTCGTCGAGTACGCGCGCGGGAACGTCGGCGGTGACATCGACGTCGGCTGCACCGTCGTCGCCTCGATCCACGAGACCGACCGCGATGCCGGCCGCGACGGCGCGCGCGAGATCGCGGGCATGTACCTCGCGAACAAGGTGCAGAACATCCAGGGCGCGGCCGACACGCTCCTCGACCTCGCCGGGATCGAGCAGGACGAGATCCGCCCCGTCGCCGACGCGATGGAGCAGGGGGGCCGGCTTGCTGCGAAGGCGCAGGTCTCCGATGCGCTGCTCGACAAGTGCCGGCCGATTGCGGGCACGCCCGACGACTGCATCGCCGCGATCGAGGAGTACAAGGCGGCCGGCTGCTCGCACGTGATGCTCGAGCTGTGGGGCGCAGACCGTCTCGAGCAGATCCGGCTGTTCGGCGAGAAAGTCCTCCCGCACGTGCGCGGATGACGATCGACCGCGCAGAACTCAATGCCTGGTTGCAGCAGGTAGGTCACCGGGAGTCGCGGACGGTCGAGAACCTCATCGAGCACGTCTTCCTGAGCGAGGTCATCCAAGAGTGTTTCTTCCGCCAGCGACGCCTCGTCGAGGTAGCCCGCGCCGAAGTCGATGCGGCGGGCTATGACCTCATCCTGGGACTGGACGGCGTAGTCCGCCATGTCCAGCTCAAAGCGAGTAGGCGTGGCGGTAGCACGAGGAAGCAGACGATCAACCGTAAGCTGGCCGACCGGCAGGGTGGCTGCATCGTGTGGATCGAGTACTCGGTCGATCCAACCTCGTGCCGGGCCGATCTCAGCTACCTGTGGCGTGAGGCAGCCAAGCTGCCTGCAACCGTGGCTCGAAACACAAGAACCGGCGCCCCACGAGTCAACTCATGTGACATCAAGAGGAGTGAGTTCGAGCGTCTGCCCGATGTCTCGTCCCTCGTAGATCGACTGTTTCCTGTTCCGAGAACTCGTAAGGTCGTCAAGTGATGGGCGGGGTCAACGTCGACCGCGATCGCCTGGTCGACACCGCGTCGCGGATGATCGGCGTGCACTCCTTCACCGGCGACGAGGAGGGAATGGCGCGCCTGATGGTCGAGCTGTTCGAGGAGATGGGCCTGCAGGTGCAGTGGCAGCAGGTCGAGGACGGCCGCGCGAACGCGCTCGCGACGTGGCCGGGCGCCGGCGGCGGGAAGTCGCTCATGTTCAACGGGCACATGGACACGTCGTACTCCGGCCGCGAGCCGTGGCTGCGCGACGTGCCCGGGTTCCAGCCCGAGGCGTTCGTCCGCGACGGTCGGCTCTACGGCCTCGGCATCTCGAACATGAAAGGCGCGCTCGCGTGTTACGTCGAGGCGGTGCGGGCGCTGCAGGACGCGGGCGTCCGGCTCCGCGGCGACGTTCTCATCGCGGCGGTGTGCGGTGAGATCGAGAAGACGCAGTACCGCGACGCGACCGGCGGCGAGTTCCGCGGGTACGCCGCGGGCACGCGCTACCTCGTCTCGCAGGGCGGCGTCGCGGACATGTGTCTGCTCGGCGAGCCGACCGAGGGCAAGGTCGTGCTCGGGCATTTCGGCGCGCTCTGGCTCCGCATCCGCGTCCAGGGCAACTTCATCCACACGGCGTTCAGCGAGGGGAAGCGCGATCAAAACTCCGTGCTGCGTATGCATGAGGTGCTCGGCGCGGTGCTCGAGTGGATCCCGACGTGGGAGGACGACCCCGCGAACGCGTACCGCGGCGCGAAGGCGATCGTCAACGTCGGCGCGATCGAGGGCGGGTTCGGCTGGCGCGTCTCGCGGACACCGCATCACACCGATCTGTTCCTCGACGTCCGCGTGCCGCCGACGAAGGAGATGGCGACGGCGCGCGGCGAGGTGCTCGAGATGGTGCGCGGTCTCGCCGAGCGGTTCCCCGAGTACGGAATCGACGGCGAGGTCTACGTCACGGCACCGGGCGCGGAGATCGACGAGAGTCACGAGATCGTCGCGGCGATCGACAAGGTGCACGCGGAGGTCTGGGGCGAGCCGCCGGGACGGGACGTGACGCGCTGGTTCAGCGACGCGTCGGCGCTCACGCGCTACGGCGTGCCGACCGTCAACTACGGCACGTCGACTGGCTTGATGGACGTCGAGCTCGGCGAGAACCTCGAGATCGACGGCCTCGTCAAGACCGCGGAGGTCTACGCGAAGGTCGCGATGGAGATCTGCGGAGTCGTGTGAAGCTCGTCACCTTCAACGGCGGCAAGGTCGGGCGCGTCGACGGCGACGAGATCGTCGAGTTCGACATTCGCTCGATGCGCGAGTACTTCGAGGCCGGCGGGGCGCACGAGAGCGATCGCCGCACGCCGCTCGCGGAGGCGAGGCTCGAGGCCCCGATCGTCCCGAAGAAGTTCTTCCACACGGCCGGCAACTTCCGCGAGCACGAGGACGAGTCGAAGAACGTCAACTGGTCGCACCGCATCGCGCCGTGGATCAACTTCTTCCAGAACGTCGACGCGATCATCGGGCCGGATGCGCCGATCGTCTATCCCGAGCACCTCACGGAGGAGCTCGACTACGAGCTCGAGCTCGCGGTCGTGTTGAAGAAGGCCGGGAAGTGGTTCAGCCCCGAAGAGGCGGCGGACTACATCGGCGGCTACGTCATCTTCAACGACATCACCGCGCGTGACATCCAGCGCGGCGAGATGCGCAGCGGCGTGTTCAGCTTCTGCAAGGCGATCGACACGTTCTGCCCGCTCGGGCCGTGGATCGTGACCCCCGACGAGCTTGGCGACCCGCACAACCTGCGGATGGAGCTGCGCGTCAACGGCGAGACGCGGCAGGAGTCGCACTCGAGCCGGATGAGCGTGACGATCCCCGAGATCCTCAGCAACTTCTCCGCCCTCGGCTACAGCGCGGGGGACGTGCTGTCGACCGGCACCGTCGCGGGGGTCGCAGGGTTCAAGTCGGAGGAGGAGCGCGCCGCGCTGTACCTCAAGCCGGGGGACGTCGTCGAGGCGGAGATCTCCGGAATCGGCGTGCTGCGCAATCCCGTCGTCTCGTGGGAGGAGGCGCACGGCGAGCCGGCGCCGCCGCGCATCCGGCCCTGGGGCGACTGATCCGGTGGCGCGTCTGGCCGCCCCCGATTCCTTACCCCCACCCGGGGAGGGGCTCTTACCCGCCTCCCTCGCAGTCGACGGTACCGGCGAACTTGTGACGCGGGTGTGTCCGAATCGTTCCAATAGTGGAAATCTCGCGGCCGCGTCGGGTGCGGCATGAGCTGGCCGCGCGACGACGCGAAGCTCGCGCGCGTGCGCGAACTGATGGCCGACGAGGGGCTCGACGCGCTCGTCGTCCGCGCCCCCGACAACGTCCTGTACCTCACGAACTTCTGGGGCATGAAGGGCTACGACGCGTGCGTCTTCCCGCGCGAGGGCGAGCCGGTGCTCATCACGATCGAGGCGTCGGAGGAGGACGCGGCGCGGATGGCGTGGACGGATGACGTCCGCTTCATCAAGGGCTACGACCCAGACGACTCGCGGCCCCCGCTCGCGCGCACCCTCGACGCGGCGGTCGAGGCGGCAGGCTGGTACGAGCACGTCGGCCTCGAGCTCTCGCTCGGCACGCAGGCCTCCGATCGCATGGTCGGCGAGCCGACGACGTTCACCGCCGCCTGGTTCGAGGCGTTCCGCGGCGCGGTCGACGCGACGCCGCTCCTCGCCCGGGCACGCTCGATCAAGACCGAGCAGGAAGTCGAGCGCATGCGCCTCGCAAACGACATCGCGGCGGCCGCGATGGAGCACGTCCGCGGGGCGATCCGACCCGGCATGAAGGAGTCGGAGGCCGCCGCTATCTGGCAGGGGTTCGTCCACGGCGACGGGACGGGCTGGCAGGGCAAGGTCGAGCTCGCGCTCCCGTTCTCGCTCGTCTGGGCCGGCCGCGGGATCAAGACGTTCACGGCGACCGGCGACCTGCCCGTCGTCGAAGGTGAGCCGGTGCTGTTCGAGATCTGGGTCTGCGCCGACGGCTACTGGGCCGACCACACGAAGAACCTCGTCATCGGCGAGCTGACGCCGGAGTATGCGGAGCTCGAGGCACGGTTGATGGACATCTACGCGGAGGCGCTCGCCGCGATCCGCCCCGGAGCGTCGATGGCCGACCTCGACCGGCAGATCCGCGAGCGCATCGCGCCGACGCATCCGATCTGCCACGGCGTCGGCGCCCGCGCGCACGAGCCGCCGTACCCGCACCAGGCCGGCGACGGCGAGTTCGCCGAGGGAATGGTGCTCGCGGTCGAGCCCGGGATCTACTGGGACGGCGGCGGCGGGCTGCGCGTCGAGGACAACTTCCTCGTCACCGCCGACGGCGTCGAGAAGCTCTCGTCGTTCCCGGATGGAGTGGTCGCGTGTCCGACCTGATCTGGACTGGCGCGCTCAACGACCGGCACCGCATCGGCGGCGCGGTCGGCCTCTACGACACGACACTCCGCGACGGGGAGCAGACCGTCGGCGTCGTGCTCTCGCCGGAGGACAAGCTCGAGATCGCGAAGCTCCTCGACGGTCTCGGGATCGAGCGGATCGAGGCCGGGTTCCCGCGCGTCTCCGACGACGACCGGCGGGCCGTCGAGCTCGTCGCCGGCGCCGGGCTGAGCGCCGAGATCTGGGGCTTCTCGCGCGCCGTGCCCGCCGACCTCGAGCTGCTCGTCGAGCTCGGCGTCGAGGCGTCGGTGATCGAGTCGCCGATCTCCGACCTGAAGCTCGACGCAATCGGTGTCGACCGCGAGACGATGCTCGGCCGGATCACGAGCGCGATGCGTTTCGCCGCCGAGCACGGAATCCGCGCCGCGTTCTTCGGCGTCGACTCGACCCGCGCTGAGCCGGACTTCTACGAGCGCGTCTACGCGAGCGCGGTCGAGGCGGGCGCCCGCGAAGTCGTCGTCGTCGACACGCTCGGCATTGCCTCGCCCGAGGCAGTCGCGGAGCTCGTCGGGCGGACGGTGGACGCTGTCGGCGGCGAGGTGCCCGTCCACTTCCACGGCCACAACGACTTCGGCGTCGCGACCGCGAGCGCCGTTGCGGCGGTGCGTGCGGGCGCGACGTGGATCCACGGCACGATCAACGGCATGGGCGAGCGCGCCGGCAACGCCGACCTCGGCGAGATCGCGCTCGCGCTCCGCGCGCTCTACGGCGTCGAGACCAACCTCCGCCTCGACCGGATTCGCGGCGCCTCCGCGCGCATTCAGGAGCTCTCGGGATACGGCCTCGCGCCGTGGAAGCCGCTCACCGGCGAGACGCTCTTCCGCCGCGAGTCGGGCGCGGTCGCGTCGCAGTTCCACGATCCGCCGTCGATCGAGCCGTACTCCTCCGAGCTCGTCGCGACCGAGCGCGGGATCGTGCTCGGCAAGAAGAGCGGCCTCGACTCGATCCGGATCAAGGCCGACGAGCTCGGCCTCGACGTTCCCGAGGAGCGACGGGCAGAGCTCCTCGCGAAGGTGAAGGAGCTCGGAACCCGCAAGCGCAGCCTCGTCACCGACGACGAGTTCCGGGAGCTCGTCGGATGAAGGTGGTCGTCGCGGGCGCCGGCGCGATCGGTTCGCTGCTCGCCGGGCACCTCGCCCAGGTCGCCGACGTCACGGTGCTCACGCGCCGCGAGGAGCACGCGACCGCGCTGCGCGAGAACGGGCTGCGTGTCTCGGGCCGCTCCGACTTCACCGCGCAGCTCGCCGCCACGGCCGATCCGTTCCGCGTTCCGGAAGACACCGAGCTCGCGATCCTCGCGTGCAAGGGCACCGACCTCGAGCCGCTCGCCGCGACACTCGAAGGCCGCCTGCCGAACGCGACGGTGATGACGATCCAGAACGGCTTGGGCGCTGAGGAGGTCGTCGCCGCGCACGGCGCGTGGCCGCTTCTCTCCGCGGTGACGTTCATGAGCGGAACGCGCCACGCGGACGACCACGTCGAATACGTCCTCGATACCGCCACGTGGATCGGGCCGTTCCGGGAGACGACCGAAGCCGATGCACGCCGTGTCGCCGAGCTCATCGTGAGCGCAGGCCTCAAGGCCGAGGGCTTCCACGATCTGCGCCCGGCGCAGTGGTCGAAGCTCGTCTTCAATGCGACGGTGAACGGGGTCGCGGCGCTCACGTGTCTCCCGCACGACTTCCACTTCGCCGAGACCGAGCGGCTGTCCGACCTCGGGCACCTCGTCCGCGACCTCGTCGACGAGGGCCGCGAAGTCGCGACCGCCGCCGGCGTGCAGATGCACGACGACCCGTGGGAGATGAACGTGCTCGCGACCGAGCGCGGCGACCGCCACTTCCCCTCGATGCTCGAGGACGTCGAAGCGCGCCGGCCGACCGAGCTCGAGTCGATCAACGGCGCACTCGTGCGCGCGGCGCGGAGCCATGGGGTCGCGGTTCCGCTGCACGAGGCGCTCTATAGGCTCGTCAAGGCGAGGGAGGCGAGCTACTCGGAGTGAGGATTGCGGTGGTGGGATGCGGTGCGGTCGGGTCGCTGTTCGCGGCGAACCTCGCGTTGCTCGACGACGTCGAGGTCTGGGCGTTCGACCTCAACGAGCTCCACGTCGCGGCGATCAACCGGCACGGCCTGCGGCTCACCGGCGCCGGGGACGTCGTCGGGCATCCGCGTGCGACGGCCGACGCCTCAGCGATTCCGCCGTGCGACTTCGGCATCGTCGCGACGAAGGCGATGCACACCGAGTCGGCGATCGCCGCGACGGCGCACGCGTTCGCCGGCGGCTGCGTCGCGACGGTGCAGAACGGGCTCGGCAACGAGGAGATTCTCGCGGCGCACGTCGAGCGCGTCATCCGCGGTACGACGTTTCCCGCGGGGAAGCTCCTCGAGCCGGGGCACGTGCAATGGGACGTGCAGGGCGACACGACCTTCGGGCCGTACGACGAGCGCGTCACGCTCGGGGACGTCTACACGCTGGCCGAGGCGTGCACGCGTGCGGGGATGCCGACGCATGGCGTCGAGGACGCGCGCGGCCCGCAATGGCGGAAGGTGATCTTCAACGCGTCGACGAATCCGATCGGCGCGCTGACCGGGCTGACGCACGGCCGCGTGTGCGAGCGCCCCGACTTGCGCGCGCTCGTCTCCGGTCTCGTTGCGGAGGGGAAGGCGGTCGCCGCGGCGCAGGGGATCGAGCTCGACGCCGATCCCGAGGCGCTCATCGACCACGCCGCGAAGCCCGAGGTCGCGTACGACCACAAGGCGTCGATGCTGCAGGACGTCGAGGCGCGGCGGATGACGGAGGTCGACTATCTCAACGGCGGCATCGTCCGGTTCGGCCAGGAACACGGCGTCCCGACGCCGCTCAATGAGGCGATCTGGGCGCTCATCAAAGGAGTGGAGGCGAGTTGGACGCAGAGCTGAGCTCGAGGCACGCCCGCGTGCGTGCGGCGCTCGAACGGGACGGTCTCGACGCCGCGGTCATCTGCGGCTCCGAGTACACCGGCTTCGAGGGCGCGGTCACGTACCTGTCGGGATTCCAGATCGTCCACCGCTACGCGTACGTCGTCCTGCCGATGGACGGTGACCCGGCGATCGTCTTCCCGACCGAGGCGCGGTACGTCGGCGAGCACGGCGACTCGCAGATTGCGGAGCAGGTCTTCGTCGACCGTCCCGGCGACTGGCTCGCGGACACGCTGCGCGGCAAGCGCGTCGGCGTCTACGGCCTCGACTACGTCATGACCGTGCGCGACTACGCGCCGCTCGCCGCCGCGGTCGATCTCGTCAACTGGGACGCCGGCTACGACCTCGCGCGCGCCGTGAAGTCCGATGCCGAGCTCGAGTCCGTGAAGGACAGCGTCGCGATCAACGTCGCCGGGTTCCACGCCTTCCGCGAGGCGTGGGCTCCGGGCAAGAGCGCGGCGGAGGTGCTCGCGCCCGCGGAGGAGCTCTTCGTCGCGCGCGGCTGCGGACGGCTGACGATGAACATGGTCCTCGTCGGCGCGGAGTTCGCGGTCGCCCGCGACGACGCGACCTTCGGCGAGTTCACCGTCCCATCCCTCGAGATCGCCGGTCCCGGCGGCCACTGGGTCGAGGTCTCGCGCGCGCTCGGCACGCCGAGTGCGGAGGTGCAGACGATGCTCGAGGCGTACGAGGAGTACTACGAGGTCGCGCGGACCGCACTCCGCGCCGGCGCCACTGCGCACGACGTCCACCGCGCGGTCTCGCGGGGCTTCACCGAGCGCGGCTACCACCTCGGCCACGTCACGGGCCACTCGATCGGCATGACGATGATCGAGCACCCGCGCCTCGGCGAGGGGATCGACACCGTCCTCGAGGCGAACATGGTCTTCTCGATGCACCCGCACGCGATCTCCGCGGACGGGAGCGAGTGCCTCTACATGCAGGACACGTGGCTCGTGACCGACGACGGCGGAGTCCCGCTCGCCGGACTCGAGATGCGGATCTACTGAAGGTCTCGCCGGCTTCGCCGCGCGTCGTCGTGCGGGCGCACACCTCTAGGTCCCATCCCGAACCCCTCCCGCCCGGGGCTAGGGCAATGGCGTATCACGGAAACCGTCGCGACGACGGAACAGCTTTGTCGCGGAAGTGTGACCGCCCGCCTCACGCGAAACGCCGGCGGCGACCGCGTCGCCTTCGTTGGAGTGTCGGTGGACAGCGAGGTTCGAGGATTCGACGTAGTACGCTCGCCGGCGTGAGCACGCCGACCGGAGCACCGAACGCCGACGAGTTCGAGCCGATCCTCGACGGGCCCGGCGAGTCGGACTACGAGCGCTACCTCCGCACCGACGAGCTCCTCTCGCTCCAGAAAGGGCCCGACGAGTGGGTGCACCGCGACGAGCTCCTTTTCCAGACCGTCCACCAGTCGTCGGAGCTCTGGCTCAAGCACGCGTGCGCCGAGGTCGAGGAGGCGACGCGGCTCATCGAGGCGCGCGACACCGCCGCCGCGCTCCGCCTGCTCTTCCGCGCGAACCACTCGCTGCGCTACGTCACGTCGTTCCTCGAGCACCTCGAGCTCATGTCGCCGTGGGAGTACCAGGAGGTGCGCCGCGTGCTCGGCCACGGCTCCGGCTTCGACTCGCCCGGCTTCCGCAACATCCGCCACGTCTCGCCGGGGCTGTGGGGCGCGTTCGACACGCTTCGCCGCGAGCGCGGGCTGACTCTGCTCGAGGTGTACACGCGGGGCCGCGAGCACGAAGACCTGTACCAGCTCGCCGAGGCGCTCATCGACTGGGACGAGCAGGTCGGCGTCTGGCGCTTCCGCCACGTGAAGATGGTCTCCCGCGTGATCGGCGCCGACGTCGTCGGCACGCAGGGAACACCGGTGGAACTGCTCGCGGGGCTAATCAAGCACAACATGTTCCCCGAGCTCTGGACGGTGAGGACCAACCTCACCGAGCTCGCCAAAGAGTCGGAGTGATCCCGCTCGAGGAGATCCGCCGGGCGCGCGAGCGGCTCGGCGACGACGTCCTCCGCACGCCGCTCATCCCGTTCAATGAGCGGATCTGGCTCAAGCTTGAGTGCCTGCAGCCGATCGGCTGTTACAAGCTCCGCGGCGGGCTCTCAGCGGTGCGCGCGGCGTCGACGGACGAGCTTGCGGAAGGCGTCGTCACGGCGAGCGCCGGGAACATGGCGCAGGGCGTTGCGTGGGCGGCGCGCGAGGTCGGTGTCCGCTGCCGTGTCATCGCGCCCGACAACGCGCCGCGCGCGAAGCTCGACCGTGTCGAGGAGCTCGGCGGCGAGCTCATTCTGCTGCCGCACGAGGAGTGGTGGCGCGCGATCCTCGACGGGGGGCGCGAAGGCGTCGACGGGCTGTTCGTCCATCCCGTCGCCGATGAGGCCGTAATGGCGGGCAACGGGACGATCGGTCTCGAGCTCGACGAGGACGCTCCGGAGTTCGACACCGTCGTAATCCCGTGGGGCGGCGGCGGCCTGACCTCCGGAGTCGCGAGCGCGCTGAAGGCTTTGCGGCCGGAGGTGCGAGTCGTGACCGCCGAGCCAGAGACGGGCGCGCCGCTCGCTGCCTCGCTCGGTCACGACACTCCGCAGGAGATCGAGTACACGCAGTCCTGGGTCGACGGAGCGGGCGGCCGTTCGCTCCTGCCCGCGATGTGGGAACGCGCGCGAGAGCTCGTCGACGAAGCGGTTGCGCTCTCGCTCGAGGAGACGGCCGAAGCCGTGCGCCTCCTCGCGACGCGCACTCACATCGTTGCCGAGGGAGCCGGCGCTCTTGCGCTTGCGGCGGCGCTGAAACGCGACGACCGTTGCGTCTGCATCGTGAGCGGCGGCAACATCGACGCCGCTGTGCTCGCCGGGATTCTCGCCTAGTCCGGCAGCATCGGCATCGTCCAGCCTGCGTCTCGCCCGAGCAGCACCGCCCGCGTGATCGCCGTGCTTCCGAACCGGTCGCGCACCGCATCCACCGCCGCGTCGAGCGCCTCATCCGGGCCGAGCAGGAGTTGCCGCGTGCGGTCGTCCTCGAGCATCGCGACCGAGCAGCCGATGAGCGTGATCCCGCGCCGCTCGATCTGCGGCGTCGCCGCCGCGAGGAGCGCCCGCGCCGTGACGAGGATCGCCGCCGTGCTCGCCGTCGGAAACGGGAGCGTGTGCGAGCGCGTCGCGCGCTCGAGGTCGCCGAACCGCAAGCGCAGCACGACGGTTCGCCCGACGCGTCCTGCGGAGCGCAGCCGCCGCGCGATGCGGTCGACGATGCCCACGAGCGTCGCGTCCACCGACTCCGGCGAGTGACGGCCGCGCCCCAACGCCCGCTGCGAGCCGATCGAGCCGCGTCGCCGTCCGGCCTCCACGCGCCGGAAGTCGCGGTTGTGCGCGAGCGCATGCAGGTGCCGCCCCGCCGCGCGGCCGACGATCGCGACAAGCGTCGTCTCCGACAGGGCCGCGAGCTCGCCGACGGTGCGGACGTTCCACGCGTTGAGCCGCTTTGCCGTCGCCGGTCCGACGCCCCAGACACGCTCGACCGGGAGGGGGTGGAGGAACTCGAGCTCGCGCTCCGCCGGCACGGCGAGCAACCCGTCGGGCTTCGCGACGCCGCTCGCGACCTTCGCGAGGAACTTCGTCCGCGCGACGCCGACGGTGACCGCTATCCCGACCCGCTCCCGCACCGCCGCGCGCAGCCGCGTGGCGATCTCCACGGGCGTGCCGGCGATCCGCTCCATCCCCCGCACGTCGAGAAACGCCTCGTCGATCGACAGCCCCTCGACGACCGGCGACGCGTCCTCGAAGACGGCGAACATCGCGCGGCTCGCCTCGGTGTAGGCGGAGAACCGCGGCGGCACGACGACCGCGTCAGGACACAGGCGCAGCGCCGCGCGGCCGCCCATCGCGGTGCGCACGCCGCGCGCCTTCGCCTCGTAGCTCGCGGCCAGCACGACGCCGCCGCCGACGATGACGGGACGCCCGCGCAACCGCGGATCGTCCCGCTGCTCGACCGACGCGAAGAACGCATCCGCGTCCGCGTGCAATACGAACATAGGTTCGCAAGATTACTAGTAGGAGAGCCTTGGTGAAACGAGCGCGCTCCCGACGCTCCGCGTTCGTGAAGCGCGGGAATGCGAGGAGTGCCCAAAGGTCAGTTCGCGCACGCGGGAGGGCGCGGAGCGCGACGCCCGGTCTCCGTATGCTCCGTGGAATGCGCGGCAGGCACGACCTGGAGCGCCGCATCGCGGCACTTGAAGACGACGTCGAGCGTCTCGGCTGGGCTGTGGGCTCCGCTCTCGGTGGCGTTGGTGCTTTGAACTCCCTCATCGCCGAGTGGATCGAGGACAAACACGACTTGGCGACACTCATGGATCGCCTCAACGAAGTGGACGCGGCGATGCAGCTCAATCTCGACCGGGTTGCGGAGCGTTGGCCGAGGGATAACCGTCCTTTCGACCCGCCCGAGGAGTACGGCGAATAGGCCACCCCGTCTTGGCGCGCCACCCGCTAGCTCGCCAAAGACCGTACTACCTAGTACTAGGCGAAGCCAGCGAGCTCGCGCACGAACCCGTCAACTTCGTCCACCGTGTTGTAGTGGATGAAGCCGATGCGGATCGCATCTCCCGGATACGGGAACGGCAGGCCGACGGAGTACCAGTTGTTGTGCGCCCAGACGCCGTAACCGCGCTCTGCGAGCGTCGTCGCGGCGGTCGCGGCGTCGATGCCCTCGACGTTGAGGAGGTAGGTCGGGACGCGTCCCTCCATCCCCTGCACGCCGTACACCGTCACCAACTCGGGCAGCGTGTCGAGGAAGTGCTGGCCGAGTCCGCGCTCGTACTCGCGGAGCGTCGCCATTCCGCCGAGCGACTCGAGATACGCGATCGTCGCGGAGAAGCCCGCGAGCAGCTCGTACGGCGGAGTGCCGGTCTCGAAGCGCTTGCCGAGCGGCTCCGTCGGCGCGGGCCGCGCCTTGTACGGGCGCCACGACTCGAGCAGCCCGTGCTTCCCGTAGGCGAGCCCGAGATGCGGGCCGCAGTACTTGTACGGCGAGCAGAGGAAAACGTCGCAGCCGAGCGCCTCGACGTCGACCGGCTCGTGCGCGGCGTAGTGCACGCCGTCGACCCAGCTGAGCGCCCCGACGGAGTGCGCGAGCTCGGCGACGCGGGGGATGTCCGTGAGCGTCCCGACCGAGTTCGCCGCGGCCACGCACGCGACGACGCGCACGCGGTCGTCGAGCTTCCGCTCGAGATCCTCGAGGTCGAGGCGAAGCTCGGGCGTGACGTCGATCCAGTCGACCTCGAAGCCGCGGTCGGCCGCGAGCTCGATCCACGGCGCCACACCGCCGTCGTGGTCGAGCTTCGAGACGAGGATCTTGTCGCCCTGGCGCCAGTCGCGAGCCGCGGTGCGGGTGAGCATGAAGTCGAGCGTCGTCATGTTCGCGCCGAAGATCACGTCGTCGGGCGAGCAGTTGAGGAAGCGGCCCGCGTCGACGCGCGCCTGCTTGTAGATCGCCTCGACGCGCTTCGATGTCTCGTACGGCGCGCCGTTGTTCGCGCTCGCCTCGCGCAGCGTGCGCGAGATCACGTCTCCGACCTCGTCCGGCACCTGCGACCCGCCGGGCGCGTCGAGGAAGACGAAGCCGCCGTCCTTCAGTGACGAGAAGCGGGCTCTCGCGCCTGCGACGTCGAATAGGGTCGTCGCCATGGAGCGAGCCTACCCCCGCGTCATCGTCGGTTGCGGCAACTTCGGCGGCATCGGCTCGGCGCCGGCGTTCTTCGGGCAGGGCGAGAACGAGGAGCAGGCGTTTGCGCTGCTCGACGCGGCGCTCGAGGCGGGGCTCACGTGGCTCGACACGTCCGACGCGTACGGCGGCGGCCGCAGCGAGACCTACATCGGCGGCTGGCTCCAGTCGCGGCGCCCTGAGGGGATTCGCATCACGACGAAGACGTTCAATCCGATGGACGAGGGCGAGGATCACGGCCTCGCGCCGGCGCGCGTCCGCCGGCAGATCGACTCGAGCCTCGCGCGGCTCGGTGTCGAGCGCGTCGACCTCTATCTCGCGCACGCCTGGGATCCCGACGTTCCCATCGCCGAGGTCGCCGGTGTGTTCGAGGAGCTCGTCGCCGCCGGGAAGATCGGCGCGTATGGCCTGAGCAACGTCGGCGACGCGGAGCTCCTGGCCGGGCTCGCGGTGGGAGCGTTCGCCGCCGTCCAGGACTCGTACTCGCTCCTCGATCGCGACGTCGAGACGGACCCGCTGCCGTTGTGTGCCGAGCACGGCGTGTGGTTCCAGGCGTTCAGCCCGCTCTGCGGCGGCTGGCTCACGGGGAAGTACCGCCGCGACGAAGCGCCGCCGGAGGGCTCGCGCATGACGCTCCGCAGCGGCCCGTACGAGCAGCTCCGCACCGACGCAGTCTTCGACGCGCTCGAGGAACTGGAACGTCGCGGCGATCCGGCGACGCTCGCGCTCGCGTGGCTCCTCGCCGATCCGAACGTGTCCGTCGTCATCGGCCCGCGCCGCCCCGAACAGCTCGCGCCCGCGCTCGCGGCGCTCGAGAACCCGTTGAGTGCCGCAGACCGCGACGCGCTGTCGGCAATCTTCTCGGTATGACCACGACAACGCACTGGACGGGCTGCGGATGGTTCTGGGCCTGGGCTCTCGTCGGTGTCGGGTTCGGGTTCGGGATCTCCGTCATCGGGATCTTCACCATCCCTGTCGCGCTCGTCGCGGTCGTGTTCATGAGCCGTCGCCGCCCGATCCGCGGGGCGTGGGGCGTTGCGACCGGCGTCGGATCGGTGCTCCTCTTTGTCGCGTACAACTCGTGGACCGACGGCACGTACAACACCGGCCACTGGCTCGTCGCGGGGCTCGTGCCTTTCGTCGGCGGAATGATCGGCCACGCCCTGACGGACGCCGCCGAGTGAACGAGATCCTCGACGCGTACGTCGCCGCGGTCCGCGCGAAGGACGTCGAGGCGTTCCTCTCGCTCTACGCCGACGACGTCCGCACGTTCGACCTCTGGTCGGTCTGGACGTACGACGGCAAGCCGGCGCTCCGCGAGATGGTCGAGGAGTGGTTCGGCTCGCCGCAAACGTCGCCGCAGGTCGCGGTCGAGTTCGACGAGGTTCGCACCGAGGTCGGCGACACCGTCGCCGCGGTCAGCGCGTTCACGACGTTCCGCGGCCTTGACGCCGACGGCAACGAGGAGCGCTCGATGAACAATCGCCTCACGTGGATCCTCCGCCGCGAAGGCGACGGCTGGAAGATCGTCCACGAGCACACGTCCGCGCCCGCGGGCGAAGGCGGCAAGGTCTCCCTCCGCCGCTCATAATCCGCGTATGAAGCGCGGAGCGCTCGCACTGGCAGTCATCGCATTCGTCCTCGCCGGCTGCGGCAGCTCGAACAAGCTCTCGCTCCCGTGCAACGCGAAGCCTCGGGGAGCGCTCTGCCTCAAGCTGTTCACGAACGCCAAGAAAAGCGAGGTGACCGACGTCATCGGGTATCTCGCGGTCTCGGGAGCGGCGCTCAAGGGGAAGACGTGGCGGCTGCTCGTTATCACAGGAGGCGGGAGCTATCCAGGCCCGACACGGCACGGGAACCCGCCGCGCGAGACCTTCTGCCGTCCGAGCAGCACGCTGCCGGGCTGCGATGACTCGCTTGCCGCGGAGTACGCCTCCCATGGAGATTTCGGCTCTGCGCTTCCCGTGCCGTTCGGCGCCACGCCCACGATGAGCGTCTGCCTGTACGAAGAGGTGCTCAGCGGCCGGAAATGGCGTACCGGACCTGCGGGCGTCGACTGTGAGGCGCTCAGCGCTTTGCGATCGGCATGAAGTCGCGCTCGTCGTACCCGGTGTAGATCTGCCGCGGCCGTGCGATCTTCTGCTCCGAGTCGCTGAGCATCTCCTCCCACTGCGCGAGCCAGCCGGGCAGCCGCCCGAGCGCGAACAACACCGTGAAGTAGTCGGTCGGATAGCCCATCGCCCGGTAGATGATCCCGGAGTAGAAGTCGACGTTCGGGTAGAGCTTCCGCTCGACGAAGAACTCGTCCTCGAGCGCGATCCGCTCGAGCTCGAGCGCGATCTCGAGCTTCGGGTCGACGCCGGTCTGCGCGAACACCTCGTCCGCGACGCGCTTGATGAGCTTCGCGCGCGGGTCGTAGTTCTTGTACACGCGGTGCCCGAAGCCCATGAGGAGCTTCTCGCGGTTCTTCACTCCTTCGATGAACGCCGGCACGTTCTTCACGTCGCCGATCTCGTCGAGCATCCGCAAGACCTGCTCGTTCGCGCCGCCGTGCAGCGGCCCGTACAGCGCGGCGATCCCCGCGGAGACGGCTGAGAACGGATCCACCTGCGTCGAGCCGACGCCGCGCACCGCGTTCGTCGAGGCGTTCTGCTCGTGGTCGGCGTGGAGGATGAGCAGGATCTCGAGCGCCCGCTGCAGCACCGGATTCGGCTCGTGCACGCCGCCGATCTCGAACGTCATGTTGACGAAGTTGCCGATGTAGTCGAGGTCGTTCCGCGGGAAGACGTACGGCAGGCCGCGGCTGTGGCGGAAGACCCACGCGGCGATCGTCGGGAACTTCGCGATGAGGCGCACGCGCTGGAGGCGCCGGCTCTCCTCGTCGCCGATCTCCTTTGCGTCGGGATAGAACGTCGAGAGCGCGGCGGTCGCGCCGAGCAGCATCCCCATCGGATGCGCGTCGTGCTGGAAACCGTCGAGGAACCGGGTGACGTTCGTATGAACATAGGTGTGCAGCCGAACCTCGTCCTGCCACGCGTCGAGCTCGCCCTGCGTCGGCAGCTCGCCCTCGAAGAGGAGCCACACGATCTCGAGGAAGCTCGCCTCCTCCGCGAGTTGCTCGATCGGGTAGCCGCGGTAGCGGAGGATGCCGGCGTCGCCGTCGATGTACGTGATCGAGCTGCGCGTCGACGCGGTGTTGAGGAACGCCGGGTCGTACGAGGTCAGCCCGAGCTTCTTCAGCTCCGTCGCGTGGATCGTCTCGTCGACGATCGGGATCTCGATCTCCTCGCCGGAGCGGTTGTCGCGGACGGTGAGGGACTCGTCGGCCACGCGGCCACCTTAGTCCTGTTTGCATTTTTCTCGCCGCGGTAGGCGCTGTGTGTACGGCTCAATCCGAGGAAAGGGGCAAACCGATGGGTCTGCACACGCTGAAGGACGTTTTGACAGAGCAGCTCGAGGATCTCTACAGCGCGGAGACGCAGCTCGTGACGGCGCTGCCAAAGATGGAGCAGGCGGCGACGCACGACGAGCTCAAGACCGCGTTCAAGGAGCATCTCGAGGAGACGAAGGGCCACGTGAAGCGCGTCGAGGAAGCGCTCGGTGAGCTCGGCGCGACGCCCGGCACGGAGGAATGCAAGGGCATGAAGGGCCTCATCACCGAGGGCGAGCACGTCATCCAGATGTCCGGCGACCCGACCGCGAAGGACGCAGCGATCATCGCAGCGGCCCAGCGAGTCGAGCACTACGAGATCGCCGCGTGGGGCACCGTCCGCCAGCTCGCGAAGGAGTGCGGCTACGACGGCATCGCGGACCTCGCCGACCAGACGCTCGACGAGGAGTCCCAGGCCGACACGCTCATGACGAAGATCGCGACCGGCGGGATGTTCAAGTCCGGCGTGAACCAGAGCGCCACACGCACCACGAGTTGATCCCCGTCTTCCAGAAGTAGCATCGGCGGCGTGGGAGCTACCACGCCGCCGATCCTCTGGGAGCCGAGCCCGGAACGCGTCGCGTCCGCGACGATCACCCGCTACCGCGAGTGGCTGAACGACACGCGCGGCCTCGCGCTCGGCGACTACCACGACCTCTGGCAGTGGTCCGTCGATTCACTCGAGGAGTTCTGGGCGTCGATCTGGGAGTTCTTCGACGTGTGCGCCAGTGAGCCGTGCGAGCGCGTCCTCACGAGCCGCGAGATGCCCGGCGCCGAATGGTTCCCCGGTGCGCGACTCAACTACGCGGAGCACATCTTCCGCGACCGCGACAACGACGCACTCGCGATCAGCCACGCCTCGGAGCTGCGCCCGCTCGACGACTGGACGTGGGAAGAGCTCCGCGCCCGCACCGGCGCGGTGGTCGCGGCGTTGCGCGAGAGCGGGGTGGAAGCGGGCGATCGCGTCGCCGCGTACCTCCCGAACATTCCCGAGACGATCGCCGCGTTCCTCGCGTGCTCGAGCATCGGCGCGATCTGGTCGAGTTGCGCGCCCGAGTTCGGCGTGCGCAGCGTCGTCGATCGCTTCGCGCAGATCGAGCCGAAGGTGCTGCTCGCGGTCGACGGCTACCGCTACGGCGGCAAGGACTTCGACCGCGGCGATGCCGTCGCCGAGATCGAGCGCAACCTGCCGACGCTCGAGCGCACGCTCGTCGTCCCGTACCTCGCCGGCAGGGAGTGGGAGCTTCCCGCGGCCGAGCTCGAGTTCGCACAGCTCCCGTTCGACCATCCTCTTTGGGTGCTCTACAGCTCCGGCACGACGGGACTGCCGAAGGCGATCGTCCACAGCCAGGGCGGCATCCTCCTCGAGCACCTCAAGAAGCTCCGCCTCCACCTCGACGCGCGCGCCGGCGATCGCGTCTTCTGGTTCACGACGACCGGCTGGATGATGTGGAACTTCCTCGTCGGCGCGCTGCTCTCCGAGGCGTCTGTCGTGCTCTTCGACGGCAACCCGGCGTACCCGAACCTCGGCACGCTCTGGGATCTCGCCGACGCCGCCGAGATCACGTGCTTCGGGACGAGCGCCGGCTTCATCGCGAGCTGCCAGAAAGACGGAGTGCGCCCGACCGACGGCCGCGACCTCTCGCGCCTCGACAGCGTCGGCTCGACCGGCTCGCCGCTCGCCCCGGAGGGCTTCGACTGGGTGCGCGACGAGCTCGGCGCCGACACCTGGCTCTTCTCCACGTCGGGCGGTACCGACGTATGCACCGCGTTCGTCGGCGGCGTCCCGACACTGCCCGTGTACCGCGGCGAGCTGCAGGCGCGCGCGCTCGGCGCGAAGGTCGAGGCGTGGAGCGAGGACGGTCGCTCGCTCGTCGGCGAGGTCGGCGAGCTCGTCATCACCGAGCCGATGCCGTCGATGCCTCTTTATCTCTGGGGCGACGACGACGGCTCGCGCTACCGCGAGAGCTACTTCTCGACGTTCCCCGGCGTGTGGCGCCACGGTGACTGGATCGAGATCACCGAGCGCGGCACGGCGATCATCACCGGCCGCTCTGACGCGACGATCAACCGCGGCGGCGTGCGCATGGGAACGAGCGAGCTCTACCGCAGCGTCCTCGCGCTCGAAGGTGTCGTTGACGCTCTTGTCGTCGACGTGCCACAAGAGGACGGCACCAGCCGCATGTCGCTCTTCGTCGTCCTCCGCGACGGCGCCACGCTCGACGATGCGCTCGTCGGCGAGATCCGCCGCCGCATTCGCGAGGACTGCTCGCCGCGCCACGTGCCCGACGAGATCGTCGCCGCGCCCGCGATCCCGCGCACGCTGTCCGGAAAGATCCTCGAGGTGCCGGTCAAGCGCATCCTCACCGGAGCGCCCGCCGACGAGGTCGCGAGCCGCGATTCGCTCGCCAACCCGGAAGCGCTCGACTGGTTCGCCGGCCTCGCGGCGAAGCGTCCGCGCGAGGTCTAACCAGTGCACCCGTCGCTCGTCTAAATCGGCACGGCATGCGCACTCCTGTCCTCATCGTGCTGACGATCGCGGCCCTCGTCGGCCTCGCCGCTTGTGGCACGTCGCAGCATCGCCCCGCTCTTTCGACTGGCCCGCGCGTGCCGAACATGGTCAAGCTCGATCCGGCGGTGCGCCCGCTCATCGCCGAGTTCGTCCGGGACAACCTCTCGCGCAAGCATCTCGCCGCGGGCTACCGGCTGCTCGGCCCCGGGATGAAGCAAGGGATCTCCGCCAAGAGCTGGGCAGCGGGGCACGTCACGGTCGTCCCGTATCCGGTCGACGCGAAGACCCACCTTGTCTTTGAGACGCCTCAATACTCGTACGCGACGAGAGCGAGGTTCCCCGTGCGCGTAGTCACGCCTGATCGGCCGAACGAGGTCAAGCTCGCGGGCGCCGACAGGTTCTTCGTCGACGTGATCAAGCGCCAGGGACGATGGCTCGTCAACCTGTGGGTACCGCGCTGGACGCCGCCGATCGCGACCCGAGCTTGATCGGATCTCGCGGGTACTCTGACCGAATGAAGCGGTTCGCTCTCGTCTGCGCCTCGCTCCTTCTTCTTGTCGCCGCGCCGACGACGGCGTCGGCGGCACCGATGCCCGCGTCCACGCACCGGGCGATCTCGAAGCTCATCGACAGCTTCGTCAAGGACGTCGTCCTGCGCCGGAACCTCGCAGCCGGTTGGGCGCTCGTCGGCCCGGACATGCGCGGCGGGACGACGCGCGAGTCGTGGATCCGCGGCACGGGCGTGACTGCTCAGGCATTCCCCGCCCGCGGCAACGACTTCAGCAACGCCTGGGACGGGAAGCTCGTCTCCCCCGACGAGGCCGATCTCCAGGTCGGCCTGCGCTCGGGCGGCAAGAACGCCGAAGTGATCTTCGCCCCGACAGTCGTGCGCAAAGTCCACGGCCGCTGGGTGGTCGACATCTACTACCAAGCAGGCGTCGCCAGGCTCGGGTCCGGGCACAAGGGCAGTTGCGCGAGCTCGAGGTGCGCGATAACCGGGGGGAACGACTTCGGGCCGGGGTCGTCGACCGCCGGCTCGTACGTCCCTCTCCCGCCCGGCAGAGCGTTCTGGTTCTGGGTCGTGATCGGCGCAGTCGGTGGCCTGGTCCTCGCGACTATTTCGGGCGTCCTGCTGTACGCACGAGCCCGCAACCGTCGAGCTCTGCAGGCCTACGAAGCGGCGATGGGACGCCGCTAACCAATTCGCGAATAGCACGTCTATACTTTCGACCGAATGAGCGCCGACGCGACCACGCCCCGCTCGGGGCTACCTCCCTTCTACCGCCGCCGCCGGTTCTGGCGGAATTCGGCACCGATTGTTGCGATGGTCGCCGCGTTCGTCGTCGGCATCGGTATCTACGGCGCATTCGGTAGCAGCGGCGCAGGGGTACCCACGAAGCCGATTCCGCTTCCGGATAATCCGCCCACCCCGAAGACCGTCAAGCTCAGCAAGCAAGAAACGGCGTACCTGCACGGGATCGTCAAGCAGTTCGTCATGACGTCCGTCGCACGTAAGCACCTTGCCCAGGGCTACCACTTGATCGGCCCCGCGCTCCGCGAGAATATTTCCAAGAAGGAATGGGCGCGCGGAGGCACGACGGTCGTTCCCTATCCGGTCGACAAGAAGACGTGGCTCGTCTTCGAGAAGCCCGATTGGTCATACCGCGATAGCGTGCGCTTCCAGGTGCACGTCATCACGCCTGACGAGCCGCTCAAGGTCAAGGAGGCGGGCGTGTACACCTTCTACGTCGACCTGCTCAAGCGTCACCACCGCTGGGTGGTCAACAACTGGGTGCCGCGCTGGACGCCTCCGATCCCGAACGCCAGGGGTTAGCCGTCTCACATGATGCGCTTCCGCGTTGCGTCGCCGGTGCGAGCTCTAGTAGTGTCCCCGGCTCACGCGTCCTCGAAGACGTCTGCGTCGTGAACCCATGAGCACACTCGACCCCCACGCCATCCCCGACCTGACCGCGCCGCCGCCGCCTGCGACGGAGGACGACAAGCACGAGATCCATGCGCTCGGCTACTGGGAGTCGGTCTGGCGTGTGTTCAAGCGCGACAAGGTCGCGATCGTCGGTGGGATCACGATCCTCCTTTTGTTCCTCGTCTCTTTCGCCGGAGCTCCGATCGCTCAGCATTTTCTCGGCCACGACGGGAACACACCCTTCCTCGGCGGCACTACCGCCGACAACGGCGCTCCTATCGGCCCCTGGGCTCATGTTTCGCAGTTGCCGGGCAACCAGGGGCCGAAGGCGTTCTTCATCCTCGGCGCGGATAGCCTCGTCGGCCGCGACGAGTTCCTTCGCTTGCTCTACGGTGGCCAGACCTCGCTCGAGATCGCGGTCTTTGCGACGATTTTCGCGACGATCCTGGGCCTCCTTATGGGGGCGGCGGCCGGGTACTTCGGCGGCGTGACCGACACGCTCATCTCCCGGCTTACGGAGCTGGTCATGGCGTTCCCGGTCTTGCTGTTCATCATCGGGCTCGCGGAGGTGGCCGGGACGCAGCTGCGGGGGATCACGCTCGGCTTCCTGCCCCAGGGCGTCTTCCTGCTCACGACAGTGTTCGTGATCTTTGGGTGGTTCTATCCCGCGCGGATCGCCCGGGCCCAGATTCTCTCGCTGCGCGAGAAGGAGTTCGTCGAGGCGGCTCGGATGACCGGAGCAAGCGACTGGAGGATCATTCGTTCGCATCTGCTGCCGCATCTCGTGGCGCCGATGATCGTCATCGCCACCCTTTCGGTCGGCGGCTTCGTGCTCGCCGAGGCCGGCCTGTCGTTCCTCGGCATCGGGATTACCGATCCGACGTCGAGCTGGGGCCAGCTGCTCGAGCTGTCGCTTCCGTACTACCGCCTCAACGTCTTCCTGCTGTTGTGGCCGGGGCTGATGGTCCTGATCACGACGCTCTCGTTCAACCTGCTGGGCGACGGGCTGCGCGACGCCTTCGATCCGCGCACCGCCAATTGATGTCGCTCCGCTAACCAAGTTGCTGCTGAGTTCGTCTAACTGACAAAACGACCCCACACGGGGGTCACGGAGGGAAAGGGACCAAATCAAAATGCGCAAAAGGCTATGGGTTACGCTGCCTCTTTGCCTGCTCGCGGGTGTGGCATTCGCCGCGCTTTCCGTGGGTACGGCCGCAGGAGGCACTGCGCGCGCAGCCTCGATCAAGCCGACGCTGACCGTCGCGGTCGATAGCACTGATATCGACCACAGCGATCCCGCGCTGTCGTACAGCGTGCTGGGGTGGCAGATCGAGCAGGAAACGTGCGACACGCTCGTCGGCTACTCCGACCACAGCGGCAAGGTCAGCAGCTCGCTCTCACCGCTCGGCGCTGCGGGTCTGCCGAAGGTCACGAACAACGGCAAGACGTACACCTTCACGATCAGGAGCGGCCTCAAGTTCAGCAACGGCCATTCGATCACGGCCGCGAACTACGAGTACGCGTTCGATCGTGACGCCCTCAAGTCCCTCAACTCGCCGGTGACCGGCTTCATGACCGGGGTTGTCAAGGGCTGGGATACGGAGAACAACAGCAACACGATCAGGACCGTCAGCGGCGTTACGGCCAAGGGGCAAAAGCTCACGGTCACGCTCGTCAAGGCTGACGGCACGATGCTGCCGAAGCTCGCTCTGCCGTTCTTCTGCCCGATCGACAAGGCCGCCCCGCTCTACGTGAGCGGCAAGTGGAAGGGCAGCGAGTACAGCGGTGCACTCCCCGGCTCCGGCCCGTACTTCCTCTACAAGCGCACCGTCGGCAAGCAGATGGTCCTGCACCTCAACACGCATTACAAGGGCCTCAAGCTGCACAAGGCAAGCACGATCATCATGAACATGAAGGTCAGCAGCAGCGCTGCGTTCAACGGCATCGATGCCAAGAACCCGACCTACGCGCTTGACCTCAACGGCAACCCGGAGCCGTCGAACAACAAGAACCTCGCCAAGAAGTACGGCGTGAACAAGTCGCGGTTCTGGGTCGAGCCGACGCTCATCATCAGCTACCTGGCGATGAACACGTCGCGGAACACGTTCGGCCATGTGAATCTCCGCAAGGCCGTCAACCAGGTCGTCGACCGGCCGGGCATCCTCAACATCGGCGGATACCTCTCCGGCACGTCGCAGACGCAGGCTCTGCCGAAGGCGCTTGCCGGATCGCACTGGTCGTCGAACTACGCGTACCCGACCTCGACGCCCACCAACGCCCGCTTCAGCGCAGCCAAGTCTCAGGGCAACAACTGCAACGGCGGCGACACGATCAACTTCTGGCACGGCACGAGCGACCCCGCCGTCCAGGCAGCAGCCCTCGACTCGTACGATTTCCATCAGCTGGGCTGCAATGTCAACAGCGTTGGGTTCGCCGGGTATGACCGCTATACCCAGGCGGGTATCAAGGGCAACAACATGGACATCATGACGGCCGGCTGGAGCGATGACTATCCGGACGGCTTCGACTGGTTCGGCATCCTGTTCGACGGGCGCACCATCGGCCCCGACAACAACAACGACCTCGCCTACATCAACAACAGCACGCTCAACGCGAAGACCGATGCGTGCAGCAAGCTGGCCGGGTCGGCGCGCACCAACTGCTGGGGTGCGGAGGATCAGTGGATGACGTCCAACCTCGCCCCGTGGGCCACGGAGAACTCGGCGAACTTCGTCGACTACATCTCCGATAACGCGCACAACTACCGGTACGACGCACCGTTCGCGTCGGTGGAACTCGGACTCCTGTACCAGTCCTAGGAGACGCCGAGCAGCACGTTGCTTAACTGTGGGTGCCGGCCGTATGGCCGGCACCCACAGACGTACGTACTATCCGCGTAGAACCACCCCATCCGCATAAGCATCCCAGTAGAGAAGCCAATCCCATGATTCAGTACCTCATCCGCCGCGTGTTCTGGGCCATCGCCTTGATGTTCACGGTGACGGCCATCGGCTTCGCGCTCTTCTACCTTGTTCCGAAGGACCCCGCGAGGGTGGCCTGCGGCAAGTCGTGCACTCCTGTGATGCTCAAGAGGATTTCGCACGACCTCGGCACGGACAGGCCGTTGTACGTCCAGTACGCCAAGTTCGTCGGAAAGCTGATTCCTTTCAGCTTCACGGGCGGTCCCCACTTCAAGTACCCGAACCTCGGTCACTCGTACTTCAGCCAGCAGTCGGTCAACCAGATCATTACGCAGGCTGCCCCGATCACGATGTCACTCGTCTTCGGCGCTGTAATCCTCTGGATGCTCGTCGCACTGCCGATCGGGATCCTCAGCGCGCTCCGGCCACGCTCGCTGCTCGACCGTACGACGATGTTCGGAGTGCTCGTCGGGGTGTCGATGCATCCAGTTTGGCTCGGGCTTCTCCTCCTCTACTTCTTGAGCGACAGGGTGCAGTTATTCCCGATCGGGGGCTACGCGGGCTTGTTCTCCTCGGGCGGGGTCGAAGGCCAATCCACGGGTCTGGTCCAGTGGGCATACCACCTCGCGCTGCCATGGTTCACTCTCGCGGTCCTGTTCATGGCGATCTACGTCCGCATGATCCGCGCCAACGTGATGGAGGTTATGAGCGAGGACTATGTGCGCACGGCGCGCGCCAAGGGCGCGCCCGAGTCCCGTGTCCTTCGCCAACACATTCTTCGCAACGCCCTTCTCCCAGTCGTGACGATGCTCGGCATGGACATCGGCCTTGCGCTCGGCGGGGCGGTCTTCACGGAGTCCATCTACGGGCTTCAGGGACTCGGCTGGTGGACCGTCCAGTCGATCACTGCCGGCGACACCCCGACGGTGCTCGGGGTCATCGTCTTCGCCACGACGATGATTATCGTCTTCAACCTCATCGTGGATGTGCTCTACGCGTGGATCGACCCGAGGATCCGACTCTCGTAATCACGAGCTAGTCTCAGTAACGCATTGGCCCTCCTCGACGTCATAGATCTGAAGACGCACTTCAAGACCGGTGACGGCATCGTCAAGGCGGTCGACGGTGTGAGCTTCTCGGTCGATGCGGGGCAAACGCTCGGCATCGTCGGCGAGTCCGGCTCCGGCAAGAGCGTCACCTGTCTGACGATCATGGGGCTCAACGCGAAGCGGAACACGGCCACGTCCGGCCAGGCGCTCTTCAAGGGCGAGGACCTCCTCAAGATGCGCGGCGATCGTCTGCGGCGAATCCGCGGTAACGACATGGCGATGATCTTCCAGGACCCGATGACGAGCCTCAATCCGGTTCACTCGATCGGGAAGCAGCTCGCCGAGGCGGTGCAGCTTCACAACGACGCGACGAAGAAGCAGGCGGCCGCGCGCGCACTCGAGCTCCTGAAGCAAGTCGGGATCCCGCGCGCCGAGAGCCGCATCTACGACTACCCGCATCAGTTCTCGGGCGGAATGCGCCAGCGCGTGATGATCGCGATGGCGCTCATCAACAATCCCGATCTATTGATAGCCGACGAGCCGACCACCGCGCTCGACGTGACCATGCAGGCGCAGATCCTCGAGCTCATCGCGAAGATGCAGCGGGAATACGGAAGCGCGGTGATCATGATCACGCACGATCTCGGCGTCGTTGCAGAGATCGCCGACGACGTGATCGTCATGTACGCGGCCGAGGTCGCCGAGCAGGCGCCGGTCGATCGCATCTTCAACAACCCGCAGCACCCGTACACCTGGGGGCTGATGGGCTCGCTGCCACGGCTCAACGCCGATGTCGAGCGGCTCGTTCAGATCGAGGGCCAGCCGCCGTCGCTGCTGCATCCCCCTCGCGGGTGTCGCTTCAATCCCCGGTGCGCGTATGCGATGCCCGTCTGCCGCGAGGAAGATCCTCCGCTTGCGACCGTGCCCGGTGAGGAGAGCCACTTCCAGGCGTGTCACCTCGACCAGGAGACGAAGGATCACGTGTCGGCCGAGCTGCTCGGCTCCTTCGCGGGGGAGGCGACCGCGTGACCGCCGTCGCTGCCGAGCAGAGGTCGGAGCTCGACCTCCACGGCGACGAGTTGCTCGTCGTCGAAGGCCTGGAGAAGCACTTCCCGGTGACGAAGGGGATCATGTTTCGGAAGCAGGTCGGCGCGGTGAAGGCCGTCGACGGCGTGACGTTCGCGGTCAACGAGGGCGAGACGATCGGTGTAGTCGGCGAGTCGGGCTGCGGCAAGTCGACGATGGCCCGGTGCCTCGTCAGGCTTCTCAATCCGACGGCTGGCCGAGTCACGTTCCGGGGCAGCGACATCACGAACCTCTCGAGAGCTGCGATGAGGCCGTACCGGCGCGAAATGATGATGATCTTCCAGGATCCGTACGCATCGCTCAACTCGCGCAAGCGGGTCGGCTTCATCGTCGGCGAGGCGCTGCAGGTCAACAAGATGGGGACGCCGACCGAGATCAAGAAGCGCGTCCAGGAGTTGCTCGAGATCGTCGGCTTGAACCCGGAGCACTACAACCGCTTCCCGCATGAGTTTTCGGGCGGCCAGCGGCAGCGCATCGGGATCGCGCGCGCTCTCGCAATCAATCCGAAGCTGATCGTCTGCGACGAGCCGGTCTCGGCGCTCGACGTCTCGGTGCAGGCTCAGATCCTCAACCTTCTGAAGGACCTCCAGAAGGAGTTCAACCTCACGTACATCTTCATCGCGCACGACCTGAACGTCGTCCGCCACATCTCTGACCGCGTGTTCGTCATGTATCTCGGTCAGATGATGGAGTCGGGGGCCCGGCATGATCTGTATGACACGCCGAAGCACCCGTACACCGGCTCGCTTCTCTCGGCCGTGCCGATCCCGGATCCCCAGCTTGGCCGCAGTCGTGCGCGGATCGTGCTCGAGGGAGACGTTCCCAGTCCGCTGAATCCTCCGACCGGTTGCCGCTTCCATACGCGCTGCCCGCGATTCCACGAGGGGCACTGCGATGTCGAGACGCCCGAGCTCGCGAGTCGCGACGGGATGGCGGAGAGCCACGCCGTCCGCTGTCACTATCCCCTCGAGCGCTGGCCGCTCAGCGAGGCAGAGATGCGGGGGCACTTCGCCTCCGCACCCGTACCTGCTCCGGCGGAGTAATGCGGCGGCCGAACGGCCGGATGCTGCTCGGAGGGGCGGCGAGACTGGGCGTTTTCGCCGTTATCGCCGGCGCTTTCGCGTGCGCCGGCGGTGTCCTGCTGGGCGCCGTACTCCACGAAGGAGCCCGCCGCGGGATCGCCATCGGCTTGTACCTCACGGGCTCGGCTCTCGCCGGGTTCGGCTTCTTGCTCGGCAGCCGGCCACCCGTGCGCGGCCGGGGCGCTGACGCCGGTTTCTTCTCCGCCTTCACCGGCCAGTTCAAAGGCGCCGGCGGCGTTCGTTGGGCGACCCGCGACGAACACCAGCAGGCGATGAATCTCCCTGCCATCCTTCTCACCGTCGGCGTGGGTCTTCTCCTCGTTGGCGTCTCCGTGGACACCCGACACTAGCTGTACACCAGAGATAGGCACTTCTGTAACTAACTTCTCGAAGAGCGGCCCGTCTCTATCAATGTGACCAGGGGTGCTCACGCCTGTGACCATTGGCGGCAATTGGCCTCGTGCAAGCTCGATGGTGAGTTATCCGAGCTCGAGTCGAGAGGGCTCGAGCGTCATCGAGCGGGCTGTGTCGGCTGTGCGGCGTGGATACGCGACCTCGGCCACCTCGCGGTTGTCATCCAGATGTCGGAGCGCGCCAGCCCCCCCGGGTTGGGTATGCGTCTGCGCCACCGCACGCGTAGCCTGCCGGCGCTTGCTGCCGTCTCGGCGTCGCTGGGGGCAGCGTTGCTGGCTGCGATCGCAATCGCGGTGCCTGGACGCAGCGCCCTTGTCGGGGACCAGTCGCTGACCGGGAGCTTCCGGAACACGGCCCTCGCCGATCCTCCGCCGCGAAGCCTTGTGTTGCGCTCCCTCAGGCTGGCCCAACAGCGCGCGTCGGAGCCGGAAACACCGCTCCATCGGCCTCAAGGAACTCCGTAGACAGAAGCGGCGGCCTGTGGCCGCCGCTCGAGACTCTCCGCCGCAGAGTGATTGCCGTCAGCCCCGAGCGAAAGTCACGCTGATCTTCTCCCGTTCGCGGGATTCCAAGCGTCCCCCGATCGGGGGATCTGCGGTGCGGGCGGCCGCGAGGCGCGAGGCGCGAGGTTGCGGAAGAGTCCTGATTCGAGCGGCATCCCGATGAGCTAGAAGAGGCCGACCGTGCGGCCGTCCGGCCCAAGGTCGATGTCGAACGCCGCGGGGTGCTTCCCGAGACCCGGCATCGTCTGCATGTCGCCGCACAGTGCGACGAGCCAGCCCGCGCCGGTGTACGCGCGGATGTCGCGCACCGGCACCGTGAAGCCGGTCGGCGCGTTCTTGAGCTTCGGGTCGTGCGAGAGGGAGAGGTGCGTCTTCGCCATGCAGATCGGCAGGCCGCCGAGCCCCTGCTTCTCGTAGCGCTCCGCCGCCTTCTTCGCCGCCGGGAGCAGCGTGATGCCGTCGGCGCCGTAGACCTTCGTCGCGATCGCGTTGATCTTCTCCGCGATCGGCATGTCGAGCGGGTAGATCGGCTCGAAGGAGGACGGCTGGCTCGCTGCCTCGGCGACGGTCTCCGCGAGCGCCGCCGCACCGGCGCCGCCGCGAGCGAATCCGTAGTTCACCTCGGCCGCCCACGCTCCGTGCTCGAGCGCGAGCTTGCGCACGGTGTCGAGCTTCTGCTCGGTGTCGGTCGGGAACGCGTTGATCGCGACGACGGCGTTGAGCCCGAAGGTGCGCGCGATGCCGAGGTGCCGCTCGAGGTTCGCGATCCCCGCTTCGAGGTCGCCGTCGCCGTGGTGCTCGAGCGCGCGCACCGTCGCGACGAGGACGATCGCGCTCGGCACGAGCTTGCCGGTGCGCGCGACGATGTCGAGGAACTTCTCCATCCCGAGGTCGGACGCGAAGCCGCCCTCGGTCACGACGAAGTCGGCGAGCTTCAGGCCCATGCGCGTCGCGACGAGGGAGCTGTTGCCGTGGGCGATGTTCGCGAACGGGCCGCAGTGGACGAACGCCGGGCCACCCTCGAGGGTCTGGACGAGGTTCGGCTTGATCGCCTCCTTCAACAGCACCGTCATCGAGCCAGCGGCGTGCAGCTGCTCGGCGGTGACCGGCTCGCCGTCGTACGTCGCGCCGACGGTGATCGCGCCGAGCCGCGCGCGCAGATCCGCGAGGTCGCGCGACATCGCGAGGATCGCCATGACCTCGGACGCGGCGGTGATGTCGAAGCCCGTCTCGCGCGGGATGCCGTTCACCTTGCCGCCGAGCCCGGTCACGATCTGGCGCAGCGAGCGGTCGTTCATGTCGAGACAGCGCCGCCACGTCACGGTGAGCGGATCGATGCCGAGCGTGTTTCCCTGGAGGATGTGCGCGTCGAGCATCGCCGCGAGGAGGTTGTTCGCAGCAGTGATCGCGTGGAGGTCGCCGGTGAAGTGGAGGTTGAGATCCTCCATCGGCACGACTTGGGCGTGGCCGCCGCCGGCCGCGCCTCCCTTCACGCCGAAGACAGGGCCGAGTGACGCTTCGCGCAGACAGAGGAACGGCTTGAGCCCGATGTGCCCGAGACCCTGAGTCAGCGACACCGCGGTCGTCGTCTTGCCCTCGCCGGCGGGCGTGGGCGTGATCGCCGTGACCGCGATGAGCCTGCCGTCGGGCGTGTCGGCGAGGCGGTCGAGGACGGCATGCGAGACCTTCGCCTTGTAGCGGCCGTACGGCTCGAGCTCCGCCTCCTCGATGCCGGCCGCCTCGGCGACCTCGGTGATCGGCCGCAGCTGCGCGGCTTGCGCAATCTCGAGACTTGAGAGTTCGCTCATGCGCCGAGTCTCGCACGGACGACGTAGGCTGGTGTCGTGGAATCGACCATGTGGGCGGTGCGGAAACTACGTGCTGAGGCGGGACTCGATCTCGTCGAGGTTCCGGTTCCTTCGATAGCCGACGACGAGGTCCTTGTTCGCGTCGAAGCGGCGAGCGTGTGCGGCACCGACCTCCATATCTTCAAGTGGGACGACTGGGCGCAGCGCCGGATCACACCGCCGCTCACACTCGGCCACGAGTTCGCGGGGACGATCGTCGAGACCGGCGCGTTCGTTCGCCAGGCGAAGGTCGGCGACTACGTGTCGGCCGAGAGCCACGTCACGTGCGGCGTGTGCGTCAACTGCCGCACCGGTCGCGCGCACATGTGCGAGTTCACCGAGATCCTCGGCGTCGAGCGCGACGGAGCCTTTGCCGAGTACGTCGCGATCCCCGAGTCGGTGATCTGGCAGAACGACCGCGCGAAGCTTCCGCCAGAGATCGCGACGTTGCAGGAGCCGTTCGGCAACGCCGTCTTTGCTCTAAGTCACGCAGATCTTGCGGGGAAGACCGTCGCGGTTCTCGGCTGCGGCCCGGTCGGCCTTTTTAGTGTCGGCATCGCTTCCGTCTCCGGTGCGGGCCGCGTCATCGCGTCCGATGCGCGCGCGTTCCGGCTCGACCTTGCGCGCACGATGGGCGCGGACGCGACGATCGACGTCACCACCGCCGGAGACATCGTCGAGGCGTTCGCCACAGAGAACGACGGCCAGCATCCGGACGTCGTTTTCGAGATGTCGGGCGCGGTCGAGGCGATTGCCGATTCGTTCCGGATCGCGCGCAACGGCGGCCGCGTGATCCTCTTCGGGATCCCCGCGCATCCCGTCGAGATCGACGTCGCCGAGGCGCTCATCTTCAAGAATCTCGACGTCTCGGCCGTGAGCGGCCGCCAGGTCTGGGAGACGTGGTACCGCACACAGTGGCTGCTCGAGAACAGCATCGTCGACCTGCGCCCGCTCATCACGGCGGAGGTCGGTCTCGACGGCTTTGCCGACGCGTTCGAGCTGCTCGCGAGCGGCGACGCCTGCAAGATCATCATGCGCCCAGAAGCGGCAGCCGCGGAGGCGGCGGCGTGACGACGCTCGACGACGCGCTTCGCACCGAGCTCGACGGCTTGCGCGAGGCGGGGACGTACAAGCGCTTCAACGTCCTCGAATCGCCACAAGGGGCGCTCGTCGAGATGGCGGGCCGCGGGGACGTCATCGTCCTCTCGTCGAACAACTACCTCGGGCTTGCCGACCATCCCGACGTGATCGAGGCCGGTGTCGAGGCGCTCCACAAATACGGCGCCGGGACCGCCTCGGTGCGCTTCATCTGCGGCACGTTCGCGCCGCACCTCGAGCTTGAGCAGGAGCTCGCGGAGCTCTCCGCGACAGAGGCGGCGCTGACGTACGTCTCCTGCTGGAACGCGAACGAGGCCGTCATTCCGTCGCTCGCCGACCCGAGCACCGTGATCATCTCGGACGAGCTCAACCACGCCTCGATCATCGACGCGGTGCGCCTCTCGAAGCCCGAGAGAAAGATCGTCTACAGACATTCAGATATCGCCGAGCTGCGTGCGGCGCTCGAGTCGTGCGAGAAGGGCCAGCGCAAGCTCGTCATCACCGACGGCGTCTTCTCGATGGAGGGCGACCTCGCGAAGCTGCCCGACATCCTCGAGCTCGCGCGCGCGCACGACGCGGTCGTGATCGTCGACGACTCACACGGCGTCGGCGTCGTCGGCGACACGGGGCGCGGAGTTGCCGAGCATTTCGGCGTTCTCGGCGACGTCGACGTGATGACGGGGACGCTCGGCAAGGCGCTCGGCGGCGCGGCCGGTGGCTATGTCGCGTCGTCGGAGGAGGTCTGCGACCTGCTCGCGCAGCGCTCGCGGCCGCAGCTCTTCTCGAACGCGCTGCCGCCGACCGTCGCCGCCTCGGCGCGCGCGGCGATTCGCGTCATGCGCGCTCACCCGGAGCGCGTGACGAAGCTCCATGAGAACACGCGCTGGTTCCGCGGCGCGCTCAAGGAGGCGGGCTTCGCTCCGCTCGACGGCGAAGCCGCGATCATCCCGATCATCGTCGGCGAGACGGCTCGCGCGATCGAGCTCTCCGCGAAGCTCCTCGATCGCGGTGTCTTCGTCACCGGCTTCGGCTTCCCGGTCGTCCCGGAAGGAACGGCGCGGATCCGCGTGCAGATGTCTGCGTCGCTCGAGCGCGAGCATCTCGAGCGCGCGCTCGAGGCGTTCGTCGACGTCGGCCGCGAGAGCGGTCTGCTCAGCTAGTCGCGAACTGCACCGCGACGAAGACGGCGTATAACGCGATGAGAACCGCGCCGGCCACTCGGCCGCCGCCGCCCCGCCGGCCGAACAGCACGACCGCGATGACGGTCATGCCGAGAAGCCACGAGATGTCGAACACATCGAGGTGGGTGAGCGTTCCGAGGCTGCCGAGCGTCGCCGCCACCGTGATTCCCACACCGAGGTTGATCGAGTTCGAGTTGAGCGTCTCGCTCATGAGGGCCGAGCCGCGCTGCTGCAACCCGAACCGCACCCCAGTCCACGCGTTCGGCAGCGCGCTGAGGATCGCAAGCACGATGACGCCGACGATCTCCTCCGGTACCGACCAGGCGTCCGCGAGGAAATTGGCCGTGCGCACCGTCGCGATGCCTCCGAGGATGATGAGGCAGAGGGCCACAACGAGCACGAGGATCAGCCCCGCTATCTCACGCCGCGAATCGAGCGTGCGCTCGCGCTGGTGCAGCTCGCCGAAGCTTCGGCGGATGAGTCGAGTGCGACCCACGCCGAACGGCAGTCGGCGCACGCGCATCGGGCCGCACGCGAGCAGGAAGACGTACGGCACCGCGACGAGCACAACGAGAACGAGGCCCGCCCCCGCGGCGATTCCGCCGGCGACGACGGCGAGGCTGACCGCAACGATCCAGAGCCCGACGAACGCCTCGACCTCGAGCGCCTCGTGACGCGCGCGAATACGCGCCGCGACAACGGCGCTCAAGCCGAGCATCGCCGCGAGGTTGAACGCGCTCGCGCCGACGACGACGCCCACCGCCTCGGCGTGGCGCTTCTCCACGAGCGCCGTGATCGCCGACACGAGCTCGGGCGCGTCGGCGGCGAGCGCAGTGAGCAGCCCGAGCAGCGTCTCCGGCCAACCGAGCCGGATTCCCATGTGGTCGAGCTTGCCGGCGAACACGGCCGCGGCGCCGAGCATGAGCGCGACCGAGGCGAGGAAGATGGGGATGGCGGCTGCGGGCGTCATCGGATGAGCGATTATCCATGCGTGATCGTCTCGCTTCAGGTCGCGACCGGGTGAAAGTCGGGGTCGTCGTCCCCTATTCGTGGTCGTTCGGCGGCGGCGTCGTCGATCACGCCGAGGCGCAGCGGCGGGCGCTCGAGGCGATCGGGATCGAGACGCGCCTCTTGATCGGGAACGATCCGCCGGGCTCGTTCAGCCGCGTCCTCCACCCGCGGACGGGCCGCTCGGGGCCGCCGCCTGAGGGCGTGATCCCGCTCGGGCGCTCGGTCGTCGTTCCCGGCAACGGCGCGCTCAACAACCTCGTTCTCAGTCCCGCGACGCTGCCGCGGTTGCGGCGCGTGCTCGCAACCGAAGGCTTCGACCTGCTCCACGTCCACGAGCCGCTCGCACCGATCATCAGTCCGGCCGCTCTCGCGATGTGGAACGGGCCGGCCGTCGGGACGTTCCATGCGGCCGGCAACTCGTCCTGGCGCCCGTTCGCGGATGCGATCTTCGGCTTCGTCGCCGAGCGGGTCGACCTCCGCATCGCGGTCTCGCAGCAGGCACTGCGCGCGGCCGTTGCCCACACACCCGGGGCGTACGAGCTGATTCCGAACGGGGTGGAGTTGCCGCCGGAACGCGACCCCGCCGGCCGTGAGAACCGGATCGTCTTCCTCGGTCGCCACGACCCGCGCAAGGGCCTGCCGGTGCTGCTTCGCGCATGGCCGCGGCTCAGCCGTAGCGGCCTTCGCCTGCGTGTGATCGGCGCGGATCCGCTCGCAGTCCGGCTGCTCATGGCGCGCGCCCGCATTCACGACGACTCGGTCGAAGTCCTCGGCTACGTCGACGACGACCGCCTGACCGAGGAGCTCGCGACTGCGAAGCTCCTCGTCGCGCCCTCGCTCGGCAACGAGAGCTTCGGGATGATCCTCACACGCGCATTCGCGTGCAGCACGCCGGTCGTCGCCTCCGACATCCCCGGCTACGCGGAGGTCGTCACGCCGGAGACGGGAGCGCTGAGCCCGCCCGACGACGCCGACGCGCTCGCGGAGACGATCGAGAGCGTGCTCGCCGACGAGCCCGCGCGCGCGGAGAAGGGCCGAGCCGCGCGTCAGCGCGCGGAGACGGAGTTCGCCTGGCCGCTCCTCGCGCGGCGGTTGCAGGACTGCTACGAGCGCGTGCTGTCGGGCTGAGCGGCGGCGAAGAGGATGTGCGGTCGTCCGTGCGCGACGACCTCGTCGCATCGCTGCATTCCGATTCGTTCGGCGACACGGAGACTCGCGCGGTTCTCGGCATCGACGGCGGCGACGATCCGTGGGACATTGAGGTGCTGGAGCCCCGCGTCGAGACACGCCCGTGCGGCCTCGGTCGCATAGCCGAGTCTGTGGAACCTCCGACTGAGCGTGTAGCCGAGCTCGACGTCGCCGGTAGGTGCGAACACGCCGAAGCCGGCGTCGCCGACGATCTGGCCCGAGTTCCGCTCGACCACTGCCCAGGAACTGAACCCGAACGTCCGCTGCGCCTCGGCGTACCCGACGAGCAACGCGCGCACGGCGTTCTCGTCAGCGCATGCGCCGCCGGGGATGAACCGCATCACGTCCGGATCGCAATACATCTCGACCATCGAAGCCACATCCCGTTCGGGATCGGACGCTCTCACGAGAAGGCGCGGGGTCACGATCGGAAGTGGGATGAGCATCGCGGGTCCGACGAGCAGAGAGGACCGGGCGCCGGCACAACTCCGGCGCCCGACCGCTCAGACCGCTAGTACGAGAGGACGCAGCCGCCCGCGTTCGAGTTCGCGGCGTTGCTCCAGAGGGACTGCACGGGATAGGTGCCGCCCCCGAGCGAGACGTTGGCCGACGCGCCGGGGTTACCGGTTGTGATCCAGGCGCACTTGTCGCCGTTCTCTGCTCCGCTCCCGTCGAGCCAACCGCCGTTCGGGAACTGATCCGTGATCGTCTCCGCCATCTCGTGGCCGCTGACGATCGTGATTCCGGCCTTCGCGCCGAGACCGTTGAAGTTCGCGCCGCACGACGCGCCCGCATCCGTGAGATACGGGAGATTCGTGTACGCGACGTTCCCGTACGACGACGACGTCGAGCTGTGCCACGCGCAGTACTGCGTGCCGAAGCCGGACGCGCTGTTGCCCGTCGCGGTCGCGATCACGTACTGCGTCGACGCGTTCGACGCGCTCGTCGTGTTGCCGAAGTGCGCAGCCGCCTTGACGGCTTCCGCGGCGAGCTGGGACTGGCTCGGGCGAGACGGCGCCGCCGACCCGTTGTCGGACCACGAGCCCGCGTAGAGCGAGCTGTTTCCGGCTTTCTGTCCGGCCCCGTTGCAGAAGATCGTCCCGCTGGCGACGCCCTGGCAGTACTGCGTGACGCTGTTCAGCCACTTGCTGCCACCGGCTGCTCCGTAGAAGCTCGCGAGGAGCGAGGCCTCTCCGGACGGGTCGTTGCCGTTCCACTGTGAGCCCCAGAACACGAGGTAGAGCTTTGGCGCCGTCTCGACGCCGATTCCGCCCACGCCGCCGTGGTAGGAGAGGTTCGCGCTTCCGCCATGAGGGCGTCCCGCCTGCTTGGCGTACGGGCGGACGATCCCCATGGTGCTGATTGCTGCGTGCGTTTTCGTACTCGCGTTGCGGCCGCTGGCGGATGCCGTCGACGAATGAACCGTCGAGAGCACCCCGAACGCGACGAGAGCCCCCAAGATCACTCCGAACAGTGAGCGCCTTCTCATCACGTTTCCCTCCTTAAGGGATGTTGGTGGAACAGGAGGCTGGAAGATACGCGATTTTGCGGCCAGCCGTAAGCCATTTGTAAATAGCCCGACTCGCCGAGGTAAAGCGCGCGGCTAACTCGTGAGGCAGTTGTCCGGTCGGGAACCACGGATGAGTCGCGGGCGGCAGATCTTTGAGATTCCCGTGCGCGGCGTCCACACCAAGGGACACTCAACCGCACAAAGGAGTTACCACGATCATGAAGCGCCTCCTCGCTGTAGCCGCTGTCATCGGGATCTTCGCCGTGCTGCCGCTCGCCACCGCGGGCGCCACAACCGGCCCCGAGACGCATTTCAACCGGATCGGAAAGATCTTCGGTCTCGTCGCGCCGTCGAATACGCAGGCGAACGGGCAGCTCTCGAATCAGGCCCCCGCCAGTGGCTCGCTCTACTACAACGGCGGCCCGATCATGTCGCAGAACACCACGTACACGATCTTCTGGCAGCCGTCCGGGTACTCGTTCCCCGCCGGTTACGTCAACAACCTGAACCAGTACTTCAAGGATCTGCAGGCGACGCAGGGCTCGAACACGAACACGTACGACAACGCGACGCAGTACTACCAGCAGAACGCGAACGGCACGCGGACGTACGTCCAGAACAAGGTGACCTTCGCGGGCACGACGATCGACACCAATCCGCTTCCGCCGCTCGATCCCGTCAACTGTCCGGACACTCCGGTCGCCGCCGCCGGCGGCGTCAACGGCAGTCAGGGCACGGCCGCCGGCTGCGTCACCGACGCGCAGGTGCAGCAGGAGATCTCGAACGTCGTCAAGGCCAAGGGCTGGCCCGTGAACAACAACACCGAGTTCTTCATGTACACCGCGCCGAACATCGGCACGTGCTTCCCGGCGACCGTCGGCGAGGACACGGGAACCGGCGTCGGCCTGAACGTGACCGCGCCGCTCTGCTCGTTCTCGTACTTCTGCGCGTACCACAGCGCGTACTTCGACTCGACGATCAATCCGAACTCGCAGATCATCTACTCGAACATGCCGTACGACGCGCAGACGGCCGGCAACCCGCTCACGTGCGACGTCGGCGACTACCCGAACAACAACCCGTCGGATCCCGAGATCAGCACGACGAGCCACGAGCAGAACGAGTCGATCACCGATCCGTTCGGCACCGGCTGGTGGGACAGCAATTCGAACGACAGCGCCGCCGGCGACGAGAACGGCGACATGTGCGCGTACGACTTCGGGACGACCACCGGCCCCGCGAACGCGGAATGGGACCAGACGATCAACGGTCACCACTACCTCATGCAGCTCGAGTGGGACAACACGACGAACGGCTGCCCGGGCTCGGACGCTTCGGGTAACCCGACGACCCATCCGAACTACGACACGCCGACGATCAACCTGTCGCCGAGCTCCGGCTTCTCCGGTGCAGGCTTCAGGATCAGCGGCCTGTTCTACGGAGCCGGCGATGCCATCGCGAACCATTTCGCGGACGGTGGCGTGACGACCGCTCTTGGTGGGGCGACCGCCAACGGCTCTGGCCAGTTCAGCATGGCGACGAAGGTGCCGGCGAAGTCCAAGGCGGGTGCCGCCACCGTCATGAGCACGGGCAAGTCCGGAAAGGCCACGCACTCCTTCACCGTCCTCAAGTAACCGAGCTCCAAGCGCACGACGATTCGAGAGGCGGCTCCGCAGGGGCCGCCTCTCGCGTGTCAGGGGAGGAGATGCGCCCGGCGGTCGGTATCCGTAGCCGTGGCAGAACGCTCTGAGATCACCGCTGTTGCGGTCGGTGCGGCGCTCGGCGCGGCGGCCGTCGTTCTCTGGAAGCGGCTCTCGGCGCCGCGGCGCGCCGTGCCCATGGCGGGAGTTACGCCCGCGAAAGTTTCCGAGCCGCGCTCGGCTCCCGCGGAACCTCCGCCTCAAGCCTCGGCGGCGCCGCCGACGCCGCGTGCCGGTACCGCCGCGCTCCCGGCCGTCCTCGTGACCGGCGCCGGCCGGCCCGCTGGAGTGTGTGTCATTCGCGCTCTGAAGGCAGCAGGAGCACGCGTCGTCGCCGCCGACTCGGACGAGACGGCGGTCGGACTCCAGCTCGCGGACGCAGGCGGGACGATTCCCACGGCCGACGAGCACGATTTCGTCGCCGCGCTGTGTGAGCTCGCGGCCGCACACGGCGCGCAGACGATCGTGAGCACTGTCGCCGAAGACGTGCCCGCCCTCGCGAAAGGCTCGGCCGCGTTCGCCGTGGCCGGCCTCGCCTCGTGGCTCCCAAACCCGGCGGCGGTACGTACGTGCCTCGACAAGTGGACGTTCGCCCAAGCCGTGGCGGCGGCGAAGATCCCGCATCCGCCGACGAACCTCGGGCGGGCAAACGGTGTGGGCGGCCCGTGGATCGTCAAGTCACGCTTCGGCGGCGGCGCGAACGACGTCCATACTGTGGACGATCCGGCCGAGCTGCCGTGGGCGATCGCCCACACGCCGCACGCACTCGTGCAGACGCGCGTCGACGGGCTCGAGTTCGCCATCGACGCGCTCGTCGACCGCGGCGGTGAGCTCGTCGGCGCCGTGCCTCGGTGGCGGCTCGAGAAGGAACGAGGCGTCTCGACCAAAGGCCGGACGTTCGAGGATCGAGAGCTCGTCGCGCAGGCTCAGCACCTCGTCTCTGCGCTCGGGCTCGAGGGGCCGGTGAGCATCCGCGGCTTCATGCTCTCCTCGAACGGCCTCTACTGCTTCACGCACGTCAACCCGAGCTTCTCCGGCGGCCTTTCGCTGTCGCTCGCGGCCGGCGCGGACCTCGTCGGTGAATACGTGCGCGGGATCGTCGGGCTGCCGTTGCGCCGGGAGCGGCTCGCCTACGAGCCGGGCGTGACGACGGAGCGCTTCTACGACGAGGTGGTCATCACCGCATGAGCTCGATCATGAAGGACGAGCTCGAACGGCTCGCGCGTGTCGCCGTGGGATACGGCCGCGACGATCCCGCGGTCGACGTCTTCCTCGTTTTCGTCGGGGCGCTCGATCCGCTGCCCGACGCGGCGACGCTCAAGCCTGCGGCGCGCGTTGTCGGGAAGCTGCGGCTCGCGCGGTCTCTCGATCGGCCGGGGGAGTCTCGGCTCGGGGCGTGCCGGCTGCTCGCAGCCGCTCTCGCCGCGCCGCCGCGCGGCGAAGTCGTGCGTCGCGAAGACGAGCCGCCCGCGGCACCTGTGGTCGCTCCGACGAGCGCCGGCGCCGGTCGTTCAGAGGTTCGCGCGACCGGCACAGCCACGGCCGAGCGTCCGGTACGAACCGAACGCCGTGTTCCGGAGCTGGTCGACGCCCTCGTGCACGCGATTCGCTCGGCGCTCAGCATCTTCGCTTAGCCTCTCGGGCTCATGGCCGCGAGACTCGAGCTGACGCGAGCGCAGATCCTTGCCTTCCGCCGCCGGGTCGGAGCGCTCGAAGAGCGGTCGCCGCTCGGCCCGGAGTCGCTCCGTACGGCAGCGTGGGCGGGACTGCAGGACAGCATGCCGCGCGCCGCGCTGCTCTCGATCCACGCCCGCGTCGAGGGCGCGCATGCGGAAATCTGGGACGACGACGCGTTCGTCCAGGTCTGGGGACCGCGCTTCGCGGTCTACGTCGTCCCGGCTGGCGACCACGCATTGTTCACGCTCGGCCGTCATCCCGACGACGCGCGCGGCCGGAAGCGAGCGGAGGCGAACGCCGTGCGCCTGCGTGCCGTGCTCGACGGTCATCCCGGCGAGGACGAGGGCGACACCGGGCCGCGGCTTCGCTACGCGACGACGACGGGCATGTTCCTCATCCGCTGGGAAGGCGCGCGGGCGCCGCGCATCTGGACCGTGCCGCGGCCGGCAATCGACCCTCTCGACGCGCGCCGCGAGCTCGCTCGTCGCTATCTCCACGTCTTCGGGCCGGGAACACCGGCGTCGTTCGCGACCTGGGCGGGGATCGGCGTGAAGGAGGCCCTGGCGGTCTGGAGCGATCTCGAGCTCGCGCCGGTGGGGACGCCGATCGGCGACGCGGCGATCCTTGCTTCCGACGAGGCGCTCATGCGCGAACGGGCCGAGCGTTCCACCGCCGTCCGCCTGCTCCCGAGCGGCGACGCGTACTGGCTGCACCACGACGCCGCGCACCGCGAGCTGCTCGTTCCCGATCCGAAGGAACGCGCCGCGCTGTGGACGCCGCGTGTCTGGCCGGGTGCACTTCTCGTTGCGGGCGAGTTCGTCGGCACGTGGCGGCGCGCGCAACGCGACCTCTCCATCGAGCTGTGGCGCCCGCTCACGAAGGCCGAACGCGCCGCCGTCGAGGCGGAGGCGGCGTCGCTGCCGTTGCCCGGCTTGACGGCACCGGTCGCGGTGCGCTGGCTCGCGGAGGAGTAGGGTCCGGGCGTGGGTTTCGTCCTCTACTGGCGCCCAGGCACCGCCTCGATGGCGCCGCACGCGGCACTCGCCGAAATCGGCCTCGACTATCGGCTTGTCGAGATCGGGCGAGAAGAGGCGCAGGAGGACCCGAGCTACCGCGAGCTCAATCCGCTCGGCGTCGTCCCGACGCTCATCGACGAGGAGCATGGCCTCGCGCTGACGGAGTCCGCCGCGATCCTCCTCTACCTCGGCGATCGCTTCCCCGAATCGCGCCTGGCGCCGGCCGCCCGCGCCGAGTACTACCGCTGGCTCGTCTTCCTCACGAACACGCTCCAGACCGCGATGCTCCGCTTCTTCTACCCGGAGCGATACGGGAGCGGAGACGACATCGCGGCAGTTGCGGCGCGTGACGCCCGCGAGGCGTTCGACATCCTCGACCGCGCGCTCGAAGACAGGGACTGGCTCGCCGCCGAGCACCGCACGGGCGCCGACCTCTTCCTCTTCATGCTCACGCGGTGGGGACGCCGCCTCGAGCCGCCCGCGTGGGACAAGCCGAACCTTCGCCGCCACTTCCTCGCCACGCTCGAACTGCCGGGAGCTCGCCGCATGCTCGAGGAGCAGGATCTGGAGATTCCGGCGTTATGAGGGTGCGTTTCTCCCCAAAACGAGGGTGCCTTTCTCCGCAAAACGGGGAATACCTCTGGTACCTGTGAGCGAAGCCATGCCGAACGACGATCTCGTCCTCGAAGTCGAGAACCTCCGTACGGAGTTCCATCTCCGGTCGGGGAGCGTTGGCGCGGTCGACGGCGTCTCGTTCACGGTCGGAGCGGGGGAGTGCGTCGGCCTCGTCGGCGAGTCGGGTTGTGGAAAGTCGACCACGGGGCTGTCGATCATGAAGCTCCTCCCGAGCGTCGGACACGTCGTCGGCGGTTCGATCAAGCTGCTCGGCAAGGATCTCGGGCCGCTGAGCGAGAACGAGATGCGGCACGTTCGTGGCAACGACGTCGCGATGATCTTCCAGGATCCGATGACCTCGCTGAACCCGACATGGACGATCGGGAAGCAGATCAGCGAGGGCTACCGGCTCCACAACGATTCCTCGCAGGCGGAGGCGATGGCGCGTGCGCGGGAGGTGCTCGAGCTCGTAGGCCTGCCACGGCCGGCCGAGCGGCTCAAGGCGTACCCGCACCAGCTCTCGGGCGGCCTCCGCCAGCGCGTGATGATCGCGATGGCGCTCGTCAACTCGCCGAAGCTGCTCATCGCCGACGAGCCGACGACGGCGCTCGACGTCACGATCCAGGCGCAGATCCTCGACCTCATCGACAACCTCCGCCGCGACCTCCAGATGGCGGTCATCCTCATCACACACGACCTCGGTGTCATCGCCGCGCGCGCGAACCGCGTGATGGTCATGTACGCGGGGAAGATTGCGGAGGGCTCCGACACCGGCGAGCTGTTCGCGTCGATGCGCCACCCGTACACCGAGGCGCTGTTCCAGTCGATCCCGCGTTTCGACCAGGATCGCTCGCAGGCGCTCTACTCGATCCCGGGCGTGCCGCCGGATCTCATGACCCCGCCGCCCGGATGCCGCTTCGCGCCGCGCTGCCGCAACGCGCAGGCGCGCTGCACGCAGGAGGAGCCGCTTCTCGCCCCGGCGACGACCGACGGCTCGCGGCCCGGTGCCGGCGTCGAGCGCACCGATACGCCGACGCTGCCGGGTGCGATTCGCGCCGGTGAGCACGTGTTCGCGTGCTTCTACCCGGTCGAGGCGAGCGCCGCGGAGGATCGCGCCAAGTCGATCCTCGTCACGGAGCACGCGCCCGGTGAGATCGACGCGGAAGTGGCAGCTGCGAAGGGCGAGGTGATTCTCTCGCTCCGGAACGTCGTCAAGGAATTCCCCGTCACCGCCGGCGCGATCCTGCAGAAGAAGATCGGCACCGTGAAGGCGGTGTCCGACGTCTCCTTCGACGTCCATCGCGGCGAGACGTTCGGGCTCGTGGGCGAGTCGGGTTGCGGAAAGACGACGATCGGCTGGCTCGTCACGGCGCTCCATCGGCCGACGTCCGGCGAGATCCTCTTCGGCGACCGCGACATGGCATCGCTCCACCGGGGCGAGCTGCGCCGGGCGAGGCGCGACCTGCAGCTCATGTTCCAGGATCCATACGCGTCGCTCGACCCGCGCATGCGCGTCGGCCCGTCGATCCGAGAGCCGCTCAGCATCCAGCAGGTCGGCTCGCGCGCCGAGCGGCGCGCACGCGTGGGGGAGCTGCTCAAAGAGGTGGGACTCTCACCGAAGTCGGCCGGCCTCTATCCGCACGAGTTCTCCGGCGGCCAGCGCCAGCGCATCGGCCTCGCGCGCGCGTTGGCGCTGAACCCGAAGCTCATCGTCGCCGACGAGCCGGTCTCGGCGCTCGACGTCTCGATTCAGGCCCAGATCCTCAATCTCATGCGCGGCCTGCAGGACGCACACGAGCTGACGTACATCGTCATCTCGCACGACCTCGCAGTCGTCCGCTACCTCGCCGACACGATCGGCGTCATGTACCTCGGGAAGCTCGTGGAGATCGGGCCTGCCGCTTCCGTCTACGAGCGCACCGCGCATCCGTACACGCAGGGACTCATCGACGCGGTGCCGATCCCGGATCCCGTGCTCGAGAAGCAGCGGGACACCGTGCCGGTGCGCGGCGAGCTCCCGTCGCCGATCAATCCGCCCTCGGGCTGCCGCTTCCGCACGCGCTGCCCGATCGCGCAGGACATCTGCGCGGAGGTCGAGCCGCCGCTCCGTTCGTTCGGCGGAGCGCACCGCGCGGCGTGTCACTTCCCGCTGCAGAATCCGACGGAATCGACGGAATCTGTGCTCGGGCACACGCTCAGCTAGCGGCGCTGGAGCCGGACTTCGAAGGCGTCGCGGAGCGCGTCGCCGACGAAGTTGAACGCGACGACGACGAGGACGATCGCGATTCCGGTGGGGTAGATCTGCCACCAGTAGCCGTCGTACGCGTAGTTGACGCCGTTCGAGAGCATCGAGCCCCAGTCTGTCCGCGGCGAGGGGACACCGAGGCCGATGAAGCCGAGCGCGGCGAGCAGGAGGATTGCGTCTGCAACCTGGAACGTCGCGTTGACGATGATCGTGCCGACGGTGTTCGGGATGATGTGCCGCCCGACGATCCGTGGGCCGCCGCCGCCCATCACGCGTACGGCCTGGACGAATTCGCGCACGCGGAGCGAAAGGGTTTCGCCGCGCACGAGCCGCGCCGGCACGAGCCATGCGGTGAAGCCGATCACGAGGGTGAGGATCCCGACCGACGGGGTGAAGATCACGGCGAGCACGATGAGCAAGTAGAGGATCGGGACGGAGAGGAGGATGTCGACGATGCGCATCAACACCGAGTCGACAGCGCCGCCGAAGAAGCCGGAAACCGCGCCGACGAGCGTCCCGAGCACGGTCGCGATCAGGGCGGCGGCGAAGCCGACCAGGAGCGAGACCTGACCGCCGTACATGATCCGGCCGATCATGTCGAAGCCGCTGTCGTCGGTTCCGAGCAGGTGCTGCGAGCTCGGCGGTGAGTTCGGGCCGGGGGTGCTACCGAGCGCTGCCTGCGTGTCGGTCTGGTTCGTGTGGTAGATGAGCGGCCCCACCCAGCAGAACAGGATCGCGAAGATGATGATCCCGAGGCCGACGACGGCAAGTCGGTTCTCCGCGAAGACGCGGATGAGCTGGATCGTCAAGCCGCCACCGACCGCCTGCTGGGCTTCGCCGCCGGCGGGCTCGGGCTCTGGAGCAACCGCGTCGGGTTTGATCCGGGTGTTCACTGCCATGCGGGAAGCCTCCTAGGAATACCGCACCCTCGGGTCGGCGACGGCGTACAGGAGGTCGGCGATGAGGTTGCCGGCGACAGTCGCGATCGCCGCAACGAGCGTTGTGCCGAGGAGGATCGGGACGTCGTTCCGCTGCGCCGCTTGCGTTGTCAGTAGCCCCATGCCGCGGTAGTTGAAGACCGATTCGGTGATGACCGCGCCGCCGACGATTGCGGGCAGGGTCAGGCCGAGCAGCGTGATGATCGGGATCAGCGCGTTCCGCAGCGCGTGGCTGTAGAGCACGCGACTGGGGCTGGCGCCCTTCGCGCGCGCCGTTCGGATGTAGTCCTCGGTCATCGTCTCCATCATCGAGGAGCGCATGTACCGGCTGAATCCGGCGATCGTGATCACCGAGAGCGTGATGACCGGCAGGATCCAACCCCGCGGGTCGGAGAGAATTCCCCAGATCGAGCTGGTCTGCGGCGCCTCGAACTCGAACAGGTTGAGGTCGATCGAGAACCAGAGGATGAGCAGCGTCCCGAGTAGGAAGGCCGGCATTGCATAGCCGATGAAGGACGCGCCCGTGAGCACGTAGTCGATCGGCTTGTTGCGACGGACCACCTGGAGGATGCCGAGCGGAATGGCCACCACGAGCGCGAAGATCGTCGAGAGGCCGATGAGCACGAGCGTCATGGGCAGTGCCGTCTGGATCGCCGAGGCGACGGTCTCGTTGAGGCTGTACGAGTAGCCGAGGTCGCCGTGGAAGAGTGCCACGCAGTACTTCCAAAACTGCAGGAAGATCGACCGGTCGAGGTAGTGCTCGTGGTTGAACTGCGCGATCGCGGCCGGCGTCGACCTCTGGCCCAGGGCGGCCTTGGCATAGCCGCCCGGGATGATCTTGGTGAGCAGGAAGGTGAGCAGGACAACGCCGAAGACGACGATGATCGCTTGCACGATCCGGCGAATGAGATAGCCGGTCACTGCTCCCTTCCTGCTTTCACTCCTTGTTCGACTATCGCTACTTCGTGAAGTACCAGGTCTCCGGATTCAGCGTCAGGAGCGGATCAGGCGGTCCGACGCCCTGGAGCTTCTTGCTGATTTCACCGACCGCGAGCGCGTTCGGCTGCCAAACGACCGGCAGATCTTTCGCAACGTAGTTCTCGTATGCCGCGAGGTTCGCGTTGCCCTGCGTCGTCGCCATGATCAGCGAGTCGGCCTGCGGGTTCGAGTACTGGCCGCCGTTCGAGCTGGCGCCCGTCTGGAAGAGATCCTCACCGGACGGGTAGTAGTCCGGCGCGAAGATCCAGCCGCCGCCCCAGTTCTCGAGCTGCCATGTGCAGCTGGAGCCGGAGCATGGCACCGCGGTTCCGATGACCGTGTCGAACGTCGCGGACGTCAGCTTCACCTGGATCCCGGCCTGCGCCCACGACGACTTCTCCGACGCCATGAGCTGGTCGATCGCCGCCGTTCCGCCGGCGTACTGGAGGTTGAAGCTGAGCGGAGTACCCGCCGGAACGCCGCACTTCGCGGCATCCGTGCACGTCGTCGTACCGCCCGGCTTCACGGTCCAGCCGTTCGCGGTGAGGAGGCTCTTCGCCTTCGTCACGCTGTACGCATAGGGATTGTCCAGCTCGGTGCTGGTCGCGAAGCTGTTGGTCGGGCAGACCGGCACCGGCCCGTAGGTCGGCACGCCGTACCCCTTGTCGATCTGCTTGATGTAGAGGGGCTGGTTGACAAGCGTCTGGAACGCCTGCCGGAAGTAGCTCTTCTTGAAGATCGCCCCGGCCTGGCCGCCGTTCCCCGCAGACGTGAAGTTGTAGGGGAAGTAGTTGATCGACCACGAGTACTGCGGGACGAGGTCGTAGTTCGACGCGAGGCGCGCGTTGTTCGCCCCGAGGTTGATGTTGCACGGACCGCTGCCCGGCGACGCCGGGGAAGTGATGTCCTGCGACGGGAGATAGCCCACGTCGACCTTGTTCGCTGCGAGCGCGTTGAACTCGGCCGAGTCGGACGTGTACGGAAGCTCGACGAACTTCGCCAGCGTCGGCTTGATGGGGCCCGAGTACTTCGTGTTCGGCACGAACGTCACGTTGCCGCTCGTGTCCATCGAACCGCCCTTCAGCGTCCACGGTCCGTCGACGACGCTCCAGATCGGGCTCGAGGCGTAGCTCGAGATCTTCTTCGCCTGGGCATCGAGGTACGTGTAGACGGCTGCGCACGACTTCGCGGCCGACGAGACCGGATTCGTGGTCGTGTTGCCCTTCGAGTCCTTCGTGTCCGTCGTCGTGACGTCGGCGAACGACGCGGTCCCGCACTCCTGGCTCCCGGACTTCTGGCCGTCGGCGCTGACATCCCACGCCATCGGCATCGGCGTGATCTGCGAGAGTTCGTTGTAGATGAACCAGTTCTTGTTCGCGGGCGCCGTCAGATGGAACGTCAGCGCGTTACCGCTCGTGTCGATCGAGGAGATGTTGTCCGGAATCGTCCCGGGGACGTAGCCGGCCCAGATCCGCTTCTCGACCTTCATCATGTTGAGCCAGAAGATGACGTCCTGCGGGGTCATTTTCTCCCCGTTCGACCACTGGTAGGTCTTGAGCGTGACCGTCACCGTCTTGTTGTCGCTCGAGAAGTTCGCGTTCTGCGCGAGCGAGAGTTGCGAGTTGAGGTTCGGCGTCGCGCCCTTGCCGAACCAGTAGAGCGGCCGATACATGAGCTCCTGGAACTGCGTCAGGTTCGCAACGCTGAAGTACGAGAACGACGCGAACGGGAAGATGTAGTTCGGCGTCGCTTGGGGCGCCTCGGCCCAATAGGCCGTCCCGCCGCTCTGCTTCGTGCCGCCGCCGCCACCGCCCGAGTTCTTCGAGCCTCCGCCGCACCCGACGAGCGCGACGACGACGAGCGCCATCACCGCGAGCCCGCATAGGCGGCGGGTGGCGTGTGATCCCAATCCAACCGACTGCATCTTCTGTTCCTCCTATCTTTCGACACCGAACGTGCCGCCGACGTTCGGTCCGCAGGCGTGCACTCTGGTTCGTTGTTGCCCAATACGGCGGCAATTAGTCATACCTGTGCAAAGCAGTCGTTTGGAGGGCGCGCACACCACGGCCCGAGTGCACGCAAAAGCACCGCGGGAGCACGCAAAAATGTCGAAGCCCGCAAACCGCTTGCGCAGTCCACGGGCTCCGACGCGACGACTCTTTCATACTCTGTCCATCCCCGTCAAGCCTTGGAACTAAGAAGATCGTGAGAGGAGCCAGATGAGCGAGAAGTTCTCGGCCGAGGAGCGTGCAGCGATGCGCGCCCGGGCGAAGGAGTTGAAGGAGACGCAGGACGGCGAGAAGGCCATCCAGGAAGCGTTCAAGAAGATGACGCCCGCCGATCGCGCGCTCGCGAAGAAGATCGACGCGCTCGTGCGGAAGGCCGCGCCGCAGCTGACGCCGAAGACGTGGTACGGGATGCCGGCCTACGCGAACGCTGACGGCAAGGTCGTCTGCTTCTTCAAGAACGCCGGCAAGTTCAAGATGCGGTACTCCGAGCTCGGCTTCAACGAGCCGGCCAATCTCGACTCGGGTGGCATGTGGCCGACGGTCTTCGCGGTCGTGAAGCCGACCGCCACCGACGAGGCGAAGATCACGAAGCTCGTGAAGCAGGCGGTGAAGTAGCCCTAGGGATCCGGTCGCCGGTCCCGAGCGACCAGACCGCGATGCCGTGCACGCCGAGCTTGCGCGCGAGGGCCAGACGCAAGTTCATCGACCGCTTGTCCGACCACCAGAGCGTGGAGCCGTGGCCCTTCGCCGTCCATTCGCCGTCTTTCGCGGACCAGCGCGCGGGTGCATGGAGGTGCGCCGCGAGGACGCGCGCATGCGCGACGCTGAGCGCGACCCGCGAGTGGGGCCGCCACGCGTAGCCGTAGTTCGCGACGCCGAGAAAGATCTGTGCCGCCGGCACCGTCTTCTCGAGCGTCGCGACCGACGCCCGCTGCCACGGCAACGGGCCGATCGGGCCGGGCGTCTTCTCCCACGGTCCGTGATCGTCGTAGGTCATGAGCACGATCTGGTCGGCACTTGCAGCGAGTCCTGCGAGGTCGTAGCCCATCGCGGCGTAACCGCCGAGAGTCGTCGCCGCGGTGAGGCAGACCGTGAGCGAGTCGCCGCCGGGCAAATCGGCGTGCAGGTCGGAGACGAACCGCGTCAGCCCGGCCGCGTCGCGCGGCGTGAGGGACTCGAGATCGACGGAGACGCCGTTCCAGCCTCCGTCGGCAACGGCCTTCGCGAGCGCGGTCGCAGCGGCGTCGGTCTTCTTCGTGCTTCGGAGTGTCTCGTGCGCGAGCGGCTCCGAGAAGTCGTCGATCGCGTCCGACCAGTTCCCGACAAGAAGGACGGCCGGCAGCCCGTGCGCGTGAGCAGCGGCGAGCTGGCGCCCGTCGGCGGCGGTCGGCCCGGACACCGTTCCCGGTCCGCTGAGGTCGACGCCGTCGACGCCGACAACCGTCATCGCCTTCGCGTTGTCGCCGATCAGGCGGGTGGGCGAGCCGTCCGACTGGAAGCCGAGGACGGCGAGAGGCGCCGGCGCCGCGCTCGAGGTCGCGGCGAACGCAGTGAGTGCGACGCCGATCGCGAGAACGCTAAAGGGCCGCAAGAAATGCACGCACGCGCTCCATCAGCAGCCCGGCCGCCTCGGCGTCGTAGTCGGTCGTCGAGGCGTCGGCGAACAGGTGCTTGTCGCCGGGGTAGAGGAAGAGCTCAGCGGCGTCCGTCGAGTCGGCGAGTTCCTGCGCCGAAGGGAGATCCTCGAGGAACCACGCGTCGTTGTCCATGGCGTGGATCTGCACCGGAACGGTGTCGGGCCACGCGGCGCCGAACTCGGTGAACGGCACGACGCCGTAGATGAGCAGCGCGCCGCGCGCGCCGGGCTTCGTCTGCGCGAGTTGCTGCGCCGGCATCGCGCCGAACGAGAAGCCGACGTAGACGACCTCCGCCGGAAGCTCGTCCGCGGCCGCGACGCCGCGCGCGGCGAGTTCCCCGAAGCCCTGCTCCTGCGCGAACGCGATCCCGTCCTCGATCGTCGGGAACGTCCGCCCGTCGAACATGTCGGGTGTGTGGACGGTGTGACCGTCGGCACGCAGCTCGTCGGCGAACGCGCGCACGCCGTCGGTCAGTCCCTGAACGTGGTGGTAGAGCACGACTTCGGCCATCCGGTTCTCCTTCTATCATTGATCCATACAAGTGGAACGTTCCGCAACAATAGATCAATAACGGATGAGCGACAACGAGCAGCCGCCCGACTACGACCTCGCCGACCGCATAGCTTTGACCGAGCCGGCGCAGGTCAGGGCGATCAGCCACCCGGTGCGGAACGTGATCCTCGGCCTCCTCCACGAACGCGCCGCCACGGTCACCGAGCTGGCGGCGGCGCTCGACCGGCCGAAGAGCACCGTCGCGCACCACGTCAAGGTGCTCACCGAGAACGGGCTCCTGCAGGTCGTGCGCACGCGTCGCGTCCGGGCGATCGACGAGCGGTTCTACGGCCGTACGGCGCGCATGTTCTTCGTCGGCGTCGAGCGGGGGCCGGCGGGCGAGGAGATGCCGCGCGACTTCAACGACTTCGAGGTCGCCGCACACGAGTCGGCGGCCGCATTCCGCGATGGGAAGCTGTGGGGCTTCATCCGCCACGCGCGGATCACGGAGCAGCAGGCGTCCGAGTTCTGGGAGCGGTTCACCGAGCTCGTCGACGAGTTCGATCGTCTGCCGCGCTCGGGAGAGACGATGTACGGGTTCGCGATCGGCGTCTATCCCACCGACTTCCCGACGCTGCCCGACGGCGATTGAGTCCGCGACGCGGTCAGCCGCTGGTAGAAGAAGCCGCCGAGCAGGAGCACGGCTCCGACCGCGAGGAACGACAGCGCCCGCGTCACCGAGCTGAGTGACGGGAGGTCGTAGAGGAAGATCTTCGCGAGGATGATCGGGAAGAAGACGAGCCCGGCGATCCGCAGCGGGCGCCAGCGCCGCTTCAGTCCGGCGTAGAGCAGCGCGAGCGCGAGGAGTCCCCAGAAGGCGCTGACCGCGGTCTGGCCGCGCTGGAACTCCGTGTGGAGACTCGCGCCCGAGATCCACTCGACGAGCTCGAGGATGAGGATCGACAGGCCGTAGACCGTCAGCCCGGCCGCGATCCACCACGGCGCTGTCCGCAAGGCGCCGAGCCGGCCGAGCTCGGAGCGGGCGAAGTACGCGAGTCCGGCGACCGCGAGCGCGGCGATGAAGATCGACGCCGTTCCGTGCGCGGGGTGCAGCTGCGTCGTGAAGAGATGTGTCGGCGGCGCGAGGATCGCGAAGGCTCCTAAGACGGCAAGCCCAACGAGGGCCGAGGCGCCGAGACAGAGCCGCGGCTCGGGCGCGCGGCGAGCGAGCCAGCCGAGCGCCACGCCTGCGACGGCCCAGCCGAGCACGATGTACGTGCCGTCGAGGAGCTGGACGTTCGCCACTGCGCCGACGACTACCGCGATCGCCCAGAAGACCGTGCTCGCGTCCCGTGCCGGCCTCCGGAAGAGAACGGCCGAGAGGATTCCGTAGACCGCAGCGAGCCCGAGGAGCGTGGCGCCCTGCTGCCGGCCGTCGAGCCCGTAGGCGATCGAATAGACGAGCAGCGCGAGGGCGGCAACCGCGAACGTCGCGCAGACCGCGAGAGCTTCCGCGAGCGCAACCCGTTTCGCCAGGCCGTAGACGACGCTTGCGACGAGGCCGGCGGAGCCGACGACGACGAAGACGACTGAGCGGGGACTCCCGTCGAGCACATGCACGGCCTGGCCGACGGCGACGAGGCCCGTTCCGGTCAGCCACATGAGCGCCCCGACGCGCAGGTGCTGCGAGTCGCGGAGGAAGCCCGCTGCGAGCAGTGCCGTCGCAATCGCCATCCAGACAATCGCGTTCGTGACCGTGGCCCAGGAGAAGCTCGAGAACACCGCGAGCACGCCGAGCGAGAGCGCGTATGTCGAGAGGACGAGGGCGAGCCACGCGGCGCCGGCGCGCAGCACGCGCTGGGCGCCCGCGAAGCCCGCGATCATTCCGGCGAGAACCGGCAGTTCGTCGGCGTCGTCGCTCTCGTGCTCGGGCCACGGGCGTGCGTAGAACGAGAACACCGCCGCGGCAGCGGCGACGGCGACGATCGTCCCGACACCGGCTGCGGGATGCGCGACGGCTTCGGTTAGATGATGCGGCGGCGCGTCGACGAGCGCGTGGACGAGCGCGAGCCCGAGGTAGACGAGCGACCATATCTGGAAGCGGATCTCGCGCACGGTGCTCGCGAGCCACGCGAGTCCGGCGGCTTCTGCGGCCCACGCGTACGCGAGCGCGTCGCCGTGCAGAACGAGCGCGAGGCCGATCGCGGTGAGCGTGAACGTCCCGAACGTGAGGAGCGCGCTGAGGTTGCGCGTGCGCTCGCGCGCGAAGAAGACGGCGCCGGGCGCGGCGTACGCGACGGCGAGAACGAGCAGCGCGACTCCCTGCTGCTCGTGGGTCGCGAAGAGCCGCGCGAAGGAGCCTGCCGCGACGAGGCCGCCGCCGAGGACGTACAGGGTCGCGAGCCCGTCGAGCGAGGTCGTGCCGAGGCGCAGCTGGCGGGCGACTCCCGTCGCGACGTAGAGGACGAAGAAGACCGACACGAGCGCGATCACGCGCGCCGGCGAGGTGTGCTCGTACTCCTGCGCAAAGGCGAGCGCGAGCAGTTGCGGCACGCTCGCGAGCCCGCCCGCGATGAGGAGCCCGCGCCAGTCGAGCCAGATCGACACGCCGGCCAGCACGGCGAAGACGACCGCGACGAACGCCGTCGGCAGCAGGCTCACGCCTCCCTGCAGCGCGATGAGGGCGGGAACGAGCATCGCGCCGAGCAGTCCGATCCCGGCGAGGATCTGCGAGCGCCACGCGATCGAGGTCGCAAGCGCGACGGCGGCGATCCCGAGCGCGACGAGCAGCGCGGCCGTGTGGGAAAGCATGTGGTAGAGCGCCGCCGCCGAGAGGAGTGTCGCGTAGGCGCCGGCGATGCCCGCGCCAACGGCGGCGAGTGTCGCGTACGTCGTGCCGTAGCGGCGCTTCAGCTCGAGCCCGCCCGCGAAGACGAGCGTCGAGGCGATGGCGCCGAGGGCCACGCGGCCGGTCGATCCGATCCAGCCGCGGTTCACGGCGAGGACGAAGAAGAAGACGATCCCGAGCAGCGTCACGATCCCGCCGGCGACGGCGAGCGCGCGCGGGCCGAGCAGGTCGAGCTCGAACTGCGGACGCGTCCGTTGCGGCCGCCGCGTGTGCGGTGCCGGCTGTTCCGGCCGCCACACCGGTGGCGGCGGCGCGGGTGCGGCGGAAGTCGGCGTGCTCGGTAGCGGGAACGGCGTGAGGGTGGGAGCCTGCTGCGGTGCGGGCGCGCGGTTGGCCTCGCGCTGCAAGGTCTCGAACTCTGCAGTGAGGGCGGCAAGCTTGCGCGCAAACTGATCCAGTTGGGCCTGCACGGTGTCGGTCATGGCGCGTGTATAGCAAAGTTGCTATGAACAATGCAAGAGTAGAGTCCTGCAGATGTCGATCCTCATCAAGGGCGGCCGGGTCATCACTGCGAGCGACGACTACGTCGGCGACGTCCTCGTCGAGGGCGAAACGGTCACGGCGGTCGGACCCGCGCTCGACGCCGACGCCGATCGCGTGGTCGACGCCGCCGGCAAGTACGTCCTCCCAGGCTGCATCGACCCGCACACGCATCTCGACATGCCCTTCGGCGGGACAGTGACGATCGACGACTTCGAGTCGGGCCATACCTCGGCGGCGTTCGGCGGGACGACATGCCACGTCGACTTCTGCATCCAGGGGCAGGGCCAGACGTTCGGCGAGGCGCTCACGACGTGGCATGCGAAGGCCGATGGCAAGGCGCTCATCGACTACGGCTTCCACATCGCGGTCACCGACCTGCTGCACGGCGGGACGCTCGAGGAGCTCGCGTCACTGCCCGAGCAGGGGATCACGTCGTACAAGCTCTTCATGGCGTACAAGAACGTGCTCCAGGTCAGCGACCAGACGCTGTTCGAGGCGATGCAGGTCGCCGCCGGGAGCGGCGCGCTTGTGATGGTGCACGCGGAGAACGGCGACGCGATCGACGTCCTCGTGCGCGAGGCGCTCGGGCGGGGCGAGACGGCGCCAATCCACCACGCGCTCACGCGCCCGCCGGAGCTTGAGGGCGAGGCGACGAACCGCGCGATCCAGCTCGCGCGCATCGCCGGTTCGCCGCTGTACGTCGTCCATGTCACGTGCAAGGAGGCGGTCGACCCGATCCGCCGCGCGCGCGAGCAGGGCTGGGACGTGTGGGGGGAGACGTGCACGCAGTACTTCTTCCGGTCGATTGACGACCTGGCGCGGGACGGCTTCGATGGCGCGAAGTACGTCTATTCCCCACCCGCCCGGGATAAGAAGAATCACGCGGTGCTCTGGGATGCGGTGGCGACGGACGCGCTATCTGCGATCTCGACCGACCACTGCGCGTTCCTCTTCGATGGCCAGAAGACGCTCGGCTCCGACGACTTCACGAAGATCCCGAACGGCGCCCCGGGTCTCGAGGACCGGCTCGTGATGATCCACCACTTCGGCGTCAACGAGGGCCGGATCTCGCTCACGCGGATGGTCGACCTCCTCGCAACGCAGCCGGCGAAGCTGTTCGGCCTCCATCCGCGCAAGGGGACGATCGCGCTAGGCGCGGATGCGGACATCGTCATCTTCGACCCAGCGAAAGAGCGCACGCTCTCGGCGGCGTCACACCACTCGAAGGCCGACTACAACCTCTACGAAGGAACGACCGTGACCGGCGCGGTCGACCTAACGATGGTGCGCGGCAACGTCATCGTCGAAAACGGCGAGCTCGTCGCAGAGCCGGGAGTCGGACAGTTCGTGAAGCGCGCCCGCTTCGGCGAACCGCTCGATGCCTGAGGGCGCCTCGGGCTCCTATCCTCGGGTGGTGAGCTCGGACGGGTTTTTCGCTCGCTACCTCGAGTGGCAGCAGCAGCGGTCGCTGCGGTCACTAACGAATCCGTTCGTGGTCGTCTGGCTTGTGGCCCTCGCCTGGATCTTCTTCCGCTGGTGGCCCGCGGCCCTGTTTACCGCCTGGCTCGCCGTGTGCGTCGCATTGGCCGTCCGGAAGCGACGCGCGAGCGTCGGCCGATAACGAGGCGGTCGAGCTTCCTGTCCCACGGATCAGCGGGAGCCTGTCGGCGCCCGGGACACCGAGGTCACTGCAGATCTTCATCGCCAGCAGGAACGAGATTTCGCGATGACGCGGCACCGCAGTTGACCGCTCGGCGTCGAAGCCCCAGACGCTGTGATTCGCCCCCTCGCGCAAGAGGCGCGCACCGTGCGCCCGGAGATGTCGCTCGAGGTCGCGGCGCTTCAACCGCCGATGACGAGCTCGAGCGGCTCGCTGTCGGCCGGCGACGACGCGGGATGCTCGCCGAATCGAACTGCCAGCACCTCGCGCAGCGCGTCGATGACGTTCTCGCGCGCCTCGTCTCTCGTCTTGCCTTGGCTATGGGTGCCCGGCACCTCAGGGATCGACGCGACGATCCATCCGTCGTCGCCGTCCTCGAACGTGATCGTCAGATGCAGAGGCTCCGCCACGCGTGTCAGCGTAGCTCTGTTAGCGGGCTCACCCTGTGACGATTCTGTGGAGCTTCATGTCCCACGGCTCGACGGGGATTCCGTCCTCCACGAGCGCCCACTCGTAGGCGACGCCGATCTTCTGCGCTTGCGGCTGTTGTGCGACGAAGCGGTCGTACCAGCCTCCGCCCAGGCCGAGGCGGTTGTTGTCACGGTCGAAGCCGAGGGCCGGGACGAGGATCACGTTGAAGTTTCGATCCGGAAACGGCTGGTCTTTGGAGAGTGTCGGCTGGACGACCTCGATCCTCGGATCGAGCCACGCGACGAACGCGCTCGTGTCGAGCTCGCCCCACTCCCCGACTGAGCGATACACGTGGACGGAGCCGACCGCCGTCCAGTCCATCGCGCGGAGCTTCTCGAACACGACTGCGCTCGCCGCGGCGACCTCCTCCGGCGTCAGCGCGGCCCGGCGCGCCATGAGCTCGCGGCGCAGTTCGGGCTTCGACTTCAAGCGAGCGCGCGCTGCATCGCCTCGGCGAGGGCGTGCAGGCCGCTCATCGGGCGGATGTACACGGCCATTTCACGCACCTTCCCGTCGCCGTCGAAGTGCAGCAGGTCGATGCCGTCGAGCTCTCGGTCGCCGACGGTGGCGCTGAACGCGAGCATCGCCGTATCGCCGGTCTCCACGTGGTCGGTGTAGCGGAAGTCCTCGAACACGAGCGCCACCGTGTTGAGGATCATCGCGACCGCATCGCGACCCTCGTACGGCTTGAAGACTGCGGGGCTGCGGAACATCACGTCCTCCGCGAAGATCTCCTCGAACTGCGAGAAGTCCTTGCTTTCGGCCGCGGCCCGGAACGCGTCACTCAGCACCCGGACACCGTACTAGGCTCCGAGCATGGCCAGAAACCACGCACGGCTGACGACACCGCTCGTGCGGGAGAACGGCGAGCTCCGCGAGGCGAGCTGGGAGGAGGCGCTCGACCGCGCCGCCGCCGGCTTCCGCTGCGCGCTCGACGACAGCGCCCTGACCGGCGTCTTCTCCTGCTCGAAGGCGACGAACGAGCTGAACTTCGCCACGCAGAAGTTCGCCCGCGTCGTCTTGAGCACGAACAACGTCGACAGCTGCAACCGAACCTGACACGCCCCTAGCGTCGTCGGTCTGGCGACGGTGTTCGGCGCAGGTGGAGGGACGAGCTCCTACGAGGAGACTCGCGCCGCGGACCTGATCGTCCTCTGGGGCTCGAACGCGCGCGAGGCGCACCCGATCTTCTTCCACCACGTCCTCAAGGCCGTGAACAACGGCGCACAGCTGATCGTCGTCGACCCGCGGCGCACGCCGTCCGCGCAGTGGGCGGATCTGTGGCTCGGCTTGGACGTCGGCACCGACATTCCGCTCGCGAACGCGGTCGCGCGCGAGATCATCGCCGCCGGGCTCCACGACGAGGAGTTCATCGCCCGCGCGACGACCGGCTTCGACGCGTACCGCGAGTCGGTGGAGCCGTGGACGCTCGCGGAGGCCGAGCGCGTGACCGGTGTCCCGGCAGACGCGATCCGCGAGCTCGCGCATGCGTACGGGCGCGCGACGAACGCGCAACTCTGCTGGACGCTCGGGATCACCGAGCACCACAACGCCGTCGACAACGTCTTCGCGCTGATCAACCTCGCGCTCCTGACCGGCAAGGTCGGGAAGTGGGGCTCCGGCCTGCAGCCGCTGCGCGGGCAGAACAACGTCCAGGGCGGCGGCGACATGGGTGCGATCCCGAACAAGCTGCCCGGCTTCCAGGATCTCGACGACGACGCCGCGCGCGGCAAGTTCGAGGCGACGTGGGGGACGAAGATCGACGCGGAGCCGGGCCTGCACCTGACCGGGATGTTCGAGGCGATGGAGCACGGCGACCTGCGCGCGGTCTACGTCGTGGGCGAGAACCCGGCGCAGGGGGAGGCCGACCAGCAGCGCGCCGAGCGGCTCCTCTCCGGCCTCGATCACCTCGTCGTGCAGGACCTCTTCCTCACCCGCACCGCTGAGCTCGCCGACGTCGTTCTCCCTGCAGCGGCGACGCTCGGCGAGGCCGAGGGGACGGTCACGTCGAGCGAACGCCGCGTCCAGCGCGTGCGCAAGGCGGTCGAGCCGCCGGCGGGCGCGCGCGACGACGTCGAGATCGTCTTCGACCTCGCGCAGCGTCTCGGTCACGACCTCGGTTCCCCGCGCGCGGCGGACATCTGGGAGGAGGTGCGCGCGCTCTCGCCGATGCACGCGGGGATGAGCTACCGGCGGCTCGAGGAGCTCGGCGGCATCCAGTGGCCGTGCGTCGACGAGGACGATCCCGGCGCGCTTTTCATCCACGGCCGGTTGTGGGACGACGTTGTCGAGGATCGCGCGCCGTTCATGCCGGTCGAGCACGACCCGCCGGTCGATCAGCTCGACGACGACTTCCCGTTGCGACTGACGACCGGGCGACGGCTCGAGTCGTACAACACCGGCGTGCAGTCGAACCGGTACTCGTCGCCGCTCCACGTAGGCGGCGAGGCGATCCTCCTCGCGCCCGAGGACGGCGAGCGCTACGGCGTCGCCGACGGCTCGCGCGTGCGTGTCGTTTCCCGCCGCGGTTCGGTCGAGGCGCCGGCTCGCTACGACGCGAATCTCCGGCCTGGGCTCGCGTTCATGAATCTCCACTTCCCCGACCTCGTCGCGACGAACGTCCTCACGATCGACGCGACCGACCCGAAGTCGGGGACGGCGGAGTTCAAGGCGACCGCGATCCGTTTGGAGCCGGTTGCCTGACCTCAAGCTCATCGAGGCGCCGCCGTCCGACGCCGAGCGCGACGCGATCGACGCGGTCGTCGGTACCGAGGCGGCGGAGGACGGACGTGTCGCGCGCCGCGATCGCCACCAGCGGCAGCTGTTGCTTCCGGCGCTTCGTGCGGCGCAGCGCCGCGTCGGTTGGGTGACGCCGGGCGCGCTCGGCTACGCGTCGCGCCGGCTCGACGTTCCGCCTGCGGAGGCGTACGGCGTCGCAACGTTCTACGCGCTGCTGTCGCTCGAGGAGCGCCCGCCCGAGGTCTTGCACGTGTGCACCGACCTCGCCTGCAAGCTCGCGGGCGCGGAAGTTCCGGAAGGCGCCGTTCCCTCGCCGTGTCTCGGCTTATGCGAGCTCGCGCCGGCGTCGCTCCGCACCGTCGCGGGCGAGGAGCCGCGCGAGACGCAGCTTCCCGAGACCCGCTTGCCCGTCGACGGCGACCGTCTCCTCAAGGGCTTCCCCGCGGGCGAGGCGCTTGCGCGTGCGAGTGAGCTCGGCCCCGAAGCCGTGATGGACGCGATCGACAAGGCGGGCCTGCTCGGCCGCGGCGGCGCCGCGTTCCCGACCGCGTCGAAGTGGCGCGCGGTCGCGGGCCAGCCGGCGCGCCCGCACTACCTCGTGTGCAACGCCGACGAGTCGGAGCCGGGGACATTCAAGGATCGCGTGCTCATGGAGGAGCAGCCCGGCGCCGTTGTCGAAGCGATGGCGATCGCGATGCTCGCCGCCGGCTGCGACAAGGGCTTCGTCTACATCCGCGCCGAGTATCCGCTCGCGCAGGAGCGGATTGCCGCCGCCATTGCGGAGAGCGGCCACGACATCGAGCTGCGCATCGGCGCGGGCGCGTACGTGTGCGGCGAGGAGACGGCGCTCTTCCAGTCGATCGAGGGTTACCGCGGCGAGCCGCGCAACAAGCCGCCGTTCCCGGTCGAGGTCGGCCTGTTCGGGAAGCCGACCGTCGTCAACAACGTCGAGACGCTCGTCAACGTCCCGCACATCCTGCTCGGCGACACGCGCCCGACGCGGCTCTTCTGTCTGAGCGGGAACGTCGCGCGGCCGGGCCTGTACGAGCGCGAGCTCGGGACGTCACTGCGCGAGCTGCTCGACGACGCCGGCGCCGAGCCGCCCCAGGCCGTGCTCCTCGGCGGCGCCGCGGGAACGTTCCTCGGGCCTGACGAGCTCGACATCGCGCTCGACTTCAACGTCACGCTCGGCTCAGGCGTCGTCATGGTCTTCGGGGAGAAGGCCGACCTCCGCGCGGCGATCCACTCGATCGCCGACTTCTTCCGCGAGGAGTCGTGCGGCCAGTGCGTGCCGTGCCGCATCGGCACAGTGCGCCAGGTCGAAGCGCTCGACCGCGACGACCGGCCGGTCCTCGCCGAGCTCGCGCAGGTGATGCGCGACGCGTCGATCTGCGGCCTCGGACAAACCGCCGCGAACGCCGTGCAGTCAGGATTGGCGCTCCTGTGATCGAGCTCACCATCGACGGCGTCCAGATTCACGTGCCCGACGGCTCGACGATTCTCGACGCCGCCCGCGAGCTCGGCATCGATACGCCAACGCTCTGTTACGGCGACACGCTGACGGCGGTCAACGTCTGCCGCGTGTGCGTCGTAGAACTCGAGGGCGCGCGCACGCTCGTCCCCGCCTGCTCGCGCAAGGCGCAGGACGGGATGGTCGTCCACACCGACTCCGAGCGCGTCCGCACGAGCCGCCGCCTCGTCCTCGAGCTCCTCGGCTCGGCGACCGACCTCTCGACCGCACCCGACGCGCTGCGCTACATCGCCGAGTACGACGCGCATCCCGAGCGACTCGGCACGCCGCCGGCGCCTGCTCCGAAGCTCGACAACGACCTCTACATGCGCGATTACTCGAAGTGCATCCTCTGTTACAAGTGCGTCGAGGCGTGCGGCGTCGATCACCAGAACACGTTCGCGATTGCCGTCGCCGGACGCGGATTCGACGCGCACATCTCCACCGAGCTCGACGTCCCGCTCCCCGACTCCGCGTGCGTCTACTGCGGAAACTGCATCGCCGTCTGCCCGACCGGCGCGCTCATGCCGACGAGCGAGTTCGAGCTGCGCGCCGCCGGCCAGTGGCGCGAGGAAGAGCAGGAGGAGACCGACACGATCTGCCCGTACTGCGGCGTTGGCTGCAACCTCACGCTCCACACGCAGGACGGCGAGATCGTCAAGGTCTCGTCCCCCGACGACCACGATGTGACCCGCGGCAACCTCTGCATCAAAGGGCGCTTCGGCTATCAGTTCGTGAAGCCGAAACTCCCGCTGCTACCCTGATTGCACGGACGGCAACGGGCCGTCCCGTGAGACTCAGGTTCTCGTTCCTCCAAAGGATTCGAGCTCTTGGTTCTCGAATCCAGAAGTAAAGGAGTCGAACGACCATATGTCCGAAAGCTTTCGCTCACTTGGTGTGAGCGCCGAAGTCGAGCAAGCACTCGACGCCCGCGGTATCACCGCACCGTTCCGTATCCAGGCTCTCGTCGTCCCCGACGCGATCGCCGGCCGCGACGTTCTCGGCCAGGCGCCGACCGGATCGGGCAAGACGCTCGCATTCGGCTTGCCGATCGTCGAGCGGCTGTCCGCTGACGAGAAGGCGCCCGCGGCGCTCGTCCTCGTGCCGACGCGCGAGCTCGCGCTGCAGGTGACCGAGGAGATCGAGAAGCTCGGCGCGCCGCACGGGATCAAGGTCGGAGCCGCGTACGGCGGCGCACCGGTCGCGACGCAGGCGAAGAAGCTCAAGGGAGCGCACGTCGTCGTCGCGACGCCGGGCCGCCTCACCGACCTCGAGAACCGGCGGATGATCTCGCTGCGCGACATCCGGATCCTCGTCCTCGACGAGGCCGACCGGATGCTCGACATGGGCTTCAAGCCGCAGGTGGAGAAGATCATGCGCCTGCTGCCGGAGAAGCGCCAGACGATGCTGTTCTCCGCGACGCTCGACGGCGAGGTCGGCGCGCTCGCGCAGGCGTACACGCTCAACGCGGGGCGCTACTCCGCCGAGCTCCCGTCGCAGCACTCCGACGGCGAGGTCGACCACCGCTTCGTCGCGGTCACCGCGGCGGACAAGGTCGAACGCCTCGTCGAGCTGCTCCATGCCGAACCGGGCCTGTCGCTCGTGTTCGTGCGGACGAAGCGGGGCGCCGACCGCCTCGCGAAGAAGCTCCGCGACCACGGCGTCGAGAGCGCCGCGATGCACGGCGACATGACGCAGGGCGCCCGCGAGCGCGCGCTCGAGCGATTCCGCTCCGGCAAGGTCACGACGCTTGTCGCGACCGACGTCGCCGCGCGCGGCCTCGACCTCGAGGCGATCGCGCACGTCATCAACTACGACCCGCCGGAGGACACGAAGGGCTACGTCCACCGCGTCGGCCGCACCGGGCGCGCCGGCAAGAGCGGACAGGGCACGACGCTCGTCCTGCCGGATCAGCAGGCCGACGTCAGCCGCGTCGCGAATCTTCTCGGTCACAAGGAGAAGTTCGAGGAAGCCGGCATGAAGAGCGCCCGCCCGCGTCTCGTCTACACGAGCCGCCGCGGCGGCCGTTCCCGCTGGTAAGTGGTCAAGTACGCGACATCGATATCGCTCGACGGCTTCACCGCCGGCGTCGATCAGAGCTTGGAGAATCCGATCGGCGTCGGCGGTATGCGCTTGCACGACTGGATCCGCGAGCTCGCCTTCTGGCGCGAGGCGCACGGAGGCGAGGGCGGCATCGAGACTCCGAGCACCGCGGTTCTCCAGTCGGCGGGCGAGAACGTCGGCGCGCACGTCATGGGGCGGAACATGTTCGGCGGCGGCCCGGGGCCGTGGGGAGACGATCCGTGGAACGGATGGTGGGGCGAGAACCCGCCGTTTCACGTTCCCGTATTCGTCCTCACGCACCACGAGCGCGATCCGCTCGCGTGCGACGGCGGGACGACGTTCACGTTCGTCACCGACGGCGTCGAATCGGCTATGGCGCAGGCGAAGGAAGCCGCGGCAGGCCGCGACGTCCAGATCTCCGGCGGCTCGACGGTCGCGCGTCAGGCTCTTGCTGCGGGCCTGCTCGACGAGATCCGGCTCGATCTCGTCCCGGTTCTCGTCGGTCGCGGCGTCAGGCTTTTCGAGGACGGCGACGCGTTTGGCGAGCTCGAGCAGATCTCGGCGGTCGAGGGGCGCGGAGTGACGCATCTCACGTACCGCGTCCCGGCCGCTTGACCCAGCGGCCACCGTTCGCCGATACTCCGATCGTGACCGCAAGCGCAGCGAGTCGTGGGTTGGATACGAAGCTTGGCGATCATCTCCGTCGATGGTGGCCGGTCGACCTTGTGGTGATTGCGCTTGTGCTGGCGGTCGGCCTTGGCGGCTCGCCTTGGGGCGGCGCGGCACCACCAGCGTCCACGTGCTGACGGGCACGGCGTGGGTCGGGGATCACCAGGCGTCCATCGGGGTCGGCGGCTGGACGTACGGCTTCGCTCAGTCAATGCCGATGTGGATCGACGGCTCGGGGACGGAACACGACGGGGGTTGGCCTGCGTGCCTCGACCGGATCGGCTCGCACCCCCGGATCCGCTTCGGTGCGGTTCCGGTGACCGATCCGAACGGCCTCGGGCAGCGCGAGGTCGTCTGGGTCGACTGCCGAGGCTAGCTCGCGCCAGCGCCCGCGGCTGAGCTCGAAGCCCAGTCGGGATCCCAGAGACGGAAGCCGCCGACGAACGCGTTCTCGTTCGCGCCGAGGCGGCAGCCCGGCGGGAGCGCGTCGAGCTCTTTCGCACCGCCGCCACCGAGCACGACCTCGTCCGGCAGAGTCGCCGCCGAGAGACGGGTGACCGTGTCGAGGGCGAGTTTCCTCCAGCGCTTCTTGCCCTTGTTGTCGCGGTACGCCTCGCCGACGTAGTCCTCGAACGTCTTCTTGCGATACGGCAGATGGCCGAGCTCGAGGCCGACGATCGTGCCATCGACGATGAGCGTCGACCCGAGGCCGGTGCCGAGCCCGAGGAAGAGCATCCGCCCGCCGCGGTAGCTGCCGACCGCCTGCATGACGGCGTCGTTGACGACCTTCGTCGGCTTGCCGAACGCCGCTTCGTAGTCGAAGTCGACCCAGCCCTTGCCGAGGTTCGGCGGCTCCATGACCGGACGACCGTTGCGAATCGGCGTGGGGATCCCGATCGACACGACGTCCCATTCCCAGCCGGCAACGGCCTCGAGCGTGCCGTCGACCATCTCCTGCGGGGTCAGCTTGGGCGAGGACGCGAACCGGCGGCGCTCCGTCTGGTTCGACGCCAGCGCCTTCACGTGCGAGCCGCCGATGTCGACCGCGAGGACTATGCGTTCGTTCACGCCGGGCACGCTAGCGCGACTGTCTCTACTGCACCACGATCGAGCCGGTCGCGGTCGAGCCGTCGGCGAAAACGATCTTGATCGACAGCTCGCCTTGCTGAGCCAAATGGATCTCGGTCGTATAGACGCCGTCGATCGATTGGCTTGACGAGAGGACGATCCACGTCCGGCCGCCGTCGTAGCTGCCGTTCACAGTCACCGGTCCGGTCGCGGCGGTGCCCTGGACGGAGAGGGTCGACCCGAGGGCGGCTGTGGGTGGGAGACTGAGTGTTGCTGCGGGTGCTGTTCTCCCTCCGATCTGGAAAGCCGGAACGAGCGGATGGTTGAGCGGGAGCTGTCCGAGCGCGAGCGCGCCGGAAACAAGGACAGCGAGTCCCACGCCCGGCCCCAGTCCGACACGCGTCGAACGTCGAGCACCCGTGAACGTCGGACCAGAGCCGTAGAAGCTCTGCCGCTCCTCGTCAGTCCACTTCGCGTAGTCGCGATCCCGCCAGCCCATACGGGGAAAATCATCGGCGATGACGGCGCGCCGCTCAAGGCTTCAGCGTCTCGACACATTTCCGACCGGGGACCCGGATACCGTGGACGGGTGGACCCGCTCGACGGCCTGAACCCCGAACAGCGCCGCGCCGCCGAGGCGGTGCGCGGGCCGGTGTGCATCCTCGCCGGGGCCGGGACGGGGAAGACGACGACGATCACGCGCCGGATTGCGCAGCAGGTTGCGACGGGTGCGTTCCGCGCCGACGAGATCATGGCGGTGACGTTCACGGACAAGGCCGGCGGCGAGCTTCGGTCGCGTCTTGCGGCGCTCGGCGTGCAGCGCGTGCGCGCGGGGACGTTCCATTCCGCGGCGCTTCGGCAGCTCCGGCACTTCGCACCCGACGCGGTTGCAGGGATCCTTCCGTCGAAGGCGCTGGCGCTCCGCAACCTCGGCAATCGCCTCCCGGGCGCGTACAAATTTCGGCCCGCCGGCGATCTTGCCACCGAGATCGAGTGGGCGAAGAACCGGCGGATCGGGCCGGACGGGTACCTCGAAGCGGCGAAAGACCGCGAGCCGCCGATCCCGCACGACCTCATGGCGCGCATCTACCGCGACTACGAGCGCGGCAAGGCCGAGCAGGGGCTCATGGACTTCGAAGACCTGCTCGAGTCGGCGATCCGCCTGTTCGAGCAGGACGAGCACGCCGCGGCGACGTTCCGCGCGCAGTACCGCGCGTTCACCGTCGACGAATACCAGGACGTCAACGTCCTCCAGCAGACGCTTCTCGACCTCTGGCTCGGCGACCGAGACGACCTCTGCGTCGTCGGCGACGACTACCAATCGATCTATGCGTTCACCGGCGCCGGGCCAGAGCATCTCCTCGGCGTGCCCGAGCGGTTCCCGCACGCGACCGTCGTGCTGCTCGAGGAGAACTACCGCTCGACGCCGCAGGTGCTCGCGCTCGCGAACCGGCTCGTGCCGAAGCTCGGCGGCGCGGAGAAGACGCTCCGCCCGACGCGCGCCGACGGGCCCGAGCCCACCGTCGGCCCATTCCCCTCGCCCGAGGACGAGGCGCGGGCGATCGCCGAGCACATCACGGCCACGGACGCCCCGCTCGAGCGCATCGCGATCCTCTGCCGCACGAACGCGCGGCTGACCGACTTCGAGGAGGCGCTCCACGACGCGAAGATCCCGTTCCAGGGGTCGTCGCTACTCGACCGCGACGCGGCGCGCCGGATGACGCGACGGCTCGAGCGGAGCGGGGAGGACGCCGCGAGTGCGGTGCGCGCCGCCGCGCTCGACGCCGGCTGGCTCGAGGAGTTGCCGGAGAAGCTCGGCGACCGCGAGCTGACGCGCCAGACCGACCTCGCCCGCCTCGTCACGCTCGCCGCCGCGTTCGACGGTGACGCCGCGGCGTTCGTCGCCGACCTGCGCCAGCGCTTCGACTCCGGCGGTCACGAGGCGCGCGGCGTCAACCTCCTCACGCTCCACAAGGCGAAAGGCCTCGAGTTCGACACCGTCTTCATCCCGCGGCTCGAGGAGAAGGAGCTGCCGTCGCGGCAGGCGCGCACGCCCGAGGAGATCGACGAGGAGCGCCGCCTCCTCTACGTCGGCATGACGCGCGCCGAGCGCGTCCTCTGGCTCAGCTGGTCGGGAAGGCGATCGCGGTTCCTCGCGGAGCTCGGCTTCTCGCAGCCGCATGCGGCGCCGGTCGTGCGCGAGAAGGTCGAGTGGACGCCGGTCGCCGAGCGCCTCCGCGCCTGGCGGCTCGAACGGGCGCGCGAAGACGGCGTGCCGCCGTACGTCGTCTTCCACGACAAGGTGCTCCACGAGATCGCGTCCGTTCAGCCGCGCTCGCTCGGCGAGCTGTCGCAGATCGCAGGCGTCGGCCCGGCGAAGCTCGACCGCTACGGGGAGGACGTCCTCGCGCTTCTCCCGGCGGAGAGCTGAGAGAGCCGCGCAGTCGCGCGGCCCTTCAGCGTTACGACGCGAGGTCGAGGACGACGACCGGGATCTCGCGGATCCCTTCCGTCTTTTCCTCGTACTCCGCGAAGCTCTGCCAGTTGGCCTTCTGCTTCTCCCAGATCGCCTCGCGCTCGGCGCCCTCGGCCACCCGTGCGCGGGCGGAGTAGCGTTCGGTGCCGATCTCGACCTCGACGTCGGGGTGCTCGACGAGGTTGTAGAACCAGGCGGGTGTCGTCGGTGCGCCGCCCTTCGACGCGAAGATCGCGACGGCGTCGTCCGACAGCCGCTGGTAGGCGAGCGGGTTGACGTACGCGGCGCCGGTCTTCGCCCCGGTGTGATGGAGCAGCAGGAGCGTGCGCCCCTCGAAGTAGCCGCCGACCCGCCCGTCGTTCGTGCGGAACTCCTCGATGATCTCTTGATTCGCGGTCATGCAGCGACGGTAGCCGCCGGCACTTCCCCTGTGTCTCGCTTGTTCTTCCACGCGTAGCGGGCGAGATGGGCCGACAGCCCGAGCAGGATCAGCGCGTTCACGGGGTGGAACATCCCGACGACCCAGTGGTGGTACCCGACGGTCGCAAGGATCCCCTGGATGAAGGACAGCACCGACAGGACGATCCAACCGGCGAGCAGCCGGCCGCTCGGCCACGCAAGCAGCACGAGGATCAGCATGAGGACGCTCAACACGTCCGTGAGCAGGAACCCGACGCCGCGATGGGCGTCGAGGCTCTTGGCGGCGTCGATCGTCGCGCCGTGCTTCATGTGGAAGAGCCCGAAGCCGACGAGGAAGAACTCGACGATCACGCCGACGAAGTAGAGCGCCGTCACCCACCGCAACGTCACCCACGCACCGTTCCGTACTGCTGTCATTCCTGCCTCCTTTAGTCGTTACGAATCCAGACGGTGACCATCGACGGCTCGAGCGAGCGCGCCGCGACGGACGAGAGCTCACCGAGCACGGTCTCGACGTCGATCGCGTCGCGCAGCCGCGCACCGAATGCGGCGACGGTGGCTTCGGCGTCGTACCGAGCGCGGTTGAAGCGGCGGTCGACGAGCCGCTGCAGCCGGGAACGCAGCGGAGCGAAAAGCCCTGCGGCGGCCAGGGTCGAGGCTGCGACGCCGACCGGCGAGGAGAACGGCAACACGCGCGTCGTCAGCAGCACGAGTCCCACGAAGACGGCGACGAGCAGTCCGGTGAGCAGCGCATAGGAGAGTGTCCGCGAGATGAGGCGGTCGATCTCGTAGAGCCGGTAGCGGAGGATCCCGATGCCGATCGAGATCGGCAGCGCGATCAGACCGAGGAAGCCGACTTTGCCGATTACCGAGAAGGCCCCATTGCTTCCGTTGCCGATCGTGATCGCGACGAAGAAGCCGAACACCGCGAACGATCCCCCCGCGAGCAGCCACTTCAACTGCTGCCGCAGGTCGCCCCGAGAGCGGCGGTAGAGGACGATCTGGCGCACGACCCACGAGAGCGAGATCCCGAGGAAGACGAGGACGACGACCGCGAAGCCGGCGCCGCCGCTGCCGCCCGTGCCGAGCTGCTTGAGCTCCCCGGACGAGTCGATCTTGACCACCCGGTTCGTGAAGGCGCCAAGATCCGTGATCGTGAGCTCAACCACGAGCACGCCCATAAGCGCGATGTAGACGCCGAGCGTCCAGCGCCACGGCCGGGAGATCTTCCCGTCGGGGAAGAAGAGGATCGGCAGCGGCAGAAGCACGAGCATCGACGCCCAGCCCTGCGTGAGGAAGACGGCGAGCCGCGAGAGCGGGAGGCTGTGATGGTCGATGTTGTACGCGCGGACGGAGTAGAAGCCGGCGTCCTGGCCCATGACCGAGGTGAGCGCTATCGCGAGGAGGAGCCAGCCGATCGGGTTGCGCGGCTGCCGGCTGGCGACGAGGGTGCCGACGACGGCGAACGGGATCATCAACAGCCCCTGTCCTACTCCGCCGAACGTGAGCTGGTGCGCGACGGCCGCAAGCGGGACGCTCCCGACGATCTCGAGGGCGGCGAGCAGGCCGAGCGCGAGAGCGAGCCGCCGGCCGGTCACGCCGTATTCACCCAGACGGAGACGTGCGCCGGCTGGAGGGAGTTTCCCGCCGCCGCAGCGAGCTCGCTCAGCACCGTCTCCGGGTCGACCGCGTCGCGGAGTCGCGCGCCGAACGCCGCGACGGTAGCCTCCGCGTCGTAGTGCGCGCGGTTGAAGCGGCGGTCGACGAGCCGTTGCAGGCGGTTGCGCAGTGGGGTGAACAACGCGGCCGCGAGGAGAGTCGACGCGGCGACGGCAACAGGTGAAGAGAATGGCAGCACGCGCGTCGCGAGCAGCACGATCCCGACGAAGACGCCGACGAGCAGCGCCGTAAGGAGCGCGTAGGAGAGCGTCCGCGAGATGAGCCGGTCGATGTCGTAGAGCCGGTACTTCGTGATCCCGATCCCGATCGCGAGCGGCAGACCGAGCAGGCCGAGGATCGAGACGCTGGAGAGCGTTCCGAGCCAGCCGTGCTGGCTCGACAGCATGACGCTGAGTGTCATGCCGACGATGGACGTCACGCCGCCGAAGATGAGCCACTTCAGCTGCTGGCGCCGTTCTCCGGTCGCGGCCCGGTACGCCGGCACACGGCCCGCGAGCCACACGATTCCTCCAACGAGGAGCAGGATGAACCACACCGCCTGCAACACGGGCCACCAGCTCCAGCCGCTCGTCGGGTGGTCGATCTGGTACAGGTCGCCGGTCCGCTCGACCCGTACGTGCCCGAGCGCGATCGTCTCCGCGACTATCGCGAACGCGCTGATCATCCACGTGCCGCCGACGAGCGCGACCGCTGCCATGAGCCAGCGCCAGCGTCCGGACGGGAGCTTGCCGTCGGGGAAAAGCATGATCGCGAGCGCGAACAGGAAGATGATCGGCGCCCACATCGGCTGGAGGAACACCGCGATCTGCGGCACCGGCAGATGGTGGTGCAGCCGGTAGGCGGCGACCGCGTACGGGCCTGCGTCGCCAGTCACGCCGCCAAGCAGCGCGGAGACGAGCATCGTCCAGCCGATCGGGTTCAGCGGCCGCTGCCGGACGAGGATCAGTCCGACGACGAGGAACCCGACGAGGACGACTATGAGGCCGGCGCCGACGGTCGAGTGGAGCCTTGCGAGGTGCGAGAGCGGGATGACCCCGGCGTAGAGCACGACGGTGATCGCGACGAGCACGTATGCGGTCCGCGGCGTGGCCAGTCTCCGAACCATGTGCGGAATCTACGCCTGTTGCGTCCGGAGATCGTTACGGCGCGTAACGATTCCGTACCGCCGTCGACATAGGTTCCGCGTGTGCTCATAAGCGCTGACTCGGTGCGCCGGACCATGGCAACGGTGTTTGTCGTGCTGTTCGCGGCGGTCGTTGTGCTCACGTTCGTCACGCGCGATCCGTGGCCGACCGACGACGGCGTCGTCCTCGTCCTACTCGCAGCGTTTGCTTCCGTCGGCTACGTGATCGCGCGGTCCCAGCCGCGGAACCCCATCGGCTGGGTCTTCCTCACGCTCGGCGTGACGACGATCATCGACTACATGGTGAGGCTGTACGTGGTGCTCGACTACCGCGTGCACGGCGGGCGTTTGCCGCTCGGCTCCGTCGCGATCGCCTGGCGCGGGACCTGGACGCTCTTCCCCCTGATCCTCGCGTTCCCGGCAATCGTCCTCTTTCCCGACGGCCGTCTCTCGCCGCGCTGGCGGAACTGGTTGTGGGTCTACGCCGCCGCGGGGGTCGTGTTCATGGTGATGCAGTGCACCGGGCAGATTCTCGATCCGACGTCCGGTCTCGGGCACATCGACGTTCGCGGTGACTTGCCGAACGACAACGGAGGCGAGGCCGCGGCGTGGTCGTGGCCGCTCGCGCTGCTGTTCCTCGGTTCCTGGATCGCGTTCGTCTGGCACCAGGTTGCCGCCTGGCGGTCCGCGACGGGAGTCCAACGGGCGCAGCTGAAGTGGCTGGCCCTGGGGAGCGCTATCTGCCTCGTCTCGGCGCTGCTGCTCGTGATGTTCGGGGACGGCGCGTCGACGAGTGCGCGCGTAATCGCCGACCTCTCGGCGCTTGGGATGTCCCTGCTGCCGGTCGCGATTGGCGTCGCGATCCTCCGCTACCGGCTGTACGAGATCGACCGGCTCATCTCGCGGACGCTCGCGTACGCGGTGCTCACGGCGCTGCTCGTCGGGATGTTTGCCGGGATCGTGCTGCTCACGACGCGCGTGCTGCCGTTCTCCTCGCCGGTTGCGGTGGCGGCCTCGACGCTTGCGGCGGCGGCGCTGTTCAATCCGTTGCGGACGCGGGTGCAGCGTCTCGTCGACCGGCGTTTCAACCGGGCGCGCTACGACCGCGACGCGCTGGTGGCGGCGTTCGGGGCGAAGCTTCGCGATGCGGTCGATTCGGAGACGGTGCTCGCCGAGCTCGCGGGTGCTGCCTCGAGCGCCGTGGAGCCGATGCACGTCTCGATCTGGATGCCTTAGTCGGCTACCACTCGACGAGCTTCCAGATCTCCGGCTCGGCGGCGGCGTCCTCGCCCACTTCGGCGAACGTCGCGACGGCGGACTTGAGGCGGTCCATCGCCTCGTCGCGGCGGCCGAGCGCCTGGAGGATGTCGGCGGCGTTGTTCTCGAGCGCCGCTTCGCGGTGCCGGTCCCCGACAGCGACGCACAGCGTGAGCGCCTCCTCCGTCAGCGCGAGCGCGCGGTCGAGCTCGCCTTCGGCCCGCAGTGCGAGCGCGAGGTTGTTCAGAGCCGCGGCGCGCGCGGCGGGATCGTCTTCCTCCGTCGCGATGGCGAGGCTCTGCTCGAGCTGGGCACGGGCGGCGGCATGGTCGCCGCGCCCGGTGGCGAGGACGCCGAGGATGTTGTGCGCCTGCGCGAGCGCGCGCGAGTCAGCGGCTTGCTCGGCGAGCGCGAGCGCCTCCTGGGCGAGCGCCTCCGCCTCGTCGTCGCGGCGGCGGCGGTGCGCATTGAGGCTGCGGTCGGCGACGATGCGCGCGGCGAGCGCCGGGCCGGGATCGGTGCGCAGCGCGTCCTCGAACGAGCTCTCGGCGAGATCCCACTCGCCGCGGCGCTCGTGGAGGAGCCCGATGCGGTGCTCGATCGTGCCGAGCTGTTCCGCGTCGGCGAGTGCGGCAGCGGCTTCGTAGCTGTCGAGCGCTCGGCCGTACTCTCCGGCGAGCGTTTCGAGATCGCCGATCGCGGCGTGGAGCGAGGCGGGATCGTCGTCTCCGAGTGCGAGCGCCTCGCGGAAGGCGGCGAGCGCTTCGGCGTTCGCGTAGAGGTCGCGCGCGTGATCGCCGGCGCGGCGGTACGCGCTCGCCGCTTCGCCGTCGCGGCCGGCGAGGCGCAGGTGCTGGGCGACCGCTCCGGCGTTGTCGGGGCCGAGCGCGTCGGCCGCGCGGCCGTGGAGAAGCCGCCGCCGGCCGGCGCTCGTCAGCTCGTACGCGACGCGGCGCGTCTGCTCGTGACGGAACGCGAGGTCGCCGGCGTCGCCCTCCGCGAGGACTCCGCGCCGGATCAGCTCCTCGAGGGCGTTGACGGTCTCCTCGTCGCTGCGCCCGCTGACGGCGCGGATCAGGTCGGCGTCGAACTGCCGCCCGAGCACGGCAGCTGCGGCCACGACCTGGCCGGCGATCTCGCTGACGCCGGTCACGCGCGCTTCGAGGAGACCGCGCACGCCGGGCGGCAGCGACGAGTCCTCCGTCTCGGAGTCGAGGTACTCGACGACGAAGAACGGAAGTCCCTGGGTCTCCTCGAACAGATGGGCGGACAGCTCCGTCGACGCGCCGGCGGCGGCCGCCAGCTCGGCCACGGCGTCGCGGTCGAGGCGGCGCGGGATGACGACGTCGGCGAGACCGTCGCGCTTGGCGTCGGCGAGGATGCGGCGCGCCGGATGGTCGGGCGGCGTCTCTTCCGCCCGCCACGTGACGAGCACGAGCAGCGGCCGGTCGTGGAGCCGGCGTACGAGGAAGGCGAGCACGTCGAGGGAGGAAGCGTCCGCCCACTGCACGTCGTCAATGACGAGCAAACCGGGCTTCTCGCCGCTCGTCGCTTCGGCGAGGACGCGTGCGACTCCGTCGAGGAACCGCGCCTGCGCGCCGGGGCCGTCGAGCGTCGGCGTCGGCGGAGTGCCGAGCTCGGGCACGAGCCTTGCCGTCTCCGCAGCCGGCGCCGGGCTTACGGCGGCAGCGTTCCCTTCGCGCAACGCGCTCTGGATGAGCTCGATCGCGCAGCCGAAGGCAAGCCCCGACTCGGCCTCGGAGCAGCACGCGGTCGCGACGACTCCGCCGTCGTCGCGGATGCGGCTCACGAGCTCGTCGGCGAGCCGGGTCTTGCCGATGCCCATCTCGCCGTCGACGACAACGAGCCGTCCTGCATCTCCGACGCGTGAGTACGCCTCGAGCAGCGCGGCGACCTCGCGCTCGCGGCCGACTAGGGGATGAGAGCGCGCCTCGGCAGAGAGCTCTGGCGCAGGCGCGGCGGTGGCCGAGCCGCCCTCGCGGATCGCGTGGTAGACGGCGGTCGTCTCCTCCGTCGGCGCGACGCCGAGCTCGCGGTGGAGGATGCGCACGCAGTCGCGGTACTGCGCGAGCGCGGCGGCCCGCTCGCCGCTCGCGCCGTAGAGCGCGATCAGCCGGCGGTGCGCGCTCTCGTTGAGCGAGTCGAGCGCGAGCCGGCGCCGCGCGTGCTCGATCGCGCGCACGGCATCCGAGCCGTCCGCGAGACGGTCGAGCACGGCGCCGAGCTCGCGCGCGAGCGACGCGGCGCGGAACGACTGCCAGTCGTCGAAGACCGTGCTGTCTCGCAGCCCGAAGCCGGCGAGGAACGGCCCGCGGTGCAGTGCAGCCGCCGCTTCGAGATCCGGGAGCTCGTCGCTCGCCGCAAGGCGGTGGAACGCGTCGACGTCGAGCTCGCCGCCGTCGAGCGAGACGGAGTCGCGCGCGACCGTCACCCAGCGTCCGCCGAGACCCGAGCGCAGCGTCGAGAGCGTCCGCCGCAACGCTGCGCGGGCGCGGTCGGGCGCGTACTCCGGCCACAAGAGCGCCGCCAAGGAGTCGCGATTGTGGACGCCGCCCTCGACCGCGAGATACGCGAGGAGTGCCGTCGCCTTCCGCGTGTCGACGACGAGCGCGGTGCCGCCGACCGTGGCCACGGGAGGGCCGAGGAGCGAAAGCCGCAGTCTCTCCTCAGGCACGAGGCGATCCTAGACGCAACGGATCGACTTCCCTAGTCTCGGGCCGTAACGATCTGCAGACGCAGCGTGTCTACGCTCGAACGGAGATGGAGGGGTCGATCTCAGTGAACCGGCGGCTACTCGCGCGGCCGACGACCTGGCTTGCAGCCGCAGTCTGGGCCTTTCTCCTTGGCCTCTCGATTCTGCTCGTCGCGCTTCACGTCGCCGGCTGGCGAGGGGCCGGAAACACGAGCGGCACGTCGGGAGCCGCCTTCTTCCTGTCTCTCCTCGCCTTCGCGACCATGGGAGCGCTCGTGGCCGCCCACGTCCCGCGGAATGCGATCGGCTGGATCTTTCTCGCCATTCCTCTCGGTGCCGCGATGTCTGGGCTCATGGAGCTCCTTGCCTTCCAAGGCCTCGTTTACCGGCCCGGGTCGGTTCCAGGTGCACTCGCGTTCGCATGGGTGTACTCGTGGTGCTGGTACCCGACGATCGGTCTGCTCGGCTTCATCCTGCTGCTCTACCCGACCGGCAAGGTGCCGGGGCCGCGGTGGCGGTACGTCGCGTGGGCGTTGGGAATCGCGCTCTCGATCACGACGCTCAGCTCGATGCTCAAGGCCGGTCGACTCGACGGAGACGCTCATCTCCCTGCGAACCCGCTCGGCGTCAATGCGTTCACGGCAGTCATCAGCGGCATCGACAAGGTCGCGGCGCCGTGTGTGACCGGCCTGATTCTCGTGGCGCTCTTCTCCGTGATCGTCCGCTTCCGCCGTTCGCGCGGCGAGGAGCGGCAGCAGATGAAGTGGATGGCGTGCGCAGCCACTGTTCTCGGAGCCAGCTTCCTTGTCCCGGATTCCCTCGGCGTGGGTGACATCGTTTTCGCTATCGCCATCACGACGCTCCCGGTCTCCCTCGGTATCGCGATGTTCAAGTACCGCCTCTACGAGATCGACCGCGTCATCAACAAGACGCTCGTCTACGGCGTTTCCACCGCTTTGCTTGCCGGTGCGTACGTCGGGCTCGTGATCGCGAGCGAGGCGGCGTTCGCGTCCCTCGCGCGCGGATCGAGCGTCGCGGTTGCGCTCTCGACGCTCGTGGTCGCAGGGTTGTTCATGCCGGTGCGCAGGCGGGTGCAGAGCTTTGTCGACCGGCGCTTCTACCGGCGCCGCTACGACGCGCAGCGGACGCTCGAGGACTTCAGCGCACGCCTGCGCGAGGAGGTCGACCTCGACACGCTCCGTTTCGACCTCGAACGCGTCGTCGACGAGACGATGCGGCCGGCGTCGGTGTCGGTCTGGGTGCGAACCCGGGAGGCCACGTCGTGACCCGGATGAATGTCGCTGTCGCGGTGACCTTCGCCGTCTGGTTCGCGGCGGCGGCCGCCGGTCTTGGGCTCACGATCGCGACCTGGGGCATCGACGCGAGGCCGTTCACCGATCCCGCGACCGGTAACGCCCGCGACGTCGCGCTCAGCGCGGTCTGGGCCTCCGTCGGCGTTCTGCTCGCGGCGAAGCGGCCACGGAACGTCGTCGGCTGGCTCCTCCTCGGCGTGGCGTTGAGCCTTGCGCTGAACGTGCTGTTCGTGCGCTACGCCGTCTACGGCTTGCTCGCGCACCCCGGCTCGCTTCCCGGCGCCACCGTGACCGCGATGCTTGGGTCGTCGGCGTGGGTGTTCCTCCTCTCCGCGCTCGCGCTGCTGTTCCTCACGTTCCCGCACGGCCGCCTTCCCTCCCCGCGCTGGTGGATCGCGGCGTGGGGAGTCGTCGTGATCGACGGTTTGACGTGGGTGGGCAACACGCTCGTGCCGGAGCGGCTGGCGCGCCCGCTGAATCACTACGACAACCCGATCAGGATCGCGGCGCTCCGTCCGCTCGGAAGCGCGATCTCGACGCCGGGGTTTCTGATCATCGTCATATTCGCCGCCAGCGCGGTCTCGCTCGTGCTGCGGTTCCAGCGTGCCCGGGGGGACGAGCGGGAGCAGTACAAGTGGTTCACCTTCGCGGCCGCGCTCTTCCCATTCGCGCTCGTCGTGGTGCAAGTTCTCGACGCCGTCTTCGGGCAGGCGTCGACGGCGGACACGATCGGAAGCACGCTCTCGGGGATCGTGGCGACGGCCATCCCCATCGCGACTGCGATCGCCGTGCTGCGCTACCGCCTGTACGAGATCGACCGGATCGTCTCGCGTGCCGTCGTCTACGGCGTTCTCACCGTTGTGCTCGGCGGTATCTACGTCGGTCTCGTGCTCGCGAGCGAGGCCGTGTTCGCGTCGCTCGCGCGCGGTTCGAGCGTCGCGGTCGCGCTCTCGACGCTCATCGTCGCGGGACTGTTCCTTCCCGTCCGGAGGCGGGTGCAGCGTTTCGTCGACCAGCGCTTCTACCGCAGTAAGTTCGACGCGGAGGCGACGCTGGCGCGGTTCAGCACGCGTCTGCAGCACGAGGCCGATCTCGACGCGTTGCTCACCGACGTGCGTTTGGTCGTCACGGAGGCGCTCGCTCCGGCGCACGTGTCGCTCTGGCTTCGTAACGACACCGCTTTTGCCCGTAACGATCCCGAGACGGCGACGCAGTAGAAAGGGAGTGCAATGAGTGCCTGGCCGCAATCGATCGCAAGGGTTATTCGTCGCTCGGATAAGCCGGCCGCGCGGGCGGACGAGGTCGCGCCGGCCGTCGAGCCGACGGCCGAGGCGACCGCTGCGCCCGTCGTCCAGATCCCGCCGAACGATCCGATCGTCGCGTACTTCCAGAGCGCGCCCGGTGCGGTCGATCTCGACGGGCTCGAGCTCGACTCGCCCGCGCTCGAAGAGCTGCGCGCCGCCGGTGTCCGCCTCGCGGTGCCGCTCGTCAGCCAGGGCGAGCTCGTCGGCCTCCTCAACCTCGGGCCGCGGCTCTCCGACCAGGACTACTCGACCGACGACCGCAAGCTCCTCAACTCCCTCGCCGCACAGGCCGCGCCGGCGCTCCAGGTCGCGCAGCTCGTGCGCCGCCAGGAAGCGGAGGCGCGCTCACGCGAGCGCATCGAGCAGGAGCTGCGCGTCGCGACGCTCATCCAGCAGAACTTCCTCCCGAAGAAGCTTCCCGACCTGCCGGGCTGGCAGGTCTCCGCGTACTACCGCCCGGCGCGCGAGGTCGGCGGCGACTTCTACGACTTCGTCGAGCTGCCCGACGGGCACATCGGCCTCGTCATCGGCGACGTCACCGACAAGGGCGTCCCGGCCGCGATGGTCATGGCCGCGACGCGCTCCGTCCTCCGCGCCTCGGCGGCTCGCGTCGTCTCGCCGGGCGAGGTGCTCGAGCGCGTGAACGATCTCATGTGTCCCGACATGCCGGCGAAGATGTTCGTCACCTGCATGTACGGCGTGCTCGAGCCGTCGACCGGCCGCTTCCGCTTCGCGAACGCCGGACACAACCTCCCGTACGTCCGCACGGCGGACGGCCAGATCGAGCTCCGCGCCACCGGGATGCCGCTCGGCCTCCTCCCCGGCTTGAAGTACGAGGAGACGGAGGCGATCCTCGAGCCGGGCCACGTGATGCTTCTGCACTCCGACGGCGTCGCCGAGGCGCACTCCGCCGACTCGGAGATGTTCGGCTTCCCGCGCCTGCTCGACGTCGTCGGCTCTCGCGAGAGCGGCGAGGTCATCGACCGCGTCCTCACCGAGCTGTCCCGCTTCACCAAGCCGTCCGCTGCGGGACAGGCCTGGGAGCAGGAGGACGACATCACGCTCGTCTCGCTCACGCGCGCCGACGGCGGCTCGCACGTCGCGCCGACCGGATTCCTCGACGTGGCGTTCACGATTCCGAGCGAGCAGGGCAACGAGCGCGGCGCGAGCGAGCGCGTCGCCGAAGCGGTGGCGTCGCTCGGCCTCGAGCCGGCCCGCCTCGAGAAGCTCAAGACCGCGGTCTCCGAGGCGACGATGAACGCGATCGAGCACGGGAACCAGTCGAATCCCGAGCTGCCGGTCGAGATCGGCATCCGCCTCGCAGACGGCGAGCTCCTCGTCCGCATCACCGACCAGGGCGGGGCGCGCGAGATCCCCGAGGCCGAGACGCCGGATCTCGAAGCGAAGCTCGAAGGGCTGCAGAAGCCGCGCGGCTGGGGGCTCTTCCTCATCAAGAACATGGTCGACGACCTCCGCGTTACGACCGACGGGATCCATCACACCGCCGAGCTCGTGATGCGGCTGGAAGGAGGGGACGATGGCGGCAACTGAGTTCGCGGCACAGGTACGCCACGAGGACGGCGTTGCAGTGCTCGACCTGAGCGGCGACGTCAGCTCCGGCGCGGAGCAGAAGCTCCTCGAGGCGTATGCGCAGGCGGGAGGGGCGGGCGTCGTCTTGCTCGACTTCTCCGCCGTCGACTACATCAACTCGACGGGGATCGCACTGATCGTCGGCCTCCTCGCCCAGGCGCGCGCTGCCGGGCAGGAAGTGCAGGCGCGCGGCCTCGCCGAGCACTACCGGGAGATCTTCCGCATCACGCGGCTCTCCGACTTCATGACCATCCTCGACGACGAGGGAGACAACGGATGACCCAGGAAACAGCGATGGACGTGCGGCGCGTCGGTGACGCGGGCGTGATCGAGATCAGCGGCGACATCACCGCCGCCTCGGAAGACGCGCTCATGGACGCCTACGGCCGCGCCGGAGACGGCGACACCCGCGCCGTACTCCTCGATTTCTCCCGCCTCGAGTACATGAATTCAGGCGGGATCGGCCTGCTCGTGACGCTCCTCGTGCGCGCGCAGCGCGCGAAGCAGCGGCTGCTCGCGTGCGGCCTGAACGACCACTACCGCCAGATCTTCGAGCTCACGCGGCTCGACGAGGCGATCACGATCTACGACGACGAGGCCGCAGCGGTCGCTGCTGCCGGCTAGGAGGCCACCATGGCAGAGCCACAGAACAGCTCGCGCGACAAAGAGAACTGGGCGCAGCCCGTCGACCGGCTCGCCGCCTCGAACGTCCCGTCCGGCGCTCTCGACACCGCGTCCGGCAAGCAGGTTGTCTCGCCGATCCAGGGCTTCGGGAAGATGTGGCAGAAGACGTACCGCGTCACGCTGACCGGGTCGAGCGCCACGCCGCAGGAGGTGATCGCGACGTGGAAAGCGGAGTTCCCGACGTTCTGGCCGAAGGGCTCGCAGTTCCATACGCCGCTCACGGGCATCGCGCCGGGCGAGGTCGCGCTGCTGCAGGCGTCGGTCGGCGGCGGGATGAAGCTCTCGACCGGCATCTTCGTCCTCTACGCCGACGAGGAGTCGTTCACGTTCATGACGCCGCAAGGGCACATGTTCGCCGGCTGGATCACGTTCTCGGCCGCGCGCGAAGACGACGTCACGGTCGCGCAGTGTCAGGTGCTCATGCGCGCCCAGGATCCTTTGACGGAGGTCGGGCTCACGCTCGGTGGCCACAAGAAAGAGGACAAGTTCTGGGAGAAGACGCTCGAGGCGCTGGCCGAGCGCTTCGGCGTCATTGCAGAGACCGAGACGACGGTCGTGTGCGTCGACAAGCGGCGGCAGTGGAGCCGCGCCGGCAACGTCCGGCACTCCTCGGCGTTCCGCTCGACGATCCACACGGCGACCTCGCCGCTGCGGAAGCGTTAGCCTCGCTGCGTGGCTGAAGTCGAGGCGATCGTCGTCGGCTCCGGCCCGAACGGGCTGGCGGCGGCGATCTCCCTCGCGCGGGCCGGAGTGTCGGTGCGCGTGCTCGAGGCGGCCGACGTCGTCGGCGGCGGGATGCGCACCGAGGAGCTCACGCTTCCCGGCTACGCCCACGACGTCTGCTCTGCGATCCATCCGCTCGGCGTTGCGTCGCCGTTCTTCCGAACCGTGCCGCTCACCGAGCTCGGCGTCGAGTGGATCGAGTCGCCGGCGGCGCTCGCACATCCGTTCGACGACGGAACCGCGGCGTTGCTCGAGCGCTCGGTCGAGGAGACAGGCGCGAAGCTCGGCGACGACGCGAAGCGCTACGCGAAGATCTTCGGGCCGCTTGCGCGGGACTGCGACGCGATCGTGCCCGACATCCTCTCGCCGCTCGGGATCCCGTCGCATCCGGTCGCGTTCACGCGGTTCGGTGCCCGCGCCGGGATGCCGGCGGCGACGCTGGCGCGGCTCTCGTTCCGCGGCGAGCGCGCCCGCGGGTTCTTCGCGGGAATGGCGGCCCATTCGCTGTTGCCCCTGTCGCAGCCGGCGACGGCGGCGTTCGGGCTCATGCTCGGGATGCTCGGCCACGCGGTCGGCTGGCCGTTCCCGCGCGGCGGTTCGCAGAAGCTCGCCGACGCGCTCGCCGCCCACCTTCGCTCGCTCGGCGGCGAGATCGAGACAGGCCGGCGCGTCGAGTCGCTCGCGAAGCTCGGCGACGCGAAGGCGATCCTCCTCGACGTCACGCCGCGCCAGCTCGTTGCGATGTCGGGAGACAAGCTGCCCGAGCGGTACCGGCACCGGCTCGAGAAGTTCCGCTACGGGCCGGGCGTGTTCAAGGTCGACTGGGCGCTCGACGGGCCGATCCCGTGGACGGCGCAGGAGTGCACGCGCGCCGCGACCGTCCACCTCGGCGGCACGCTCGAGGAGATCGCCGCGTCCGAGCGCGAGCCGTGGCGCGGTTCGGTGAGCGAGCGCCCGTACGTCCTCCTCGCGCAGCAGAGCCTCTTCGACCCGAGCCGCGTGCCGGAGGGGAAGCACTCCGCGTGGGCGTACTGCCACGTCCCGAACGGCTTCGCCGGCGACATGACGGAGCGGATCGAAGCGCAGGTCGAGCGCTTCGCACCCGGCTTCAGCGATCGGATCATCGCGCGCTCGACGCTCGGCCCGGCGCAGCTCGAAGCGCACAACGCGAACCTCGTCGGCGGCGACATCAACGGCGGCGCCGCGGACGTCCGCCAGCTCTTCACGCGCCCGGTCGCGCGCCGCTCGCCGTACACGACGCCGCTCCCGAACGTCTTCATCTGCTCGGCGTCAACCCCTCCGGGTGGCGGCGTCCACGGCATGTGCGGCGCGCACGCCGCCCGAGCCGCCCTGCGGAAGCTCGGTATATGACACCGGCGGCTTACGCAGCTCGGCGATCTCGGTTGCCGAGAATGTTCTCGGAGTAGCGACGGCGCCAGTCCGCAGCGTTGTCGTATGCGCCGCGGAGCGGGGCTTCGTCAAGAGGAATCGGGGATGCGACGAGCCCGGCGTGAGCGGATGCGCTACTCCATGGCCAGTCGAATGCGTCGAGCGCGATCCCGGCCTCGACGGGGTTGCGGGCCAGATAGCGGTCGGTCCACTTGAGGTCGTCGTTGTCCTCGACCCGGCGTGCCAGGGCGTGTGCTCGGAAGAGGTGGGCGTGTCGCCCGTGACGGCGGTTGTGGATGCGGGCATAGCCGCCGTGCAGGCAGTGGAGGCCGCGCGCGAGGCGCGCATCGGGAGTCGCGACGATCAGGTGATGGTGGTTCGTCATCAGGACGTAGGAAACGATTCGGAGATTGAGCAGCGCGAACGACGTCGTGAGGTGTTTCAGAAAGGCATGGCGATCAGCGTCGTCATGAAACAGCACGCGGTCGTCGCTGCCGCGACCCGCGACGTGGTAGATGCCGTGCGCGTACTGACGTGGCAGACGACCCATCCGCCTCACCGTACGTCTCGGGTCTCGTCGCTGTCTTCGCGCGTGGCGAGATGTTGCACAATTGGCACACGTGCCGCTTGACAGACTCCACGGTGTCATAGGCGGTGTCGGACACCGTTTCGCACCGTACGTCTCGGGTCTCGTCGCTGTCTTCGCGCCCGGCGAGATGTTGCACAATTGGCACACGTGCCGCTTGACAGACTCCACGGTGTCACAGGCGGTGTCGGACACCGTTTCGCGGCGTCGGCCCCTCCGGGCGGCGGCGTCCACGGCATGTGCGGCGCGCACGCAGCCCGAGCCGCGCTCAAGCACCTCGACGTGTTGGGCGGCGGATGACCGAGGAAGAGCGGCCGTGGGCGATCGAGACGTTTCGCGACGAGGTGCGTCGGCTCGTTGACCGGATTCAGGCTGGGGACATCGAGCCAGCGGCGACTGACCTGTGGGAGACTGCCTTTGCACAGGTGCCTAGCTCGGTGTTCGCCCACGGTCTTTGGGTCATCTGGGGCGGCATCACAGATCACTTCACTCACCCGAAGGGAGATGCCGCTGAAGGGTGCCGCCTCGCGACGCTGGCCACGAGTGAACTGCAACGCGCGCTGGGCGAGGAGGGGCGCGAGCGTACGTATTGCGACGAATGGGTCGAGCGCATTTCCGGGCGTGGCTCGAACTCGCCCTAAAGCTCACCCGGAGTGCGGATGATCTTCCAGATCATGTAGAGCCCGAGCACCGCGGCGAGGCAGAAGAGCGAGACGCCGAGCCATTCGAAGCGCCCGACTCGCACGAGGAGCGACGACGAGAGGAGGAGCGCGCCGACGATGACCGCGGCACCGATCCGGTTCGCGATCGAGCGGAAGTTGTGCTCGAGCTCGTCGAGCCCTGTCGGGACGATCCCGATGCGCAGCGTTCCCTTCTCGAGCTCGTTCACAACGTGGCTGACGCGCCGCGGCAGCTGCAGCACGGGCGCGAGCTGCGTGAGCCCGAACGCCGCGAGCCGGTTCGGCTCGAGCCGGTGCTCGACCTCCCGCGCCATCACCTCGAGCGACTGCTCCTCGATGAGCGCGACCGGATCGAGGTCGGGGTCGAGGAGCCGCGCGATCGAGTCGGCTTGCGCGAGCGTCTTCCCCACGAGCGCGAACGACGTCGGCATGCGCACGTCGCGCTGGATCGCGGAGCGCTGGAGGTCGGCGAGCGCATAGCCCGCCTGAATGTGGGCGAGCGGCCGGTGATGGAAGCGCGGCAGCTTGCGGCGCACGTCCTGCACGAAGCCTTCCTGGTCTGACTGCAGCGTCGTCGTCGAGAGCGAGATGACGAGGTCGGCGACGTCGTCGGCGCGGTTCTCGGCGATCGCGAGCAGGAGGAGGGCGAGCCGCGCGCGACTGTCCTCGTCGAGCCGGCCGATGAGGCCGAAGTCGAGCAGCGCGAGGCGCCCGTCGTCGGTGACGAAGACGTTGCCGCGGTGCGGATCGGCGTGGTAGACGCCCTCGACGACGATCTGGTGGACGTATGCGCGGAAGAGCTCGCGCGCGAGCTCGGCGGCGCGCTCCGGTGCGAGCCCGTGCGTTGCCTCCACCTTCTGCCCGGCGATACGCTCGAGCACGAGGACGCGCTCGCTCACGTACGGGCGGATGACGCGGGGCACGACGAGGCCCTCGAACTGCTCGACGAGCCCGTGCACGAGCTCGGTGTTGTGCGCCTCCTCGACGAAGTCCATCTCCGCGCGGAGGTGAACCTCGAGCTCGTCCGCGAGCTCCTCGAGCTGGATCCGCCGGGCGGTCTCCGAGTGCGCGGTCGCGAGGCGAACCGTCGAGCGTAGGAGCGAGAGATCGAGGTCGACCTGCTCGACGACGCCGGGACGCCGCACCTTGACGACGACGTCGTGACCGGTCGCGAGGAGGCCCCGGTGCGTCTGCGCGATCGACGCCGTCGCGAGCGGCTCCGGGTCGATGCTGACGAACGCGTCGGGGCCGAAGTCCTCGTGGATCACCGCCTCGATCTCGGCGAACGGAACGGGCGGGACGGAGTCGACGAGCCGCGTGAGCTCGTCGATGTAGACGTCGGGGAGGAGATCGGGCCGCGACGAGAGGAGCTGACCGAGCTTGATGAACGTCGTCCCGAGCTCCTCGATCCCCTCGCGGAAGGCGCGTGCTCCCTCGCGCGTCGCCTCGCGGCCCGAGGACGGGCCGATCTCCGCGAGCACACGGCGCACGCCGCTGCGGCGCGCCACCCGTCCGACGGTCAGCGCGCGGCGCGCGCGTTCGGCACGTGCTCCCACGAGATGGTCATGCCACTGATTCCCGTTCTGAAAACGGCGCGTCGGGCGGAAGCGACTGCGAGGGGAGGCCGGTCGCGCTCCCCTCGCAGTCGAAGGCCGCCTACTTAGCTGATCTCGACGCCGACGGAGTTGATCTTGTTCCGCTTGGCGATGTTGCCCTTGCCACCAACCCCCTGCGCGGCCGAATAGAACCCGTATTCGCTGTCGTAGGCCTGGTTGTTCGCGAACTTCGCGATGGCATAGGGCGCGGATGCGTTGATGAGGACGAACCCGTAGCTATCCCCGCTCGTGTACTTCTTGCCGGACGTGTTGGCATCGGCGATGTTGCCGGTCATCACGTAGTCGGTCGGGTAATTGATGACGAACCCGGCTCCGGAGTAGTTGTAGGCGGTGTTGTCGATCCACTTCTCCGCGACCGGCGTGTCGGGGATGCCGCCGTTCTCGTCGTCGAAGCCGACCTGGAAGCCGCTCGTCTTGTTGTGGCTGACGAGCGTGTGGAACGGAGACGCGGAGTCGGCGTACTGGAACGCCCCGATGATCGAGAAGCCGGCGCCGATGGGGTGCGCGGACGAACCGGTTGCCGTGTCGTACGTCACCGTCACGGGGCCGTACTCCTGCGGGACGAGCGCGAAGCCGTTCTCATGGCGCGACGAGGAGCAGTGCGTCCACGTGTTGCGCGAGCTGTGCGTGTCGAAGAACCCGGTGCCGGCGCTGCCGCCGCTCGAGTAGGGGTCGTTCACCGTGTCGAGCATGAACGTGTCGCCCGTCTCGTTTTCGACGGCGAACCCGTACTGGGTGCCGTCGTAGTTGACCGTCGACTGCCGTACGACGTTGTCCGCGCCGCCTTCGAGCACGATGCCGGGCGCGTTGTTGCCGGCGTGCATCTGAGCCGTGATGTGGCTGATGTCGGCGCCGGTCGCCTCTTCTCCGAGGATTCCCGCTCCCGAGCTGGACGAGACCGACGTCGTGAGGTCGTCAACGGTCATCCCGGACGTGAGCGCCGCCTCGACGCCGACCTCGCAGTTCGTGAGCTTCGCGGGCTTCCCCAGTGTCGCGCTTTTCGCTTTCGGTTTCGGCATCTTCCAGCCGAGAACGGCGTCTTTCACGAGCATGCCGCTGCTTCCCGCGACGAAGATGCACGCGTCCGTCCCCGTGCCCGTGATCGTGTGCGAATCGAGGTACAGCGTGACCTTGTCTGCGGCGATGGTGATGCAGGGGCCGCTGCCGGAGTCGGTTACCGACTGCGTGAGCTCGTAGGTGCCGGCCTTCTGCGCGACGTAGCCGCAGGCCGAGATCTTCTTGACCGTCGCCGTTGTGCGCTGCGACGCGGCGGCCGCTGTCGAGGCGCCGAGGCCTGCAGCGCACGCGGCGGCGAGCAGCATCAGGGTCGCGCCGGTGAGCAGTCTTCTAGTGCGGGAATGCACGGTGTTCCCCTCCCTTACGTTCGGTGTCTGCGGAGCAGACTTGCGCGGGCAACCCTACGCCCGACGCCGGAGGTCACCTAACCGCGAACGACCTCGGTTACGACGCCTGCTCGGCGATGTCGCCGGCGTCGCCCGTCTTCTCGACGACGAGGTAGCCGGGGTGCGTCTCGACGACCTTCTCCACCGTCCCTTCGAGATGGTCCGGGAGGATGATGAAGCGGCGCGGATGTTCGCGTACGCGGCGGTACGTCTCTTCGTCGACCGGCACATGGTCGGTGCAGGAGTCGTTCGCGCATTCGCAGATGAAGGCCGGCGCCGTGTACGCGGTGCCCAGACGCTTGTCGAGGCGCGCGATGTTCTCGTTCACCTCGCGAAAGAGCGCCTCGTTCCGCGCGGCTCGCTGTTCCCACAGTGACGACATCTACTCGGAACGTTAGCCGTGACCGAGAAGGGGTAATGGGCGTTCTAGAACCTGGACATGGTCAGCGTGCAGCATGAAATACGGCGGGAAGGCGGCAGTGTGCGGGCGTCGGAGGTTCGGCAGGTCAACGATCGGATTGCCGAGAAGGCGGAGCGGATGCGCTTCGTCTCGCGCGTCCCGATGATCTGCGAGTGCGACGACGACTGCCGTGCCGTCGTGATGGTGAGCCTCGAGGACTACCACGCCCTCCGTCGCGACCCCGATGCCGTCCTCACGGCGCCGGGCCATTCGGTGGAGGAGCCCCACTTCGGCGACCAGCTCCGCTCGGCGTAGATGGACTCGCGCGAGGAGCGGCTCGCCCGGAACGAGACGCTGTTCCGGGAGGTGAACGAGCGAATCGAGGCTGCCGTCGGGCGCGCCGACCGGGAAGACGCGCATGTCTACGAGTTCCTCTGCGAGTGCTCGAACGCCGACTGCACGCTGCTTCTGCCGATGAAGATCGTCGAGTACGAGGCCGTCCGGAGCGACCCGCGGCAGTTCATCGTCGCGCCGGGGCACGAGCTCCCCGAGATCGAGACCGTCGTCGCGCGGACACGCGAGTACCAGATCGTGCTCAAGGACGGCGAGGCCGCGGAGCTCGCCGTCGAGCGCGATACGCGGAGCTAGACGCCTAGCGGGCGAGCCGGTGCAGGCGGAGCGCGGCGAGATGCTCGAGCTGTCCGAGCGGCTCGCACACCTGGCAGTCGTAGATGCGGCCCGTGCCGTCGTCGCTGCCGGTGAGGATCCAGTCGCCGACGCGGCTGAACGAAGCGCTCGTCAGCGGGGCTTTCGTGCGGCCGACGTAGAACATCAGCTGTCCGGTCGAGGCGTTCCAGAGCCCGGCGGTGAACTGGCTCGCGGTGACGATCCAGCGCCCGTCCTCGCTCCAGTTGACGGCGTAGATGGCGAAGAAGTGGCCGATCAAGCGGTGGATGAGCTCTCCGGTGCGTGCGTTCCAGACCACGCCGGTGTGGTCGAAGCTCGCCGTGGCCAGCTCGGAGCCGTTCGGGGAGTAGGCGAGGTCCGTGATCCCCGAGTGATGGCCCCTCAGCGTGTGGAGGAGCTTGCCGGTCGTCGCGTCCCACAGCTGCGCGACGGAGCCCTTCGCGGTGGCGACGCTGAGACCGCCGGGGGAGAGGGTCGCGTGGTCGGCGGCGGTGCGGATCGTGCTCACGAGAGAGCCGTCGTCGCCGTACACGCGCACCTCATTCGCGGTGCGGACGAGGAAGAAGCCGCCGCTTGCCTCGATGTCGAGCACCGGCTCGTCGACGGTGGCCACGACCTTCCCGCCTTGCATGACGCGTCCGTTTGCCTGTCCGGTCAAGAGGGCGCCGTCCTCCGTGAGAGCGACCGCGGTGATATGGAAGTCGGGATTCACCGCGAGGCGGCCGTCCCAGCTCGTCGTCACCTTGCCCGTCTGGTCGAGGAGTGCGAAGCGGTTGCCCTGGCTCGCCGTCGCGATGATCGGCGCGTGCATTGTGATCTCGTGGAGGAGATGGCCGTCGTGCGTGGTTTCCCGCGCCGTCCGGCCGGCGACCATGACCGGGCTGTCGCCGAGCCAGAACGACCGGACCGGGCTCGGGCGCTGCGCGAGCGTCGTGAGCGTCCCGAGCGCCTGCGCGTTCCAGAGCCGCGCCGTGCCGTCCTTCGAGCCCGTGACGAGGGTGCGTCCGGTCGGATCGAACGCGACGCTCGTGACGGTGTCGTCCGAGCCGCTGAGCGGTGCGATCAGGGCGCCGTTCTTCTCGTTGTAGATCCGCGCGAGCTGGTCGGTCGAGCCGGTTGCGATCTTGTCTTCGTCCGGGCTGATCGCAGCGTCCACGATCGCCCCGGTCGCGCCGACGAGGAGCAGTCTGCGCTGTCCGCTCGCGACGTCCCAGACGTAGGCGGCGCCGTCCGAGCTCGACGTGACGAGCTCGCTGCTGTCGTGGGAGAAGTTCTCCCGGAGGACGTAACCGACGTGCGGGAGGACGTGGAGGAGCGTGCCGGTGTGCGCGTCCCACAGGCGCGCGGTGAGGTCGTAGCTGCCGCTCGCGAGCAGCTTCCCGTTGGGGCTGAACGCGAAGGAGCGGATGTTCTCCTCGGGCAGCACCCGGATCACGCGCCCGGTCTGCGCGTCGATCAGCTCGGCCTGCGTGTTCTTGCCGTGCTCGAACGCGACCGCGAGCTCCTTACCGCTCGGGTGGATGACCGCTGCCTCGACCCGGCCCGGGAAGGTGATCCTCCGGACAGTGCCCGTCTGCTCGTTCTCGAGCCGGACGTCGTCGCCGCTCGCGGCGAGGAGTGTTCGTCCCTTGTAGTCGAGGGCGGTGATCGCCGAGCCCGTGTGAAACCCGTTGCCGGGCGACCCCCAGACGACGACATCACCCTGCGCCGAGCCGGTGACGAAAACGCGGCCGCCGAGGCCCCACGTCGCTGTGGTCAGCGGCGGCTGTCGTGCGAGGCGGTCGAAGCGTCCGGTCCCCGGGTGGTAGATCCCGAGCTTGCCGTTGCTGCTTGCGACGAGGAGCCTCCCGCCGTCGGGTGAGAACTTCGCGGCGACGATCGAGCCGCCGAGCGGGAACACACGCTCTTCGCGCATCGCCCCGAGGCTCGTGCGGAGGACGCCTGCCGTCTCGGCGCTCGGCGCGAGCCGCGCCGCCTCGAGCGCGAGCGCAACGCTCCTCTGCGGGTTGGTCGAGATGTCGGCGAGCGCCTGAGCGGCGAACGTCCGTCCGCGCGCGCGCCGCGCTTGCGTCTGCGCGTGGCTGCGCTGGATGAGCGCGAAGGTCGCGAGCAGCGCGACGAGGACGAGGCCGGCGAGCGAGGCGCCGGCGATGACCTGCAGGCGGCGCCGCTGCCGTGCGGCGCGCTTCCGCTCGTCGCGGAGCTGGTGCTCCTGCTGCCAGGAGAGAAGCGGCGGCCCGAGGACGTCGTGGAAGATCTCGTACCGCGCCGCCGCGCCCGGAGTTCCGTCGACTCCGCGCACGATCCGTCTCCGACCGAGCTCCTCGAGCAGATCGCGAAGCTGCGCGGGCTCGACAGCGGCGTATTCGGCGAGGTCGCCCGCCTCGTGCGAGAGCTTGCGTCCCGAGGGCGTGACGAGCTGCCGTACGACGCGCGTTGCGGCTTCCTGCTCCGCCGGCGCGAGCTGCTCGAGCGCACTCTGCACGTGCTCGTGGACGACGGCGCGCGAGCCGCCGATCCGGCGGAACGTCTCGAGCCTCAGCGTGTGCGAGTCCTCGGCGCGCTCGCGCTCCCACAGGCGCTCGAGGACGAGCTGGAGGTACGGCGCCTCGACGCCGGTCGCCGTCGACGCCTCGTCGAGCACCGCATCGACGAGCGCGGGCTCCGCTGTGTACGTCGAGCCATTCAGCTCGCTGTAGCGCTCGAGCGGGCCGAGGATCGCCGCGCGTCCGTCGGCGCGGTCGAGGCGGTCGAGGCGGAGGAGGTTCGCGAACAGCTCGGGGATCCGGGCGTTGAACTCGTCGAGCTCCGCGAGCGCGTCGTCGCGGATCGCGATGAGGACGTTCACCCGCAGCCCGGGCCGGCGCAGCAGCTCCGGCAGCGCGGTGCTGAGCGGGCCGTCGGCGCCGTGGTAGAGGACGTACTCCTCGAACTGGTCGAGGAGGAGATAGAGCTCGCCACCGTGCTGCGCCGCGGCGGCGGCGACGGTGTCGACGAGCCCCGCAGTCGCGCCGAGCTGCCCGCACTCCTCGCGCACCGACGAGATCAGCCCTCCGGCGGGATCCTTCGCCCACGCGTCGTGGAAGACGACCGGCGCGCCGCTCTGCTCTCGCAGCCGCCGTGCGACACCGGCGCGGAGGAGCGAGCTCTTCCCGACGCCGCTCGGTCCGTACAAGACGGTCAATCGGCTCGCGAGGACGTTCGCCACCGCAGCCTCGATCTCCGGCTCGCGTCCGAAGAAGAGGAGCGCGTCGAGCTCGGAGTCGTCGAACGCAGCAAGGCCCTTGTAGGGGCTCTCGGGCACGCGTGTCATTGGGCAGCCTCCGTGAGCGCGCGCTCGAGCTCCGCGACGTACGCCGCCGGCGCCATGTCGACGACCTCGACGTCGCGGCGCCGCCAGAACTCCCGCTCGAGCGGCTGCGGGCCGGCGTTGACCGACCACGAGCGGTACGGCAGAGGCTCGCTTCCCCACAGCCGCTCGAGCACGACCCGCAGCGTCCAGGTCGAGAGTGTGTACCCGAGCAGGAGGAGATGCGTCCGCCGCAGCCGCGCAGCGAGGCCGACCGGCAGCCGGCGCCCGACGTCGCCGTAGTTGATGAAGTCGTCCTCGGTCACGGCGAAGCTCTCCCAGGCGCGGTCGGTCGTGTGGTCGACGCGGCCCTGGAGGTGGAGGAGGACGGTGCGCGCGTCGAGGTCGAGCTCGCGCGTGTACGCGTTCGGGCGCTCGATGACGGTCGCCGCGCCGCTCGGCTCGATGTGGCAGAAGCTGCCGCGCATCGCGCCCGCGGCGAGGTAGCAAACCGTGTCGTACGTCTCGTCGCGCTCCTCGAGCGCGCGTTCGAGCGCAAGCTCGTAGCCGGTCGTGACGAGCAGCGGCTGCGCCGTCTTGCGGTCGCGGAGGAGCGCGGGAAGTCCGGCGAGGAAGCGATGGACGGGCGTCGGCTCGCCGTCGCTCTCGACGAGCGCGTGCAGCGTGTCGTAGAGCTGGCCGGAGCCGTTGAGGACCGAAACCGCCTGCGACACCCGCGCGAGCTCGGGCGAGACCTCCTCGAGGCCGAAGCGGCGTGCGAGCTCCGAGGCGAGCGGCTCGGAGCCGGAGCCGACGACGATCGTGACCTTGCCGGCGAGGATCTGCGCGGCGACCTCCTCGAAGTGCTCGAGCTCGGGGATGGCGCCGCGGCTGACGGCGAACGTCTCGTGGCGGAGGATCGACGCGTGGACGCTGCGGAGGATCGGGCTCGGCTCGATCCCGAGCTCCTCGACGAGCGCCTCGCGTCCCTGTCGGTACACCTCGAGCGCCTCGGCCTGCCGCCCGGAGCGGTAGAGCGCGAGCATCAGCTGCGCGCGCAGGCGCTCCCGCAGCGGGTGCGCGCGGACGAGCGCGTCGAGGTCGGTGACGAGCGGCGCATGCTCGCCGATCGCGAGCCGCGCCTCGGCCTGCTCCTCGAGGAGGATGAGGCGGAACTCCTCGAGCCGCGCGATCTCCTCGCGGGCGAATTCCTCGTAGCGGAACTCCTCGAGCGGGTCGCCGCGCCAGAGCGCGAGCGCCTCGCCGAGTAGCTCCGCCCGTCGCGCCGGTTCGCTTGCGCGTGCCTCGTCGACGAGCGCGCGCACGCGAGCCGCATCGAGCTGCTCCGGTTCGAGCCGCACGACATAGCCGGGCGGCCGCGTCTCGATCACGTCGGGCCCGAGCGCCTTCCGCAGCTGCGCGACGAAGTTCTGGAGCGACGCGACCGCGGTCGCCGGTGGGTCGCCGCTCCACAGCATGTCGATGAGCCGGTCGAGCGAGACGACCCTGCCTGCGTCGAGGAGGAGCGCTGCGAGGAGCGCACGCTGCTTCGGCCCGCCGAGCGTGATCGGCGAGCCGTCGGCGCGCACTTCGAGCGGCCCGAGGATGGCGAAATCGACCACGGCTAGAAGGGTTCTAGCACCCTTCCGCCGGCCGGTTGTACCGGCCGTTAGCGAGCCGTTAGAGCGCGGTTGGCGGCGTCTTCGACGGTCTCGGCATGCAGCGCCCGTCTCCGCGTCAACGCTTCGTCCTCAATGCCCTGTCCGGCGTCGCTCTCGCGGCGGCGCTCGTGGTGTTCTTCGCCATCGCTCTCGCCCCCGGGGATGCGGCCACCGGGCAGCTCCTCTCGGGCTTCGAAGCCCGTAGCTATGCGCCGGGAGACGTCGCCGCGCTGCGGATCAACGGCGGCTCGATCCGCCGTGTCACCCTCCGGCTCTTCCTCGCCGGCGCGGTCCGCGCGCACGGGCCGAACGTCGCCGGCAACGGGTGGGACAAGAACACGTTCGGCGCGCCGGTCGGTAAGCAGCGGACCCTCGAGCGTCCCGGATCCGGCGCCTGGATCGCGCACATCTCGCTCGGCGCGAAGTGGCCGAGCGGCGATTACGTGGCGCGTCTGACCTGGCGCGGCGGCAGTGACTACGCGCCATTCGTCCTCCGGCCGAAGCGGCTGGGAACGGCGCCGGTGCTCGTTATCGAGCCGACGAACACGTGGCACGCGTACAACGCCTACCGCGGCGATAGCTGGTACCTCGACCCGAGCGTCCACCGCATCGATCTCCGGAACCCGTTCGCCGATCACGACGTCAAGGGCCGGCCCGTTCCCGCGGGGCTTCCGAAGCAATTCAAGGAGCTCGACGTCGGCTTCCTCCGCTGGTACTGGAAGAGCGGCTACCGCGCCGACTTCTTCTCGGACGACGACCTCGAGCGCATCAAGAGCGTCAAGCAGCTCCTCCGCTACAAGCTCATCGTCTTCGGCGGCCACGAGGAGTACGTCACCTCACACGTCTACAAGCTCATCACCGCGTACCGGGACGCCGGCCGCAACCTCGCCTTCCTCTCCGCGAACAACTTCTTCTACAAGGTCACCGTCCGCGACAACACGATGGTCGGGCGCACGACGTGGCGCGGGCTCGGCAAGCCCGAAGCGTCGCTCGTCGGCGCGCAATACGCCGGCTGGAACCACGGCAGCATGCCGAACAAGCCGTACCGCCTCATCAACCGGCAGGCGGCGCCGTGGCTCTTCAAAGGGACCGGCCTGCGGAACGGCGCGACGTTCGGGAGCTACGGGATCGAGATCGACGAGCCGAATACCGTCTCGCCCGACGACACCGACGTTCTTGCCGAGATCCCGCACGAGTTCGGCGCCAAGGCGGCGGACATGACGATCTACCGGATGGGCCGCTCGACCGTCTTCGACGCCGGCGTCTTCAACTTCGGAGCGACCGCACACTGGCCGAGGATCGCCCGCATGGTCTCGAACCTCTGGAGCCATCTCAGCGGCGACAAGCCGAGGTCGGCCCGTACCGCGCGTGCGCGCGACATCGCGGCGAGCCTTTGTGACCGGTGCGGACGAACGAGACCGCGAACGACGCCGACGACGCTCGTGGCCACCGCGCCGAAGCCTGCGGTGGGGAATGGCCTTCCCCCGCTGCCGCCGGTCGAGAACGACGCGCTGCTCTGGCCGACCTACGGCTTCAACAACGCGCGGACGCGGTCGGTGACCGTGCCCGGCCTCAATCCGCCGTTCCGCCAGATGTGGACGTTCCACAGCGGCACCCTCCTCGAGCTTCCGCCGGTCGCCGGGTACGGACTGCTGTACGAGGAGAGCTTCGACGGCCGGCTCCACGCGATCGACCCGGCGACCGGTCTCGAGCGGTGGGATTACGACTCCGGCTGGTGCGGGTGGTCGTCTCCGGCCCTCGGCGATGGGCTCGTCTTCGCGACGTTCATCAGCAATCCGCGCTGCTCGCATCGCAAGCGAGGGGCGATCATCGCCTTCGCGGCAAAGACGGGGCAGATCCGCTGGTCGCGGAACGTCGGCCAGAGCGAGTCGTCGCCGCTCGTCTCCGACGGCACCGTGTACTTCGGCACCACGAGTGGCTTCGTCCACGCGCTCGACGCCGCGACCGGCGCGGAGCGCTGGAGCTACTACACCGGTGGCCCGGTCAAGGCGTCGCCGACGCTCGACGGCGGGAACATCTTCGTCGGCAACTACGCCGGGAACTTCTTCGCCCTCGACGCCGGCACCGGTGCGCTCGTCTGGGAGGGAGGCGGCAGGCCGCGCAACTACTTCTATTCCAGCGCAGCGGTCACCGGAGGTCGCGTCTACGTCGGCGCGGCCGATCACCACGTCGACGCGTTTTCGGAGGACAGCGGCACCGAGCTCTGGAGCTTCCCGACGCGCAACCACGTGTACGCGTCGCCCGCCGTGTGGAACGGGCTCGTGCTCATCGGCTCGTACGACAAGAACTTCTACGCGATCGACGGCGCAACGGGAACGCTGCGCTGGAGCTTCGCGGCCGGCGGCCCGATCTCGGGCGCCGCGTCGGTGATCAACGGCATCGTCTACTTCTCCACGCTCAGGCCGCGCAAGACATTCGCGCTCGACGCCGCGACTGGTCGCGTCATCGAGACGTGGGACGACGGCGAGTACTCCCCGGCGGTCGCGGGAGACGGGCTGCTCTTTTTCGTCGGCCTCGGACGTATCTACGCGCTCGCGCCCCGGTGACTGGCGGGTGAGATTGGCCCTTGCGTCGTGCGGGGGCGTTGTCGCGGCGGTCGCCCTCACCGCCTGCGGCGGCGCCCCCTCACATACGACGTCGACGCAGCCGACCGTCACGACGAGTGCGCCGCCACGGCAGAACGAATCGCTGCCGTGGCCGACCTACGGAGCCGACAACGCCCGCACGCGGGCGGTGACCGCGACCGGCGTGCGTCCTCCGTTCCGCCGGGAGTGGACGTTCCACGGCCACACGCTCCTCGAGCTCCCGCCGGTCGCCGGGTACGGGCTCGTGTTCGAGGAGAGCTTCGACGGGCTGATCCACGCGCTCGATCCGGCCACGGGCGCGGAGCGGTGGAGCTACGTCTCGCGCCGGTGCGGCTGGTCGTCTCCGGCGCTCGGCGACGGTCTCGTCTTCGCGACCTTCATCGGCGGCGTGACCGTGCCCTGCTCACGGCTTCCGGGTGGAGCGATCGTCGCGCTGTCCGCCACGACGGGCCACGTGCGCTGGTCGCGGGACATCGGCCAGAGCGAGTCGTCGCCGCTCGTCTCCCACGGGACCGTCTACGTCGGCGGCACCGACGGCCGTGTCTATGCGCTCTCGGCCGCGACGGGGAGGGAGCTCTGGAGCTACGACGTCGGCGGCCCGGTCAAGGCATCTCCCGCGCTCGAGAACGGGCGCCTCTTCGTCGGAGACTACGGCGGGAGGTTCGTCGCCCTCGACGCGCGCACGGGAAGGCTGATCTGGGAGAAAAGCGGGTACGGCGACTTCTACTCCGGCCCGTCGGTCGTCGACGGCCGCGTGTACGTCGGCTCGAAAGACGGCAACGTCTACGCCTTCTCGGCGGCGACGGGCGCGCAGCTCTGGAGGTTCACGACGGGCACGTACGTCTACGCGTCGCCCGCGGTGTGGCGCGGCATCGTCCTCGTCGGCTCGTACGACCACCGGTTCTACGCGATCAACGGTGCGACCGGGACGATGCGGTGGGACTTCGACGCCGGCGGCAAGATCTCGGGTGCAGCGTCGGTGGTCGACGGCATCGTCTACTTCTCCACGCTCGACCCGCACAAGACGTACGCCCTCGACGCCGCCACCGGGCGCGTGACCGAGCAATGGAACGACGGCGACTACTCGCCGGCGATCGCCGCGTACGGACGCCTCTTCCTCGTCGGCCTCGGGCGGATGTACGCGCTCGCGCCGCGCTAATTCGTGCGCGTGGGCAGGTCGAGGGTCAGCCCCGACCACGTGATCGACGACGGTTCGTTGTCGGGACGGAGATACGGCGAATCGTTCTGCGTCACCTGGAGGACGATCGAGTCGCCGGCCGGGAAGACCCAGTCGTTGCCGTAGAGGTACGTCGTCAGCGTTCCGCCGGCCGGGTCGCCCGCGGCGGTCGACAGCCGGTAGGCGCCGCGCGTGACGAGCGTCTTCGACCCGTCCGGTGCCTGATCCCAGAGCTTGAGGCCGACGACGGCGTCCTGCCCGGTCAGCGCGTACGTGAGCTTGACCTTCGGTAGTCCGAGCAGGTTCGTCGGGTGCGCGTTGGCGAAGGTGTAGTAGATGCCGCCGGGATCGGTCGTGCCCGACGCCTCCTTGAGGCAGCCGCTGTTCGCGATCGGGTCGCTGTCGGCGCCGTCGGCGGGATTGGCGGTGGCCGACAGGGTCGTCCCTCCGCTCGTGCTCGTGAGCGTGGTCGTGCCGTTCGCGAGCGAGCTCCACGTCCCCTTCACCGGTGCCGGCGTCGCGCCGCCCGAGCACTCGGTCTCGAACGAGTACGCGAGCTGCGGCGTGCGCTTCGTGTGCAGGACGTGCGCGACGAGGAACGCGTTCGCGAGCGTGTTGAGCGGTTTCCACTGCCACGCGGGGTTCTGCGCGTTCGAGTGGCCGACGTCGCCGAATGCCATCTGGATCGGGTAGTGCAGGTCGGCCGCGCGCAGCTTGCGGAACATCTGGAGCGTCTGGACGGCGGGGAAGAGCGGATCGGTCCAGCCCTGCACCGAGAAGATCGGCACCGGCTTGACCTTCTTCGCCTTGAGCTTCCCGAGGAACGCGGTCGCGTCGTACGCGTTGCGGTACCTATAGGACGCGGCGAGCCCCGCGAGGACGGGATCGGTGCTCGGGTCGTACGGCTCACCGGCCTGGATCCGGGCGTATCCCTCGTCGAGGTCGGTGCCGTAGTCGGCCGCGTTCGCGTCGTAGCGGCCGTTCCCCTGAGCGCGGCCGACCGCGTAGAGGCCGGAGATGTAGCTCATCTTCGGCACGCCGAACGGCGTGTTGTGCGCGGGCTGGGCGGCGAGCGCGTTCGCGCGGCCGTTCGGCGCGAGCGAGTCGAGGAGGTCGGTCCAACCGTATTTCGGCACGGCCGCCGCGAGCTGGAGCGTGTGGCCCTTCGTGCTCTTCCACGGCAGCGACGTCGCGAGGAGCCAGCTCTGGCCGCCGCCGTACGAATCCCCGGTCGCGGCGAGCTCTCTCGTGCGCGCGATGCCGGCGTCGACGAGTTTTCCGAGCAGCGTCTGCGTGTCGCGCACCTCGAAGCGCCGGTCGGCCAGGTGCGTGTAGCCGTTCGGCGTGCAGTTGGCGTCCTCGTCGGTCGTGCCGCACGACTGCTGGAACCCGCGCGCCGTGTAGTTGACGACGACCCAGCCGTGCGCGACGAACCAGACGTTGTTCCAGTGCCAGCTGCCGGCTCCGTCGCCTGCCTTCGTGCTCGCCTCCCAGAACGTCTTGTCCTGTCCCCAGCCGTGGAGCATCACGATCGTCGGACGCGCCTTCGTCGCCTTCAGCGGGATGGAGAGGTCGGTGTCGAGGCCGATCCCGTCGAAGGTCGGGATCTCGCCGGAGCACTTGAGGTACGAGACCTTGTCCGTCGTCGTGACCTTGGCGCAGGTCAGGCCGAACTTCTTCGCGGCGCGGTGGGCGAGCGTCGGGCGGGAGGATTTGGCTTGCGCGCTGGTGGAGACGACGAGCGCGAGGGCGATGAGGAGGACCAGCAGCTTCGACATGGGTCGGGGGCTACCCGCGTTCGCTGCGCAGGACACGTAATTTTCTCGTCATGGCGGCACCGAACCAGGCGCCTCCGCTCGCGGGGCACGACCTCTTCGCGTGCAACGCGCCGCTCGTCGAGGCACTCGACCGCGAAGGCGCGGGCTGGGCGGCGGAGCGGTGCTCCGAGCTCGGCCGTGCGCTGACGGGCGAGCCGCTCGAGTGGGGACGGCTCGCGAACGAGAACCCACCGAAGCTCCGCACCCACGACCGCTTCGGCGAGCGGGTCGACGCGGTCGAGTTCCATCCCGCGTGGCACGAGATGCTGCGCCTCTCGCTCGCGCATGGCACCCATTCGCTCTCGTGGACGGAGAAGCGCGACGGCTCGCACGTCGCGCGCGCGGCGTTGTTCATGCTCGCCTCGCAGATCGAGGCGGGTCACGGCTGTCCGGTCTCGATGACGCACGCGGCGGTGCCCGCCCTGCGGACGGCGGCGCCCGGCCTGGCGGCGGAGTGGGAGCCGCGCCTCATGGCGACGGACTCCGTCCTCTGCGGGATGGCGATGACCGAGCGGCAGGGCGGCTCCGACGTCCGCGCGAACACGACCCGCGCGACGCCGGTCGGCGGCGACGAATACGAACTCGAGGGCTCGAAGTGGTTCTGCTCGGCGCCGCAGTCGCGGATCTTCCTCGTCCTCGCGCAAGCGCCGGGCGGCCTTTCGTGCTTCCTCCTCGAGCGCGGCGCCGGCTTCGAGATCCAGCGCCTGAAGGACAAACTCGGCGACCGCTCGAACGCGTCGAGCGAGATCGAGCTGCGCGGCGCGCGGGCGCGGCTCGTCGGGGAGGAGGGCCGCGGCGTCCGGACGATCGTCGAGATGGTCGTCCACACGCGCCTCGACTGCGTCCTCGGCACGGCGGCGGGGATGCGCCAGGCGGTCGAGCAGGCGACGTGGCACGCGGCGCACCGTTCGGCGTTCGGCGCCTTGCTCATCGAGCAACCGCTGATGGAGAACGTCCTCGCGGATCTCTGCGTCGAGTCGGAGGCGGCGACGGTGACGGCGTTGCGCCTCGCGCGCGCGTACGACCGGCGCGCGACCGACGAGCGCGAGGCGGCGTTCGCGCGTATCGCGACGGCGCTCGCGAAGTACTGGGTCTGCAAGCGCGGCCCCGGCCACGCGGCCGAGGCGCTCGAGTGCCTCGGCGGCAACGGCTATGTCGAGGAGTCGGGGATGCCGCGCGTGTACCGGCAGCAGCCGCTGCTCTCGATCTGGGAAGGCTCCGGCAACGTCGTCTGCCTCGACGTGCTGCGCGCGCTGCAGCGCGCGCCGGAGACCTTCGAGGCGTTTCTCGACGAGCTCGAGCCCGAGCAGCGGCACGAAGCGGAGAAGGCCGTCGCGGGTGCGGACGAGGCGAGCGCGCGTGTCGTCGTCGAGTTGCTCGCCCGTGCGCTGCAGGCGTCGCTTTTGATCCGGCACGCGCCGGCGGCTGTCGCCGACGGCTTCCGCGCACGAGAGGGCTCAGCCTACGGAACTCTCCCAGCCGGGATCGACGCTCCCGCGATCATCGAGCGGCACCGCCCGATCGCCTGACGGCTCGGACTGGTCGCTCCGCGTGACGGTCAGATACGCGACGCCGGCGACGATGAGAGCGGCGAGGACGAACGCGACCGGCCCGTCGCCCCAGCCGAGCCCGCCGGCTTTCACGCTCTTCCCGGTCCAGTCCGCGAACGACGCACCGAGCGGCCGCGTCATGACGTACGCCCACCAGAACGCAAGGATCGCGTTGATCCCGAACGCATACCGCAGGACGCCGGGGATCGCGAACAGCACGGCGAAGACGATCCCGGCCGAAAGGAAGCCGAGCTTGAGCGTGTACGCGGCGAGATCGCCGAGAGCCGTGCCCATCGCGAAGGTCGCGAGGACGGCGCCCCAGTAGAAGAGCTCGCGCCTGGCCGTCGTGATGCTGTGGATCGAAAGCGTCGGCTCGACGCGCGACCAGCTCCAGAACACCGCGACGAGGAGCACCGCGAAGAGGATCGTCGAGCCGATGTACGGAACGCGAAACTCGACGTGCAGCACGTCGGCGGCCATCGTCCCGAAGACGGCGACCATTCCCACCGCGAGCCAGTAGATCCACGGGACGTAGCGGTCGGTGCGCAGCTGGAGTGCCATCGCGACGACGAAGACGGCGAAGCCGGCCATCACCGCGAGGTACGGGTTGACGTTGTGGACGAGGTAGTCGGAGGTCGATTCGCCGAACGCGGTCGTCAAGAGCTTGATCGCCCAGAAGAGCGCAGCGATGCGCGTGGGAACCTTCAACGCCTGCGGCGCGCGAATCAGAGACACGGCGGGGACTCCTCCGGAGCGACGACCGGCGGAGCCTAGAGTGCGGATATAAGAGCGCACGAAGAGCCGCGCCCTACCCGGAGTCGCCTGCGCCGCTGGGGCCGACGGCTTGCACTCGTGCTGCTCGCCATCTTCGTCGTCCTCACGCTCGCCGCGTTCGCGTTCGACCTCGCGACGAACAGCGAGATGAAGCCGGCCGGCGCGCTCTACGGCGGCCCGTTCGTCGAGGCCGACGGCACCGCGCTCGCGTACCGCACCTGGGGACGGCACGGCTCGCCGATCGTGTTCCTCGGAGGAGCCGCCGAACCGTCGTGGGTCTGGCACGACGTCGGCCCGCGGCTCGCGCGCGCCGGCCATCGCGTCTACGCGGTCGACCTGCCGCCGTTCGGCTACAGCGAGCGTCGCGGCCCGTACACGCTGACGCATTGGCTCGCGCTCCTCGAGGGATTCGAGCAGCGGCTCCACATCACGCGGCCCGTCATCGTCGGGCACTCACTCGGCGCAGGCGTCGCCGCGGACGAAGGACTAAAGCGGCCGCGTGACACCGCGGGAGTCGTGCTCCTCGACGGCGACGCGCTCGCCTTCGGAGGAAGCCGCGGCTGGCTCTCGGATCTCTTCGTCTATCCGTACTTCACTGCGCTCTACCGGCTCGTGTCGGGTTCGGACTGGATCGTCGGCAGCATCCTCCGCAACGCCTGGGGCCCGAACCCGCCGACCTTCTCCCACGCGACACTCGACGAGTTCGAGCGCCCGTTCCGGGTCGACGGGACGGACTCCGCGTTGAAGCAGCTCGCATCGGGCGGCATCCCCGGTCTCACGCTCCAGCAGCTCGCGCGGCTACGCGTTCCGCGGGCAGTCGTCTGGGGAGCGGACGACAGCGTCGACGGCCTCGCGAGCGGTCGCGTATCCGCCGCCGCGCTCCACACGCCGCTCGTGACGATCCCCGGCGCCGGCCATGTCTCGATGCTCGCCCGGCCCGACGCGGTGGCGCAGAAGATCCTCGCCTTCGTCAGTCGGGCGGACGTCGCGCGAGCAGCACCGCGCCACCGATGAGCGCGGCGAAGCCGAGCATCTGGAGAATCCCGCGCCAGCCGCTCGGCACACGCTCGTCGAACAGGACGAAACCCGAGACGATCGGCACCGCGTTCGTCGCGAGCGTCGCGAGCCCCGCCGTCGTCAGCGCGCCGCCGATCTGGAACGCCTGCTGGAGAAGTCCCGTCCCGAGCGCGTAGACCACGAGCAGCGGCAGGAACGCCACGAGCCATATCCCGCCGAACACGCCGAGCTTCGAGAGGATGTCGCCGGCCGCGAACGCGAGCCCGGCCGCGAGGCCGAGCGCCGGCGCTCGCGCGATCCGCACCCGCGCTCCGGTGAGCACGAGCGAGGCCGCGACGAGCGCGCCGAGCCAGATCGCGACGGCGTACGGCGACGGCTCCCGGTCGACCTGCGTGGTGTTGATGAGCGAGAGCGCGAGCAGGAGCAGCCCGATCATTCCGGCCATGACCGCCGCCTGCTGGCGCCGCGGGAGCCGCCCCGGATGGCCGTGCGCGCTGAAGACAGCGAGCGCCGCGATCCCCGCCGCGCCGACTCCCTGCACGAGCGACAGCGGCGCGAGCCGGAGCGCGCCGAGATAGAGGAGCCAGCCGACCGACTCTACGCCGAAGCTGATGAGCCACGGCCTGTTGCCGAGCAGCGACCGGACCGCCGCGATCGGGTGGCGCAGCGACAGTGCCGGCAGCGCCGAGACGGCGTCGTGCTGCGCCGAGTACGACCAGTTGATCGCGATCGCGGAGAGGAACGAGAGGACGAGGCCGCCGGTGAACGCCATCGAGAGAGGCTACGGCCGCGCGCCGTCGACACGCAATGCCCGGGGTCCGGCCCCGGGCATCGCGGCTGCGCTACTTGACCGTGAAGTGCTGGAACATCGTCGACTCGTGCGCGGCGCAGTACGCCTTGTACTTGCCGGGCGTGAGCTTCAACGTGAACGTCTTCGTGCCTTTGAAGTTCACCGTCGTGAACGTCCACGACTTCCCGTGCGGGCCGTCGAGCTCGTAGTTGTGGATCGTCGAGTCGTCGTGGATGACGACCGTGTACGTGCCGGCCTTGAGCGTCTTGACCCGGCTGCCGTTGTGGGTGAGCGAGATCTTGTAGGCGTCGTTCTTGCCGACGACGCCGACGAGCTTCGGGTGCGTGACGGCGCCGGCCGAACCGACGAGGAGGAGGGCGGCGGCGACGCTGGCGAGCAGGGTGAGGCGGATCATCGAGCTCCCTTCAGAATGAGAGTTGCCGTCGGATCTACGCCGGTTCCTGCAGGTCGGATTGCAGGTCGACGAGGCCGTTCGAGCTGAAGAACCGTCCGCGGTCCGTGAAGCCCGTGCAGCCGCCCGCCTCCTCGACGATCGGCACGAGCGCGGCGAAGTCCCACAGCTGCAGCGGATAGTCGATCGCCGCGTCGAGCGAGCCCTCGGCCACGAGGACGTGCTGCCAGAAGTCGCCGAGCGCGCGCGTGTGCCACGCGACATTCTCGAGTGCGGCGAGGTCGGACGCGATTGCGCCGGAGACAGCAGCGTCGGCGAGCTGCGAGACGGCGGAGACGTGGATCGGCGCGCCGTTGCAGAACGCTCCTTCGCCGCGCGCCGCCCACCAGCGGCGCCCGAGCGCAGGCGCCGACACGACGCCGACGACGAGCTCGTCGTCGTAGGCGAGCGCGATGAGCGTGGCCCAGACCGGGATGCCGCGGGTGAAGTTCTTCGTGCCGTCGATCGGATCGACGATCCACCGCACGCCGTCGGGGTCGCCGCCGTCCTCCTCGCCGAAGAACCCGTCGCCTCGCTCGGCGACCGCGGTGCGGAGCGCCTGCTCGATCGCGCGGTCGGCGTCCGTGACCGGTGTCAGATCCGGCTTCCGGTCGACGCGGAGATCGCTCGCGCCGAAGCGCGGCAGGCTGATCGCGTCGGCTGCGTCCGCGAGCGCGAGCGCGAAATCGAGCTCGGCGCTCATTTGCGGCGCTTCGCGAGCTCCGCTTCGACGTCCGCGACATCGACGCCGGAGATCGCGAGCAGGGCGTAGAGGTGGAAGAGCACGTCGGCGGCTTCCTCCACGAGGCGTCCGTCGTCGGCCACCGCGGCGACCGCCGCTTCGCCGGCTTCCTCGACGAGCTTCTGCGCCGCGCGCGGGACGCCCGCCTCGGCAAGTGAAGCGACGTACGAGCCCTCCGGCCGGTCGCGCACGCGCTCGACGACCGTCCGCCACAGCTCGGGCGCGAAGCACGAGACAGAGCCCGTGTGGCACGCCGGCCCCGCCGGTTCGACCCGCATGAGGAACGCGTCGCCGTCGCAGTCGTCGCGTAGCTCGACGACGCGCAGCGTGTTCCCCGACGTCTCGCCCTTGTGCCAGAGCGCCTGCCGCGAGCGGCTCCAGAACCACGCCTCGCCGGTCTCGCGCGTGAGCCGCTCGGCCTCGGCGTCCATCCACGCGAGCATGAGGACGCGCCCGCTCTCCGCGTCCTGGACGATCGCCGCGCGGAGGTCAGGCTGCATCGCGCACCTCCACACCCATGCCGCGCAGCTCGTCGCGCAACGACGCGAGCCGGGCCGGATTCTCGTGGAGGATCGACGCGAGCAGCGCTGCCTGCGCGACTCCCAGCGCGTCGGCGATGTGCTGCGCCGTGCCGGCGCCGCCCGACGCGATCACAGGCAGCGACACGGCGTCGCGCAGCTGGGCGAGCAGCTCGACGTCGTATCCAATGCGCGTCCCGTCGCGGTCGATCGACGTCACGAGCAGCTCGCCGGCGCCGCGCTCCTCGCACTCGCGCGCCCAGGCGACCGTGTCGCGGCCCGCCTCGCGCGTGGCGGCGTGGGAATGGACGCGGCCGTCCTCCGTGTCAATCGCGACGACGACCGCCTGGCTGCCGACGATCTCGGCGAGCTCGCCGATCAGCGCGGGCCGTGCGAGCGCAGCGGAGTTGACCGACACCTTGTCGGCGCCCGCCTCGAGCAGCGCCGACGCGTCGGCAACGGAGCGGATCCCGCCGCCGACCGTGAACGGGATCGAGACCCGCTCGGCGACCGCGGCGGCGACCTCGACCGCCGAGCCGCGCGCATCGAGAGTCGCGGAGATGTCGAGGAAGACGAGCTCGTCCGCGCCCGCGTCGGAGTACCGGGAACCGAGCTCGACCGGGTCGCCGACGTCGCGCAGATCCTTGAAGCGCACGCCCTTCACGACGCGCCCGTTCGCGACGTCGAGGCAGGGGATCAGGCGGGGGAGAGGCATCGTTGGAGGAGGTCGCTGAGGAAGCGCGCGCCGGCGGGGCCGCTCTTCTCCGGATGGAATTGGACGCCGACGAACGAGCCGTGCTCGACGATCGCGGCGAGCCCTTCGCTCGTCGCCGTGACAGCTGACGTTTCGGCGACGTATGAGTGTGCAAACCAGTAAGCGGTGCCGCCGGGCTCGACCGGTGCCCAGCCGATGCGCGGGATGCGTCCCTCACGCAGACGCGCGGCGCGGCCGGACACGAGACCGAGCCCGGCGACGCCGCCGTCCTCCTCGGTCTCGTCGAGCGCGAGCTGGAGGCCGAGGCAGATGCCGAGGATCGGCCGGCCCGCCGCGTGTCGCTCGCGCAGCACGTCGACGGCGCCGCCGAGACCGTCCATCGCGGATCGCGCGGAGCCGACGCCGGGCAGTACGGCGAGATCGGCCGTCGCGAGGTCGTCGACGAGGTCGACGCCGAGGCGCTGGAACGCGAGCTCGACCGAGCGGACGTTCCCCGCGCCGTAGCGCGCGACCGCGACCGTCGTCACAGGACGCCTTTCGTCGACGGGAGCCCTTCGCCGTCGCGCCGCACCGCGGCTTTGAGCGCGCGGCCGAGCGCCTTGTACGACGCCTCCGCGATGTGGTGCTCGTCGCGTCCGGTCGCCTTCACGTGGAGCGTCAGTCGCGCGGCGGAGGCGAGGCTCTCGAGCGCGTGGCGCGCGAGTCCGGGGTCGTGCTCGAGCTCGATTTCCGCGCCGCGACGCCCGCCGAGATCGACGGCGACGTCCGCGCGCGCGTCGTCCATCGCGACGACCGCGTCGCCGTAGCGGGAGATCCCGACGCGATCGCCGAGCGCCTTGTCGAGCGCCTCGCCGAACGCGATCGCGGTGTCCTCGGCGGTGTGGTGCGGCCCGGTCTCGAGGTCGCCGGCGCCCTCGACGACGAGGTCGAACCCGCCGTGGAACGCGAGCTGCTCGAGGAAGTGGTCATAGATCCCGGCGCCGGTTTGAACCCGCACGCGCCCCGCACCGTCGAGGTCGAGGCGGACCCGAATCGCCGTCTCCGCCGTCGCCCGCACTGCACGAACACGCCGCGACAGCGCGCCTGACAACGCTTGTGACAACTTGTCACTTGCGAGTTTTTCGAGGAGCGCGTCGTCGTCTTCGCGGTCGCGGACGGTGATCCGGATCCCGCTGCCGGTGACGCGGACGACGCAGCCGCCGGCAAGGAGCTTGTCGAAGATCGCTTGCGGATCGTCGACCGGGACGAAGACGAAGTTCGCGCGCGACGGGAGCGGCTCGAAGCCGAGAATGCGCAACTCGGCGGCGAGCCGCTCCCGCTCTTCGACGACCGCACTCACGTCTGGCGGGTTCCGCAGTGCAGCGACCGCAAGCGCCGCGGAAAGCGTCGAAACGGGTGCAGGAGACTGTCGTCGGCGCAGCTCGGCGGCGATCTCCGGCCGCGCGAGCGCGTAGCCGACGCGCGCGCCCGCGAGCGCGAACGCCTTCGAGAACGTGCGAATCACGACGACGTCCTCGTCTTCGATCAGTCCCGCGGCCGTCTCGCCGGCGTACTCGAAGTACGCCTCGTCCACCGCCAACGGTCGCGCGTCAGGGAGCGATCCGAGCTCGCCGTACGGATTCCCCGGCCGGCAGGCGAATGTCAGCACGGGGTTGTCGTCGCCGACGTCGGCGCCCGCGAGCAGCGTGGCGAGCCGGAAGAGCGGATACGTCGGTTCCGCGGGAATCGCGACGGTGTCGCCGGGGCCGGCGAAGGTGCGCGCGATGAGGAGGATCAAGTCATCCGCGCCGGCGCCGAGGACGATGTTCTCCGGCTCGACGCCGGCGTACTTTGCGATCGCCGCTTCGAGCGCGGTGTAGCCGCCGTGCGGGTACGTATTGACCTCGGCGAGCGCGGCCGCGAGCGCGCCCGGCCGCGACGAGACGAGCGGCACGGGCGGCACGTTTCCGTCGAAGCGCACGATCTCGACCGGATCGAGTCCCGAGCGCCGCGCGAGCTCCTCCGTCGACGGCGCCCACGCGTACGGCGCGAACTCCTGCGCGAGCGCCCTCATCGCGCCACTGCCGCTGCGTGCGCCGGGAGATCTTCGACCGCCGCGAGCGCCTCGACCGTCGGTCGCACGCGCGCGAGCCCTTCGGCCGTCAGGCGTTGCACGGTGATCGGCTTCAGGAACATCTCCAGTCCGAGTCCGCCGACCGACCGCGCCCAGCCGCCGGTGGGGAGGACGTGGTTCGCGCCGGTGCCGAGATCGCCCGCGGGAACCGGCGAGTTCTCTCCGACGAAAACTGCGCCGGCGTTCCGCACCTCGGCCGCCCGATCCTCGGCGTCGCCGAGGAGGACGAGGTGCTCCGGCGCGAGCTCTTCCGCCTCCTCGAGCGTGTCGACGATCCGGCACACGGCCTCGTGTCCGTGCTCCTCCTGAGCCGCAATCTCGAGCGCCGCGATCGCCCGGTCGCCGCCTTCGCCGAGCACGACAACCACTTCCGACGGCCCGCCGGGAAAGTCGATCGGCACGTCGCGCCACACCTCGAGCTTCGCGTCGTTCACGTATGGCCCGCCCGGCCCGACGATCTTGTCGACGCGCTCGACGTACGCGAGGAAGCCGATCGCCTGCGCGCCGCCGATCGCCCACACCTCACCGAGCCCGAGCAGTTCCGCCGCGCGCGCAACGAGTCCGGCGCCGTCGGGCGGCGTGCAGATCACGAGCTCCCGCACGCCCGCGGCCTGCGCCGGCACCGCGCACATGACGAGCGTCGAGACCAAGCCGCGCGGCACGTAGATCCCGACGCGATCCAACGGGATCCAGCGTCGCTCGAGCTCGACTCCCGGCTCCACCTCGAGCCGGACGTCCGCAGGTCGCTGCGCCTCGTGCCAGCGCCGGACGCGATCGGCGAGGGCGAGCACCTCCGCCTCCGGCAGCTCTCCGTCCGGCACGGCCCGCGCCGGCTCCACACCGTCGAGCTTCACCGCCCACTCGCGCACCGCGTCGATGCCGCGCTCCTTGACGTCAGAAACGATGCTCATCCGAGCATCCGCTCGACGGGGACGAGCAGGATCGACGACGCGCCCGCGGCCTCGAGCTCGGGCAGTAGGCGCCACACGTCGGCCGCCGGCACCAGCGAGTGCACCGCGACCATGCCGGGCTCCGACAGCGGCAGGACGCTGGGCGCGCGCGACCCCGGCACGAGCGCCGTGATCCGGTCGAGCGCTTCCTCCGGCGCGTTGAGCATGAGGTACCGCGCCCCGCGCGCCTCGACGACGCTGCGGAAGACGCCCGCGAGTTGGAGCGCCTCGGCCGACGGCTCCGGCGGCCCGACGAGCACCGCTTGCGACTCGAGCAGCGTCGCCACCGAGCGCAGTCCGTTCGTGCGGAGCGTCGAGCCGCTCGAGACGAGGTCGACGATCGCGTCGGCGAGACCGAGGCGCGGGGCAAGCTCGACGGAGCCGTGCACGTCGGCGATCTCGATCGGATCGGGGAGCAGCTCGCGCGCAAGTCGCGGGAAGCTCGTCGCGACGCGCGCGCCGCGGAGCATCTCGACGCCGGTGACCTCCGACTCGGCCGGAACAGCGACCTCGAGCGAGCACGCGCCGAAACCGAGCCGCGCCAACTCGCGCACGTCGGCGCCGCGCTCACGGACGATGTCCAAGCCGGTGATGCCGCAATCGACGACGCCGTCCTGCACGTACTCCGGCACGTCGTCGGCGCGCACGAGCAGTGCCTCGACCGGCGCGTTCCGGCACGGGAAGGCAAGCGCGCGGTCGCTCGGCGTCTCCGGCCCGAGGCCCGCGTCGTGGATGAGCTGGATCGCCGGCTCGCGCAGCCGACCCTTCGACGGGACGGCGATTCTCAAGCGCGCCTGCGCTTCTTCCGCCGCGAGAGCGCCAGGCGATAGCCGCCCTCGCCGTTCCGCAGCCATTGCGCCACCCGCGTCACCGTCGTCGTCGACGCGCCCGCCTTCTGCGCGACTTCGAGGTACGGGAGGCCCTCCTCGAGCAGCTGCGCCACCTGCCAGCGGTGCGCCATCGCGTCGAGCTCCGCGCGCGTGCAGAGATCCCGCAGAAACGCCTGCGTCTCTTGCGTTGTCTTCAGCGCCGCGATTGTCGTGAACAGATCCTGCCAAGTTTGTTCAGCCTCTGTCATCGTGTTAGCATGGTAACACAGTGCTAGTGATTCCGGCAGTGGATGTCCTCAATGGAAGAGCCGTCCGCCTCGAGCAGGGCGACTACGACCGCGTGAATCTCGAAGGCGGCGACCCGCTCGAGCTCGTCGCCGTCGCGGCTCGCGGGAACCCGCCGTTCGTCCACGTGATCGCCCTCGACGCGGCGCGGGACGGAGGCGTTCCGCTCGATCTCGCGCGCGCTGTCGTCGCCGCGGCCGCGCCCGTTCCGGTGCAGCTCGGCGGGGGAGTGCGCAGCGTCGCCGACGCGGTCGCGCTCGCCGACGCAGGCGTGGCGCGGGTGCTCGTCGGCAGCGCCGCATTCGGCCCGATCCCGCTCGCGGACTTCGTCGCGGCACTCGGCGAGCGCGTCGTTGTCGCCGTCGACGTCGCGGAGGGAACCGTCCGCACCGCAGGGTGGCTCGCCGACTCCGGTCTCTCGCCGGAGGACGCGCTCGCGCGCTGCACCGAAGCGGGAGTCGAGCGCGTCCTCTGCACGGCGATCGCGCGGGACGGCACGGCGTCCGGCCCGGACCTCGACCTCATCCGCCGAGCGCGAGCCGCGTTCGCCGGCGAGATCCTCGCCGCGGGAGGAGTCCGCAATCAGCGTGACATCGAGGCGCTCGCGGGAGCCGGTGCCGACGGCGCCGTCGTCGGCCGCGCGTGGCTCGAAGGCACGCTCGATGCGTAGACGCGCTCCGGGCGTCTAGGCTCGGGCGATGGATTGCTCCCACCTCGACGAGATCGCGCTCGAGACGCTGCCGGAGTCGGTCGACGGATGCGCCGAGTGCCTGCGCGACGGCGGCGAGTGGTTCCACCTGCGGATCTGCCTCAGCTGCGGGCACGTCGGTTGCTGCGACAGCTCGCCGGGCCGGCACGCGACCGCCCACGCGCACGAGACGTTGCATCACCTGATCCGCTCGCTCGAGCCGGGCGAAGCGTGGAGCTGGTGCTACGTCGACGAGGTCGCGTTCGTCGTCGACACCCCGACCGGCACTACCCGCATCCCGCCATCGCCGATGCTCAGCTGACGACCCCAAGGAGGATCGATGTCCGACCAGCAGATCCACGGAACGATCGAGCAGCTCGTCGCCGAGGAGCACAAGCTGTGGGAGGCGGAGTCTGCCGGGACGTCCACGGACGCCGATCGGCGGCGCCTCCAGGAGGTCAAGGTCTCGCTCGACCAGTGCTGGGATCTCTTGCGCCAGCGCCGAGCGCTGCGAGAGGCCGGCCAGGACGAGGATGCCGCGACGGCGCGCCCGGCGGACGTCGTCGAGGGATACCAGCAGTAGCCCAGGCGTGGCCCCGCTCGACGGAATCCTCGTCGTCGACTTCACGCGCCACTTGCCCGGCCCGTTCGCGTCGCGCGAGCTGCTCGAGCTCGGCGCGCGCGTCGTCCGTGTCCTGCCGCCGGGCGGCGACCCGCTCCTCGCGACCGATCCCGGCTGGCACGAGGAGCTGAACGCCGGCAAGGAGTCGGTCACCGTCGACCTGAAGGCGGACGCGGCACCCGCGCTCGAGCTGATCGCACAGGCAGACGTCGTCCTCGAGTCGTTCCGCCCCGGCGTCGCGTCGCGGCTCGGGATCGGCCCCGAGCACGCGCCGGACACAGCGGTGTACTGCTCCATCACCGGCTTCGGCGCCGACGGCCGGCACGCGCAGCGCGCCGGGCACGACCTCAACTACCTCGGCTGGGCCGGCGTCCTCGAGCACACGGCACCCGCACTTCCGCCGGTCCAGATCGCCGACTTCGCGGGCGGCGCGCTCGCCGCTGTCACGCAGATCCTTGCCGCCCTGCTCGAACGGGAGAAGACGGGCCGCGGCCGGCACATCGTCATCTCGATGACCCACAACGCGCACCGCCTCGCATCGCGCCCGATCCTGACGGGAGACCTCGCGTGCTACCGGATCTACGCGGCCGCCGACGGCCGCTGGCTCACCGTCGCGGCGCTCGAGCCCGCGTTCTGGCAGCGACTAGTCGAGCTCCTCGACTGTCCCGACCTCGCGGATCGCCACTACGCCGACGACCAGGAAGCGCTGGCCGCAGATCTCGCCGCCGTGTTCGCAACCCGCCCGCTCACTGAGTGGCTCGAGCTGTTCGACGGAGAAGACGTCTGCGTGGGCCCGGTCGCCACGCGCGCGGAGGTCGAACGCGATCTTCTATGCCCTGACGAGGCGCGTATAGTCGGCCCATGAGAGCGCTTGCGCCTGCGGCTGTGGTGCTCGTCGTCGCTCTGTCGGCAGGCTGGGGCGGTGCGGTTGACGCGTCTGGCTCGACGCCGCCCAACCCCGGCCACGGCGGCTACTTGTGGTCGATCTCGTGCGGCGCGCCGGAGGACTGCGCCGCCGGCGGCCAGGTCAACGGGACGCGCGACGAAGCCTGGGTGATCAGTGAGACGCAAGGCCGCTGGGGCAAGGCCATCGTGATGCCCGGCATCGCGAAGCTCAGCACCGGCGGCATCGCCCAGTTGAATTCTGTCTCCTGCGCCGCGGCAGGCGCCTGCGCAGCCGGCGGCTTCTACAACGACGCTCACGGCCGCGAACAAGCATTCGTGGCCGAGCGGACGAACGGCCATTGGCGCAACGCGATCAAGGTGCCGGGCATGGCGACGCTCAACACCGGCGGTGAGGCCCTCGTGTTCTCGGTGTCCTGTGCTGCGCCCGGCGATTGCGCCGCCGGCGGCTTCTACCGCGACAAGGCGAACCTCCAGGCTTACGTTGTCGACGAGAAGAACGGCCACTGGGGCAGGGCGATCGAAGTGCCCGGCATGGCGACCCTCAACAGCGGAGCTGCGGTGGTCAACTCGATCTCGTGCGCCGCGGTCGGCGATTGCGCCGCCGGTGGCTCCTACGCCGACGGCAGCGGCAACGCGCATGCGTTCGTGGTGAGCGAGACGAACGGCACCTGGGGCGCGGCGATCGAGGTTCCCGGAACGGATCTCGACGCCGGGGGTAGCGCCGAGGTGCAAACGATTTCGTGTGGTGCCGCGGGCGACTGCTCCGCCGGCGGCGCCTACGCCGACGACAACCAGTTCCACGATTCAAGCGTGTTTCTCGTCAGCGAGACGAACGGCACATGGGGAAACGCGATCGTGACGCCGGGGTTGCCCGGTGACGGTCTCTCGTGTGCGGCGGCGGGCGAGTGCGCCGCCGTCGGTGGCGGCTTCGTCGTCAGCGAGACGAACGGCATCTGGGGAGACCCGGTCCCGGTGACGGGTGCGGAGTCGATTTCGTGTGCCGTGGCCCGTAGATGCGCCGTCGGTGGCTCGTACGTCGCCGGCGCCGGCACCGAGCAAGCCTCCGTGGCCAACAACAAGGCGAACGGCAGCTGGAGCAAGCCGATCACCGTACGCGGCCTCCCGAAGCTCAGTCCGTACGGCTGGCGCGGGGTGTACGCGATCTCGTGCGCTACCGCGGGTAGCTGCGCGGCGGGCGGCGACGATTGCTGCACGAAGGGTCGTCAGGTCTTCGTGGTCAGCGAGAAGAACGGCGTCTGGGGCAGGGCCGTCCTCGTGGCTCTCCCCCGAACGTAGACGGCTCAGCCCGAGTTCGAGCCGGCCGCAGACCACCGCTGCTCGATCCCGCTCGTCTTCCACACCGTGAGCGAGAGGAGCCACGTCGCGACGAAGAGCGCGACGACGAGATAGCCGAGCTGCCCGAGGTCGACGCTCTCGAGGGCTTCCCAGACTGCGCCGTGGAGCGACAGCTTCGCGGCGACGACCTGCAGCAGCTCGATCCCGCCGACCATCCACGCGACGGCGACCGAGAGGCTCGTGACGCTGATGTTGTAGAAGACCTTCCGCACCGGGCTCGAGAACGCCCAGCCGTACGCATGGCTCATGAACGCGCCGTCGGCCGTGTCCATGAGGCTCATGCCGGCGGCGAAGATGAGCGGCAGCGAGATCACCGCGAGGAACGGGACATGGTGCGTCGCGACTCCCGCCGAGACGGCGAGGAGGCTGATCTCCGTCGCCGTGTCGAAGCCGAGGCCGAAGAGGAACCCGAGCGGGAACATCTTCCAGCTCCTGTCGATCTTGCTGCCGACGCGCTTTAGCAGCACGCGGCTGAGGAAGCCCTGCTTCGCGAGGGCCGTCTCGAGATCCTGCTCGTCGTACGAGCCGCGCTTCATCCGGCGGAAGACGCCGACGACTTCGAGCAGCACGAGGAGGTTGAGGGCGCCGATCACGAGGAGGAACGTGCCCGACACCGAGGCGCCGACGGTCGAGCCGTACGTCTGGAGCGCCGGGATCGAGGAGTTCACCGACTTCGCGGCGATCGCGAGACCGGCGGTGAGGCCGAAGACGACCGACGAGTGGCCGAGCGAGAAGAAGAAGCCGGTCCCGAGGGGCTTCTGGCCGTCCGCGAGGAACTTGCGCGTCGTGTTGTCGATCGCCGCGATGTGGTCGGCGTCGAACGCGTGCCGGAGCCCGAACGTGTACGCGAGCGAGGCGAGCCCCGCAAGCGCGGGATTGTTCGGGAGGTAGTAGAGGAACAGGCCGAAGCCCGCGACGTGCAGGAGGACGACGCCGGCGGAGAAGCCCCCGAGCCGCGTCCACTCGGCCCTGCTCATGCCGCAGCTCCGGCAACGCCGAGCCGCGCGGCGCGCCGCTCCGTGAGGACGGCGAGCCAGATCGAGCCCTCGAACAGGATCCACATCGGCAGCAGTTCGAGCATGGTCGTGACGGGATCCGGCCCCGGCAACGCGAGCGCAATCGCCGCGACGATGAAGTAGCCCTTCCTGCGGTTCCGGCGGAGCGTCGTCGACGTCAGCAGCCCGAGATTCACCGCCGCGAGAATCACGAGCGGCGTCTCGAACACGCACACGACCCCGAGCAGGATCGCGGTCACGAACGAGAAGTAGTTCGTCGCCCGGATCATGATTCGGAAGTTCTCGGTGTCGTAGCTCGTGAGGAAATGAAGCGCTCGCGGAAGCAGCAGCGAGTACCCGAACGCGAGCCCGACGCCGGCGAGCACCATCCCGAATGCGGCGTACGCGAGGATCTTCCGCGCGGCCGCGGCGTCGAGAGCCGGCACGAGGAACGACCACGCCTGCCAGAGGATGAGCGGCAGTGCGAGGACGAGGCCCGCGTAGATGCTTACGGTGATCGACACCGAGAGCGGCTCCGCGACGCCGAACGTCACGAGCTGACGGTGTCCCGCCGGCAGCGCCCGCGTGAGGAGGTCGAGGATCTGGTTGTGGACGACGAACGCAGCCGCGGTCGTGACCCCGACGGTCGCCAGGGTCACGATGATCCGCTGCCGCAACTCGTCGAGATGCTCGACGAGCGTCGCTTCCTCTTCGCGGGGGAGCCGGCGGGTCCGCATTACTCGTCGGAGTCGCTCGGCGTGGTCGACTGGGGGATTGCCTCGTGCGTGACGGACTCCTTGAACTCCCGCATTCCGCTGCCGAGGGAGCGGCCAATCTCCGGCAGCCGCTTCGCGCCGAAGAGCAGAAGCGCAATTCCGAACAGAAGGATGATGTGGGTGGGATTGGTCAGGCCGAACATGCGTGTACCTCCTCGATCGAGATGTCGGTGACGGCCGCGCCGGCCACGGCGATGTCGCGTCGCAGCGGCTGGTCGTCGAGCCAGAGCGTGTACTCGCCGGCGGGCAGGGAGTCGAACACCGCTCCGTAGAGCGGCCTGCCGTTCACCGGCCGCTCGTGGATCTGCTTGTGGGAGCGCTCTCCGTCCCGTCCGGCAGGGCTGATCTCGATCTCCGCACCGTGCAGGTCTGCGCCGGTGCGGAGAACGAGAGCCCCGACCCCCGGCCCGAGATCGAGCATCACGTGCTCGGGCCGAGAGTCAGTGGAGTGGTCGTGGTGGTGGCTCACGACGACGGCGTGTCGTATCCGTCGTAGGGAGTGCCGAGATACGGGAACGTCTCCTGGTACCGGTCGTTCCCGGGCGTGATGTAGGACGAGACCGCCCCGACCGCGTCGTCCACCGTGTACGTGTTGTCGACGAGCGGGATCGTGGCGCCTGCCACGGCCTTGAGCTCGATCGACACGACGTCGTCGAACACCCGGCGCCCGTTCGGATAGCCGGCAGCGTCGCCGCCGATCAGGCCGAGCGCGTTCGGGTTCGACGTCGTCGGCGGGATCGCGACGTTGAGACGCAGCATGTCCGACGGCTTCGTCGTCGTGAAGTTCTGGAACCCGTCGACGACGCCGGTCGGGATACCGGTGAGCAGGATCGCCTCGAGATCCGCGCGGTCCTTCGTGTACGCGGCGAGGTTCGGGAACGCACCGGGATAGAGGACGGGGAGGAGCTTCGCGAGCTCCGGCTGCTTCACGTACTTCGCGAAGCCCTTGTCCTCGACCGGGTCGACGGCGTTCCACTCGTCCTTGTCGCCGACCGGCACGATGACCTCGTTGAAGAGCGGGTTGCCGAGACGCGAGACCTGCGTCCACGGACCCGACTTCATCTTCTTGTGCTTCTCCTGCACGTACACCTTGCGACGGCTCGCGCCGCCCCAGATGCCGAGCACCGACACGGCCTTCGACGCGTCGGTCGGGACCGAGCCGTCTTTCGTGAGCAGGTGGATCGGGATCTTGATCGCGATCGTGTGGATGTTGACCGCCTTCAGTGCGTCGACGCTCGTTCCCGTCGGCGTCGGGATGAGGTGCGCCTCGTTGAGCTCCCTGATGTCGCCGAGGTCGAAGATCGCGCCGAGGTCGACGAAGAAGCCGTCGTTCCGCTGGCCCGCGAACACCGAGATCCCGCCCGGCAGCGAGTGCACTGCCGCCGCCGCGAGGTCGCCGTAGTTCGGAGTCGAGCGCGGCCCGATGTTGCACGGCGGGCACTTGAGGTTCTTGCCGAGCAGCGTGCCCTTGCCGTCCATCGAATGGTCCTGCTTCTTGCCGTTCGACTTCGACTTCGACTTGATGACCGAGATCGAGTAGAACTGGCGCTTGTTCCAGTTCGGGTCGTCGAGCGAGTTGATCGGCCCGGTGTTGTAGAGGAACGTGTTCGGGTTCCGGTAGTCCGTGTGGAACTTGAACTGGTACGTGATCTCGGGCAGGGCGTCCCCGTCGTTGTCGACGTAGATCGAGTAGAGGACGTCGTCGCCGAACTCGTAGAAGTTCGGGCCGCCGTCGGGTCCCTGCAGCGGCACGTAGTTCGTGATGATGGTGACCGTCGTCGGATCGTCGGGGCTGACGAACGCGTAGGTATCGGCGTTGTCGGCGGCCGGATCCTGGCTGATCGACGGTGCTTCGCGATGGGACGACATCTAGATCGTCCCCTTCCTCGACGCGCGCATGAGCTTCTGCACGAGTACGCGGTCGCGGTACGTGTGCTCGACGGTGCCCTGCGTGACGGTTACTTCGCCGCGCTGCGCGTCGCGGACGTACGCGACGACGGGCTCCTCGGGCACACCGGTTGTCGGCTCGGTGACCTCGGCGCCGTCGCCGATCGCGACCTTCGCGATCGCGGGAGCCGAAGCGATGGCTGCGGCGCCGGTGGCGGCACCGGCGACCTTCATGAACGAGCGCCTGCTTAGGCGTTCCATGCGGGGGACTCCTTTCGGGCGGCGTTTGCCGCCGTGGGGGAATGGGTACTGCGCTCATTCGCTCTGGTCGCCGGACCGGTTCGGTCCCCTTGAACCGAAGGCCTGTCGGCGGCGAATATCCGGTACGTGGCACGCCAACACGCCCATCTCTCGGACGAAGCGCTCGTCCTGCTCGCGGCCCGCTCCGAGGAATCGGCGCTCGCGGAGCTGTACGACCGCTACGGCCGCACCGCCTACGGGCTGGCGCTTCGCATCCTCCGCGACCCCGCGCTCGCCGAGGACGCGGTGCAGGAGGCGTTCCTCGCCGTCTGGCGTACGGCGTCGCGTTTCGTGCCGGAGAAGGCGAAGGCGAGCACGTGGATCCTGACGCTGGCGCATCGCCGCGCGGTCGACATCGTCCGGCGCGAGCAGCGGCGCCGCGCCGACACGCTCGAGAACGCACCGGAGCCGGTCGCGGAAGAGGGCGTCGACGAGGACGCGTTCCTCCGCCTGCAGCGCGAGCGCGTGCAGTCGGTGCTGCGGCATTTGCCGGACGCCCAGCGCGAGGCGCTCGAGCTCGCGTACTACGGCGGCCTGAGCCAGTCGGAGCTCGCGGAGCGCCTCGGCCAGCCGCTCGGCACGATCAAGAGCCGGATGTTCAGCGGTCTCGCGCGCATGCGGGAACTCATGGAGGAACCGGGAACGGAGATGAGTTGGACGTCCACGACCTGACCGCCGCCTACGCGCTCGACGCGCTCTCGCCGCAGGAGACAGAGGCGTATGAGCAGCATCTCGGCCAGTGCGAGCGCTGCCGCGAGGAGCTCGCCGGCCTGAGCGAGGCCGCGACAGCGCTTGCGTACGGCGCTGTTGCTCCGGCACCGCCGCCGCGGCTGCGCACGTCGATCCTCGACGCGGCGCGCGAGGAGCGGACGAACGTCGTTCCGCTCCGCCGCAGCCGCTGGGTCGAGCGCGGATCCATGCTCGCCGCGGCGGCGGTCGCGTGCGTCGCGGTCGGCCTCGGCGTGTCGCTCAGCCAGCCGGGCCAGCAGATCGTGACCGCGACGCTCTCCGTCGGGAGCGGCGGGAAGGCGATGCTCAGCACCTCCGGCCTCGGCGCCGCGCCGCGCGGAAAGACCTACGAAGCGTGGATCATCCCGGCGGGCCGGCAACCGCGTCCGGCCGGCCTCTTCCGCGGCGGCCCGGACTCGTCTCTGGCGCTACGCGGCAGCGTCCCGCGGAACGCCGTGGTCGCGGTCACCGTCGAACCCACCGGCGGCTCGAGCGCACCGACGACGTCGCCGATCTTCAGCACCCACGCCTGATCCCGACTCCCGAGCGAGAGTACGATCAACGTCGGGTGAAGGTCGGCATTCTCGCGTTCCGCGGTGTCCACTCCGATCGCGCGTTCGACGATAGGTCATCGGGTTTGAAGCCGGAATGAGCAACCCGCCCGACCTGCCTGAGCTGCCGATCGATCGCCTTCTCGTCTGGAGTGGGGCTGGTATCTCAGCCGAGCTTCCGACGGGCGCGCCTCTAGCGTGGGAGTTGACGCGGAACACGCTCGAGCACTGTTTTCTGCCGGAGACCGGCCCGCTCTTGACCCGCTACTACCGAGCGCTTCGGCTCGAACGCACCGCCCCGCGATTGGAGACGCTTCTCGAGGTCGTGCAGCGCGTGCATGGAATCGAGATGGTCGCCGATCTCCTGAGCGATCTCGTCGACGCACGCCCCAACGCGATTCACAAACTCCTGGCGGCGATGACAGATTGCGGCGCGCGACAGGTGACCGCGAACTTCGACGCTTGCCTGGAATCGGCCGGCGCGTCGGACGTATTCCACTTTCATGGGTCGCTGGCCGACGATCCCAGCGCCGAGAAGTTGGGAGCGACGCTGGCGCGTATCGAGCGCGGCTTCCCGGCCGACGTACGCGACACCCTCGACCAGGACCTCGGCTGGTGCAAGGCGATGCTGTTTGTCGGCTACAGCGGCTCTGACTTTTTCGATGTTGTCCCGTACTTCGCGTCACTGCCCGCGGACAAGCTGGCCGGGCGGCGTGTCCTGTGGCTCGAGCACTCCGACGGGCCGCGAGTGATCCTCGACGGTGAGGCTGCTGCGCAGCGTGGCAATCTCGGTTCTCTCCGCGAGGCGGGAGCCGATGTCTATGTCGTCAGCGGTCCAAGCCGGGAAACCCTTGACGAGCTATCCGAGTCGTGGGGACTGCCTACCGTTGCGCCTCCATACGGCGCACGCGGTTCGTGGTCTGCAGCGCGGGAGGCTGATCCTGGGTCGCTTGGCCTCGCCTCACTCGAGCTCTACTCGCTGATGGGGCTGAACCGCGAGATCGAGCGTCTCCTCGAGTCCGCGGCCCTTGATCCGAAGCGGGCTGCTGCACTTCTTGGCGACGTGCGGTGGTTTCAGGGTCGCTATCGCGCGGCGGCCCGGGCGCGACGGATCGCAGGTGTCAACTCCCGTGAAGCGCAACGGCCAGTCGAGCTCTGGATCCGCGGTCAATACGTTCGCGCGCGCCGTGCTGCCATACGCGCCGTCAAGCGCGCGGACGCCACGGTCGGGACCGCGTCCGAGCGTCCGTTGGAGGAGCGACTCGTACGGGCTGAGACTCTCGCCCGGCTGTGGCAGCACATGCGTCGCGTCTGGGATGTCCGGTTTCTCGCAACGAATCGTCTGGCCAGTTTCGCGCTGGAGCACCTCCCGGATCCCGCCGAACTGGCGCTCAAGGGTCACCCGCTCGGTACACACCTGGCTGTCCGCGTACGCGGGGCGCGCGCGGCGCTTGGAGCATCATCGGCGCGGGCCTCTGACAGCGTCGTGGCCTTCGGAGAGTATGAGGCTCTGGGCGCGTGGTTGAACTACCGCCACGGTCAACTGCGGGCGAAGGCTGAGGGGACGGATGTCGAAGCGAGCGAGTACCGACTCCTTCGCGACGACCACCTCATACTCGGTGCCGACGGCGACGCCGCAAGAGTGCTCTTTCTCCCGGGGGCAGCCGCGGTTTTTTCGTGGAGAGAGCTCGCGGCCGCGCTTCGGACTCTCGATGTCACGCCGTGGCATCGTGCACGCCTTGCCTCTTGGTATGCCGCGAGGCGACTCAGCGCTCGGCTTGCCCGCGCGGCGCGAACTTTCTGAAAGTGACGCGACTAGCTACCGTTCTGCGCGTGGGCGCGGTAATGCGCGAGGACAGTTCCGCAATCGTTCTGATGGGCGGTCGCGGTGAGCGGCTCGCACAGATCCTCCAGGGCCGGGCGAAGGCGCTGACGCCGTTCTGCGGCTACCCATTTCTCGAGCTCCTCCTCCGCAAGCTCCACCGTGACGGGTTCGGTGACGTTGTCCTCGTCAGCGATCGGCCGCGACGCGAACTCGACGAGCTACTTGCCGGCCGTCGCGACCTCGGTCGGCCGACGGTCGTGTACTCGCAGGAAGGAACGGCGCCGGCGGTACTGGCGGGACTGGAGGCCGTGACCAATACCGACATCGCCCTCTGCGTCAACGGGGACACGATCCTCGACGCGGGATATTGGTCCGCTCTTGAGCAGCACGCTCACAGCTCTCGACCGTTGACGCTTCTTACGAGTACGCGTGACGACGTACCGAACCGCGGAGCAGTACACCTCGAGGCGAACGGCTCGGTCGCCGCGTTTGCGGAAGGCCCGCGCGGGGCGGAACTCGCCGACCACGGCAGAGCCGTGGCCAGCCGGGAGAGCAACTGTGGCGCCTACGTCCTCGACGTGTCGGCAGTGCTGACCGAGATGCGCGCGGTGCCAGAGACCTCGTTCGAGCACGAGACGCTCCCGCGGCTCGCGCAGTCGGGAATGGTCAATGGAGCCTCTGTAGGCAGTCAGCTCTTTCTCGACTTCGGCACGCCCGAGCGGCTCGACCGCGCCTCGTCCCTCGGGGACGTCATGCGGGAGATCTACGAGCTTTAAGAGCCGAGCGCTTGGGATCCCATAGTCTCCACCGCAGAGTCGTGATGACACCGGAGTGGGACAGGGCGAGATTCTTTGCCGAGACCGGGTATCTCCGGTTACCGGAGACGCTTCCCGACGCGCTCCTGGCCGAGGCTGCCGAAGTCGTCGACTCCCTCTTCGCCAACCCGATGCCGCCGGTTCGGGAGAACGCGAACGGCGAGGTGAGTCGTATAGATCAGTTACTCGATCGCGATCCCGTCTTTCTCGACGTCCTGCACGCGGCGCCGCTGCTCGGGCAGCTCCAAGCCATTCTCGGGCCGAACATCGAAATCGCCCGCTACCGGCACAACCACGCCACTCTCAATCGGGAGGGGGACATCGCCCCGCGGCTCCATCGCGACATTCAACACTGGAGCCGGGGCCAGGTGAGTGTCTTCGTGTACCTCGAGCCGGCGACGGTCGAGAACGGTTGCACGCACGTCGTACCCGGCTCGCATCGCATTCCGTATGCCGGGCCACAATCGGGGGATGGCGGAGGTAACTGGGCCGACGAGCACGCCGAGTATGCGTCGCTGATCGGCCAGGAGCTTCCGATTCCGATGCCCCGCGGTGGTGTGCTCTTCCTCGACAGCCTCGCCTTCCATTCGGTCGGCGCGAACCGAACGGGCGAAAGCCGTAAGAGCATGGTCTTCGCGTGCCACAGCTCTGACGACCTCATTACGGCCGACGTCGACGACTCGCACATTCTCCTTTCCGGACGGCGGGAGTTCCGAGGAAACTCCGCGAACCGGGTCTCCGGATCGCTGACGCTCTCCGAGTCGCTCTAAGAAGCAACGCTGCCGCGCTCGAGTGGCGTAACGGGGAGCTACTCGCGGCGCTCGCGCGAGCTGCCGGTGGCATCGGCTCGCCGGACGACCGCGAGGACGCTCAACTATGTTCCGCTGTGAGCGATGACTGAGCCGTCACCGAGTGGCCGCAAGCCGCCCCCGCACGTTCCGCTCTGGCGGTGGATCCTCTGGATCTTCATGCTCGCCTTCGCCGACTTTCTCTTCTATGTCCTTCTAACGCCCCTTTGGCTGGGGATCCGGGCAGCCGCATGGCTCTCTGACAAGCGCTCCCGGCGGCGGCAGGCGGGAGGTGCGTCGCCGACATGAGAGTCGGGATCGTCATTCCGTACTCGTGGTCGTTCTGGGGCGCGGTCGTCGAGCACACCGAGTCGCAGGCTGAGGCGCTCTCGGCGAAGGGGATCGAGGTCGTCCGCATCATGGGGTTGGACCCGCCAGGGCAGTTCAGTCGAGCCCTCCACCCGCGCATGGGACGAGTCGGCGACCCGCCGTCAGACGTAATGCCGATCGGCCGCTCCGTGATCGTGCCCGCGAACGACTCGCTGCCGAACATCATCCTCAGCCCCCGCACCGTGTTCCGGATGCGGCGGATCCTGCGCGAGGAGAAGTTCGATCTCCTCCACCTCCACGAACCGATAACCCCGATTCCATGCGTCGCCGCCCTCGCCCTCTCAGATCTACCGATGGTCGGGACGTTCCACGCAGCCGGCGGGCTCAACTGGAATCGAGGGGCCCGGCCGGCGTGGGGCTATCTGCTCGATCGGCTCGATCGTCGGCTTGCGGTGTCTCAGGCGGCGAAGGAGTCCGCGGAACGCTGGTATCCCGGCGACTACGAGCTCGTTCCGAACGGGACGGTTCTCGGTCCGTCGCCGAACGCATCTGACCGCCTGCACCAGGTGGTATTTGGGGCGCGTCATGAGAAGCGGAAGGGCTTGGCCGTGCTCTTGCGGGCGTGGCCCGACATTCGGCGACGGACGGGCCTCAAGCTCCGGCTGGCTGGGGCGGAGCCCATGGCTGTCAGGCTCCTCATCAGCCGACTCCGGATGCCGGATGACGGCATCGAGATTCTCGGCTTCCTCCCGCAGGAGAAGCTGACCGAGGAGCTCTCGCTCGCCAAGGCCTCTATCGCGCCGGCTATCGGTGGAGAGAGCTTCGGCATGCAGCTGACTCGCGCCTTCGGATGTGCGACGCCCGTGGTTGCGTCCGATATCGACGGCTATCGCGAGGTCATGCGGCCGGGCGTTGGGCTGACGGTTCCCCCGGAGGATCCGCAAGCGCTCGCCGATGCGGTCGTCGACATCATTTCCGATGAACCGCGGCGCGTGGCGATGGGCGAGATGGCATACAAGGTCGCCGCGAGCGAGTACGGATGGGACGCGCTCGCGACCAAACTGATCTCGATCTACGAGTCCGTGCTGACGGGCTGAAACGCGAATGTAGGACGGCTTGCGAGTCCGTCGGCCAACACCTCTATCAATGCGTTGAGCGTTCGTGCGCGCTGCTTGCCAAGGATCCATCGCCCGAACAGGGTGAGCCCGATCCACAAGACAGTTATCGTCACCACGGCGTAGGGATGGTGACGAAAGGCGCGGCCGTGAACGTAGACGTTGTAAAGGATGCACATCGCCGTCGCCGTGGTCAGCGCGTATCGAGTCCCCCCGAGTGCGTGGTAGATGTCAGAACGGTCGTCGTACTCGTCGCGCAGCTGCGCACCGTCGATTCCATGATCTCCCCAGTACATAAGCGCCCTCAGTGACCGCCAATCCGGAGGAACGCCGCCGGCGATATTGGATCCCTCGGGCCAGCCAGGGCGCGGGGCCATCCGCGCCGGGAGCCCGTCGCGGATCCTTTCACCGAGGTCGTCGCCTCCGAGAACGAAGTACGCGTTGTGCAGCAGGAATCCCACGGGCACGCCTATCGCCACGACGAGCGCGGCTAGGCCCGCACTCACGTTGTTAAGGGCGACAACCCCGGCTCGGGTCCGGTCGGTCACCAAGGCGAGAATCGCCTCGTTGATCGCGACCGCGAGAAAAAGGATCGCTCCGGGAATCGCCCACCGAATGAACTGACGGGCAGGGTTCACGAGGGGTCGTCCATGCGCCCGACCTGGTCGATCGATTTCACCGTATGACCATGAGCCGCGCGATGGGCTGCTGTCAAGCATTCATCGAGGCCGGCCGACCGTATGAGCGCAATTTTCGCGTTTTGCGATCAGGCCCTTCTGCCCGCGCACCGTCAACGCGCCCGCCTCGTCTCCGAACCGCTCAGACGCATCCTTCCGGTAGAAGGCGCGCCGCGCACGACTCTCGATCTCGAGGCCGCTCTTGAGGAAGTTGTCTCGGAAGGAGGCGCCGACGAGCTCTGCCGCCTACTGCTCCTGACCCGTGTTCTTCAGGTCGATGGGCTGTCCCGCTCGTCCTGTCACCGAACTGACGAGTCGTGGAAGCACGAGCGGAGATGCCGAGTAGCCTCGAGGCGTGTGGATCGTCGAGGATGAGCCGCCGGTCGACCCGGATGTGCGCGAGCTCGCGGTGACGCTTGCGGCGGGCGGGCCGCGCTGGGTTTCGCCGGATGGGGAGTTCGCGATCTGGTCGGCTTCGCTCGAGAGCGGGCGGACGATCACGCTGCGCGGCGGTCTCGGGCACGCTGCCGCCGGGGAGAGCATCGTCGTCGCCGGCGCGGTCGAGCGGCACGAGCGGTACGGCTGGCAGTTCTCCGTCGCGTCGTTCCGCTCGGCGTTGCCGCAGACGGCGGAGGGCGTCGCGCTGTGGCTGCGGCGTCGCGTTCCCGGCATCGGCCCGACCTTCGCGCGTGCGATCGTCGAGCACTTCGGCGCGGAGCATGTCTTCGCGGAGCTCGATCGCGATCCGGAGCGGCTGCGGGAGGTGCGGACGAAGGCGGGCCGCGCGATCTCGCGTCGTGCGATGGAGCGGGCGGTCGAGGCGTGGCGCGAGGTTGCTGCCGTCCGCGAGGTCGAGGCGTTCCTGTTCTCGCACGGGATCGGAGCCGGTCTCGCCGCGCGGCTCGTGCGCACGTACGGGACGGACGTGATCGCCGTGCTCGAGGACGATCCGTACCGGCTGACCGAGGTGCCGCGGGTCGGGTTCCGCGTGGCCGACCGCGTTGCGAGTTCGCTCGGCATCGAGCTCGACGCGCCGCAGCGACTGCGCGCGGGGCTCCTCTTCGCGCTCGCCGAGGCGGCCGGCAACGGCAACGTCTTTTTGCCGCAGATGGAGCTGTGGCAGGCGGCGGCGCGGCTGCTCGAGGTTCACGACGCGGAGCCGCTCGAGGCGGCGCTCGCCCGGCTGACACGCGAGGACGAGGTCGTCGTCGAGGGCGAGCGCATCTACCTCGTAGAGCTGTGGGAGGTCGAGACGCGCCTCGCTGCGGCGCTGACCGAGCGCGCGGCGGCACCCGGCGGCGAACTGTTCGACCCTCCGCGACGGCCTGAGCAGATCGAGGTGTCGGACGAGCAGTGGGAGATCGTCGAGCTCGTCCGCACGCGACCGCTCGTCCTACTCACCGGGCTCCCGGGCGCCGGCAAGACGCACACGCAGCGCGTCGTCGTCGAGCTCGCCCGCCGCGCCGGCGTCCGCGTCCTCCTCTGCGCGCCGACGGGCAAGGCGGCGCGCCGGATGCGCGACCTGACCGGCCACGACGCGGTGACGATCCACCGCGCGCTCGGCTACTCGCCAAAAGAGAACCGGTTCTTGCGCGACGAGGACGATCCGCTCTCGAACGACGTCGAGCTCGTGATCGTCGACGAGGCGTCGATGCTGTCGCTCGAGCTCGCCGACGCGCTCTTCCGCGCCGCCGGCGACTGCCACATCCTGCTCGTCGGCGACACCGACCAGCTGCCGCCGATCGGCCCGGGCCGCGTGCTCGCCGACCTCGTCGAGAGCGAGGTCGTGCCGCGCGTCCACCTGACCGCGATCTACCGCCAGGCTGCACGCTCTCTCATCATCCGCAGCGCCCGCCGCATCAACGACGGCCAGCCGCCCTTCCTCTCGCTCGAAGAAGCGCACGCCGACCTCGGAGAGCAGGAGCTCGACGAGGACTTCGTCTGGATCTCGCGCAGCGGCCCCGAAACCCTGCGCGAGGCGGTGCTCGAGCTCGTCTGCGAGGCGCTGCCGCGGCGCGGCTTCGACCCGCGCACCGAGGTGATGACGCTCGTCCCGATGCGGCGCGGAATCGTCGGACTGAACGCCCTGAACGCCGAGCTCGAGCGGCGCCTCAACCCCGACGGAACGCCGGTCGTGCGCGAGCTCCGCGTCGGCTCGCGCATCGTCCAGACCCGCAACGACTACACGCCCGAGCGCGAGGTGATGAACGGCGAGGTCGCGTTCGTCCTCGCGTGGGACGAGGAGGAGGGCGAGGCGCTGCTGTCGCTCGACGACGGCGAGCGCGAAGTCACGGTCCCGGCATCGGCGCTCGAGACGTACGAGCTCGCGTGGGCGCTCACGATCCATCGCGCGCAGGGCTCGCAGTTCCCAGCCGTCGTCGCGCCGTGGTCGTCGGAGTACCACGTGATGCTGTCGCGGCCGCTCCTGTACACGGCGGTGACCCGCGCGCAGCGGCTGTGCGTGCTCGCCGGCGAGCGGCGCGCGCTATTGACCGCGGTCGCTCGGGAGCAAGGACGCGCGCGGCACTCCTCGCTCGCCGAACGACTGCGGTAGACCCTTAGCGCCTGCGGCGCCGGTGCGGCTGGCCGCCCGGCTTCCTCGGTGCGGGCGGAGCGACGAGCCCCGACGCGGCGAAGGCGGGTCCGTGGCCGAGCGAGCCCGCGAGCTTGCTCACATCCCCGCGCTGCTCGGGCAGGACGAACGTCACGCCGGTGCCGGAGCGGCCCGCGCGGCCGGTGCGGCCGACGCGATGGACGTAGTCCTCCGCGGTGCGCGGCGGATCGAAGTTGATGACATGCGTAATCTCGTCGACGTCGAGCCCGCGCGCAGCGATGTCGGTGGCGATGAGCGTGCCGACGCGGCCCGACCCAAACGAGGCGAGCGAGCGCTCGCGCGCGTTCTGCGACATGTTCCCGTGCAGCACCGCTGCGTTCATGTTGTGCAGGCGGTCGAGCTTGCGCGCGAGCTTGTCGGCGCCGTATTTCGTGCGGACGAAGACGAGGGCGAGGCCGCGCTCGCGGCGCAGCTGCTCGGCGAGCGTGTCGATCTTGTCCTCCGACGTGACGGCCACGAACTCGTGCCCGATCTCGCCGGGCGCGTTGTCGACCTGCGCGCCGGTCGTGAACCGCGCCGGCTTGACGGTGTACTTCCGCGCGATCTCCGCGACCGGCCCGTCGAGCGTCGCCGAGAAGAGCATCGTCTGCCGGTTCTGCGGCAGCTCCTTCACGATCCGGTCGACCTGCGGCTGGAAGCCCATGTCGAGCATGCGGTCGGCCTCGTCGAGGACGAGCACGCGGACTTCGCGGAGTGACGTCCACTTGCGCTCGAGGAGGTCGTTGAGCCGGCCGGGCGTCGCGACGAGAACGTCCGCGCCGCGCGAGGCCTTCATCTGGCCGTGAATCGAGGTGCCGCCGTAGACCGCGGCGATCTTCAGCCCGCGCGCGGCGGCGAGCGGCCTCAGCTCGTCGACGATCTGCGAGGCGAGCTCGCGCGTCGGGACGAGGACGAGCGCGCCCGGGTGGGCGGTTGCGTCGGCGGTGCGCTCGATGAGCGGGATGCCGAAGGCGAGTGTCTTGCCCGAGCCCGTGGGCGCTGCGGCGAGAACGTCGACGCCGGCGAGCGCGTCGGGCAAGACGAGAGTCTGGATGGCGAACGGCGTGTGGATGTCCCGCCGGGCGAGGGCCTCGGTTACGGGCGTGCTCACGCCGAGCACGGCGAATGCATTACTCACGATGAAGTTCCTTCCTGTGAAGCGGGTTCGAGAAGCGAGAAACTCGAAACGCCTGCTGCCAGGGGAACGAGAAGCTGAATCTCCTTGGGTCGACGGCGCCGACCTCGGGGGCACGGTAGCAGGGAAGTTCCTGTACAACGGTTCTGCGTGCTTTCTCCTCAACCTACGAGCGAGCTGGATTCGCCTCGCTCATGGCGCGGAGTCCTCGATCCCTACGCGAAGCCGCGGCTGAGTCGGAGCCTCGTCGATCTCGCCACTTCGGTCGTTCCCTATCTCGCGTTGCTCGTCGCGATGGTGCTCGCGCTGCAGGTGTCGATCTGGCTCACGCTCGCGCTCGTCATACCGACCGCAGGCTTCATGACGCGCACGTTCATCGTGTTCCACGACTGCACCCACGGCTCGTTCATGCGCTCGCGCCGCGCGAACGACGCGATCGGCGTCGTGCTCGGCCTGCTCGTCTGGCTCCCGTACCGCGGCTGGCAGCACGAGCACGCCGTCCATCACGCGACCGCGGGGGATCTCGACCGGCGCGGCGTCGGCGACGTCGCGACGCTGACGGTCGGCGAGTACGACGCGCTCTCGTGGCCGCGCCGGATCAAGTACCGGCTCTACCGCCACCCGCTCGTCATGTTCGGCCTCGGCTGGCTCCTCGTCCTCGTGCTCAACCCGCGCTTCGTGCCGCACGGGGCGAAGCCGCGCGTCCGTAACAGCGTGCTGCTGACCGACCTCCTCCTCGCGCTCATCGTCGCCGCCGCCTGCCTGTCGATCGGCTGGCGGAACTACCTCATCGTGCAGGGCTCCGTCTTCCTCGTCGGCGGCGCCGTCGGTATCTGGCTCTTCTACGTGCAGCACCAGTACGAGGACGCGTACTGGCAGAACCACGACAACTGGCGCTATGACCACGCGGCGCTCGCCGGGAGCTCGTACCTCAAGCTGCCGGGCGTGCTGCGCTTCTTCACCGGCAACATCGGCTTCCACCACGTCCACCACCTCAGCGTCGGGATCCCTAACTACAACCTCCAGGCCGCCCACGAAGGAAACGACCGGCTGCAGAACGTGCCGGAGCTCACGGTGCGGCAGGGTCTCCGCGCCACGAGGCTGAAGTTGTGGGACGAACGGCGCGGACGGCTCGTCACCTTCCGCGAAGCGCGCGCCGACGCAGCCGCGTGATCTGCCTGCGCCGGGGTTCGGGGTGGGCGCTGACGTTCTAGGCTTGGCACGGATGAAGCACGACCACGCAACGAAGATGCAACGGCGGGTCTATGAGGCGGAGCTCGAGCGCCTCCAAGCCGAGCTCGTGAGGATGCAGGAGTGGGTGAAGGCCCGCGGCGAGCGACTCCTCGTCGTCTTCGAGGGCCGCGACGCCGCCGGCAAGGGCGGCGTGATCAAGCGGATCACGGAGTACCTCAACCCGCGGGCGACGCGCATCGTCGCGCTCCCCGCACCGACCGAGCGGGAGCGGGGCCAGTGGTACTTCCAGCGGTACGTCGCGCATCTTCCGGCCGCGGGCGAGATCGCGCTCTTCGACCGAAGCTGGTACAACCGCGCCGGCGTCGAGCTCGTGATGGGTTACTGCACCCCCGACGAGTACCGCCGCTTCCTCCACCAGGGTCCGATCTTCGAGCGCCTGCTCGTCGAGGACGGGATCCGGCTCGTCAAGTACTGGTTCTCGGTCTCGGACGACGAGCAGGAGCGCCGGTTTCGCTCGCGGCTGGACGATCCGCTCCGCAACTGGAAGCTCTCGACGACGGATCTCGAATCTCGCGCGCGCTGGAACGAGTACTCGAAGGCGAAGGACGAGATGTTCGTCCACACCGACATCCCCGAAGCTCCCTGGTACGTCGTCGAGGGCGACGACAAGCGCCGCGCACGCCTCAACTGCATCCACCATCTCCTCTCGGTCGTCCCGTACGAGGACGTCGTCGAGGTTCCGCTCGAGCTACCGGCACGCCCACCGGAGAGCGACTACGAGCGGCCGCCGCGCGCGCTCTTTCACTACGTCCCCGACTACGCGGCATCGTTCGTGAAGAAGTAGGGAAGGCCGGGGCGTTATTCGGACGGCCTGAAGGCGAGCAGCTCCGGCCCGTGCTCACGCAGCCAGGCGCGCTGCTCGCGCCAGTGCGGGCGGCGCTCCTCGACGAGAGCCCAGAAGCGCTTCGAGTGGTTGGGCTCGCGCAGGTGGCAGACCTCGTGCACGACCACATAATCGAGCACGGCGACGGGAGCCAGTACGAGCCGCCAGTTGAACGAGAGCGTGCCGCCCGGAGAGCAGGAGCCCCAGAGCGTGCGCTGACCGCCGATCCGGATGCGCAGGTAGGCGACCCCGAGCCGCTTTGCCTCTTCGTCGGCGAGGGCCGAGACGAGATCGCGGGCCTCGGCACGTGCCGCCGATTCGCTCACCGCGCGCCGCTCCAGGCCCAGCCGCGGCACCTGGCGCCGGCGCTGCTCCTCGATCCATTCGCGCCTATCGCGGAGCACGCGCTCGACGGCGTCCTGGCTCACCGAGCGCGGCACGGTCAGCCGCGCCGGCTCGCCCCACGGCACCTCCAGCCGCCAGCGCCGCGCCCGCGACGAGCGCCGCACCTCGACTCCAGTCACGCCGGTTCGAGTTCCGCGTCGCGGCGGACGAGAGTTGCGTAGCGGCCGCCGGCGGCGATGAGCTCCTCGTGGCGGCCGCGCTCGGCGACCTGGCCGCGGTCGAGAACGATGATCTGCTCCGCGTCTCTGACGGTCGAGAGCCGGTGTGCGATCGCGATCGTCGTCCGTCCCTCCGCCAGCCGGTCGAGCGCTTCCTGCACGAGGCGCTCCGTTTCGGTGTCGAGCGAGGACGTCGCCTCGTCAAGGACGAGGATCGGCGGGTTGCGGAGGATCGTGCGCGCGATCGCGATCCGCTGCTTCTCGCCGCCGGAGAAGCGGTAGCCGCGCTCGCCGACGGTCGTGTCGTAGCCCTCCGGCAGGGCGGCGATGACGTGATGGATCCGGGCCGCCTCGGCGGCCGCGTACAGCTCGTCGTCGCTTGCGCCGGGCTTCCCGAAGCGGAGGTTCTCGCGGACGGAGGCATGGAAGAGATACGGATCCTGCGAGACCACGCCGACGAGGTTGGCGAGCGCGGCGAAGCTGAGGTCGCGTATGTCGACGCCGTCGATCGAGATGAAGCCGCGGTCGACGTCGTAGAGGCGTGCCGTGAGGTAGCCGAGGGTCGTCTTCCCGGAGCCGGTCTCGCCGACGAGCGCGGTCGTCGTCCCGGCGGGAACGGCGAAGCTCACGTCCTGCAGCGTCCAGGCGTCGTCGCCGTAGCGGAACCAGACCCGGTCGAAGACGACGTCGCCGGCGCGCGCGACCGTGATCGGGTTCTCGCGCTCGGCGATGTCGATCGGCGTGTCGAGGTACTCGAAGATCCGGTCGAAGAGCGCAAGCGACGTCTGGATGTCGAGGCCGACCCCGAGCAGCGAGCCAACCGGGAAGAAGAGCCGCGTCTGCAGCGTGGTGAAGGCGACGATCGTCGCGATCGAGAGCGTGTGGCTGAGGACGGTGCCGCCGAGCCAGTACACCGCCGCGGGCATGATCGAGAAGCTCGTCTGGATCGAGGCCATCACCCAGCGTCCCGCCATGCGCTGCTTGACCTCGAGATCGGCCAGGCGAAGCGACTCGCCCTCGAAACGATCGGCGAGCTCGTCGCCGCGCCCCATCGTCTTCCCGAGCAGGATCCCGCTCACCGAGAGCGACTCCTGCACGATGCTCGAGATGTCGGCGAGCGACTCCTGCGTCGTCTTCGCGATCCGTCGCCGCTCGTTTCCCACCCGGCGCGTCAGCACCGCGAACAGCGGGATCAGGGCGAACGCGAACAGCGCGAGCTGCCAGCTCAGAAAGAGCATGCCGATCATCGTCGCGATGACCGTCGTCACGCTCGAGGTGATGTTCGTGGCCGTGTTGGTGACGACGTTCTGGACGCCGCCGATGTCGTTGTTGATCCGCGACTGCACCTCGCCCGTACGCGTGCGAGTGAAGAAGGCAAGCGAGAGGCGCTGCAGGTGGCGGAAGACGGATGCGCGCAGGTCGTGCATGACGCGCTGCCCGACCTGGTTCGAGAGCAGCGTCTGGATCACGCCGAGGATGCCGGCAACGACCGCGATCACGATCATCGCGGCCGCGTTGACGGAGACGCCGCGCGTGTCGTGCGCCTCGATCGCGACGAGGACGCGCCGGAGCAGGAACGCCGGCAGCACGCCGAGGCCCGCGCTCACGACGATCAGTCCGAGCAGAGCCGACAGCCGCCGCCAGTACGGCTTGAACAGCCGGCCGATCCGCCGCATGTTCGCGCGCCGCACCTCGGGATCGGCAGGCCGCTCGGGCGGAGCCTCTCCCCGATCGTGGAAGAAATTCCCCATCAGCGCACGGCGACGCCGAGCCGGCACGGGAGTGAATCGGCGTGCACTCTCACCTGGATCAGCGTACGGAAACCGGCGTCCCGTCCCGCGACGGCCGCCCACCGGCCGATCCGGCCTGTCGTCAGCAAGGGCTCACGCGGCTAGGCGTCTAGCCAAGAGTCCTGGTCGCACTAGCCTCAAGTGCGATAAGACGCACCCTCGCGCTGCCGACACCGAACCCGATGAAGAATCGTGGCCTGCAGCTGCTCGCGGCGCACATTCGCAGCTTCGATCCCGCGGCGCCGACCGCACGCCAACGCCTGGAAGCGTCGCTCGGCGAACCGTTCGCACGGCGACTCGTGCAAGCTCTGCTCCCGGCTAGTTCGAGCCGAGCTCGATCGGGCACTGACGCGCACGCGCCTGAGTCCCGCCGCATCGAGGCCGGCGCGAAGCGCACTCCCGGTGGCGGCGGCCCGCCTTGATGCAGGATTCTGTCGTGAGCGAGCCGTCCCTTCTGACGCCGGCGCGGCGCCGCAGGCGTCGAGCGCGCCGGGTGGCGATCCTCGTGCTCACTCTTGCGTTAATCGCTGTCGCGACCGGCCTGATCGTGTGGCTCACAAGCAGCGCGGCCCCGACCGTCGGCTACGACATCTCTGCGCCGCAGTGCTCTGGCTCGTATCCGGCGAGTCCGCTGTTTGGGATAGTCGGTGTGAACGGCGGCCTGGCGAATAACGCGAACCCTTGTCTCCGCGATGAACTGCGCTGGGCACGGAGCGCGCCCGGGCAGAAGCACCCGCAGCAGCCGCCCTTGTCCTTGTATCTCGTGACCGCGAACCCGGGTGGCCACCACGTGGCTGACTGGCCGAGCAGCGGCACCACACCGACCTATGGCGCGTGCAACGGCCTACTGACCAACGCGTGCTCGTACCTCTACGGCGAGCAGCGCGCCGCCCACTCCTACGCCCTCGCCGCCGCCCTCGACCCGGCCGCCGCGAGGACAGTGCCGTGGTGGCTCGATGTCGAGCTCGGAGCGACGTGGGCGGGTACCTACGAACTCAACATCGCTGCCCTCAAGGGCTTCCTCGCGGGTCTGCACGATGCGGGCGCGACCGGGCCGGTCGGGATCTACTCCACGAGTGCGCAATGGAACGACATCACCGGCTTGACCGCCGAGACGACACCGGCCGCCTTCGGCCGGCACCTGCCCGACTGGGCCGCCGGAGCGGAGACGACCACGCTCACGCAAGCGTGGACAAATTGCGCCGGCCGCGGCTTCACCGGCCGTGCACCCGCGCTCGCGCAGTATCGGAACGGCGCGTTCGACGGCGAACTGCGCTGCAGCGCCACACACTGACCCGACCCGCGGGGCCGGTTTTCGTTCCCGGCGGGAGCTACCAGTCGGTGGGCTCGTAGTCCTTCAGAAACTTCCCCCACACATGCGTCCCGCTGTTTATCCCGTCGATGATCGGATCGAGGATGCGCGCCGCTCCGTCAACGATGTCGAGCGGCGGCCGGAACCCGTGCTCGGCGACCTTGCGTTCGGCCAGGTGCGCAGGATCCTCGTCGGTCACCCAGCCGGTGTCGACGCTATTCATGTGGATCCCGACAGCGGCGTAGTCGGCCGCGGAGGTGCGGGTCATCATGTTCAGAGCGGCCTTGGCCATGTTCGTGTGCGGGTGCCTCGTCGTCTTGAACCGGCGATAGAACTGGCCCTCGACCGCCGACACGTTGACGATGTGCTTGTCGCGCTCGGCCGTGCGCTGCATGAGCGGCTTCAGGCGCGCATTCAGCACGAACGGCGCGACGGCGTTGACGAGCTGGGTCTCGAGCATCTCGACCGTCGACACATCGGCGAGCAGCAGGCGCCACGAGTTGTTGTCGCGCAGGTCGACTTGCTGGAGGTCCTGGTCGAGCCGTCCCTCCGGGAAGAGATCGCTCTGGCCTGCGAAGTCGTCCGGCAGCAGAGGGACTTGCGAGAGCTCGGCAGAGCGGATCGCCGGCACGTTGCCCGCGGGCAGGATCTCGGAACGGCGCAGGCCCTCGTACTCGCCGAGAAGCCGCAACTCGCGCGCAGGCATCAGCTCGCCCGCGGCGTTCTCGCGCTCGAGCATGTGCCGGTAGAAGTCGGGAGGGCGGCGCACGGTCTGACACGCGTTGTTGACGATGAAGTCGAGCCGGTCGCGGTTCGTGTTGAGGTGCTGGCAGAACGCCTCGACGCTCGGAGTGTGGCGCAGATCGAGGCCGTAGATCTCGAGCCGGTCGCTCCACTCCTCGAAGTCGGGCTCGGCCGCGTACCGTGCCGCGGAATCGCGCGGGAAGCGGGTCGTCACGATCAGCTCAGCACCGGCGCGCAGGAGCTTGATCCCCGCCTGGTAGCCGATCTTGACGCGACCGCCGGTGAGGATCGCGACGCGCCCCCTCAGGTCGGCGGTCTCCGATCGCTTGCGGAAGTTGAAGTCCCCGCAGGCCGGACAGAGCTGGTCGTAGAACGGGTGCACGGTGACGTAGAGCTGCTTGCACACGTAGCAATGCTGTGGCTCGGTGACTTCGGAGAACTCGGCGTCGTCGATGGTGTGCTGCTCGAAGCCGTCCGGGGGGAAGACGTTGGGTGTCATGTAGACCGGTTTCTCGCGCAGTTTCCGGATGCCCGTGTCGGCAAGCACCGTCTCGAGCCGCTCGGCCCTGGCCAACTTCTCGCTGCGGCGGATGGCCTTGCCCCAGAGGCGGCGCTGGACGAGATCCGGTTGGTAGACATCGCCTGCGGCGCGCAACAGCCGAGTCCGCTCCTCGACCGTGAGCGCGCCGAGCAAGGCGCGGTCGGCCACGATCTCTTCGAGGATCGTGAGAGCGAGCTTCAACCGCTCCGCGTCGGCAGCGGAGGCCTCAGACTCCTGGTCGAATCGGCGCACGGACATGGCTCGGCACGGTAGCGAGGCCGCGGGCACCTCGCTGTCGTGGCGGCCGTGCGGGCCGCTGTACGGGTGTCGGTTCGCAGACCTCTATGCCGAGCCGGGCCAAACATCGCTGCCAGGCCCGGGCCACTCGGTAATGAGCAGCTCGGCGAGTTCCAACCCACGTTTGTCGATCGTGTCCTCGTCGAAAGCAGTCGGATGATCGTTCATCAAACGGGCGTTTAGCCTCAACGCACTGTGTTCGGCAAGCGCTGCCCGTTTCTCGGTCCATGGGTCATTTCCCAGTGCTGGATTCAGGCTCCCCGTGAGGAGGGTGAGGTTGCCGAGTCGGTGGATCGCGGCTTGCCGTCTTGCGAACGCCTCGAGATCTTCCGGATCCGCCAGAGGCCAGGTGTCGTTCCACGTCTGAGGTATGACGTGCTCGATCGTCAGCTTCTCGTCGAAGGTCACCTTCTCGGTCTTCGGCGTCAGCAGGCGCGCCTCGGCGGCTTCAAGAAGCATCAGCAGTCGCTTGCGGGTGATCGTCGTGTACAGCGGAGCGGTAGTAAGTTGATTACCGAAGGCGTCGTCGTCGGGCCACCAGCCTGTGAGCGTCTCCGGGTCGTACGATCTAAGGTGCCCGATCAGGGCGCCGACCGGGTCGGCGGCTTGTTCGCCCATCGCCTTCAGAAGGTCGAGGAGGACACGGTTGTAGTTCTGGGCGGTCAGCCTCAGGACCATCCGGCGCACGAGCCATGACTCAAGTGCACGCAGCGCAAGCGTGACCTCCTCGTCTGTGACGCATCCGCTTGCCCGCTCGCGCCAGAGGCGGAGCGCGACAGGGAAAACGACTCCGGTATCGAGGGTCTCGCGCCTCGCGAAGAACAACCGCGCGCGTGATCCGGCGTCCAAGGAGTCGAAACTGCGGTAAGTGCCGCCGTCGTTGACGAAATCGGACACGAAGGATTCGACCCGATCTAGCCCGACAACCTCAGGTCCGAAGAGACGTGAGAACTCCACGTAGAGCCCAGTCGCGGAGACCTCCGCTGCGGTGCGCTCCGTGAGCCAGTGCATCAGGAACAACTCCACGCGCGGCCGCGAGTAGCGTCCTTGGGTGACTTTGGTGCGCCACCAATCGTCCCCGAAACGAGCTGACCACACTTCGGTATCGAGCCGTTCAAGATCAAGGTCAGCGTGCCGGGCGCGCCGAAAGACGTGGTTCTTAACGAGATCAATCGCCAGCAAGCGTTCGCCCTGCGCGTTGAGCGATTCGAAGATGCCCTGTGCGTTATCGCCAGGCTGCAGCTCGATCACAACGACTAGAAGCTGGTCATAGGTCGTGTCGCGCAGAGCGTCGAAGTACTCGTCCTCTTCTCCCTCAGGGAGCTCAGCAATCCACTGAGCGAGGCGATCCGAGAGATATCTGTACGCCGCGGTGACTCGGTCAGTTCCTGCGGGGAGGCTCTGGTCGGGCCGCATTACCTCGGAGAACGCTTCCCGATCGAAACGGGTTGGCCGAAGCTTGAAGCGGTCGTCGCCGGTTACGTCGACGTCTTCATCCTGGAGCCACAACTTGCGCAGGCGAGACGCGTGCATTGGCCGGTCGGCGTCCTCACAGGCCCGTGCCGCAGCCGCGATGAAGAGCTGCGCAGTCGTGAGCCGCTGCTGTCCGTCGATCACTTCGTGCGCGACGACCCCGCCGCTGACCTTCTCTGGCTGGTCGATCACAACCGCGCCGAAGAAGTGGGGCGTCATGGGAGCGAGCTTGTCTGGATCGCCGGCCGCTTTAAGGAGTCGCCCGTGTTCCACGACCCGATCGACGGTCTGTTTGATGTCCTCCCAAAACGGGCCAAGGCGGTCGTTCTCAGGATCGTCTTCCAGGTACTGCCACACATACGGCCGCTGATACAGCGGGACGGTGTAGCGCATGGCTCCCTGGAAGATGCGCTTCAGCGACTGTGCCTCCGCCTTCACGCTCCCGATCCTACGGCGGAGTCTAAGAGTGCGCTCCGTGAAGTGGAATTGGTCTAGCCCAGGGCGAAGTAGCGATCGAAAAACGCTGCGAGGCGATCTAGTACGGCCTGCTTCTTTGTCCCGTAGATGTCGTCCGCGACGAAGCGCGATGTCGGCGGGAGGATCTCGGTCACGGCTTCGCCGGTCGTCGGGATCGCGCCGTCGCGGAACGCCCTCGCCACGAACACGCGCGTTCTCTCGGCGTTCAGGCCCTGCGCCTCGATGATCTCGTCCAGTTCCTCCTCGCGCTTGGCAGCGACGAACCGGCGCCAGTCCTCGTCGATGTCCGACGTGGTCGTGACCGAGTCGACGAACGCAAGGATGAGGTCCTTCTTGTTGCGCAGCGAGATGCTCGAGTCGATCGCGCGCGTGATCCTTGCCCGTGTCTCCCGCTGCTCGTCGCCGTGCTCTTTCCGGTGCTGGTCGACGAGCATGAGGATGTAGTCGACGTTGACCTCGATCTGTTTCACGAGCTCGATCTCGAAGACGATCTCGTCGAGAATCGACTCCTTCTCTGCTGCGGCTGCGTTCCGGAGATCGGCGTAGCGATCGAGGTAGTTCGACGAGTAGTCCTGGAATTCGCGCTCGCTCAGGATCTCGTTGCCCTCGAACTCGTCAAACGAGGTGAGGATGTTGCGGAGGCGCAGGATCGAGCCGAATAGCCCGATGAACTCCTTGACCGCGGCCTCGCCGCGCAGCGGCTCGTCTAGCGGGAACTTCGCGACGAGCTCGGCGACCTTCTCCGCGTATTCCTCGTAGTACTCCGCGTACGGCTTGAGGAGGACGACCCCGCGCGCCTCCTCGTTGCCGAACAGCGCGAGCGCGTCGTTCGTCCGTTCTTCGAGATCGCGGAACGTGACGATGTTCCCGTACGTCTTGACCGAGTTGAGGATCCGGTTCGTGCGCGAGTACGCCTGGATCAGCCCGTGCAGACGCAGCCCCTTGTCGACCCACAGCGTGTTGAGCGTCGTCGCGTCGAAGCCAGTCAGGAACATGTTCACGACGATCGCGACGTCGAGCTCGCGGTTCCGTAGCTTCAGCGAGAAGTCCTTGTAGTAGTTCTCGAACTTGTCCCGGGACGTGTCGTAGCTCGTCGCGAACATCGCGTTGTAGTCGCGGATCGCGTTCTCGAGGAAGTCGCGATCGGTGTCGGCAAGAGCCTCCGTCTCGAACTCTTCCTCCGGCAGGAAGTCGGGCTCGTCCTCGTTCGCCGCGTATGAGTAGATGATCCCGACCTTCAGCCTTTGGGCTTCGGGCAGCTCCGCTTGCTGAGCCGCGAACTCGAGGTAGTACCGCTTCGCTGCGTCGATCGAAGCCGTCGCGAGGATGGAGTTGAACCCGCGCAGCCGCTTCGACCCCACCGAGTACCCGACGCCGCGCTTCGTCTTCTGGTCGAAATGCTTGCCGATGTAGCCGACGACCTGGCGGATCCGCTCGGGCGCCACTAAGGCGCGTTCGGTGTCGATCGCGGAGACCTGCTTGTCGGTCAGGTGGTCCGGCAGGTTGATCGTGTTGACGGACTCGAGCTTGAACGGCAGCACGTTCTGGTCGTTGATCGCGTCGACGATCGTGTACGTGTGCAGCCGGTCGCCGAACGCCTGCTCGGTCGTGCGCAGCTGCGGGTTCCCGGCCGTCCCGGCGTTCTCGGGAAAGATCGGCGTGCCGGTGAACCCGAAGAGGTGGTACCGCTTGAACGCCTTCGTGATCGCAGTGTGCATGTCGCCGAACTGGCTGCGGTGGCACTCGTCGAAGATCAACACGACGTGCCCGTCGTAGATCGAGTGGCCGGCGTTCTGGGCGACGAAGCGCGCGAGCTTCTGGATCGTCGTGATGATGATCCGCGCGTCCGGATCGCCCAGCTGTCGCCTTAGCTCAACGGTCGACGTGTTCGAGTTGGCGGCGCCCTTCTCGAACCGCTCGTACTCGCGCATCGTCTGGTAGTCGAGGTCCTTCCGGTCGACGACGAAGACGACCTTCTCGACGTCCTCGAGCCGGCTCGCGAGCTGCGCCGCCTTGAAGCTCGTCAGCGTCTTGCCGGAGCCGGTCGTGTGCCAGACGTACCCGCCCGCCGCAGTAGAGCCGAGCTGCTTGTGATTGGTCGACGTCTCGATCCGCTGGAGAATCTGCTCGGCCGCCGCGATCTGGTACGGCCGCATCACGAGGAGCGTGCGAGCGGCGTCGAAGACGCAGTACCGCGTGAGCACGTTCAGGAGCGTGTGCTTCGCCAAGAACGTCTTCGTGAAGTCGGTCAGGTCGGAGATCGGCTTGTTCTTCGCGTCGGCCCACGCGCTCGTGAACTCGAACGTGTTCGACGTCTTGCGCTTCTTCGAGCCGCCCGACTGCTCCGCGATGTGCGAGTCGCGCGTCGTGTTCGAGTAGTACCGCGTGTGCGTCCCGTTCGAGATCACGAAGACCTGCACGTACTCGAAGAGACCGGAGCCCGACCAGAAGCTGTCGCGCTGGTAGCGGTTGATCTGGTTGAACGCCTCGCGGATCGCCACGCCCCGCCGCTTGAGCTCGACATGCACGAGCGGGAGCCCGTTGACGAGGATCGTCACGTCGTACCGGCCCGCCCGGGTCGCGCCGTCGGCGTCGACCTCGTACTGGTTGATGACCTGGAGCCGGTTGTTGTGGATGTTCTGCTTGTCGATCAGCCGGATGTTCTTCGTCGTCCGGTCGTCGCGTTCGAGCACCTGGACGTGGTCCTCCTGGATCCGCGCCGTCTTCTCGACGATGCCCTCGTTCGCGCCGGCGATCTTGTGCGTGAAGAAGCGCTCCCACTCCTCGTCGCTGAACTCGATCCCGTTCAGCGCTTCGAGTTGCGCGCGGAGGTTGGCGACGAGGGCGTCCTCGCTCGGGACGCGGAGATACTCGTACGCCTGGCCGACGAGGAGCCCGATGAACTCGGCCTCGAGAGCCGCCTCGCTCTGATAGCTCGTCTCGCCGTCGCGCGCGGACGTGAACTCCGCGACGACCGTGCTCTTCTCACCGACCGAGATCGGCTCGTACCGCGGCGCCGCAGGCGCCTCGCTCACGCCGCCTCCGGGAAGGTGAGGAGTCGGTCGCGGTAGTACTCGTACTGCTTGCGGCGCGCGTTGAGTTCAGCCGGGAGACCGATCGAGAGGTCATTAACGAGCGAGTCGAACTTGTCGAGGATCGAGACGATCCGATCCTGTTCGTTACGCGACGGGAGAGGGATGTCAATCTTCGCAAGGCTCTTGGCGGATACATCGATGACCTTTGTCCCAAATGCATACCGGCGCTTCGCGGAACTGAACTCCGCAGTCTGGAAGTAATACGCGAGGAACTTCGGGTTCTGGCTGTGCTTGATGACCGTCGCGTGCCCTCCCGTCACCACCTGTTCGGCGCCAAGCCAAGCTACGGCCTTCCCGACATCCTCGATGTTCTCGCTCGTGTTCGTGATGACGACGTCGCCAGGATCAACCTTGGCGAGCTTGGCTGCCGTCTCGGGCGCGACAAACGACTTCGTCTCGTCCGCCCAAGTGCCGTAATACGTGTAGATCTGTCCGTAGTGAATCGCGCCGACTCCAGATTCGGTGAAGTCCGTCTTGGGGAGCCCGTTACCGCGGACGAGCTCTGCGAACTCGCCGATCGGAGTCCTCTTGATCCCGTTGGCTGCCGGAAACGTCAGCAAAGCGTCCCGGTAGTTCCTGTACTGCCATCGGCGGGCTTCCAGCTCCGCTCGCAGCTCCGCTTGCAGCTCCGTGAACCCGTCCAAGATCTTCACGATCTCGCGCTGAACCTCGAGCGGCGGCAGCGGAAAACGAAAGCGTCTGAAACCGTCCATGTCAACGGACGCGAAACTCGAGGTCGTGGTGTTATTGCGGCACCACTCATCGAGCACAAAGCAGTAATAAAAGACGAACTTGACGTCGAACCTCGCTGCGAACTGTGGCTTCAGCCAGAGTGCCGTGAACCTTTGGTTCGACAGAAACGGGACAGTGATCAACGCGTGCTCACCGATGGTGGCTGAGGTAGCGACGATGATCGAGTTCGCGGGGAAGAGTCGACCTCCCTTGACCGCTGACGCTGGGATCTGCTGGATCGCACTGCCGAGCACTCGGCCGTTCTCTCGTATGTCTTCCATCCGGAACCACGGGACCGTCCCTTCGGTCCAGTTGGACGCGTCAGCCTTCGACGGGGTGTAACCGTTCCGGGTCTCGAACAGATCCTCAACTGCGACGAACGTCACGCCCTCAGGGCAGTGCATCCGGATGAGATCGTCTATGCGGCTCATGCCTTGGCGCGTTCGAGGTCGGCGACGATCAGGTCGATCTCGCGCCGTAGTTCCGTCTGCCGGGCGACAATCCGCGCGATCTCGGCGTTGAGCTCCTGGATGTCGATCGCCTCGCGGGTATCCTCGGCCTCGACGTAAGACGACACAGCGAGGCTGTAGCCGTTTTCAGCAATCGCGCTGTTCTCAACGAGAGTCGCGAAGTGGTCGGCGTCGATGCGCTGCGTGAACGCCCCAAGGATCTTGTCGCGGTGCGCCTCGGTAAGGCTGTTCTTGACTCCCTGGCGGATGAACTCCCGGGATGCGTCGATGAAGAGAGTCTTGTTGTCCGTCTTGCTCTTCCTCAGCACGATGATGCAAGTCGCGATCGTGACGCTGAAGAAGAGATCCGGCGGCAGCTGGATCACGGCATCCACGTAGTTGTTGTCGATGAGGTACTTGCGGATCTTCTGCTCGGCACCGCCGCGGTAGAGCACGCCGGGGAACTCGACGATCGCGGCCGTCCCGTTCAGGGCGAGCCAGCTGAGTATGTGCATCGTGAAGGCGAGGTCGGCCTTCGACTTCGGCGCGAGCACGCCCGCAGGTGCGAAGCGCGGGTCGCTGGTCAGCAATGGGTTCGCGTCCCCGTCCCACTTGAGCGAGTACGGCGGGTTCGAGACGATCGCCTCGAACGGCTCGTCGTCCTCGTGGGCGGGATCGGTGAGCGTGTCCCCGTGCGCGATGTCGAACTTCTCGAAGTTGATGTCGTGCAGGAACATGTTGATGCGGCAGAGGTTGTAGGTCGTGAGGTTGATCTCCTGGCCGAAGAACCCCTGGCGCACGTTCTCGCGGCCGAGCACCTTGGCGAACTGGAGAAGCAGCGAGCCCGAGCCGCACGCGGGGTCGTAGACCTTGTTCACCTCCGTCTTGCCGACGACGGCGATCCGGGCGAGCAGTTCCGATACCTCCTGCGGCGTGAAGAACTCGCCGCCCGACTTGCCGGCGCTCGAGGCGTACATCGTCATGAGGAACTCGTACGCGTCGCCGAACGCGTCGATCGTGTTGTCGGCGTGCCCGAGGTCGAGGTCTCCGATCGCGTCGAGGAGCTTGACGAGCTTCTCGTTCCGCCTCGCGACGGTCGGGCCGAGCTTGTTCGAGTTGACGTCTAGGTCGTCGAAGAGGCCCTTGATGTCGTCCTCGCTTGCCGTTCCGACGGCCGAGCCCTCGATGTTGCGGAAGACGCTCGCGAGCGTCTCGTTGAGGTTCTCGTCCTGTCGCGCGCGCTCGCGGACGTTGGCGAAGAGCTGGCTCGGGAGGATGTAGAAGCCCTTCTCGACGACGGTCTCGCGGCGCCCGAACTCGGCCTGCTCGTCGGGCAGTGCGGTGTAGTCGAAGTCGGGGACGCCGGCGGCGCGCTCCTTCTCGTTCAGATAGGCGGTGAGGTTCTCGGAGATGAAGCGGTAGAAAAGCGTCCCGAGGACGTAGGTCTTGAAGTCCCAGCCGTCGACACTGCCGCGCAGATCGTTGGCGATCCGCCAGATCGTCTTGTGGAGCTCCGCGCGCTCTGCTTCCTTACCAACGACAGCCACGGCCTCAGTCTGTCAGGGGAGGCGCGGTCATGAAAGTCTTGCCAGAACCTAATGAAGGGGTCTTGAGTAAGCCGCTATGTTGTTATAGATCAGGCTGAAATTCTAAAACAAAGCGTGGTACTGTTCTCGGGCGCTCAAGCAACTCATGCCAAGAACGAAATCCACCCGCGCCGGCGAGTACGTCCGGCAGACGAGCGGCTTTGACGCCTTCATCCCGAAGTCGCTGCCTCCTGATCCGCCTGTCCAGACGGAGCGCCTCGTCCCGCTGCTCTCCCGCGCTGACCAAGCGATCGGAAGACTCGACGGCGAGATTCGGAACATGCCGAACCCTGATCTGTTCGTTGCGATGTATGTGCGGCGAGAGGCTGTCTTCAGTTCCCAAATCGAAGGGACGCAGAGCACGCTCGACGACCTTCTCGCGGTTGAGCTGCGACCTCGCGTCGCAGAGATTGCGCGCGACGTGGATGAAATCGTCAACTACGTCGCCGCGATGAAGCACGGCTTGGCACGGCTGTCCGACCTACCGCTTTCGCTGCGGCTCATCCGGGAGATTCACGGCGAACTACTTCGGGGCGTGCGCGGCGCAAACAAACAGCCCGGTGAGTTCCGCCGCGATCAGAACTTCATCGCTCCCGCCGGCGTGACGGAGATCAGGGACGCAACCTTCGTCCCGCCCCCCGTCCCGGCGATGCACGAGTCGCTTGACAACTTCGAGCGGTTCCTTCACGAGGAACAGATGCCGGCGCTTCTCCATGCCGGCGTCGCGCACGCACAGTTCGAGACGATCCACCCGTTCATGGATGGGAACGGCCGCGTCGGCCGCCTCCTCATCACCTTCCTACTGGTGCACCGTGGCGTACTTCATCGTCCGCTGCTCTATCTCAGTCTCTATCTGAAGCGCCATCGCCTCGACTATTACGACGCGCTCATGGCCGTTCGCCACGAGGGAGACTGGGAGTCGTGGTTGCTCTTCTTCGTCCGAGGGGTCGCCGAGACCGCAGAGGAAGCTTCTCTCAACGCCCGTGCGATTGTCGCGCTACGCGAGGAACAGCGGCAGCGGATCCTTGCGGAGCGTGCTCCGACGAACGCGCTGCGCCTCCTGGACTTGCTCTACCAGCGTCCCATGGTCGACGTGAACCTCGTCAGCAGCGAGCTGGATGTCAGCTTCGCGACCGCGAACAAGCTCGCCGATCAGTTCGAGGGCCTTGGTCTCCTGGTCGAGAGCACGGGCAGGAGGCGCGATCGGATCTTCCGCTTTGAGCCATATCTCAGGCTCTTCGAGGGAGAGGAGCGCGATCGGCTCCCGACAGGCGACGTGCAGGAGACGGAAGTCCTCTGAGAGCCCTCTGACAGACTCGAACTGTCGACCCCCTCCTTACCATGGAGGTGCTCTACCAACTGAGCTAAGAGGGCTGGCGGGTTGCAGTGTAGCCCCGCTCTAAAGCCCGGACGTCGCAGGGCGCTAGGCTCAGCATTCGATGGATTCGGCCCTTGAGATCTTCGATCGGTTGACGGTTGGCTACACGTTGCTCCATCGGAACGATGTCGGCTGGGATCTTCTCGACGGTCAGCGCGTGGTGGCCGTCATCTGCGTCCGAAGGTTGAGCGGGTGGGTGACCATCTCTCTACCAAGGGAGTCCGCGCCGCAGTCACCCAGGCCCCACGCATTCGACAAGATGCCGTACAACGAAGAACTCGTGGCGCACATTACGCGCGACGGCGTGGTGCCCAAGAATCGGCGCAAGGAGAGAGCCGTGTTCTCGGTAGCGCAGGCCCGCGACTTCTTGGATCGTCTCATCGCGACGCCGATGTCACGGGCCGAGGGCGAGGCGCTGGCCGCCGAAATCGCGGCGCGCTTGAGCTCGTCTGCGGCGTAGCCCCGGCTACACTCCCTCACCCCGGGGGTGTGCCCGAGCGGCCAAAGGGAACGGGCTGTAAACCCGTCGGCTCAGCCTACGGAGGTTCGAATCCTCCCGCCCCCACCTTGAGTTACGACGTCGCCATCGTTGGAGGAGGCCCGGCCGGCTCCACCACCGCGTACCGCCTCGCTACCGCCGGCGCTCGCGTGCTCCTCGTCGACAAGGCGAACTTCCCGCGCGACAAGCCGTGCGGCGGCGGCGTCACCGGGCGCGCGGCGCGGCTCCTCCCGTTCTCGATCGAACCCGTAGTCGAGGACATCGTCACGCAGATGGACTGCGGGCTCCGCTACCGCCGGCACGTCTCGCGCACCGCACGCAAGCCCATCGCGTTCATGACGCAGCGGTCGCGGCTCGACCACTTCCTGCTCGAGAAAGCCGCCGACGCCGGCGCCGAGGTTCGCCAGGGAGCCTCCGCCGACGCGCGCGAGCTCGACGCGCGGATCGTCATCGGCGCGGACGGCTGCAACGGCTCGTCCGCGAAGCAGCTCCGCCTCGTCGAGGACGTTGCGCACGGCGTCGCGCTCGAGGCGAACTATCCGTGGGAGCAGCGCTTCGCGGGCTCGATGGTGCTCGAGATCGCGGTCATCCACGGCGGCTACGGCTGGATCTTCCCGAAGGGCGACCACATCAACGTCGGCGTCGGCGGGAACGAGGCGGAAGGGCCGAAGCTCCGCGCCGAGCTCAAGCGGATGTGCGAGGCGTACAACGTCGACCCCGACTCCGCGACCGGGACGCGCGGGTACCGGCTGCCGATGCGTGCCGCCGGGACGACGCTCGCGCGCGGCACGACCGCGGTGATCGGCGACGCGGCCGGGCTCGTCGATCCGTTCTCCGGTGACGGGATGTACGAGGCGTTCTACTCCGCGAAGCTCGTGACCGAGGCTGCGCTCGACGTGCTTGCGGGTCGGGCAGAGGATCTGTCCGCATATCAGGCGGCTGTCGAGCGGCGCATCACCCCGCTCACGCGCGCCGGCTGGGGCGCGAAGGCCGCGTTCGAGCGGTTCCCGAAGACGACGTATGCGCTCGCGCGACTGCCCGTCGCGTTCCGCGCGCTCGAGAAGCTCCTCACCGGCGATCTGCCGGAACCGGCCGCGGCGCGGGGCGTCGAGAAGGCCGCGATCCGGGCCATTTACCGGGTCGCGAAAAAGGCCGCCTAAAGCTCCGCGGCGGAAACGCCGATGCCACGAGCGTGGATCTCAACGCGCTTCTGAAGCAGGCGGTCGAGCTCGGTGCGAGCGACATCCACCTGAAGCCCGGACGGCCGCCCGTGCTGCGCCGCGACGGCGCGCTTGGCGACATGGAGAAGGCCGAGGCTCTCACCTCCTGGGACATGGAGGACATCCTCACGACTGTTTCGCGCCCCGACCAGGTCGACGCCTTCCGTGCCACGGGCGACCTCGACCTCGCCTACCAGACCGCGGGGCTTCCTCGCTTCCGGGTCAACGCTTTCCGCCAGCGCGACCAGATCGGCTTCGCCTTCCGCGTCATCTCGGCGCTCATCCCGTCGTTCAACGAGCTCGGTCTGCCGCGCGGGGTCGAGCGCCTCGCGAACGAGCCGCGCGGCCTCGTGCTCGTCACGGGCGCGACCGGCTCGGGCAAGACGACGACGCTCGCCGCAATGGTCGACCACATCAACCGCACGCGGCGTGACCACGTCCTCACCATCGAGGATCCGATCGAGATCGTCCACCAGGAGCAGCGCGGCGTCATCAGCCAGCGCGAGGTCGGGCTCGACACGTCGTCGTTCGGCGAGGGCCTGCGCCGGGCGCTGCGCCAGGACCCGGACGTCATCCTCATCGGCGAGCTCCGTGACGCCGAGACCGCGCAGGTCGCGCTGCAGGCCGCAGAGTCGGGCCACATGGTGCTCTCGACGCTCCACACGGTCGACGCGGCCGAGTCGTGCGGACGCATCATCGAGTTCTTCGCGCCGGAGAAGCAGGAAGTCATCCGCTCGATCCTCGCCGGCGTTTTGCGCGGCGTCGTGAGCCAGCGGCTCCTGCCGAAGACGGACGGTGGACGTATTCCGGCGGTCGAAGTGATGGTCATGAACGCGCGCATCGCCGACCTGATCCGCGAGGGTCGCCCCGACGAGATCACGGATGCGGTCGCCGACGGCGAGTACTTCGACATGCAGACGTTCGCGCAGGCGCTCATCGCCCACGTCCTCTCGGGCACGGTCGATCGCGAGACTGCTGCGAACGCGTCGACGAATCGGCACGACTTCCTCGTCATGCTCGAGCGCGCGGAGAAGCTCGCGCGCCACGAAGGAACGGCGCTCGCCCAGACGGAGACCGAGGACGACGCCGAGGTCGACGTCGACGCCGAGGTCGACGAGACCGAGGCGCCTACGGAACCGGTCGCGACCACCACCGGCCTGCGGGTGGCCGGCTGATGGCGCTCGCGGCGTTCGCACTCGTACCGGGCCTTGCGTTCGGGAGCTTCATGAACGTCGTCGCAGCGCGCGTCCCGCTTCGCCGCTCGCTCGTCTCGCCCGGCTCCGCCTGTATGACGTGCGGCCACGAGATCGGCGCGCGCGACAACATCCCGGTTATCTCGTGGCTCCTCCTGCGCGGGAAATGCCGCAATTGCAAGGCGACGATCCCGTGGCGCTATCCGGCCGTGGAGCTCGTGTCGGCGCTGCTCGTCGCCGGTTGCGTGTGGAAGTTCGGCCTCCATCCCGAGGCGGCTGTCGCGGCGTTCTTCTGCCTTGTCCTCGTCGCGGTCTCGGCCACGGACATCGAGCTCGGGATCATTCCGAACCGCATCGTCCTACCCGCGGCCGTCGTCATTCTCGCGGCGCAGACCGCGATCCATCCGAGCGCGCAGTGGGCCCTCGGGGCGCTCGCCGCCGGCGGCTTCCTCTTCATCGTCGCCCTCATCGCGCCGGGCGGGATGGGCATGGGCGACGTCAAGCTCATGCTCGTGCTCGGCGCCATGCTCGGGGCGACCGTGAGCGTTGCGTTCTTCGTCGGAATGCTCGCCGCGATGGTGCCGGCGATCGTGCTCTTTGCCCGGTATGGCGTGGGTGCCCGGAAGGTCAAGCTGCCGTTCGGGCCGTGGCTTGCGCTCGGCGCCGTTGTGGCTCTGTTCCTCGGCCACGAGCTGCTCCAGGGCTATTGGGCCCTCGTTCACCACTAGACGGTTGAAGCTAACGCTCCGGGCGCGAAGTGCCGATGCCTCTTTCGAGGGATCGAATCGTGAAACCGGAGCCAAGTGACTGAGCCTCAGACAAGCCTCCCGCGCCTGCGGACGACGGGACCCGTCGACACCGACGGAGGTGGCGCGGACCGGCGCCGCACCACCGACGCCGAGTCGATCGGTCTGCTCGTCGACCTGCTCGGGCAGACGAAGCTCGTCCCCGCAGACAGGCTCGCGGCGGCGGGGGACCGCGCCCGCGAGTCGGGCGGCTCCCTCGCTCGCGCCCTGATCGACGAAGGGATTGCCTCGAGTGACGCGGTCGCGCGCCATCGTGCCGCGCGGTTCGGGCTGGCGGTCGTCGACTTCGTGACGACGTCCGTCGACGACACCGCCGCGGGCAAAGTGCCGATGCGCGTGCTCGAGCGCGTGGTCGCGATCCCGTACGAGCTCGAGGACGGTGTTCTCCGGATTGCCGTCGCCGACCCGGGAGACGTGCAGGGGATCGATGAGCTGCGGCTCGCGACTCCACATCAAATCGAGCTCGCGGTCGCGACGAGGGACGAGATCCTCAAGGAGCTCGGCCGCCGCGCGCGCGCGTTCACCGCCACCGCCGTCCCGACCGTCGTCGAAAACGAGGAGCTCGAGTTCGACGACGTGCCGGAGACCGACCTCGAGGCCGACGACGGCCTGTCCGACGAGCCGCTCGTGCGGCTCGTCAACTCGATCCTGTTCAAGGCGGCCGAGGACGGGGCGTCGGACATCCATTTCGAGCCGCAGGAGGGTGCGCTGCTCGTGCGGTTCCGGATCGACGGTGTCCTCCGCGAGGTGCAGCGCGTGCCGAAGCAGACCGCCGCCGGCGTCATCACGCGCTTCAAGGTGCTTGCGAAGCTCGACATCGCCGAGCGCCGGAAGCCGCAGGACGGGCGCATCTCCGTTAACGCCGCGGTCGCCGGCCGGAAGCTCGACGTCCGCGTCGTGACGCTGCCGACCGTGTACGGAGAGTCGGCTGTTCTCCGACTCCTCGACCAGTCGAGCAAGCCGCCGACGATGGCGGAGCTCGGTCTCTCCGCGGCGATGCAGGAGCAGCTCCGCGTGATCGTCGAGCGGCCGACGGGAGCGTTGCTCGTGACGGGTCCGACGGGCTCCGGTAAGACGACGTCGCTTTTCGCCGTCCTGACGGCGTTGAGCCGGCCGGAGATCAACCTCATCACCGTCGAGGATCCGGTCGAGTACCGGCTGCCCGGGGTGAAGCAGGTGCAGGTGAACAACCGCGGCGGTGTGACGTTCGCGACGGCGCTGCGCGCGATCCTCCGGTCCGATCCCGACGTCGTGATGGTCGGTGAGATCCGGGACGGCGAGACCGCGAAGATCGCGATCGAGGCCGCGCTGACCGGCCACTTCGTCCTTTCGACCCTCCACACGAACGACGCCCCGAGCGCGCTGACGCGGTTGAACGAGATGGGTGTCGAACCGTTCCTCACCGGAGCGGCGGTGACCGGCGTTCTCGCGCAGCGGCTCGCCCGGAAGCTCTGCACGCACTGCGCCGAGGCGTACACGCCGACGACCGACGAGCTGATCGCGGCTCGCGTCTCGCCGGAGGTCGCCGAGGTAGGCGGGCACGTGCTCTATCGCAGGAGGGGCTGCCCACGGTGCGACAACACCGGGTACAAGGGGCGCATCGGCATCTACCAGCTCCTCTCGATGACCGAAGACCTCGCCTCGCTCGCCGCCTCGAAGGCGTCACGCCAGGAGATCGAGCGCTCGGCGTTCGACTCCGGGATGACCACGCTTTGGGATGACGGGATGGCGAAGATCATGTCGGGGCTGACGAGCCTCGAAGAGCTCGCCCGCGTTACGTCCTAGTTCTGCCCTTACGGACGCTCGGTGATTCGAACGCGGTCGTCAGTGAGATCGAGGATGCCCTTGGTGCCGTTTTTCGAGACGAACGCGATCCGTCCACGTTGCGCGGTCGTCTCGCGGGATCTGCCGTGCGGCGCGCGGGCGATCTCGAGCGCTCCGACCCTCCCGACGTCGACGAGGTCGGGCGGCGCGTACTGGATGCCGAAGATCGCGTTCTGCCGGACGATCGCGAACCGGCCGACGGACGGGTCTTCCCCGGGGCTTCCGGCGTAGACCGCAACGAGCGTGTAGCCATCGCTGACGATCCAGGCGTTTTTCACTTTGATCAGCGCGTAGGGGATAGGCGGCGGCGATCCCTTGGGGACGATGTGTGGTGGGATCCGACTGGAGGGACGCTTCACGTACTTCGTTCCCGTTCCGAGATCGGCGACCGTCGACGGCGCGTCCGGGTTCACGCAAACCGGCGGATCGGCGACGCGCTGGGTGACAGCCGTACCGTCCGAGGCGCTGAACGTGACCGTTGCCTCTCCTTGATCGGCGGGTTGGCACCAGTTTCGCCAAACCCACGTGTGCACGATGCTGCTCCAGGGCCGACGTACGCTGTGAACGCGCCAGTGGGCGCTCGCCGCGACGCCTTCGGAGCCGGTGATCGTCAACCGGATCGTGGTTTGCAACCGGCAGGAGCGTCGCTTCTCGTTCGCCGTCAGCCACCCAGCGGTGAGCCGAACGGCGTGGTGGGCGTGGGCCGTCCTCGGCGCCGATCGCTGCTCGAGGCCGTAACCCTCCGGTGTGCAGCGGCGCAGCGTCATCCCGTCGGCGCGGCCGGCTGGCTCGCCGAAAGCAACGAGGAATGAGGCGAGAGCGACCAGCAATAGAAGGAGGGTCGCTGCTGCCGATCGCTCTCGTCTCATGTCTCCGCCCTCCTACTTCGCGCTGACGGTGTTGGTGTTGAGGTTGAGCTTGACCGTGCCGCCGCGGCCCGTGTTGAGCATGAGCGCACCGGTCTGTGCGGACGTCTCGACGGCCGCTCCGGTCGGAGCGTTCGCCGCGACGGTCAGCGGTCCGGTCGCGCCGGCGTCGACGATCTGCACGGTCTGTTCGGCCGCGCGCAGGTCTTGCCTGACGATGACGACGCGGCCCTGGGTCGGATCGTCTCCTTTGGATCCCGCGTAGACGGCGACGAGGTTGTAACCGTTCGAGACGAGCCAGCCGTTCGTCTCGCTGATGACGGACGCCGGGATCGGAACCGGGACGTCCGAGTCGAGGATCTTGGCGGGAACCGGCTCGGGCGTGAACGCCGCCGCGGCGGCCGAACCAGCGGAAGCCGTGGCGTCGTTCGGACCGGATGGCATGCGGTTGGCCATCGCAGCGGCTTTGTCGGCCGGGACAGTCACGTTGCTCCCGAGCAACGGAGTCGACACGGATGAAGAGCCGGCGGCCGCCAGTCCGCTAACTGCGCCGGCAAGACCGAGCACGACGAGCGCCGTCAGGAGCTTCGCCTTGCGACCGTACGTGAGTGTGCGAATGCGCATGTGAAGTTCTCCTTTCGCTCAGCAGCCGGAGCCGAAGCAAATGAGGTTGGGGTTGACCCAGCCCGGGTTCTTCGAGTTGAGCGTTTTCCAGGCCGTCGTGGCGTTGACGCCGCCCGATGGCGCCGGCGTCTCGCCGGTCACGCCGTCGTAGTAGTAGAGCCAGTTGTGGTTGTTGTTCCACCACCGGCGAACGACGCTCCACTGGTCGGCGCTCACCGTGTAGTAGATCTCGGGGAGCGGAACCGCATTCCCGTGGAACGAGACGTACCCGACGTCGCTGACGTCCCAGCCGTTGTTGCAGGATCCGTTGCTGCTGCCGCTCGTCGGGCAGCCGTCGATGGAGCCGTAGTCGTCGTACAACGACCACCCTTCAGTCGTGGCGCCGTTGACGAGCTGCTTCGTGATCAGCTGCCCGTCGTAGCTCGGCTCCATGTCGCTGCCCGCGCCGGCGCCCTGGCTCGAGTATCCGTTGGCCTTTTGGTAGTCCGCGAGGTTCTCGGCCGTCTGTTCCTGGTCGTAGCCGGCGTTCCACGCGTCCGTGTTGCTCATGCCGACGTTCGACATGTGGTAATTGCTGTTGCCGTACTCGATCGTCACGCCGCCCTTGACGTGACAGTCGTGGTAGCCGTCCGCGGCTTGCTTGAGGGCGAGGAGGATGCTCGAGTCTTTGAACGTCGTGTTACTGAAGTCGATGGCACCCAAATCACCGCCGGACAACAGCCGTGCCGCGCCGAAGTCGAGGAGCATGATGTCGGTCAGGCTGTTCGGCTGGTTCGTGGCGAAGTTGCAGCCCTCCGCGCGTGCCACGTTTTCCAGGCCGGTCAACGTCGTGGCGTACACGTAGAACGCCTCCACCGTCGGTGGCGTCGCTGTCGTGGCAGACGCCGAGTGAACGGCAAAGCCGAGCAGCAGCACGGCGCCGAGCGGGAGGAGCAAGAGGAACCTGCGAATGATCACGTCGATCTCCCTCGTTGCGGAGTTCGGGGACTCGCTCCTCCCAGACTGCGAGAACTACTCCGGTTCCGCCGAAGAGTTCCGGCACAGCCGACGGCCCGCCATCGGCCGGAGGGTGTATTCGCGTGAGATCGTCGGTGCTACTGGCCGTGGACGTCACAGCCGAGGAAGAGCAGTGACTCCATCGCGTCGGTGACGAACTCGGTCGCCTGCGTGGCGTCGGCAAAGGTGTACGGGCCGGCGAGAGTTGCCGGCGCGTCGCGCGGGAAGACTTCGGCCTCGACGACACAGCAGTCTCCGCGTTCGACGACGCGCAGGCGCGCGATCGAGCGGCCGTCGAGGTTTGCGTGGCGGACGAACAGCTCGCGTTCGAGCTCGTCGGCCGCGAGTGCGCTCATCGCGTGTCCTTGACCGCCTGCGCAACGGCGGCGCGCGGGAGGTAACCGTCCGAGCGGTAGACGAGCGTTCCCGGCCGCCGGTAGATCGCGAACCCCGGGTTCGGGAGGATCTGGCCGGCCGGCAGGAGGGCCGTGAGCGGGCCGGCGACCGAATCGTCGAGGAGGTTGACCGCAACGAAGGGGATGTGCATGGCCACGGCTCCGGCGCGCGCCTCATCGAGCGTCAGGCGGTCGACCGGAGAGTGCGGGTTGAAAAAGCCTGCCATGACGACTCGGGAGTGCTCGAGCGCGGTGTGGAGCGGGGCGGGGTACAGAGGATTGACCGTCGGCTGCACGACGTGGACGGGAGTGGTGGTCGTGGGCGTCGTCGACTGGTGGACCGCGGGCGGCGTGACGGTCGCCGGGCTCGAGTGCCTGCTCATGAGGAAGTACCCGGCGCCGAGGAGCGTGACGAAGAGCACTCCGATGAGGACGCCGATGCGGGCGTTCGGGCTGATGGTCGTCGAGGACATCACGATCCTTATCGGACGCGACCCGTACGGGCTTTAGCCCGGAGTGGCGTTTGCCGATCAAATAGGCGTGCGGACCCGCGGAAACACCGAAGAAGGCTTCCTCCTCGTCGAGCTCATCGCGGCGATGATGATCCTCTCCATCGCCTTGCTTGCGCTCGTCGGGGCGTACAGCCTCGGCTATTTCTCCATCGGCGCGGCTGCGAAGACGTCGTCCGCCGGACTCCTGGCGAACAACCAGCTCGAGCTCTACGCGACGCTCCCGTACGCCTCGATCGGCCTCGATGCCACCACGCTCACCTCGGTGAAGTCGACGGACGCGACGTACAGCACGGACGAGAGCGCGCTGCCGAGCGGCGCGTCGGGTGACGTGACCATCAGCGGTTGCGGCTCCTCCGCCCAGTGCTTGCCCGTGCAGACCGTCACCGGTCCGGATCACAAGTCGTACAAGATCGAGACGTTCATCCGGCTCCTCGCCAATCCGAACATCACGACCCGCGGGGAAAAGGTCGTCACCGTCGTCGTCCGGAACGCGAGCGCCGCCGGGTCGCCCAAAGTCCTGACAATGCAGACCGCCTTCGACACGGGCTCGCCGGCGCAGACTCCGCCGTCTATTGCGAATTGCGCGCAGATCGGTGTCAAGTGCGAGTCGGAGCTTGTGGATCCGTCGGTCGTCGACAACACCACGCTCCAGATCGTGTACACGGACGACGGGGCGCCGCGACTCGGCGGTGGGTACGCGCCTACCGCGTTCCTCAACAGCGTGCAGCAGCTCGGGATCTCAATGGCCACGACGAGCGGGTGGCCGCAGAATTACGTCGACAACTACGGTGGCTCGGCGTCGACCGCAAACCAGGAACTTCTCACGATCACGTTGCCGTCGGGCCTTCCTGCGGGGTGCTACACGGTCCTCGTCACGATCAGCGACTACGACGGGCCTGACACCGACCAGTGGCCCTGGCCGATCAACGTCGACGCCAGCGGCAACGTCACCACCGTCAGCCACTGCTAGTTCTTCCGTCGGAAGAGCTCCGCTCTTCCGACGGGATTGAAGGAACTCCGGCGCGGGAGAGCGCGGTCTCCCGCGCCTCCGTGCTGAGGGCTCATTACCTACCCGCCGCGGCGCGCGCCTGCGGCCAGCGCCGGGAACGAGAGCGTGCCACCTAAGCCGGCTTCGCCTGTCTTAGCGTCCGGCCGGCACATCTCGCCCTAGCTAGACAAAGCGACGTCGTACCGGGCCGGTGTCGGGAACCCGTGCTCCCCGGGTGGCCCTGGCCGATCGACATCGCGGCAGACGGAACGTCACCACCGTCGATTACTGCTAGTTCGCTAGTTCCTTCCCCACCGGCCCGGCCCCGCATTCGCGCCGATCACATCTTGCGACGCGTGTCGAAGACGGTGCGGCAGAGGCGAGGGAGGTGCTAGCCGGCCCAGCCGGTCGGCGGCGTTCCGAGGTACGAGACCGAGGTCGTCGGGGCCGGCGTGCCGGGCGGGAAATTCAAGATCGGAACGAGGGTGTCCGTGCCGCCCGAGATGAAGAACTGGTCGCAGATGACCGGTGCCATGTTTCCCGAGTTGCCGCTGACCTTGTACGTCGTCGTCGCGTACACGCCGAACTGGAAGGTGGCGTTGGCGGAGCTGAGGCTGACGCACCCGGTCGAGGGGGCCGCCGTGCAGTCGGCGACGATGAAGAGCACGTTATGACTCGTGTCCCAGCCGGTCCCGCACCCTGCGATCCCACACAACGAGCCGCTGGTAAAGGTCACCCCGCCGGTGAAGTAGAACGACGCCTCGCCCTGATAGACGATGTTGGTTCCGCCGCCGGGCGACGTGAATGTGCCGTCGAAGTAGAAGATCCCGTTGGCGATCATCGTGTGTGTCGACGGCGTCCACTTGAGCTCGTACGACCCGACGAAGCAGTCGTACGCCGTGCTGCCGAACAGAATGCTGCTGATGTTGGTGCTGTTGTCGTTGTTCAGCGTCGTGTTCTTGTCGAAGAGGTTTGCCGGGCAGCCGGTCTTCGTGAGCGCGGCCTGTGCGTCGTACTGGGCCTGGAAGTTGACCGACGGCATCCCCGTAAACGTGTCGAGTGTCGTCCCGACGCTTTTCGCATAGGTGAGGTTGTGGGAGCCGTCGCACGGGCTGGTGCCGGCCGGCTTGGCCGGGCCGTTGACGGCGCACGTGCCGACGACCTCGAGCTTCCCGATCGGGCTCGACGCGCTGCCGATCTGCGCGTTGCCGCTCGTCGTGAGGTTGTGGCCGACCTCGAGGTTGTTGAGGATCTTCGTATTGCTGCCGCTCATTCCGAAGTCCCCGCCTGTGAGGATCGGCAGGTTGATCGTCGCACCGCCCGAGACGCTGGTGTTGTTATTGCTGTCCTCGTAGAGGTAGTTCCAGATGGCGAGCTGCTCCGTCGTCACGGTCTGCGCTGGCGTCACGTCCGTGCTCACCGAGCGGGTCACGCCGCCGAGCGTGCCGGTCGCGACAAGGTGCCACGTGATGTCGTCGTTCGTCGTCAGGACATACGTGCCCGTCGCGCCGTTCGGCTGCGTCGGGAGGGTCTGGACGTCCGTGGGCGGAATGGTCCCGTTCGCGGCGTCGCCGTAGACGACGCCTTCACCGTAGGCGAGCGCCTGTTGCGCGACCGCGAAGGCGGACCGCCCCTTCGTCGACCCCCACGCCGTGCTCTCGCCTGCGGTGCCGGCGACGATGACGCCGGTCGTCGTGATAGCGAGGATGGTCATCGTCGCGAGGGCGAGCACGAGCGTGATGCCGTGCTCCTCGTGCACGAAGCGCCGGATGACCCGCCGGATCATGAGCACCCCGCATAGTTCGAGGTGGTGATGATGCCGTTCTCGAGCGAGATCGTGTCGATTCCCGACGACGCCGTCGCCGCTGTCGTGCCGGTGTTGACGGTGAGCACGGCCTTGACCGCCGGGTAGTGGCCGACGGTGGCGATGCACGAGAACGGTGTCGCCGACGTGACGTTCGTCGTAAGCGTCAGGCCGGTGCCGGAGCAGGCCGAGCCGGCGTACCGCATGAGCGAGCCGCCCGTCACGCACCACGTCACGCTGCCGGGCGCTTCGGGCGTGTGCCCGTTTGGCGAGTTCGCCGGACTGCACTGGAACGGATACGTCAGCGTCACTCCCGCTCCGCCCGACACGAGCTTCGCGCTCGAGGCGCAGCGCCCTTCCTCGTCGAGCCGGTCGAGCGCGACGACGACGTTCGACTGCGACGCGAGCACCGAGTTCGACGTCGCGCTCGTCTTCAGACCGAGGCTGAGAATCGTCGCAAGCCCGCCCATGAGGATCACCGTGATGGTGAGGACGATCAGGAGCTCGGGCAGCGTGAAACCGGACTCATCGTGTAGCGCGCGCATCTCAGTCCTTCTTCGGCAGGTTCGACGCTGTTCTTGACCCCGAAAGAGAAACGACGGAGCGGGTTCCGACGCCCGGCATGAACACGGAGGGCGCGGTTTCCCGCGCCCTCCGTGACGAGCATGTGCGTTGCGGTTTAGGTGGCCGCGACGCCGACTGCGAGCAGGCAGGTGCCCGGCTGCATGGTGGCGCTGACGTACCCGGTCTGCAGAGCCGAGCCGGGGGTGCCGCCGACGTAGTCATACGTCGTGGTGCCGCCGTCCTCGGAGTCCTCGATGCAGTAGCCG
>DASXLJ010000027.1:0-159049 GCA_036496305.1 Gaiellaceae bacterium | reverse complement strand
GCCATCTACCGCTCAAGCACCGAACGAGCCGCAGCCCTTGACGGCTGGCTTTGGTACTACAACCACCGACGACCACACACCGCGCTCGGCCACCGACCGCCGCTCACCAGAACCAACGTCCTTGGGTCTTACAGCTAGCCGAAGAAGGCGCTCGCGACCTCGTACCAGTCGCGCGGCACGAGCTTGAGCTCGGCGGTCGCTTCCGCGAGCGGGACTGCGACGATCTCGTCGCCGCGGAGCGCCGCCATTTGCCCGAACTCGCCGGCGAGAGCGAGATCCGCGGCCTTGAGCCCGAAGCGCGTGGCGAGGACGCGGTCGCGCGCCGTCGGCGTACCGCCGCGCTGGATGTGTCCGAGCACCGTGACGCGCGTCTCGAACCCCGTGCGCTCCTCGATCTCGTGGGCGAGCGTGTCGCCGACGCCGCGGTCCGAGAGCGTCACGTGCCCGAACTGGTCGGTTTCCCCGGCATCGGCGAGCCCAGGCAGTTCCGTACCTTCGCTGACAACGACGATGGAGAAGTTCTTCCCGCGCGCGTGGCGCTTGCGGATCGTCTCCGCGACCTCGTCGAAGTCGACCGGGATCTCGGGGATGAGGATCACGTCGGCGCCGCCGGCGATGCCGCTGTGCACCGCGATCCAACCGGCGTGGCGTCCCATCACCTCGACGACCATGACGCGGTTGTGCGACTCGGCCGTCGTGTGGAGCCGGTCGATCGCCTCGGTCGCGATCGAGACCGCTGTGTCGAAGCCGAAGGTGTAGTCGGTGCCCGAGAGGTCGTTGTCGATCGTCTTCGGGACGCCGACGACGGGAAAGTCTTGCTCGGCATGGAGACGCGCCGCGACGCCGAGCGTGTCCTCGCCGCCGATCGCGACGAGCGCCGTCAGGTCGCGGTCGCCGAAGTTCTGCCGCACGCGCTCGACGCCGTCGTCGAGCTTGAACGGATTCGTGCGGCTCGTCCCGATGATCGTCCCGCCGCGCGGCAGGATCCCGGAGACCTGCGCAGGCCCGAGCTCCTCGAACAACGGCTCGACCAGCCCGCGCCAGCCCTCGCGCACGGCGACGACATCCCAGCCCGCCGCGTCCGCGCGCCGGACCACAGCGCGGATAACTGCGTTCAGCCCGGGGCAATCGCCGCCTCCCGTCAAGATTCCGATGTTCTTAGCCACAAGCGAAGTCTTAGCTGACGCCACAGGCGGGCGGCTCAATAGTTTGTTTGGGGTACGCGATGCCGAAGGTGGGAATCGAACCCAACTCCCCCGAAGGGAACTGCTCAAGTCCTAGGTCGCCGGTACCTCCAAGCGGTTGAGTTCGGTTTGTGCCGTGTTGAGGTTGGCGTCGGTCGGCGGGTTTGAGCCGAAATAGATGTACGCGCCGAGTTGATGCCCGTTGACCGTTACGAGGTATGGCCCGTAGGTGGAGATCGACGGAGCGGGTTGCATCTCGTACTGACCGATGTGTGCCGGGAAGTTCTGGGTTTGGAGCGGCAGCACGGCATCCGGATAGTTCTGCTTCGGAGTGTCCCAATTCGGCGCGGCCACCCAGATCACGATCCCGTCTGCCGGGAGTGTCTTCACGGTGTGGATGGGCTGGCCGGAGGCGCTGTCCAACGGTGAGATCGGCACGTTCGTCGCCCATGCCATTCGTTGGGCGAGGCCATGCGGGAAGTGCCAGCTCGATGAGACCGTATTCCAGCCGGAGGCCGGGGCGAAGGCGAGGTTTGTCGGCGCAGCGGTCGTCGTGTTTGAGCTCGCGATGGCAGCGCCGGCCACACCCCCGACGAGCAGGCACGCCGCCGCACCTATGAGCGCCAGCGCGCCAAGGTTTCGCCGGTGCCACGGCGGGGTGTGACGTTCGCTCGTCCGGGCTTCCCGCCGCAGGGCGGTGTCCAAGCGGTCGAAGAAGGTGGGGGAGTCGTCGGCGGTGGGGAGCGAGGCGAGGGCTGCGCCGACGCGCTCGTCACGGTGTTCCTCTGGCGTCATCATTTCTTGGCTGCTCCATGTAATGGGTTGGCATCGAGGTGCTTGCGGATCACGGCGCGAGCTGTGTGCAGGCGGGATGCGATGGTTCCGCGGTTGGTGTCCAGGGCGTCGGCGGCGGCTTGATAGTCGAACCCGAGAACGTCCACCAGAGTGACCGCGGCTCGCGTCTCCGGGCTGAGCCTGTTGAACGCGCGTTCGAGATCGATCGCCGAGTCGGACTCATCAGCGAACGGGGCGCTGGAGAATGTCGGGTCGAGCGTCGACGTTCGACGCCCGGCGCGCCGTCTGGTCTGGTCGATCGCGCAGCGGTAGACGATCCGATAGAGCCACCCCTGCAGTGACCCCGTCGGGTGCTGCCGCGCTTCCGGATAGGCACCAAATGCCTTCAGATACGCCTCTTGCAGGGCGTCCTCGACGTCGCCGGGATCCCCGAGTACCCGACTGGCTAGCACGCGCAAGCGGGGGTGCTCTTCCCGCACGAGTCGCTCGAACTCAGCGATCAGATCGGACTCAGAGCCGCGCGCCATCAAGTAGTACAACGCGTCGGCCTCGGGGATCGTTCACCTCACTCAGCTGCTCGCCGCCCAAACAATCTCATGCCGAAGGTGGGAATCGAACCCACACTCCCCGGAGGGAACCGGATTTTGAGTCCGGCGCGTCTGCCAGTTCCGCCACTTCGGCTCGGTCGGTCATGGTACGTCGACCTTGAGCGGGAAGTACGGCGGTGCGAGGAGGAAGCCGATCCGCGCCTCGGGGCCGCGCCGGCCGGTCACCATCTGCCGCGCCGCACCGATGCTGCCGGTCGGGATCAACCCGAGATGGCGCGCGGCGGTTCCGTCCCGGGCGCCGGCGACGTAGACGTCTCCGACGCGCTCGATCGCGGGCCGGCACGACTCCCAGTCGCGGAAGGGGAGAAGCGGATGGACGGTGCGGCCGGCGCGATAGTCCTCGATCGCCTTCGGATCGGCGGCGACGGCGCGCTCCGCCTCGGCCAGAAGTTCCGGGTTGCGCGCGATCGGCGTCTGGCGGAAGAAGGCGAGGTACGGCTCCTGTGTCGGTCGCGCAAACGTGCGCGTGAAGCGGTCGACGAGGATCACGGCCCCGTCCTGTGCGATCGGGAACGCGTCGCGCCGGAGCGCGAGCGCATGCCCGAGCCCGACTTGCGCGGCAGCGAGTGGGTTCAGCCCCTCGCCGCCGAGGGACGGAGTCGTGCTCGGGATGCCGATGACGAGGGCATCGAGCGGCACGTCGAGCGTCGTGCCGCGCAGTTCGATTCCGCGCAGCAGAGCTTCGGCATGTGCGACCGCCGGCGGGCCGGCGAGGACAGCCGCCGCGGTCCGAACGATCCGCAGGGAGCGGACGAGCTTCCGTCGGATCGGCCCCGGTGTCACCGCAAACGCCGGCCGTAGCGGGGAGCCGGCGATGCGTTCGAGCGCGCCGGGTTGGTACGGGTAGCCGCGCAGGAGGCCGCTCGTGTGCGGATGGTTGAGCACGAGCGAGACGCCGAAGACGGGCACGCGGTCGGACAACGCGCGCTCGAGCTCCGTTGCGAGTCGCCAGCCCTCCGATCCGCTCGTTTCGAGGAGCGAGTCCGCTGTCGCCCGTCGCTGCGCATCGGCGTTCGCGGCTGCGAGCAGCGTCGCGGGGCCGCCGTGCAGCACCGTCTCGGCGGCGCTCACGACGACGACGAGATCGGTGTCGACGAGCTCGGGCGCGACCCGGAACTCACCGAGCGGGGAGAGGGCGGGATCTTCTGCGTCGTGGATCGCGACATTTCCGCGGAAGCCGCGCGCGAGCTCGGGCGTGACGAGCGCTGCGACGGCGCGCGAGCTCGGCCGCCGCGAGAGGCCGCACGCCACGAGGAGCGTCTGACGCTCGGTCGGGATGCCGAGCTCGGCGAGCGCCGCCGAGACCACGGCGATCGTCGGTGGTCGCGGATCTCCCGCGGTACCGGGCAGCGGTAGGAGCGGTGCGGGGACGACGATCGTCGCTCGGCGTGCGCCGCGCGCGAGCTCCTCGAGCGGCTCGCCGTCGAGCGGAAAGCGAAGCGCCTCGCGCGTCGCGGCTTCGACATCGGTCGCGCGGCCCGGCGGAGGCGGCCGCAGCACGACGGCATCGTCGGGCGCGGACGCCACGACGAGCCGCGTGCCGGAGAGGAGCGGGACGCGCTGCACCTGAGGATTCTGAGGGCTGCTCCGGACTGCCGTCGAGCAGTCGCGCCGCCGCGTGTGCGACGATCAGGCGATGCGGAAGGTCTTTGCTGGAGCGCTGCTCGTCGTCGTCTGCGCGGCGGCCGGTTGTGGCGGCGGTCATTCGTCGAGCCCGGGGACGCGAGCTGCCGGCTCGTCCGGCACGAACGGCACGACCGGGACGCATGGTCCGACCGGAGCGAACGGCTACGACGGCAGCCGAGACGCGGCGAAGGTCGTCATCGCGAGCAAAACGCCGATGGTCGGGAGCTCGACGAAAGCGAACGCGCTCGGCGGCCCGATGTCGGGCGCGGGCGACATCGCGACGCTCCTCAAGGGCATTCCCCAGAACGGTCTCGTCCTCGGCAACCCGAACGCCCCGGTCACGCTGATCGAGTACATCGACCTCCAGTGCCCGATCTGCCAGGAGTTCGAATCGACGCAGTTCGCACCGCTCGTCGAGAAATACGTCCGGCCCGGGAAGCTCAAGATCAAGCTGCAGCCGTGGTCGATCCTCGACCGCACGCCGGACGAGCACGACTCGGACCGCGGCCAGAAGGCGACGATCGCGGCCGCCGCGCAGAACAAGGCCTTCAACTTCGCCCAGGTGCTCTACGACAATCAGGGTGTCGAGGCCACCGGCTGGATGAACGACGCTGAGATTTCGAACATCGCTGCGAGCGTCGACGGCCTCAACACGAGGAAGCTCGCGAAGGACGCGAACAGCGCGGCGACGCGGAGGGTCATCGCGTCGATCACGAACTGGGCGAACAGCCATCCGTCGCAGATGACCGGCACGCCGACGCTCTATCTCGCGAAGGGAAACGGAGCCCCGCAGTACCTCGGGACGGGCATCCCCGATCTCACACAGCTCGAAGCCGCGATCAACGACGCGAGCAAGTAGCGCCCGCGAGCCGGTCGCCTCAGTAGTAGCCCGGGAACCCCCCGATGACCTTGCCGCTTCGTGCATCGACGAGCACGACGTCATAGCGGTATGAAATGCCGTGCATCGACACGGCCCAGCAGTCCTCGTTGAGCTTTTTCGGCCCGATGTTGGGATCCACGCACCGCATGAAATGCTCTTCCAGCACGCGGTTCCCCTGGAATTTGCCGGCCGCCGCGGCTGCCTCGGCAGCCGTGATCCGGAGGTTGGCAGGCGGTGTGGCCGAAGTCAGCGTGAGTCCGGCCGGCGCCAAGTCCGCCGGGGTCACCGACGTGAAGGGCCACGAATTCGACCCGCCGATCGCGCTGACGGCGAACGCAGCCGAGCCCGCGACGGCGCACAGAGCGAGAAGGAGTCCTAGGTACTTGCGCTTGTTCATCACGTCTCGCGTCTATACGCCGCTGCGCGAAGGTTTGTCACACGCGTAACCGTCTCTAGGGGATCGAGCGGTAGAGCCGCACGAAGCTCGGGCGGAAGCCGCGGTTCGGCCAGAAGCGCGAGGCCCAGAGGTTCGTCGTCCGCCAGTCGATCGTCATCGACGGATAGCCGTGCTCGTGCGCCCAGCGGATGCCGTGCGCGGTGAGCGCGCGCCCGACGCCGGTGCCGCGCGCTTCCGCGTACGTCGAGGCCTGCGCGAGGTCGATCGCGTCGCGCGGAACGCGCAGATCCGGCGGGCGCCGGTAGAGGAGGAGGTGCCCGACGACCGCGCCGTCGCGCTCGGCGACGAACAGCTCGAACTTGTCGACGTCGGGATCCTCCCGCCATTCGCGCTCCACCTCGTCCGGGTCGTCCTGCGAGAACCCGGAGAAGCTCGGGGACGGGCCCATTGCGTCGTGCATCGCGATCTCGAGGCGTGCGGCGTGGCCGAAGTCGTCCGGCGTGCCGGGGCGGATCTCGACGTCGCCGTCGTACGGCTCCTCGCCGGCGGTCGCGCGGATCGCGAGGACGCCGGACGCGCCGAAGCTCAGCCGGAACCACGCGTCGATGAGCTCGGCGTCGTGCGCCGGGAGGAAGACGGCGTGCTCCTTGTGGCCCTCGTCCACCCAGCGCTGCGCAGCCGCGGCGTAGAGGTCGCGGGCGTGCTCGGCGTCGCCCGCGATTGCGTGAGCAGCGACGCCGGCCCACATCCAGGTCGCGTTGCCCTTCCGCTGCGGCGACCCGATCAGGTAGCCGGCAGGGGAGAAGACTCCGGACGCGCCGTCGGCGCTCCACTCCTTCTTGACCTCGGCGCGGAAGTCGACGTCCGCGGGAAGAAGCGGCTCGAACGCGCGGTGCCGCTCGTGCCGCACGGCAAGCATCTCGGCGGCGTCGTCGAGGTGCGCGTCGGTGAAGGGAACGATCTTCATACGGCGCACACTCGCATAGGAGTTGACGCTAACCGTGGTACTAGCGATACTGGCTTTATGACCGCGCACTCCTCGTCCTTGCCGCCGTCGCTCGCGCCTCTGATTGCGGAAGCAAAGGAACGGATGCGCCGCCGGCGGTCGCTCGCGGCTCTCCTCGTCGTGCTCGTTGGCCTGGCGGTCGGTCTGACGTTCGCGCTGCGCTCTCCTTCCGGCGGTACGGGCAGCACACCGTTCACGTCCTCAGTGCGAACGGGGGAGCTCAAGGTCTCGGTGCCCCGGGGGTTCTACAGCTACGCGCTTCGCGGGGGCTTCTATCGCGTCGGAACCCTGCCGCCGGTGATCGGCCATCTCCTCACGGACTTCCGGCTTCCGCCGCACGTCGACGGCTGGAAAGCGCTCGACCGATGGGCCTCGCAATACGGCTCTGGCCCGCCGACGCACGGCGTCGCACTCAAGCTCGCGATATACCCGATGGGGCCAGTTGGACCGGGAGCGCTCCGTCTGCCGCTCACTCTCCGCGAGCCGCTGTGGGCGCAGGAGAAGCTCGAGAGCGGCGGGGTCGGCTATCGCTACGGCGACCTGAGAGTCCGCAATCGCGACTACGAACTCATGTATTGGAGCGGCCCGAAAGCCCCGGCCCGTGACCGCGCCGCGATCCTGCAGGCGCTGAAGTCGATCCGTCCCGCACGCTAGGAACGCTGAAGTAGTCTCGGCGTGTGTCGCCGAAGACGCTGACGGGCGCCGAGCTCGACCTCAACGACGCGCCCGCGCGCGACGCCGAGCTCTTCCTCGTCGACGGCAACAACCTCGCGTACCGCGCCTTCTTCGCGCTGCCGGAGGAGCTCGCGACGAGCGAGGGCTTCCCGACCGGCGCGCTCCTCGGCTTCGCGAACATGCTCTTCAAGCTCCTCTCCGACTACCGGCCGAAAGGCGTCGCGGTCGCCTGGGACACGCGTCCCGTGCACCGCGCGCGCGAGGCGCAGGAAGCCGACGTCGTCTACAAGGAGGGGCGCCGCCCGATGCCGGATCTCCTCCGCGAGCAGTTCCCGCATTTCCGCCCGATCGTCGAGGCGTTCGGCTACCGCAACCTCGAGTTCGAGGGCTGGGAGGCGGACGACGTCATCGCGACGCTCGCGACCCGCGCCGACGCTGCGGGCGTGAAGACGTGCGTCGTCTCGACCGACCGCGACGCGTTCCAGCTCGTCTCGCCGAACGTCACGCTGATGATGACGCCGCGCGGCGTGAGCGACGTCAACGTCTACACACCCGAGCGCGTAGAGGCGCGTTACGGCATCACGCCTGCGCAGATCCCCGACTTCATCGGGCTCAAGGGCGACACGTCCGACAACATCCCCGGCGTCCCCGGCATCGGCGACAAGACCGCCGGCCAGCTCATCGCGCAGTACGGCTCGCTCGAGGAGGTACTCGCGCACGCCGGCGAGATGTCGCCGGCGCGGAAGAAGAACCTCACCGGCTTCGCCGACCAAGCACGTGCGTCGAAGAGCCTGGCGACGATGCGGCGCGACCTCGAGATCGACTGCGATCCCGCGGAACTCGTCCTCGCGCCGCCGGATCGCGCCGAGCTGCGCGAGACGTTCCGCCGCTTCGAGTTCCGCGCACTGCTCGGCCGCGTCGACGAGCTCGACGAGGCGGTACCCGCGCGCGAGCGCATCGTCTCGGGCACGGCAGTTCGGTGGAGCGAAGGACTTAGTGACAACTTGTCACTAAGTTCTGGTCCGCTCGGAATCGCCGCGGACGAGGGACGGATCGCCATTGCGTTAGGCGACGAGGTCGTCGTCTCGGCGCGTCCCGTGTTCCTCGACGGAGACTTCGTCGCGCACGACGCAAAAGCCCTGCAAATTGACGCAAGCGACGACACGATGATCCTCGCGTACCTCATCGAGCCTGCGCGCAGCGAGTACCTCCTCGACGACCTCGCCGCCGAATACGACGTCGATGCCGTCCCCGAGCCCGAAGCGGAGGAAGAGACGGCGCGCCTCGTGCGACACGCCGCGGTCACGGCGCGCCTGCGCGACCCTCTCCTGGAGCGCGTCCGCGAGCGCGGGGAGGAGCCGCTCTACCGCAACGTCGAGATGCCACTCGTTCGCGTCCTTGCCGACATGGAGAAGACCGGCGTCAAGATCGACACGTACCGCATGGGCGAGATCACGGCGCGCCTCGCCGACCGCGTCGAGGAGCTCGAGGCGCGCACGTATGAGCTCGCGGGCGAGCAGTTCGTCATCGGCTCGCCGCAGCAGCTCGCGCGGATCCTCTTCCAGAAGCTTCAGCTCACGCCGGGCCGCAAGGGCAAGACCGGCTACTCGACCGACACGAAAGTCCTGCGCTCGATCCGCGCCGACCACGAGATCGTTCCGATCATCGAGGAGTGGCGGGAGCTGTCGAAGCTCCTCAACACGTACCTCCAGCCGCTGCCGTCGATGATCGGCGAGGACGGTCGCCTGCACACGACGTTCAACCAGACGGTCGCCGCGACCGGCCGCCTCTCGACGTCGAACCCGAACCTCCAGTCGATCCCGATCCGCACCGACCTCGGCAAGGAGATCCGCTCGGCGTTCGTCGCGGAGCAGGGCTCGCGTCTGATCTCCGCCGACTACTCGCAGATCGAGCTGCGGATCCTCGCGCACGTGTCCGGCGAGCCGAAGTTACGTGAGGCGTTCGAGCGCGGGGAGGACATCCACACCGCGACGGCCGCCGAGGTGCTCGGCGTCGACCCGGCGAAGCTCACGTCGGGCGAACGCTCGATCGCGAAGATGATCAACTTCGGCATCGTCTACGGCATCTCGGCGTTCGGCCTCTCCGAGAATCTCGAGATCCCGCGCGAGCAGGCGCAGCAGTACATCGACGCGTACCTCGCACGCTTCCCGCTCGTGCAGGACTTCATCCAGCGCACGATCGAACGCGCGGAGGAGGACGGCTACGCGACGAGCCTGCTCGGCCGCCGCCGCCCCGTGCCGGAGCTGCGGGTGCGGAACCGCCAGACGCGCGGCTTTGGCGAGCGCGTTGCGGTCAACTTCGTCATGCAGGGCTCGAACGCCGACATCATCAAGGTCGCGATGGTCGCGATCGAAAAGCGGCTGCGCGCGGAGGGCCGCACGGCGCGCATCGTCCTCCAGGTACACGACGAGCTCCTGCTCGAGACGCCCGACGCCGAGACGTCGGCGGTGAAGGAGATCGTGCGCGAGGAGATGTGCAAGGCGTACCCGCTCGATCCGCCGCTCGCCGTCGACATCGGCGCCGGCGACAGCTGGGCCGACGCGAAGAGCTAGCGCGCAGTCAGCTCGCGGCGGTGTCGTCCTCCTGCGGCACCGCGTGCCACGTGCCGGTCTTGATGCGGGCGACGACCGCGCCGACCACGGCAAACACACCCAACGCGGTCAGGGGGACGGCGGTCAGCTTTTCCTGCGTCCTCACGAGGTTGTTGACGCCTACGCCGACCACGAGCAGGCCGGATAGAGCGGCAGCCCACGGTTGCCGGAACATCCACCGCAGCGTGCGCCGAGCCATGCCGCGCAGCCTATCCCGCGCGCCTCGAGACGCTCGAGCTCGGCGGCGCTTTCGAGGCGAGTCTCGCCTCCTGGCCACCGCCGAGCTAGCGCTGCGTTGTCACGGTGAGGTCACGCGTCGTCGGGCGTCTCACTGTCGGGGTCGATGCGGTCGGCGCGCGCGCCGACTTCGACCGCGGCTTGCCGTGCGTTCCGCGCGTGCTCCTCGTGTTCACGGGCGAGCTTCTCGCGCGAGTCGGCCTCCTGCCGGAGGTTCTGCGCGCCTGATCGCGCCGCTCGTTCATCTCTTTCTCGCGGCGCTTCCGGCCGCCCATGACCGCCAGGGCGACGACGACCACCACGGCGATCGCAATCACAATCCATACCCATGTAGCCATTCCTGTCTCCTTCCTCTGGGCTTAGGAAGGCAACGGCCTACGCCGCCGTTCGGTTCCGCTGCGGCTCAGTGCCGGTGGTGGCGGACGTAGAGGCCGCACGGCTTGCTCTGAGCGTTCTCCCAGTGCTGCCCTGCGCGCGGCTGGCTCTCGGCCCTCGCTATGTAGGTCGTCCCGGCGCGCGGCCGGACCCAGATGTGCCAGACCGAGTGCGCGGGGTAATGGCCCTTCTTGAGTGGCTTTGCCATGACCGCTGCGATCCGGTGCCAGACGTGGCCGCCGTGGGGACGCGCGAACACGGTCACCGGCATCCGCGGGCCGAACAACTGCGGTGGGCTCAAGCTCGCGAGCGCGAGCCTTCCGTGGAGCCGGACCTTCGAGCCGAGCCGGAAGCCATGCCGCTTCACCCGGATCGTGACCGTACGCCCGGCCGGAAGGACGCTCACGCTCGCCTGGGTCGTTCCGTCGACGGTGTAGGGAAAGTCGCCCACGATGTACCCGAGGTCGTTGGAGCACTGTCCGACGTCGCCGGGTTCAACCTCGATCGAGCAACCGCTCGCAAAGGTGACGGTGTGAGCCACCGTGTCCTGGTTCATCCAGACGGGATACATGCCCGCCGTCATCGTCAGCGTTGCCGGAGACGGCCCGCTCGGCGTCAAGTAGACGACGGCTGCGTCCAGCGCCAAGCTGCTCGACGGGAAGGCGAGGAACGCCAGCGTCCCGAAGAGAGCGAGGATCAGCCGCCGCCGCTGCACCATGACCGCTGGAACGGTACTCCCCGAGCGTTACGCCGTCTCAGCGCCCGTGTCGGACGTAGACCCCGTGCAGCTTGCTCTGAGCGTTCGCCCAGAACTGCCCGCCTTTCGGCTGGCTCGTCGCCGTGACCATGTAGGTCGTGTTCGCGTGGGGCCGGACCCACAGCACCCAGATCGAGCGAGCCGGATAGTGCGCCTTAGCGAACGGCCGCGCATGGACGACCTTAATGAGGTGGAACGGGTGGTTCCGGTCGGGGCGCGCGTAGACGTTCACCGGCATCCGCGGTCCGTAGGCAGACGGTGGGGCACCGGCAACGTAGGCCGTGAGGCTTCCGGAGAGCCGCACCCGCGAACCGAGGCGGAAACCGTGGTGCTTCCCCCGAATCGTCACCGTACGCGTCTCGGGAGCGACGGTCACGTTCGCCTGGGTCGTCCCGTCGACGGTGTAGCTGTAGTCGCCGATCTGTCCCGGGACGGCGCAAGAAAGATCCGCACCGGGTGCCACGTCGCCCGAGCACGACAGGTTCGTGAACGCGACGTTGTGCGTCACGGTGTCCGCGTTCTTGAAGATGACCTCGCCGTGTACCACCTGGATCGTGAGTACCGAAGGCGACGGCCCGGTCGCGGTCAAGGAGATGAGGCTGTCCCCCACGAGCGCAGACCCCTCGCCGGGGAACGCGAGCGCGCCAAGCGTCCCGAGGAGAGCAACCTGCGTGATCAACCACCGGCGCCGCGTCATGACCGGTCAAACGGTACCCCGAACGGGGCACGCCGCCCCCTACGTTCGTCTAGGCGGTACTAGACCCCAGATAGCCGAGCTCGGCGAGCAACGGGCCGGCTTCGGCCTCGACATCGGCAACTTGTTCCGGCGTCAGCTCCGTCTTCCAGCGGCCGATCGACGTGTCGCGGAAGTTGTCGAGCGCGCGATGCGCCGACGCCACGTCGGCATCGAGGAACGTCGCGAGCTCTTCCGCGCAGCTCGCGAAGTTCTCGTACCGGAGCTCGAGGAGTCGCTCGCCGGCATCTGCAGAGCGCACCGCCTCGACGTAACGGCGCCATGCCCACGCGCAACGGCGCGCGTCGGAAACCTCGAGGAACTCCTCGCTCCGCTCGGGCTCGACCCAGAAGCGCGCCTGCGCGCCGTACGCGTGTCCCGCGTCGTCGCCTCCGTCCTTCCCGGCGTTGAGCCAGCCGCGCTCGAGGAGCGAGCAGACGACGTCGCGCCCGTCGCGGACCGCGTGCACCGCCTGCGCCTGCGGGTACGCCTCGAGCGCCTCGCGGAGGACGTGCGATGTCTCCGGAGTGTGCTCGACGCCGCGCAATCCGCGGGCGAGGCCGATCAGGCGCACCCGCTCGAGGATCCCGCGCAGATCTGCGGCCGACGGGCCGTGCGGAAGCGCCGCCTTCCACGGCGTCACCTCCGAAAGGTCGATGAAGCCCGGCAGTCCGCCGATCGCGCGGCCGGTGAACGTCGTCCCCGAGCGCGGGCAGCCGACGACGAAGACGAGACGCTCCTCGTGTCCGAGGCGCGGCCGTTGCGACAGCGCCCGCTCTGCGACCCGCGCGCCGGCGACGGCGTAATCAAGCGCCTTCATAGCGCCTCGGGTAGCGAGTCCGGCACGAGCCCGAGCCCTTGCCGCAGCGTCTCGATCAGTTCCTGCGCGCGCGTAAGCAGCGCCGCGAGATCGTCGAGCTCGTCGCGCGGAACCTCCACCGTCACGCGCACCGGCGAGCGGGCCGTGGAGGAGAGCGCCACCATCTCGAGACCGTCCACGATCAGGCCGGTGACGTCGAGGTACTCGTCGCGGGAAAGGCGTGCGCCCGCCGCAAAGCGAACGTCGGCGCTCCGCAGCGTCTCGGCGAGAAGCCCCGCGTAGTGCCCGGGAACGCGCACGGTCGCCTCGCCGCCGAGCAGACCGACCGCGGCGGACCAGCCGCCGTAGCCGCTCTCCGCGCCGTCCTGCCGCAGAACGGTCACCGCGCAGGAGCTCGTCACACCGATCGGATAACGCTCGTCCATGCGCGGCAGAGTAACCCCGGGCTTCGGACGCAGGTAGCTACACTGCGCCGCGCTTATGGCGAGTGAGACCCTCAACGACCCACGGCTCGAGGAAGGCGTCTGGACGACCGATCCCGAGACCGGCGAGCTCGTTCCCGACTATGAGTCGACCTTCCCGACCATCGAGGAGGGCCAGGTCGTCGATGGGACGGTCGTCCGGGTGGACAAGGACGAGGTGCTCGTCGACATCGGGTACAAGTCGGAGGGCGTCATCCCGGTTTCGGAGCTCTCGATCCGCCGGTCGATCAACCCGGCCGACGAGGTCTCGGTCGGTGACGACATCTCGGCGCTCGTGCTCACGAAGGAGGACGCCGAAGGACGGCTGATTCTTTCGAAGAAGCGCGCCCGCTTCGAGCTTGCGTGGAAGGCGATCGAGGGCGCCCACGAGAAGGGCGAACCGGTCACCGGCCGCGTCATCGAGGTCGTCAAGGGCGGTCTCATCCTTGACCTCGGCGTGCGCGGCTTCCTGCCTGCGTCGCTCGTCGACATCCGCCGCGTGCAGGATCTCGACGAGTTCATGGGCCAGGAGCTCGAGTGCAAGGTCATCGAGCTCAACCGCCAGCGCAACAACGTCGTTCTCTCGCGCCGCGCCGTCCTCGAGGAGGAGCGCAAGGATCAGCGGCAGCGGATCCTCGACCAGCTCAGCCCGGGCGACAAGGTCGAGGGGACGATCTCGAACATCGTCGACTTCGGCGCGTTTGTCGACTTGAACGGGATGGATGGACTCATTCACATTTCCGAGCTTTCGTGGAGCCACGTCAACCATCCGTCCGAGGTGCTCGAGATCGGCCAGACGGTCAACGTGCAGGTTTTGGACATCGACCGCGAGCGCCAGCGGATCTCGCTCGGTCTCAAGCAGACCCAGAGCGACCCGTGGCAGCACGTGCTCGACTCGCACGCCGAAGGCGACGTCGTCGAGGGGACGGTCACGAAGGTCGTCACGTTCGGCGCCTTCGTCGAGATCCTCCCGGGCGTCGAAGGTCTCGTCCACATCAGCGAGCTCGCCCAGCACCACGTCGAGAACCCGCGCGAGATCGTCTCGCAGGGCGACAAGGTGAAGGTGCGGATCGTCGAGGTCGACGCCGACCGGCGCCGGCTCTCGCTCTCGCTCAAGGATGAGAACGGCGAGCCGCTCAACGACATCACGCCGAATCCGGTGCTCGTCGAGGAGCCGATCGCCGACGACGAGGTTCCCGCCGCGGAGGCCCTCGAGGAGCCTGCGGTCGAGGATGAGGTCGCGGCTGAGGAGCCGGAGGGTGAGGAACCCGCGGCCGAGGTTGAGGCCGAAGAGCCTGCGACCGAGGAAGAGCCTGCGGCCGAAGAGCCGGTTGCCGAGGTCGAAGAGCCTGCGGCCGAGGAAGAGCCTGTGGCCGAAGAGCCTGCGGTCGAAGAAGAGCCTGCGGCCGAGTCCGAGCCCGAGTCTCCCGAGGAATAGCCGTGCGGCCGCTTGCGGTCGCGCTGACGGGCGGCATCGCGGCGGGAAAGAGCGAGGCGCTGAAGGCGTTCGCGCGGCACGGCGCCGCGACGATCTCCTCCGACGCGCTCGTCCACGAACTCTACCGCGACGACGAGGAGCTTCAGGCCACGCTGCGTGAGCGTTGGGGAGACCGCGTCTTCGCGGACGCCGAGGTCGATCGCGCCGCGATCGGCCAGATCGTCTTCGCCGACCGCGACGAGCTCGCGTGGCTCGAGGCCGAGCTCCATCCACGCGTCCGCGTCGCGACCACCGACTGGCTCGCGCGGCAGACTGCAGAGGTGGCTGTTGCCGAGATCCCGCTCCTGTTCGAGACCGGCGGCGAGGCGCGTTTCGACAAGGTCGTCGTCATCACCGCTCCGGCCGACGTGCGCACCGAGCGCCGCGGAGAGCTCGCCGACCGCGAGGCGCGGCTCGTGCCGGAGGACGAGAAGGTGCGCCGCGCCGACTTCGCGTACGTCAACGACGGGACGCTCGAAGAGCTCGATGCCTTCGTCGCGGGAGTTCTCGAGGAGCTGAAGGCTCCCTGAGGCGCTGGCTCGTCGTGTTCGGCGTCGTCTTTGCGGCGATCGGTGTCTTCCTCTACCTCCAGAAGACGGAGCCGGCCTGGTACGCGCGCCTGTGGTACCCGCTCCGCTACGACAACATCGTGCGCCAGTACGCGCATGAGCAGCGGCTCGACCCGGCGATGCTCGCCGCGGTGATCGAGACCGAGAGCAAGTTCGACACCGAAGCGCGTTCGAGCGCCGGCGCCGTCGGGCTCATGCAGCTGACCCCCGCGACGGCAAAGGGGATTGCGCAGTACACGCATGGCTCGAAGTTCCGCGTCTCCGACCTGACGAATCCCGACATCAACGTTCGCTACGGAACGTGGTACCTCCGGCACCTGCTCGACAAGTACCACGACGAGCGCCTCGCGCTCGCTGCCTACAACGCCGGCCAGGCGAACGTCGACGGCTGGATCGCGCAGAACGAGGGGATCCAGTTCTCCCAGACGCGCGCGTACGTCGACAAGGTCGAGAGCCTCAAGAAGCTCTACCGGCGCGTGTACGCGGGCCAGCTCGGGTACTGAAGCGTTAGAGCCCGCCCCAGTTCGTGACGTGCACCGGCGCAACGAGGGGCTTTCCGACCTCGAGCTGGATCTGCGCGTGCGCGTTGAGCGGGACATCGCGGGGGTTCCCGGTCCAGACGTTTCCGTTGTAGAGCACCGTGACCGGACCGTTCGCCGGCCCTGCCTGGGTGCGCGAGAGTGGCTGGTGCCAGATGTCGAAGAAGTTGCCGAGGGTGTAGACGCGTTGCACGGGCGACTCGATATGGATGACCCCGTCGGCGGCGTGGGTGTGAAGCCAGCTGAAGCAGCTGCCGTTCGCGACGAACGGCCCCTCGGGGGTCGACTGAGTCTGCGGGTCGGCGATTCCGACACCGCCGGGGACGCTCCGAGACTTGCCGTCGACGAAGATCGTGAGCCGGGCGTGGATGTGGAAAGCAACCTGTTCTCCCGCACCGCACTGAATCCCGTCGACCGAAGCGCCGAGGGCCGGGGAGGCGGCGGGCGCGAGAGCCGGGCCATTCTCGATCGGCAGAGTCTCAGGTCCGGCCGCCCCGAGCGGCCCGGGCGGGATCAGCGTTCCGAGCGTCGACAGGGGCGCAGTGTTCGCGTTGGTTCCGCCGCTCGCGCGGCCGCCTCCGCTCAGCTCCACGCCAAGACCGACACCGACCGCGACGAGCGCGAGTACCGCGACGCCGATCACGAGAGCGCGCCGGGACAGCCTGTGCGACCCGGCGCCACCCGTCGAGCGCACCGGCGGCGGAGGTGCCGCCTTCCGCTGGTCTTTCGCTCGCTTTCCACTCGGCATGGAGCGAACGTACAAACGGAACCTATGCCGAACGTGTGGATCTGGTAGGACCGGCGGCATGAAGATCAGAGCCGCGGTACTCGAGGAGTTCGGCCGGCCGCTCGAGGTGCAAGAGATCGACCTGGCGGAGCCCAAGGCCGGCGAGGTCCTCGTGCGCCTCGTCGCGTGCGGCGTGTGCCACACCGACCTGTACACGGCGTCGGGCGCCGACCCGTCCGGCTATTCGCCGACCGTGCTCGGACACGAAGGCGCGGGCGTCGTCGAAAGGGTCGGCGACGGCGTCTCCTCGGTCGCTCCCGGCGACCACGTCGTGACGCTCTTCTCCCCGCAGTGCCGCGAGTGTGCGCACTGCCTCGACCCGCGTACGAATCTCTGCCTCGCGATCCGCGAGCAGCAGAACCAGGGCTATCTCCCCGACGGGACGACGCGTCTGTCCCGTGACGGCGAGCCGATCCGGCACTTCATGGGGACGTCGACGTTCGCCGAGTACACGGTCATGCCGGAGATCGCGCTCGCGAAGATCACGCCCGACGCGCCGCTCGATCGCGCGTGCGTCTTTGCGTGCGGGCTGTCGACCGGACTCGGCGCCGCTCTGAACACGGCAAAGGTCGAGGCGGGTTCGACGTGCATCGTCTTCGGTGCGGGGCTCGTCGGGCTCGGCGCCGTCGCCGGCTGCCGGCTCGCGGGCGCGGAACGGATCGTGTGCGTCGATCCGGCCGAGTCGCGGCTCGAGCTCGCGCGCGGGCAGGGAGCGACGGACACGCTCCAGGGCGGCGCGGATGTCGTCGCGTGGATCCTCGAGCAGACCGGCGGCTTCGGCGCCGACTACACGTTCGAGGCGACGGGTCTCGTCGACGTGATGCGCCAGGCGGTCGAGTCGGCGGGCATGGGCTGGGGACTCGCGACGGTGTGCGGCGTCGCCGGCAAGGGGGAGACGCTCGATGTCGTCCCGCGCTACCTCATCACCGGCCGTCGCGTCGCCGGGTCGTCCTTCGGAGGCGTGAAAGGGCGCGATCAGGTTCCGCAGTACGTCGAGCGCTACCTCGCGGGAGACATCGACGTCGACCCGCTCATCTCCCACTCGATCTCTCTCGACGAGGTCAACCGCGGCTTCGACCTCATGCACGCGCAGGACGGCATCCGCAGCGTCATCGCGTTCGCCTGATCACCAACACCGGCCGGTGGCAGCCACCATACGTAAGAGTCACGAGTTCGTGTCGAAAGCATCACCGACCGTGCAGCCAAGCGGGTCTCAGCTCGTCACACTCTCGTGAGGTAGCTGCCACCGGCCTTCGCGAGCCGCGGGTGCCGGCTCGTTAGCCGGCGCGTTCGGCGATCTCGTTCGACTTGTGGGTGAGCGTCGCGAAGCCGGCCTGCAGGAAGTCGTTCAGGCCGGCGGCGCCGAGCGTCCACGTCAGGAGCCGCCCGAAGCGCGGCGCGATGATCTGCGTCGAGCCGAGCCCCGCCGCGACCCACGTTCCGACGCACCGGCTGCATGTCACGAGCTCGGCAAGCGCCTGCTCCAGTCCACCGTCGGCGTCATCAACGAGCGGTTCGCGGATCCAGCTGGTGACCTCGTCGCGTGCGATCGTCCTCGAGGCCTTGAACGTGGCGAAGGAGAGCGCAGCGAGGTCGAGCGCCGTCGCCTTCTCCGGCTCGCGATCGAGGAGCCGCGCGACGACGCCGGCGGCCGCCAGACCGCCGGCGAACGTCGCCATGATCGCGGCGTACGCCTGATAGGGACGCTGTTCCGGCACGGATACCCTGTTCCCGTGCCGCCGCTTCGCACAACCTCCGAGTACCGCCCGATGGGCGACCAGCCGCAGGCGATCGAAACGCTCGCGGCGAGTATCGAGGCGGGGGAGAAGTACCAGACGCTCGTCGGCGCGACCGGCACCGGCAAGACCGCGACGATGGCGTGGACGATCGAGAAGACCGGCCGCCCGGCGCTCGTGATCGCTCACAACAAGACGCTCGCGGCGCAGCTCTGCAACGAGTTCCGCGAGTTTTTCCCGCACAACGCCGTCGAGTACTTCGTCTCGTACTACGACTACTACCAGCCCGAGGCGTACGTCCCGCAGGCCGATCTCTACATCGAGAAGGACAGCTCGCGGAACGACGACATCGCGCGGCTGCGGCTCTCGACGACGTCGTCGCTCTTCACGCGCAAGGACGTCATCGTCGTCGCGTCGGTCTCGTGCATCTACGGCCTTGGCTCGCCGGAGGAATGGCAGGAGCGGATGATCTACCTCGAGGTCGGCGCCGAGCAGGACCGCGACGTTCTCCTCCGTAAGCTCATCGACTCGCAGTACGTCCGCAACGACACGGTGCTCGGGCGCGGCCGCTTCCGCGTGAAGGGGGACGTCGTCGAGGTGCAGCCGGCGAACCAGGAGACGGCGTACCGCGTGTCGTTCTTCGGCGACGAGGTCGAGCAGATGACGCACTTCGACCCGCTCACCGGCGAGGTGCTCGCGAAGCTCGACAACCTCTCCATCTGGCCGGCGACGGAGTACGTGACGTCGCAGCCGACCGTCGAGCGCGCCGTCGACGACATCCGCGCCGAGCTCAACGCGCAAGTGCGGCAGTTCGAGGACGAGGGGAAGCTCCTCGAGGCGCACCGCATCAAGCAGCGCACCGAGTACGACCTCGAGATGCTCAAGGAGCTCGGCTTCTGCAACGGCATCGAGAACTACTCGCGCATCCTCGAGGGCCGCGCGCCCGGCACGCATCCGTTCACGCTCCTCGACTACTTCCCGTCGGACTTCGTCGTCTACATCGACGAGTCGCACCAGACGGTGCCGCAGATCGGCGGGATGTACGAGGGCGACCGCTCGCGCAAGCAGACGCTCGTCGACTTCGGCTTCCGGCTGCCGTCGGCGCTCGACAACCGGCCGCTGCGTTTCGACGAGTTCCTCCGCAAAGTGCCGCAGATGGTGTTCGTCTCCGCGACGCCCGGTTCATACGAGACGCGCCACTCCAACGCCATCGCCGAGCAGCTCATCCGTCCGACCTTCCTCGTCGACCCCGAGGTCGACATTCGCGAGACGAAGAACCAGATCGACAACCTGCTCGGCGAGATCCGCCAGCGCGAACAGGCCGGCGAGCGCGTCCTCATCACGACGCTCACGAAGAAGATGGCGGAGGATCTGACCGACTACCTCCTCGAGTCCGGCGTGAAGGCGCGCTACCTGCACTCCGAGATCGACACGCTCGAGCGGATCCAGATCGTCCGCGACCTCCGGCTCGGCGAGTTCGACGTGCTCGTCGGCGTGAACCTCCTGCGCGAGGGACTCGACCTGCCCGAGGTGTCGCTCGTCGCGATCCTCGACGCCGACAAGGAGGGCTTCCTCCGCGGCCGCACGAGCCTGATCCAGACGATCGGCCGCGCCGCGCGCAACATCAACGGCCGCGTGATCATGTACGCCGACAAGCAGACCGAGGCGATCAAGGAGGCACTCGACGAGACGAACCGCCGCCGCGCCGTCCAGCTCGCGTACAACGAAGAGCACGGGCTCGAGCCGCAGACGATCACGAAGGGCGTCTCGGACATCGCCGGGCTGCTCCAGCTCGAGTCGCCGACGGTGCCGTCCTCGCGACGCCGCCGCGGCTCCGCGCAGGTCGAGGGCATGTCGCGCGAGGAGCTCGAGAAGCTCGTCGTCACGCTCGAGGAGGAGATGTACGTCGCCGCCGACGAGCTCCGCTTCGAGTACGCCGCGAAGCTCCGCGACGAGATCAAGGAACTGCGCCGCGAGCTCCAGGCGCTCGCTGCTGCGTAGGTGTTCGAGAAGACGTCGGCCTAGTCGCCGGCGAGCGGTGGTCGCTGCTCGGCCAGCCAGTCTCCCGCGTGCTCCGCGAGCCGTCTGGTGCGATCGAGGTACGGCTCGAGCTCGATTCGGGCGTCGGCAAGCTCCGCAGCCGTGAAGCGAGTCATTGCTTGCAGCTCCGGCCGCTCTCCGGCAGGTTCCAGCCCGAGGTATCGGGCCAGATGCTCTGCCTCCACCTGCGGGTCGCGCTGCAGCGCGTCGTGCGCGACGACACACCACCGTTCGGGCGCGAGCCGCTCCAAATCGTCTGTCAGTGCTCGCATCGTCCTCACCCACTGCTCCGCGACCACTTCCGCCAGAGGGCGGCCGATCAGCTCCTGCCAGCCCGGTACGAGCAGGAACGACCACGCCGGGCCTGTCCAGCCGGGGAGGTCGGGGTATGTCATCGCCGTACCCGCGCGCCAGGACAGAAGCGCCTCTGCGATCGCATCCGCCGGCTCTCGATGGACGTAGACGAAGGTCGCATCCGGAAAGGCGGCGTCGAGAAACGGGATCGAGAGGGCGCTTCGCGGTGCTGCGTACACGAACCGTGGTGCCGCAGCTCCCCGCGCCGCGGTTCGGACGCTCGCTGCTCGATCGAGGCGCGCGAACTGGATCTGAAGGTGCGCGCGCAGCGCCTGGCTGACGTACGGGGTGCAGTCGGAGCCTGAAAGACCGGCGCGGCTGCCGTCCGGCGGGTCGAGCTCGGGAACGGGCGCAAGAAGTGAGCCGGCTGCGCGTCCTATCGTCCAGCAGCCGGCGGTCGCGAGGGCGTGGGCAACCACGCGAGAGCCTGCACGTGGAGGCGCAACGACGACGATCGGACGTGCGAGAGGATCGGCGGTCACGCTCGCTCAGCCGGCACGGAGCGAACACTCGGGCACACCGAGCCCCACCGCGACGGCGCTGAGCCGGGCAGCAGCGTCCTCCAGCGCTTGTGTCGATCGATGCGTGGGCGAGTTGTTCGCACGCCGCGCCGCCTTTCTCAGGTGGACGAGCGCTCCTCGGAACGGCGCGAGGAACTGATCCGCGGGCGAGTCGGGGTGTTTGGGGCCAAGCGCACGGGCCATCAGCCCTACGCGGGCGGACAACCTGTCCGCGAGGTCCTGCGTCGCCGCCTTGCCGTGAGGAGACGTTCCGCCGGAAAACGGTGGAAGCGACCGGCAGGCGGTTGCCAACCGCTCCAACGGACGGCCCTGCTCTCCCGTTCCTCCCTGCTTTCCCGGACCTCCGCCGTGGTTCGAGCCGGTCCGCTGGCTCGTCGTCTGTGTGGCGGTTGTCGTCGCGACCTGCGTCTGCGTGCCGGTTGTCGTCCCGACCTGCGTCTGTGTTCCGGTCGTCGTCGCGACATGCGCTTGCGTTGTGCCGGGGGAAGCAGCCTCATGGGGACTACCGCCGCAGGCGACTACGAGCGTGGTGAGAAGCGCGGCTACGACAGCGGCGAGCGCACTGCGCCGGAGTTTCTCGAGTTGCACGACCAACGCTCCTCTCACCAGCTCGTCGGCTGTGGAGGTGGCGCGGTCTCGGGCGGCACGACCCAGATCTCTTCTTCCTGCGCGGTCTCCGGTCGTTCTCCACCGAGTGAGACGCAGCGCGACTGAGGTAGTACCTCGACGGCGAAGATCTCCTCGATCCCCGACTCGAACTCGAACGTCGCAACGGTCCGGCCGGTCGAGAGGTCGATCACTCCGACCCCGCATTTCAGCTCCTCGTGGTGCTCGGCGATCGGCACGCCCCCGAACACCGCGGTCTCGCGGATTCGCGACAACCCGACGAACGCGAGGTTGGCGTGGAACGCGAGACCTCTCGTGAATCCGGGGAGCGTTTCGATCTCGTTCCGGTCGCCGCTGGCGACGTCGACCTCCTCGAGAGTTCCGTGGCCGGAGTTGAGCACGAGCAGGCGGTCGCCGTGCCAGCGAGGCGAGTGTGGCATTGCGAGCCCGGTCGTGACCGGAGTGCCGCTTGCGACGTCGAGTACGCAGCCCGTCTCATTCTTGTTCGCTCGCCAGCCGCCGGCTTCGTCTGTTTGGGCCATCGCCGTCACGAACGCCGGCCGGCCATCGCGCATCGCCATCCCGTTCAGGTGGCAGCGATCTTCCCCCGCCAACTGGGAGACGAACGGCGGTCGCCACCGCGGCACGAAGCTGTAGTCGGGGTGGAGGGTCACGAGGCAGGAGAACCGCGTGTTGACGACCCAGAGCTCGGGACTTCCGTCCTCACTCGTGCCCCACGCGAGCTCGTGAGAATGGATCCCTCCAGTGACGATCGAGCTGCGTGCGAGGTAACAGCGATCGTAGGTCCCCGGCGGCTCGATCTGCGGCGCGAACTGTGAATTGTCCTTCAGGAACCAGACCTGACGGTGTGCCCCGACCGCGATCGTGTCGGGTCGTACCGCCAAGCCCATCGCCTGGTCGAACTGGTGCATGCTGAAGCGCAGCCCGGAATCGTCCGCCCCGATTGCGATGAGCTTTCCTGCCTGATAGGTCGAGACGAGCAGCGCGCACCGGAGCTGTCGCAGAACCTCGGGGAACGACGGGCTGTGGCGAAACCGAGCCTCGCGCCACCCCTCGGCCGTCGCCGTGCGCTCCCCCTCGGTCTCCGCGTTCACTGGCTGTGCACGACCGCGTGGGTCAGTGCTTCTTGGCGCTCTTGAACGTCAGCGTCTTTGTCCCGACCTTCTTGCCGTTCTGGCTCACCGAGAGTTTGGCCCGCAGCGTGTGCAACTGCGCAAGCAGCTTCTTGCCCTTGGCGTTGAGCGGGACCTTGACGGGTTCGCTTCCGCCGGTGGCAATCGTCTTCGTCGCCTTGCCGACGACGACGGCCTTTTCCTTCATCGTCAACGTGACGGAGCAGCTCTTTCCGATCGCTCCTGTGCACGTGATCGTTGCGGTCGCTGCGGTGCGGGAGACCGTGACCTTGCCGAGCGACGCGCGCGCAGGTGCCGGCGGGGGTGCGGTCGCCTTCCACAACTCGGGTCCGGTTACCCCGTCATTGGCCGCGAAGAAGAGCGTCCCGTTCACGTCCGTGAGGTTGCCACCGTAGTCGCTGAAGCTGCTGCCGCCGCCGGGGCGGATGTCCTTGACCTCGACGGTCCCGGCCTTGCTGCCGTCGGACATCCAGAGCTCCCGGCCGGTGGTGCCGTTGTTCGCGACGAAGAAGAGCGCTCCGTTCACCCCCGTGAGGTCGACGGGCTCGCTGCCGTAGCTGTAGTAGCCGGTGCCCGGCTGAATGTCCTTGACCTGGATGGTGCCGGCCTTGGTTCCGTCGGACCTCCAAAGCTCGACGCCGTGTTTGCCGTCGTCGGCCGCGAAGAAGAGAATGCCGTTCACGTTCGTGAGCGGGGCGCCGTAGTAGTCGCTGATGCCGCTGCGGTTGCCGGGCCGAATGTCCTTGACCTCGACGGTGCCGGCGTTCGTTCCGTTGGACTTCCAGAGCTCTGTGCCGGTGATGCCGTTGTCGGCCGCGAAGAAGACGTTGCCGTTCACCTTTGTGAAGTTGGCGCCGTAGATGCTGACGCCGTCGGCGCTGCCTGAATGGATGTCCTTGACCTGCACGGTCCCGGCCGTGGTGCCGTTGGACTTCCAGAGCTCGTTGCCGGTCGTGCCGTCGGTGGCTGCGAAGAGGAGGGTCCCGTTCAGGTTGACGAGGTTGTCGCCGTAATTGCTGATGCTGCTCCCGTCGCCCGGGTTGACGTCCTTGATCTGCACGGTCCCGGCCTCGGTGCCGTCGGACTTCCAGAGCTCGTTGCCGGTGGTGCCGTCGTTGGCGGAGAAGAACAGCGTCCCGTTCACGTTCGTGAGGCTCCCGCCGCTGCCGTAATAGCCGCCGGCGAAGCCGCTGCCGCTGCCCGGGTTGATGTCCTTGACCTGCACGGTCCCGGCCTCGGTGCCGTCGGACTTCCAGAGCTCGTTGCCCGTGGTGCCGTCGTTGGCTGTGAAGAAGAGCGTGCCGTTCACGTTCAGGAGGTTGGCACCGTTTCTGCTCAGGCTGCTGCCAGTGCCGGGGTTGATGTCCTTGACCAACACCGTGCCGTCTGCCGTTCCGTCCGTCTTCCACAGCTCCCGGCCCGCCGAGGTGGTGGCCGCCGTGAAGTAGAGCGTTCCGTTCACGTCGGTGAGTTGGGTCGGGTAGCTCCCGTTGGGGCCTGGGTTGATGTCCTTCACGAGGGTCGTGCCCGCGGCCGTCCCGTCGGACTTCCAGAGCTCCGACCCGCCCGAGCTATCGGCGGCGCTGAAGTACAGCGTCCCGTTCTCGTTCACGAGGGAGCCCGGGTAACTGCCGAAGTCTCCGCTGTAGATCGAGCTGATGGCAACCGTGCCCGCTTCCGTACCGTCCGACTTCCAGAGCTCGCTGCCGGACGAGGCGTCAAAGCTGCCGAAGAACAGCGTCCCGTTCACGTTCGTGAGGTAGTTGGCAGGCCCGGAGCTGACGGCGACGGTGCCTGCGTCGGTGCCGTCGGACTTCCAGAGCTCGTAGCCGTTCGTGCCGTCGTTGGCGGAGAAGAACAGCGTCCCGTTCACGTCCGTGAGGTCCGCGCTGCTCGTGTAGTAGCCGCTGCCGAAGCTGCCGCCGCTGCCCGGGTTGATGTCTTTGACCTGGACGGTGCCCGCCATCGTGCCGTCGGACTTCCAGAGCTCGGTGCCGGTGGTGCCGTCGTCGGCTGTGAAGAAGACGGTGCCGTTGATGTTCGTGAGGTTCGCGCCGTAGCTGCTGATGCTGCTGGCGCTGCCCGGGTTGATGTCACTCACCTGCACGGTCCCGGCGTCGGTTCCGTCGGACTTCCAGAGCTCGGTGCCGGTGGTGCCGTCGTTCGCGGTGAAGAAGAGGGTGCCGTTGACGTTCAGGAGGCTCGTGCCGTAGCCTCGGCCGCCGCCGATGCTGCTGCCGCTGCCCGGGTTGATGTCCTTGACCTGCACCGTCCCGGCCGCGGTTCCGTCGGATTTCCAGAGCTCGGTGCCGGTGGTGCCGTCGGTTGCCGCGAAGAAGAGCGTCCCGTTCACGTTCGTGAGGCTCGAGGGATAGCTGCCGTAGTTGTAGGAGGCGTCGCCCGGGTGAATGTCCTTGACGAGGACGGTGCCGGCCGTCGTGCCGTCGGATTTCCAGAGCTCGGCGCCGGCGGTGCCGTCGTCGGCCGTGAAGAAAAGGGTGCCGTTTACGTTCGTAAACTGGGCGCCGTAGCGCAGGCTGCCGCCGGGGCCGGGGCGGATGTCCTTGACGCGTACCGTCCCTGCTGCGGTTCCGTCCGATTTCCAGAGCTCGGGTCCGGTCGAGCCGTCGTTCGCGCTGAAGTACAGCGTCCCGTTCACGGACGTGAGATTGGACGGATAGCTGCTCGTCGGCCCGCTGGCGATGTCCTTGACGAGAACGGTTCCGGCCGCCGTCCCGTCGGACTTCCAGAGCTCATAGCCGCCCGAGCCGTCGTTGGCGCCGAAATACAAGGTCCCGTTGACATTCGTGAGATTCGCCGGGTAGCTCCCCTCCTTGCCGGGAGCGATGTCCTTGACCAGCGTGGTCCCTCCGGGCGTCCCGTCGGACTTCCAGAGCTCCCTGCCGTGCGTGAGGTCATAGGCGGTGAAGAACACCGTCCCGTTGACGTCTGTGATCTGTGACGGGCGCCCGCCGACGAGTGTCGCGTTGATGTCCTTGATCTGGGACGCGACGGATAGCGGTGTGTGGGGTAGCGCGGCGGCTGTGGCGCTACTGAGCTCGGGTCCGGCGACGCCGAGCGCGAGAGAGGTCGTCAGTACGCCGGTGAGCGTCGCGGCCGCGACAGGCCCGCGCGGCACCGTAGTCCGGCGTGCCGCCTCGACGTGCTGCTGCCGACGTTGAGTCTTTGCCTTCCGCTGACGTGCGCCCATGGTGTCCTCGTTTCGCGTCTGTGATCCGCGCAGCCGCACCGCCGCAGCGCCGAGAGTACGAAGCTAACACCTTCCTAACAGGGCTGCAACCTGCGCTCCGAGGTAGTCGCGAGCTACTTCCCGACGCGGAGCGAGACCTTCGCGCCCTTCTTCACGTGCTTTCCGGCTTTCGGGCTCTGTGAGATGACGCGTCCCTTGTTCTTGTTCACGGACTTGACTTTCGTGACCTTGCCGACGCTGCAATGAGCCTTCCGGATCGCCGTTTTGGCCGCCGACAGCTTCTTGCCTTTCAGCTTCGGCACGATGCACTTCACGGCCGGAGTGATCTGCCTCCACTGCACGACGCCTCCTTCGGCTGTGCCGGCGGCGTTGGCTGCGGTCAGCTCGACGCAGTAGCTCGTTCCTGCAGTCAGATTGGTCAGGCCGACGGTGACCGCGTGGTAGTCGGTATCGGTAGCCCCGAGGTGGACGGCGGCCGTGACGTGTGCCGGCGACCCGTCGTCACCGAGGCTCGTGCACCACTCGGAGCTCGCAACGTCGTACTGCGCCCGGTAGGTCGTGCTCTGCGCCGCTGGGTTGACATCCCCCTGGACGGTCGCCGTCGTCGCGCCGGTGGAGACGACCTTGTACGTATCGGTGATCGGCGATCCTTCGATCCAGGTGGTCTGGCCGCTGTCGTCGATGGGCGTGCTGCCGGTCCCGTTGGTGGCGACGATCTCTGCGCAGTACTCGATGCCGGCGGTCAGTCCCGTCAGGTCGACCGAGACGTCGTGGAAGGTGTTGTCGGTGGCGCCAAGCGCGCTGTCGGTCGCGGTGTGCGCCGGGCTGCCGGAGGCGCCGAAGCTCGAGCACCAGTCGGAATCGGCGGTGTCGTAGACGACGTGGTAGGTCGTGGTCTGGCCGACGGGGTCGACCTGCCCTTCGACCGTTGCTTTCGTGGCGCCCGTCGAGAAGGCGTCGAAGGTGGAGGCCGCAGGCACGCCTTGCGTCCAGAACACCTGGTCGCCGTCGTCGGTCGGCGTGCTCCCGCTCCCGTTGGTGGCGATGACCTCGGCGCAGTAGTCGGTGCCGGCGGTCAGTCCGCTCAGATGGACGGAGATGTCGTGGAAGGTGGCGTCCGCCGAGCCGAGCGCGGTTGCCGTTGTGTTGTGGGCCGGACTGCCGGAGGCGCCGGAGCTCGTGCACCAGTCGGAGTCGGCCGTGTCGTAGACGACGTTGTAGGTCGTCGTTTGTCCCGACGGGTTGACGTCACCTTCGATCGTGGCAGTCGTCGTGCCGGTGGAGGCGACGTCGAACGTGTCCACGCTGGGCAGGCCTTCGGTCCAACTCGTCTGGTCACCGTCCGCGGCGGACGTGGTGCCGGAGGCGTTGCTCGCGACGATCTCGGCGCAGTACGCGGTTCCGGCGGTGAGGCCGGTCACGTTGACCGAGACGTCGTGGAAGCCCGCGGCGGTGGTGGCGAGGGCGGTGGCGGTGGTGCTACCGGCGGGATCGCCGGAGGTGCCGAAGCTCGTGCACCAGTCCGAGTCGGCGGTGTCGTAGACGGCTTTGTACGTCGTCGTCTGCCCGGCGGGGTCGACCTGGCCGTCGACGGTTGCGGTCGTCGCGCCCGTCGACGATCCGTCGAATGTGATTGCACTCGGTGCACCCTGCGCCCACGACACCTGATCGCCGTCGTCGCTCGGGGTGCTGCTCGTCCCGTTGGTCGCGACGATCTCGGCGCAGTAGTCGGCGCCGGTCGTGAGGGAGGTCAGATCCACCGAGACGTCGTGGAAGCCCGGGTCGGTGGAACCGAGAGCGACGGAGGACGTGCTGTCCGCGGGGCTGCCCGTCGCGCCCGCGCTGGAGCACCAGTCGGAGGCGGCCGTGTCGTAGACGACCTTGTAGGTCGTGCTCTGACCGGCGGGGTCGACGCTGCCTTCTACCGTCGCGGTGGTTCCTCCGTCGGAGACGGCGTCGTCCGTCACGGCGGTGGGCGTGCCCTGGACCCAGTCGATCTGGCCGCCCTCTCCCGTCCCGTCCGAGTTCGTCGCGATCAGCTGAGCGCAGTACTCCATCCCGGCGGTGAGCCCACTCAGGTCGACGGTGACGTCGTTCGAGCTGTCGTCCGTGGAATCGAGGTCGGTCGCCGCGGTCGTGGCGGCCGGGCTGCCGGAGCTGCCGCCGCTCGCGCACCAGTCGGAGTCGACGGTGCCGTACTGCACGGCATACGTCGTGCTGAGACCTTCCGGGTTGACGGTGCCGTCGACCGTCGCGGTCGTGGTGCCCGTCGAGAACACATCGGATGTGGTGACGTCAGGCGCGACTGCAGCCAGCGCCGCGGTCGGATAGCCGAGCAGAAGCACGGTCGCGACGGCGGCGACCGCAATGGAGAAGGTCTTCCGCCTTCCGGCGCTCGCAGCGATCCGCATGCGGTACTGATAGCGGATCCGGGCGAGATCAGCCGGATCGCGAGTCTGCTCGAACACGAGATTTACATTCCGTGCCGCCCCTCGCCGCCGCGGAGAACATCCTCCTTTGCGGTAGATACTCTCCGCACATGGTTCTCGGGAACGTCATCGGCGCGATCGTCCTCTCCTTGATCATCGGTTTGCTTGCGCGCTTCGCGCTGCCAGGCCCGGATCCGATGCCACTGTTCCTCACGGTTGCGATCGGCCTCGTCGGGTTCCTCGGCGGCGCGGGAATCGTCTACGCGATCGGCGGGAAGACGGCTGCGTCGTGGCTTCCGGTGGCCGCGTTCTTCATCGCCGTCGTGCTCGTCATCGCGTACCGCCGGTTCGTGCAGAAGAGGCCGGTGTGGGGGAGGGGCGCGTACCGCTTCCCCGAACGCGGCCTCGGCGTCGAGCATTACCGCGAGCGCCTGAAGAACGTCGGCATCGATCCGGATCAGATCGGCGTCGGGCAGCCGTACGGCATCGCTCCGCCCGGCGCTGTTGCCCGTCGGCCTGTGGTCCCGCCGCTCCGCGACGATCCCGGTGATCCGACCGAGAACCCCGCGCACTATCTCGGCTTGCTCGAGCAGCTGCACGATTCCGGCGTCCTCGACGACTCCGAGTACGACGACGCCAAGTTGCGCCTGCTCGAGAAACTCCGCTAGTGGATCTCTGGTTCGTGATCGTGCTTGCGGTCGAGGGCCTGGTCGTAGGAACGCTGGCGCGGCTGGTCGTCCCAGGCCCCGATCCGATGAGCGTCCTCGGCACGTTCGTGCTCGGCCTCGCAGGGTCGTTCCTCGCCGGTGTGATCGCATGGGTGTTCATCGGCCACGCGGCGGGGATCATCTTCGCGTTGCTCGGCGCGACGGCGCTCGTGTATGTGCGCCATCGCTTCGCCGCCGCGGCTCGCTAGCGACGGAGGAAGCGGCGTTCCGCCGCCAGCGCGAATTCGCCGCGCGTCCAGAGGTGCGTGCGCACGACGATGGCGTCGCCGTCGATCTCGTGGACGTGGACGCCGCGCGCCTCGCCGAGGCGCCGCGGGCGCGGCCGACCGAGTCCCGGCGCGACTGCGAGCACCGTTGTCGTTCCGCCGTCCTCGAGCACCTCGAACTCATGCCGCTCGTACACCGCGGCCTGGTGAATGTGACCGCTCAGGACGAGCTCGGCACCCGCCCCGACAAGCGTGTGGAGGACGTGCCGCCGACTCGAGAGCGGACGTTTGTGGGCGGCGCGCCACGGAGAGTTCGCGAGATGGTGGTGGAGGACGACGACGCGGGCTGCTCCCGCTTCGGCCTCCTCGAGCCGAGCGCAAGCGCGCTCGAGCTGCGATGTATCGACGGCACCGCCTTGGTGGTGGAACGGCCGCGCGGAGTTCATCCCGACGACGTGGAGCCCCGGGACGGAGGCGACGGGCTCGGTCGTCTCCCAGACTCGCTCGAACTCGGCCCACGGACGCACGAAGCGCGCCGGTGTGTGCGGCAGGTCGTGATTCCCCGGTACCGCGAGCACCGGCGGCCCGAGCCCGCGGAGGAACTCCGCCGCCTGTTCGAGCTGGCCTCGTCGGCCGCGATGCGAGAGATCGCCCGACGCGACGACGAGCTGGGGGCCGACCTGCTCGACGAATTGCCCGAGTGCCGCCGCCACCTCGAGGTCTTCATGCGCGCCCACGTGGAGGTCGGACACGTGGAGGAGGCGTGTCGTCACAATCGAACGAGGCTATAGATTGGACGACGTGGCCGAAGAATCTGCAGAGATCTTCGACGACCTCTACCTCGGCCTGCGGGCAGGCGGCGCGCTGCGCAAGCAGCGGCGCGGCGAGGAGCTCACGCACGAGGAGCAAGAGGCGCTCGGCCGCTGGCAGCGGCTCTCGACCGCGCGCAAGGCCGCCGCGCTCGGCGCGTTCACCTTCGGCACGTTCGGCCTCGGCTTCACGCTCGGCGGCTTGGTCTTCGGCCGCTGGCGCAAGTCCTAGCGCTCGCTGCTTTTCTGCGCCGGGAAGAGCACGGCCGGCGGATCCTGTTCCGCTGGGTCGCTGCCGTGCACGACGACGTCGATCAGCGTCGACGCGATCGCGGCGATCGGGATCGCGATGAGTACGTATAGCCACCCGAGCAGGTAGCCGATGCCGATCACCGAGACGAGGACGACGAGCGGTGAGAGCCCGACCGCGTGGCCCATCACCCGCGGCGCGATGATGTAGTCCTCGAGCTGTCGCAGGATGAGCACCGCGATCCCGGCTCCGATCGCGACGCCCCAGCCGGCGGTGAGCCCCACACCGACCGCGAGGACCCCGGCGCCGATCGGCCCGACGATCGGCACGAGCTCGACGACGCCGGCGAACACACCGACGAGCAGCCAGTACGGCTCGTTGTCGAGCCAGAACGCGAGCGACAGGAGCGTCGCGACGATCACGACGAGGAGGAACTCGCCGCGCATGAACGCTCCGAGCTTCATGTCGATCAGCACCCACGTATCGCGGGTGACGCGCCGGTGGTGGCGCGGGACGACCGACTGGATGAGGGCAATCGCGCTGTCGCGCTCGAAGATCCAGTACGCGCCGACGGCGAACATCAACAGGATCCCGACGAGCACTTCGAACGCGGTCTTCGTCGCGTCGATCGCCGGATGCAGCAGCCCGGCGCCCGACGGGAGCTGGCGGAGCCGCTTGTCGATTGCGCTGAGGATCGCGTGGCGCAGCCCGTGCGAATGCGTGGCCGCGTGGTGAAGCTTCGCCGGGTCCGTCGGCACGGGGCCGATCGCGTTGTGCACCTGCGTGATCGCGATCGGCACGACGAGGTAGAGGAACAGCCCGACAGCTGCAAAGAAGAGGACGTAATGGAGCAGGACGCCGAGTGTCCGCGGCACGCGGGCGCGACGGTAGAGCCAGTCGACGCTCGGCCGCATGGCCGACGCGATGACGAAGCCGATGAACATCAGCGCGATGAGCACCCTGAGCTTCCACAGCGCAAGGGCGACGAGGACGATCGAGATGACGACGATCGTCGCTATCGCCGCGCGCCGCGCGGTCCCGGTTCCCTCCATTTCCCGAGGGATTCCCTCTGTGAAAGAGAACGAAGCTTGGTGATCCAGACGCACCGGCACGGGATCGTTCTCATGCGGCCGCTCTTCCGGTCGCTGCTGCTAGCGACGGCCGGTGCGGCGTGCTTCTTCGCGCCGTGGGCGACCGAGTTCTCCGTTGTCGGCGCGGCTCTGCTCGCCCTCGCCGCTGTGAGCGCGGTGGTCGGCGTCACTCGCTGGGATCGCACGCATCTCGCGGTGACGAAGAACGCATTTGTCGTCGAGTACGGCTTGATGCGCCGGAAGAAGGCGTCGATCTCGCTCAACGCGACCGTCTTCGAGGTCGAGCGGACACTGCTCGGTCGCATCCTCGGCTACGGCACCGTCATCGCCGGTGAGCTCGAGGTCGACTGCGTGCCGCGCCGGCTGACCCGCCTGCTCGAGCAGCCGCACTGAAACGCGGGAGGGCGGCCTGCGCCGCCCTCCCGAAATGCCACGCGATTTCGAACTCCTGCGCTAGTGGTGGATCTTCCCCCGGACGATGCTCGGCTCGCCGCCGGCGTCCGCGTTCTCGGTGAACGAGCCGCCCTTGTGGAGCTGGACGTCGTGACCGATCGTCGAGCCGTTGAGCGTCAGGCTCCCGTTCACCTGGGCGTCCTGGCGGACGACGGAGTCGGTGAGCGTGCACGTCTTGCCCTTCGGGACCACGAGGTTGCCGACGAAGCTCGCGAAGCTCATCGCGCCGGTGCACTTCACCGGAGGGCGCGGCTTCGTCCCGCTCGCACCGTTCGCCAGCGCGGCGACGAAGCGGGCGGGATCGACCGTGCCGAGACCGCTGGCCATGTCGTAGCCGGTCAGCGCGTCGAATCCGGGCACGTGGTACGTCATTCCGTCCGAGTTCTCGAACGGGCCGATGTCGTTGTTCCCGGACGTGACGTCGACGAGCCCGCCGCCGTACGGGATCTTGTACAGCGCGTTGTTGATGTTCCCGAGCGGGTGCTTCGCGACCTGGTCGGCCATCGCGACGACGCCGGCGAACTCCGGCGACGCAGCGCTCGTCCCGCCGAAGATGTGGTACGGCGAGGTCGGCCCGACGAACGTGTAGTAGACCCAGACGCCGCCGTCGACGGCCGCGTTGAAGCTCACGTCCGGTGTCGCGCGGGCGGCGCCGGCGATCGACTTCACGCCGTTCTGGAAGGCAGGCCGCTTGAAGATGTGGCTCTGTCCGCCGCCGCCTGCGGCCTGGATGCCGATGGCGGAGTCGTTCCAGACGACGTCCGGCGAGAGCCGGCTACCCGAGTCGTCGAGGTTCATCTGCGTGCCGCCGATGCTCGTCACGAGCGGATCGGAGGACGGCCAGCTGTTGACCTGCTTCGTGTAGAGATCCTCGCCGTTGAGCTGGTAGTCGGTCGAGCCCTCGTCGCCCGAGGCGCCGAGCACGGTCACGTGGTGCTTCTGCGCGTTGACGAACGCGCTGCGCAGCTTGAGCAGCGACTGCGTGTTCGGGAACGTGTTCTCCGTCGCGCCGAAGCTCTGTGTGATGACGCTCGCGAGGTGGTGCTTGATCACGTAGTTCTCGGCCTTGACGATCTCCGGGAAGCCGGCCGTGCCCTCGGTCTCGCTCGTCGGCGTCTCGACGAGGAGGATGTTCGCCTTCGGAGCCATCACGTGCGCCCACTCGACGTCGAGCGTCGTCTCCTCCGCCCAGCCGACCATGTCGCTATTGGAGACGTCGAACGCCGGAACGGCGCCGGCCGGCTGGATGATCGTCAGCTTCGGATCCTGCGCGATCGCCGGATCGACCGGAACGCCCCACGGGTTCGAGACGCCGAACGTCTGGTCGAACTGGTGCAGGTCGTTCGCGATCGTCGGCGAGCCGTACGAGTCGACGATGGCGATCGTCTGACCGCTGCCGTCGATCCCGGCCGCCGCGAGCTCATTCAGGCGGTACGCGTTCGCGAACTGCGCGGGCGAGTAGCAGCGGATGCCGTACGTGCTGACGCACGACGACGTCGGCCGCGGCTGTGTTGACTTCTTCGCCATTACGACGAGCCCCGGGACATGCGCTGCGCGGTGCGCGCTCGCCCCTGTCGTCGAGATCAACACGGCTGTAGCGACGGCGCAGAGCACCGCGAGCGGCACAAATCTTCCGAACCTCATTCCCTTTCCTCCCTCAATGCGTTTCGGTTGCCGCCGCCAGTCTCGCAGCACGAATGCAAAGGGGGCGTAAAACGATCTGCGACCGAACGTCCGTTCGCTTAGTAGAATGGCTCCACATGGCTGCCGAAGAGCTCGTTGTCCACGGCGCCCGCGAGCACAACCTCAAGGACATCACCGTCCGCCTGCCGCGGAACCGCTTGATCTGCATCACCGGGCTCTCCGGCTCCGGCAAGTCGTCGCTCGCCTTCGACACGATCTACGCGGAAGGGCAGCGCCGCTACGTCGAGTCGCTCTCGGCGTACGCGCGGCAGTTCCTCCAGATGATGGAGAAGCCCGACGTCGACCACATCGACGGCCTCTCGCCGGCGATCTCGATCGACCAGAAGACGACGTCGCGCAACCCGCGCTCGACCGTCGGCACCGTGACGGAGATCTACGACTACCTGCGCCTGCTGTACGCCCGCGTCGGACGGCCGCACTGCCCGATCTGCGGCAAGCCGATTGCCGGCCAGAGCCTCGACTCGATCGTCGACCAGGTGGTCCAACTCGAAGAGGGGACGCGCTTCACGGTCAACGCGCCGGTCGTGCGCGACCGCAAGGGCGAGTACAAGGACGTCTTCGAGGACCTGACGCGCGAGGGGTTCACGCGTGTGAAGGTCGACGGCGAGCAGTACGTCCTCGAGGAGGGCGTTCCGGCTCTCGACAAGAAGTTCAAGCACACGATCGAGGTCGTCGTCGACCGGCTCGTGATGCGCGCCGACCTCCGGCAGCGGCTCACGCAGTCGATCGAGCAGGCGGCTGCGTTGTCGGAAGGGCTCGTCGCGATCGATCTCGTGGATACGGGCGAGCAGCTGCTGTTCAGCCAGAACTTCGCGTGCCCCGACCACGGGGTCTCGCTGCCCGAGCTCCAGCCGCGGATCTTCTCCTTCAACGCGCCGCACGGTGCTTGTCCTCGGTGCACCGGACTTGGGACACAGCAGGAGATCGACCCCGATCTCGTCGTGCCGGATGCGTCGGTCTCGATCGCCGACGGAGCGCTCGTCCCGTGGTCCGTCGGCAGCTTCACCTCCTACTACGAGGCGGTCATTCAGGCGGTCGCCGACCGCTACGAGATCGACACGGCAAAGCCGTGGAGCGAGCTCACGGAGGAGCAGCAGAGCCGCTTCCTCTACGGCACCGGCGGCGAGAAGGTCTACGTCCAATACAAGAACCGCATGGGCCGAAAGCGGCAGTACATGGTCGCGTTCGAGGGCGTCGTCGCGAATCTCGAGCGCCGCTACAAAGAGACCGACTCCTCGACCCAGCGCGAGCGCATCGAGGAGTACATGTCGCTGCGGCCCTGCCCGGTGTGCAACGGCGCGCGTCTCAAGCCCGAGGTGCTCGCCGTCACCGTCGGCGGTCGCTCGATCTACGACTTCACGCGGATGTCGGTCAACCGCGCGCTCGGCTTCCTCGGCGAGCTCGACCTGACCGAGACCGAGCAGCTCATCGGCGTCCGGATCCTCAAGGAGATACGCGAACGCCTGACGTTCCTCGACGACGTCGGCGTCGGCTACCTCACGCTCGACCGCGCGGCGGCGACGCTCTCGGGCGGCGAGGCGCAGCGGCTGCGGCTCGCGACGCAGATCGGCTCGCAACTCGTCGGCGTGCTCTACATCCTCGACGAGCCGTCAATAGGTCTCCATCAGCGCGACAATGCGCGCCTTATCGAGACGCTCGAGCGGCTGCGCGACATCGGCAACACCGTCGTCGTCGTCGAGCACGACGAGGAGATGATGCGCCGCTCCGACTGGCTCGTCGACATGGGGCCGGGTGCGGGCTTGCACGGCGGCGAGGTCGTTGCGGAAGGGCCGGCGACGAAGGTCGAGCGGAACAAAAAGTCCGTCACCGGCCAGTTCCTCTCGGGCGCGCGCGAGATCGCCGTTCCCGAGCGGCGCGACGACGACCGCGGCGTGTTCACGGTGCGCGGCGCAGCGCAGCACAACCTCAAGGGCATCGACGTCGAGTTCCCGGTCGGGAAGTTCATCTGCGTGACGGGCGTCTCCGGCTCGGGCAAGTCGACGCTCGTGAACGAGATCGTCTTCAAGGCGCTCGCGAACCGGCTGAGCCATGTGCGCGTCAAGCCAGGCGAGCACAGGGGCGTCGAGGGCATCGAGGTGTTCGACAAGGTCATCGAGATCGACCAGAAGCCGATCGGACGCACGCCGCGCTCGAACCCGGCGACGTACACCGACCTCTTCACGCACATCCGCGAGCTCTACTCGCTCACGCCCGAGGCGAAGGTGCGCGGCTACAAGCCGGGCCGCTTCTCGTTCAACGTGCGCGGCGGCCGCTGCGAGACGTGCAAGGGCGACGGCCAGATCAAGATCGAGATGCACTTCCTGCCCGACGTGTACGTGCCGTGCGAGACGTGCAAGGGCGCGCGCTACAACCGCGAGACGCTCGAGGTGCACTTCAAGGGCCGCTCGATCGCCGACATCCTCGAGATGTCGGTCGAGGAGGCGCTTCAGTTCTTCGCGAAGATCCCGAAGATCCGCCGTCGCCTGCAGACGCTCCACGACGTCGGCCTCGACTACATCAAGCTCGGCCAGCCGGCGACGACGCTCTCGGGCGGCGAGGCGCAGCGCGTGAAGCTCGCGTCGGAGTTGTCGAAGGTCGCGACGGGGAAGACGCTGTACATCCTCGACGAGCCGACGACCGGTCTCCATTTCGCCGACATCGAGAAGCTCCTCGAGACGCTGCAGCGGCTCGTCGACGGCGGCAACACGATGGTCGTGATCGAGCACAACCTCGACGTGATCAAGCAGGCCGACTGGGTCATCGACCTCGGCCCGGAGGGCGGGGAAGCGGGCGGCGAGCTCGTCGCGGTCGGCACGCCCGAGGACGTCGCGCGCGTCGACGGCAGCTTCACGGGGCGCTTCCTCCGGGACGTTCTCCCTGCGCGGGCGATCGTCGCGGCGTGACGGTCGGCATCGCGGCGACGGGCTGGTTCGTGCTCGCGCTCATCGTCGTGCCACCCCCCGCGTTTCTTGTTTCGATGGTCATGGCTACTGGCCGCCAGGACACCAAGTGGCGACGGCTCGCGTGGGTATCCGGCTTGTTGGGCCTCGTCTCTGTGGCCCTCGTCGTGTATTTCTTCGCGACATTCGACAGCAGCGGGTTCGAGTAGGCGCGACGAGTACCCTCGACGCGATGGCGACGACCGTGGACAAGCCGGGCACGTCAGCGCTCGAGCGGAACTGGTGGCTGCGCGCGCCGGCCGTGCTCGTCGCGCCGCGCGCCGTCTTCGCCTCGCTCCGCGACGACTCCGACGAGGCCGCGGACGAACGGGGCCAGCCGATCGTCACGCTCATCTGGTTCGCCGGGATGGCTGCGGTGCTCGCGACGCCGACGGCCCGCTCGCTGCTCAACCAGGGCGGCTCGCCGGTCGTGGTCGCGATCTGGGCGTTCCTCGCCGGCGGCGTCTATTCGCTCATCACGTACTTCGCCGGCGGCGGCCTGCTTTTTGGCTCCGCGCGGCGTCTTGGCAGCCTCGGCAGCTACCGGCGGGCGCGGCACCTGCTGGCACTCGCCTCCGCCCCGATCGCGCTCACGCTCGTCACTGTGTGGCCCGTTCGGTACGCCATCTACGGCGAGTGGCTCTTCCACACGGGCGGCGACGACTGGGGGCCGGGCGACCGCATCTTCGGAGGGCTCATCTACGCATCGTTCGTCTGGAGCGGTCTGCTCCTCGTCCTCGGCGTGCGCTTCGTGCACGGCTGGGGCTGGGGACGGAGCCTCGCGACGGCGGGGCTCGCGGCGTCGTTGCCGATATTGCTCGTGCTCGCCACACACGTGGCGTCGTTCTAGTCGCGCTCGAACGCCGCCTGCTCCTCCTCCGACATCGCGTACGTGTGCTGCTCGTCGGGGAACGCGCCGCCGCGCACCTCGCTCGCGTAGGCGCCGAGCGCGTCGCGGATCTCGCCGGAGAGGTTCGCGTACCGCTTGACGAAGCGGGGGAGATGGCCTTCCGTGAGCCCGAGCAGGTCGTGGTAGACGAGAACCTGGCCGTCGCAATCCGAGCCGGCGCCGATCCCGATCGTCGGGATCGAGAGCTCGCTCGTGATCCGCGCCGCGACCGGCGACGGCACCGCCTCGAGCACGATCGAACAACAGCCGGCGTCCTCGAGCTCCTTCGCGCCGTCGACGATCCGCTGCGCCGCTTCCGCCGTGCGGCCCTGCGTCTTGAAGCCGCCGAGCATCGTCGCCGACTGCGGCGTCAGGCCGACGTGGCCCATCACCGCAATCCCCGCGTCGACGATCGCGCGCGCGCGAGAGACCATCGGCCCGGCGCCTTCGAGCTTGACGACGTCCGCGCCGCCTTCCTTCACGAAGCGGACAGCGGTGCGAACCGCGTCCTCGTCCGAGGTCTCGTACGAGCCGAACGGCAGGTCGCCGACGACGATCGGACGATGCACGTGGCGCGACACGGTGCGCGTGAGGAAGAGCATCTCGTCGACCGTGACCGGCGTCGTGCCGGAGTGGCCGAGCACGACCATCGCGGCGGTGTCGCCGACGAGGATCACGTCGATCCCGGCGTCCTCCGCGAAGCGCGCGCCGGGCGCGTCGTAGGCGGTGACCATCACGATCTTGTCGCCGCGCCGCTTCATCGCGGCGAGCTCGGGCAGCGGCAGCTTTCCCGCGGGAATGCTCATGTCAGCTCTCCTTTCAGGAGGACGTTGTCGATCAACCGGGTGTTGCCGACGCGGACGGCGGCGGCGAGGACGCTTGCGCCGTCGAGATCGACGATCTCGACGTAATCGGGTGCGAGGCCGTTGAGGGCGGCGCGGGCGGCGGCGATCGGATCGGGTGCGCCGACGGCGCTCTGCAGCGCGCGCGGAAGGCCGAGCGCGCGCTCGCGTTCCTCCGCGGAGAGGCGGACGTTGCGCGAAGAGAGCGCGAGGCCGTCGTCGTCGCGGACGATCGGCACGACGCGGATCTCGAGCGGAACGTTGAGGTCGCGGACGAGCCGGCGGATCACGGCAACCTGCTGCGCGTCCTTCTGGCCGAAGTACGCGCGCTCCGGGCGGACGATGTTGAAGAGCTTGAGGCAGACCGTCGCGACGCCGCGGAAATGCCCGTCCCGCGCCGCGCCCTCGGCGCCGGTGTGCTCTGGCTCGACCCAGGTCGCGAAGTCGTCGGGATAGAGCTCGCCGGCGTCGGGCGCGAAGACGACGTCGACGCCTTCCTCCTCTGCGATCGCGAGGTCGCGCGCCTCGTCGCGCGGGTACGCGGCGAGGTCGGACGAGTCGTCGAACTGCGCCGGGTTGACGAAGAGCGACATGACGACGCGCTCGTTCTCGCGGCGCGCCGCAGCGAGAAGCGCGCGGTGACCGGCGTGCAACGCGCCCATCGTCGGCACGAGCCCGGTGCCGGGCGCGGTCTCGAGCTCGGCAATCGTCCGCGCGATCTTCATGCGAGCGCCACCGTCGCGTCGGCGAGCGCGTCGTAGGCGGGCTCGAGCTCCGGGTGAGCGGCGTGGATCGCAGCGCGGTGCGCGTCGACGGTCGCCCAGTCGCCACGCGCGATCGGCCCCGTCAGCTCGAAGCCGTTCTCGATCGTGCGCGTCATGAGCGGGATGAGCCCCTCCGCGGGCACACCGAGGCGCACCGCGGCGCGCTGCAGCGTCACGAGGTAGTTCGACGCGAACACGGCACCGGCGTGGTAGAGCGTCCGATCGCTCTCGGCGAGCTCGAACGGCCGCAGCCCGAGGATCTCTACGAGCTCCCGCGCGACGGCGAGCGCCTCGTCGGTCTCGCCGGTGATCGCGCCCCAGGCGCCATCGAGCTGCGTCGGGTCGCCGCTCCGGTCGAACGTCTGCAGCGGATGGAGCGAGAAACGCCGCTCATGCGGAGCGAGAGCGGCGAGCGGCGTCGCGCCGGAAACGTGTCCGATCCACGGGCCGACCGGGACATCGCGGGCGACGTCGGCGATGGCCGCGTCCGGCACGCACAGGAGCACGACACCCGGTTCGGAGAAACCGGACGCGACCCCGCGTTCGCGCATGCGAGCGCTGACGGCGGAGCCGACCCGGCCGGAGCCGATGACTTGAACGCTCTTGATCACGATCTGAAGCTCCAGCTCCGATGCGGATGCCGGGCACCGCGAGTGTACCCGCGCTCTCACTACTCACTCATGGTTCGGCAGCACGGTTTGCGGGAGAAGAGCCACAGTGCGCACGTTCTTTCTCACCACAGTCGCCGTCGCGGCACTCGCCGGCTGCGGGTCGTCCGGCCAGCTCGCCGCGCGGCATCCGTTCCGGCGACCGCCCGAGCCCGCCGGCCCGTTCGCGCATCCACAGGGGAAGGGACACCTCGCGCGCGGCTCCGACCCGTCGGTGCTGCCGGGCGACGTGCTGATCGCCGACCGGTCGAACAGCCGGCTCCTCGTCGTCGACCCGCGGGGGCGGATCGTCTGGCGATTCGGGCGCGCCCACACGCTGCCGCTTCCCGACGACGCGTTCTTCTCTCCCGACGGCAGCAAGATCGTCGCGACGGAGGAGGACGTGAACGCGATCTCGGTCGTCGACATCCGGCGGCGGCGGATCGTCTACCGCGTGGCGACCGGCCTCGCGCATCCCGACGACGCGATGCTGACCCCCGGCGGGTCGATCGTCTCGGCCGACATCGAGAACTGCCGGCTCATCGAGCTCCGGCCGCCCCGCCATACGCCGGTGCGCGCGCTCGGCAGTCCCGTTCGCGGCTGTGTCCACTATCCGCCGCACGCATGGGGGAGCCCGAACGGCGCGTTCCCGTTGGCCGGAGGCGGATGGCTCGTGACGGAGATCAACGGCGACTGGGTAGACGCGCTGTCGCCGTCGGGTCACGTCCGCTGGTCGACGCATCCGCCGGGGATCTACTACCCGTCGGACTCGAACGAGATCCGACCGGGGCTCTTCCTGACGGTCGGCTATCAGAGCCCCGGAGTCCTCGAGGAGTTCACGCGTACGGGGCACCTCGTGTGGCGCTACTCGCCGCGTCCCGGAGACCCGCAGCTCGACCACCCCTCGCTCGCGCTGCCGCTGCCGAACGGCGACGTTTTCCTCAACGACGACTACAACGACCGCGTCATCGTCATCGACCCGCACACGAACCGGATCGTGTGGCAGTACGGGCATACCGGCGTTTCCGGCCGGGCGCCCGGATTCCTCAGCAGGCCGGACGGCGTCGATCTCGCGCCTCCGTGGTCACTGCTAGCTGGCCGGCATGCGAAAATGCCGTTGCGATGAGCGCAGCAGCCGCCACCGCCGTCGACCTTCCGCGCTTCCGCCGCCGTAGCGAGCTCCTCATCGGAGCCACCGTCACGGCGATCGTCGCCGCGCTCGTGGTCGGCCTCGGCCCGGGACCGGGGGACGCCGGCGTGCACCTCTACCGGACGTTCCTCGTGCGACACGGGATCTTCCTCTGGGACAACTTCTCGTACGCGGGCTGGTACCCGCTCACGTCGTACAGCCTCCTCTACTACCTGCCGACCGTCCTCGTCGGGAACCTCCCGCTCGTCTTCGCGTCGGCCGTCGCGTCGACCGTCCTCTTCTCGTCGATCGCGATGAGGGAGTGGGGACGCGCCGCGCTGTGGCCGGCGCGTGTCTTCGGCGTGCTCGCGGCCGCGCCGATGTTTACCGGGCTCTACGCGTACTCGCTCGGGTTCACGGCGATGCTCGTGACGCTGAAGCTCCTGCAGATGCATCGGCATCGCCTGGCGATCATCCCGGCGATCCTCACGGTCGGGTTCAGCCCGCTCGCCTTCGCGTTCCTCTGCCTCATCGTCGTCTCGTACGCGGCCGCGCGCCGTGGGGTCTCGCGCCGCCGCCTGTGGTTCGCGGTGGGTCTCGCCGTCGCGGCCGGTGTGGAGGTGGCCGCGCTCGTCTTCTTCCAGACGAAGCAGGGGTTCTACCCGTTCCACTGGCAGGACTTCTTCAGCGTGCTGATCGTCAGCGCGCTTGGAGTCATGGTCGCGCGGCGGTCGCGCGCGGCGGCGCCGTTCACGGCGTTCTTCGCGCTCTGGGGTGTCGGCAGCGTGTTCTTCTATCTCGTCGCCTCGCCGTTCGGCGACAACTGGACACGCCTCGGTGCGTTCGTCTTCCCCTTGATGCTCCTCGTGTCGAGCCTCGCCGACTTCAAGCCGCGCGGCCTCGTCGTGCTCGCCTGCGCGTGCGCGCTCGTCTACAACATCGTCCCGTACTTCTTGCTCATCCCGACGCGGCTCGACAACCACACGCAGCAGGCGAGCTACTGGGCGCCGGCGATTCACTACCTGCGCGCACACCAGGAGCCGTCGTACCGCGTCGAAGTCGTGCCGACCGCCGAGCACTGGGAAGCCGACTGGATCCCGCGGGCCGGAATCCCGCTCGCGCGCGGTTGGTACCGCCAGACCGACGAGGGCTACAACCCGATCCTCTACTCGAACTCCCTCGACGGGGCGTCGTACGACGCGTGGCTCCGCCTGAACGCCGTTCGGTATGTCCTTCTCGCGCGAACCGCGCCGCTCGACTGGGACGGAGGCCCGCGCGAGGCGCAGATCGTCCGTTCATCTGCGGCGGGACTGACGCTCGTCTTCCGGAGCGCGAACTGGCTCGTCTACGAGTTGCCATCCGCGACGCCGCTCCTGACCGGGCCTGCCAATCCGATCGTCACGGGGTTCGGCCACACGGTGACGAGCGGCCGCGTCTTCAGCGCCGGCCATTACCTCCTGCGTGAGCACTACAACCCGTACTGGCACCTCAGCGGCGCGGGTTGCGTCGCGCCCGGCCCCAACCAGATGACCGTCCTCGACCTCTCGCAGGCGGGGAGGTTCTCACTCACCGTGCCGAAGACACCGCAGAGCCTCGTCGGCCAGATCGTCGACACGAAGCAGACGAACTGCAGCTCTAGCTAGTGGGCGCCCGCCAGAGGCGTCTGCTTCACCTCGTTCTGATAGCCGTCGCCGCGGCCGGCGTCGTCGTTCTCCTCGTGTTCCACGGCCCGAACTGGGCTCAGGTCGGACACGCGCTCGCGCGGATGAGTTGGTGGTGGGCCGCCGCCGCCGTATTCCTCAACTTCGTCTCCGCGGTGGCACGGGCGATGTCGTGGGACAACGTGATCAACGAGGCGGTCCCGCCGCCGCACCCGCGCCGGGTCGACGTCATCTCCGCCTTCTTCGTCGGGATCTTCGCGAACGGCGTTCTGCCGGGCCGCGTGGGGGAGGTCGCCCGCATCGGCGTGCTCATGCGGCGGATGCCCGAACGCGACCGCCCGGGATTGTGGCCGGCGATGATCGGAAGCGTCCTCGCGCACCGGATCCTCGAGGTGTTTCCGTCCATCGCGCTGATCTTCTGGGTCTTGATCGAGGCGCACATTCAGCCGGCGGCGCGGACGGCGCTGTGGGGTGTCGCCGGCGCGGGTGTCGCCTTTGTCGCGATCGGTGTCGCTCTCGCGCGACGGCACGAGCAGGGAGGAGTCGAGGCGAAAGACCGCTTCGGGGCGCTCCTCGCGCGCCTCCGGGAAGGGCTCGGCATCCTGCGCCGGCCGATTCCGTCGCTCGTCTCCGCGGGGTGGCAGACGCTTGCGTGGCTCCTCCAGCTCGGCGCGGTGTACGTCACGCTCCTCGCCTTCAACATCCACCTGCCGCTCGTCGCGGCCGCTGCGGTGCTCGCCGTGATGAACGTCGCGCTCGTCCTCCCGCTCTGGCCCGGGAACCTCGGCGTCACGCAGTTCGCGATTGCGATCCCGCTCGCCGCGTACGGCATCCCCACCTCGCGCGCGATTGCGTACGGACTCGCGCTTCAGGCGATCGAGTCGTCGGTCGGTTACACGTTCGGGATCGTCTGCCTCGCCCGCGAGGGTCTCTCACTCGGACGTCTACGAGCTATGAGCGCCCGCAGGGCGGATACGATCTGAGCCATGCCGATCTACGAATACGTCTGCATGGAGTGCGAGTCGCATTTCGAGGAGCTCGTGCGCGGTAGCGAGCAGGTGCACTGCCCCGACTGCGCGGCGACGAACGTGTCGAAGCAGTTCTCCTCCTTCGCCGTTCACGGTGTGACGAAAGTCGCGAGCGGCGGCGGCGGCGGCGGTTGCTGCGGCGGCTCCTGCGGTTGCGGCCACTGAGGTTCCCGTGGAAGGCGACGGCGAAGTCCTGACTCCGGCCGCGCATGCGCAGCTCGTGGCCGAGCTCGAGGAGCTCGAGGGGCCGAAGCGCAAGGCGATCATCGAGGCGATCGCGACCGCGAGGGCGCACGGCGACCTCTCCGAGAACTTCGAGTACCACGCCGCGAAGAACGAGCAGGGGATGATGGAGGCGCGGATCACCGTCCTCCGCCACCGACTGCAGAACGCGACGATCGTCGACGAGGCCGAGGCGGCGAAGAGCGGCGTCGTCACCGTCGGCTCCAAGGTCGAGCTCGAGCGTGACGACGGCACGACGATGGAGGTCGAGATCACAAGCGTCGGAGGCGTCTCGCCCGACTCGCCGGTCGGCCAGGCGCTGCTCGGCAAGAAGCCGGGCGACACGATCGCCGTCGAGGCGCCGCGCGGCAGCTGGAGCGCGAAGATCGTGTCCGTCGGCCGCGCGTCGTAGACTCGCTTTCCATGAGTGCGATGCCTGTCGAGTCGCTCGACGCCCTCGAGGAGTACGCGGCGGCGACGGCGGCGTGCACGCGCTGTCGACTCGCGGAGGGACGGACGCAGGTCGTGTTCGGTGCCGGCAATCCGCGCGCCGACCTGATGTTCGTCGGCGAGGCGCCGGGCTTCCACGAGGACAAGAGCGGCGTCCCGTTCGTCGGCCAGGCCGGCAAGCTCCTCGACGGTCTGCTCGCCGGAGTCGGACTCGATCGCGACGACGTCTACATCGCGAACGTCCTGAAGTGCCGTCCGCCGGGGAACCGCGATCCGCAGCAGGACGAGATCGAGTCGTGCGAACCGCATCTCTTCCGGCAGATCGAGCTCATTGAGCCGAAGGTGATCGCGACGCTCGGCAACTTCGCGACGAAGCTGTTATCGGGCCGCCCGCTCGGCATCACACGCGTCCATGGCCAGGAGCAAGAGCTGACGATCGCCGGCCGCAGCGTTGTCCTCTATCCGCTCTACCACCCGGCCGCCGCGCTCTACACGCCGGCGATGCTCAAGGTGCTCGAAGCCGACTTCGCGCGACTCCCGGCGATCCTCGGCGCCGAGAAGGCGCCCGCGCCGGTCGTCGAGCTCGTCCCGGAACCGGCAGTCGCCGCTCCGGCCGAGCAACTAGGTCTCTTCTAGCCCGCGTTACAGCTCGAGTGAGAACGGCGGCTGGTGCAGCCGACTAACTCCCCCGGAGGTCGCGACTGGCCATCTCTGTAGACATCTAGTCGGGCGGCCAAGCCGGGAGCGTCAAGATCACCAGCAACACGAAGCACAGGATTACGCCGATACCGATAACGGCGAATACTGCGCCGATGCCGCCTAGGTAGCTCTTGGGGAACGCTGGGTGTCGATGGTCCGATCCAGAGCCTAATCCTCCGTGCGGATCGTTCAAGTGACATTCCGCAGCACTGGCGCAGCCGAGTGTCCCCGGCTAAGGCGGAGAACCTGCGTCGCGGCTTAGGCGTGGCCGATCACGTTGATGCCGGGTCGCTGGTAATCACTCCCCGAGCCGACGAAGCCTAGGCCGAGTCCAGGGAACCAAGTCTTTATGACCTGGGGAGTGCCGGTTGCGTCGTCAATCTCAATGAGCGAGGGAGGGTCACTCCAACTTGGAAGGGCGTCGCCCAGCGCCATCGACGCTTTGGTAAATGCCGTTCCTACTCCAGCAGAGGTTTGCGCGGAGGTCTGCACCCTCAAGATGCAGACCCCTCCGACGTAAGGCAACGTCCGATCAGAGCCGACCCGGAGTGAGGCTGGCAGATGCTTTGAAGCCCGCTCGCAGGTGCCACTCCGGAGGCGCGGACTGGCGTCCCTTCCAAGGCGGGTGCCAGGATAGGCGTATCCATCGCCGGCCACGCGACCTCCTGGGCCAACCACATACACGCTCGTGACCGGCTTCTTCCCCTGTGCTCGCATCCGATCGGCGACTGCGTAGCCGAGCGCATGGGCCTCAAAGCCCCCGGCTTCGTTCGCCGCCCCGCCAGCGGCGGAAAGCTTCACGGTCAGTACCCGTCCCTGCACTGTTGCGGAGGCGATGTACGCACGACCGAACGTGTGTTGTGCTTGGCTCACTTGATTCGACAACCAGCCAGGGTCGCCACTCGAAGGGCCTCCTGCGCCGTTCGGGGAGAACGAGAGCGCGAACGCTGCGCCTAGTCCGACGCCGAGAACCAGCAGCATCGCTATCAGGAATCGCCTCTTACGTCGCCGTCCCTTCGCCTCTGCAATTAGTGGGTCAAGGGAGGCGGGAAAGCGCGAAGCGTGCTCGGCCATAACACCAGTATCCATAGCACCACCAACACCGTCAAGCTGGCCCCGCTCAGGGACATTCCCGAGCGCTGGCCCAGCCGATTGTTCCTCGCTCCCCAAGGCTTCAGCTGCGCGTGACACGCGAGGGTGGCGTGCCGTATAAGCATCGATATGCGGAACGTCCTGACGATCGTCCCTGGCCTCGCCGGAGTTCTCGCGGTGTCCGCGTGCGGTAGCGGTCAGCACGCGGTGTTCACAGCCGTCTCGAAGGTCGGGCCGCTGTCCGTCCCGACGCCTTCCGGATTCCACGCTCGCACGTGGCCTGGAGGAGTCGTGATCAGCGATCGCGCGGGGAAGATCCCGATCCCGCTCGAGAACCAGGCAGGTCTCGCCGGGTATCCGCGCCAAGACGAGCTCGCCGTATATACGACTCTCTTTCACGAACGTCCGCCGACGCTCTCGTTACCGCTCACGCTCAACAGCCTCGAGCAGGCGAGCGACGGTCTCACGGAATGGCGTGGCGGCGGCTCGATCGGCGGCGGGCAGTACGTCGTCGACGTGTGGCTCGGGAAGAACGCGTCCGCTGCTCACCGTGCGGCGCTTCTCAGCGCTCTCCGGACCATCAAGTCCCGCTGAGCTCCGCCAGCGAGCCGGCCCCGAGGTGGGCCGACCCGCCGACGAGTAGCTGGGTGCCCTACGGGTAGTTCGTGTCCGGATGGTCGGTGCTGCCTTCCGGCGCGTAATCCGTGCGGCTCTGGCCGGAGGGCGTCCCGCCCGGGTCGTAGGCCGTGCCGCCTTCGCCGTACACGGGGCCGGGCTGGTCGTAATAGCTCCCCAGCTCGTTCCGGTACGTGTCGCCGCGGTACGTCGTCTCGTCGAACTCCGGCGCGTTCTTGATCTCGTCCTTCGTGCGGTTGACGAAGACCGTCTGCGCGTCGGGATCGACGTTCTTCACCACGCCGGCCGGGAGCATCACCTTCTTCCCAAAGATCCACGGGCCGGTGTCGACGACGAGATAGCTCGAGTCGGTGGCGTTCGTCGACTCGTCGACCTTGCCGATCGAGCCGTCGGTCGCCTCGACCTCGTAGCCGGTCAGGTCGGTTGTCGTCCACGTCGTTTGCTGGTACGTCCAGACATCGGTGCTTGCCATCAGACCCCCCTTTGTCTTGGCATGGGCAAGTACGTAATCGATGGCCGACTCGCCGAGAAGGCAAACCTCTGGGTCGCGCCGTTCAGCCCTTCCGCGTTGCGCGTTGGCGGCGCCGGTGGCCGGCGACCGACCACGCGAGCGACACGGCTGCGAAGACCGCGCCTACGGCCAGCGCGATGTGCTGCCCGCCTGTGAAGACGAAGAAGAACACGAACCCGACGCCGAGAAAGACGAACGTCTCGACGAATGCGAGGGGGCCGCGATCGCGGAAGAACCAGCCCGGTCGGTGTCCCGCCGATATGTCTCGGTAGAACCGCGTCCACTGGCGCGGGCCAAGCGAGCGTTCGACCGCGACTCCGCGTGATCGGAGCAGGTCGGTCAGAGGGCGGAGCGGGGCGCGGTCGGCGAATAAGGCCTGGAACCGCGTAGCGTCGACGGATGGGTTGCCGGGCGCGTCGAACCTCAATCCGAACCAGTCGTTCGCCGTCGCAATGCTCGCAAGCGGGATTCGCACGATCGGCGCTCGCAATAGCCTCCAGTACGCAACGGGCGTGATCACGATGGTGTCGTCTTCGACGCGCAATCGCGCCATCGCCTGCATTCCCGCCCAGCGGCTTGGATAGCCGGGACCGAATCGCACGCCGCCGAAGATCGAGATCGGCCGACCGGGGGGAGGAGCCGGTTCGTCGTGCGCTTCGCGTGGCTCGGGGGCGTCCTCGAGCCGTTGACCGGGTCGCGCGAACGGCTCGCGTCCCACGGCTAGAGCCCTTCGACGGCGACCGCGTGGAGCGTGGCCGCTCCTTCACGCAGCTTGCGCGCCTCGCCGTACTCCTCCGACGCGTACCAGCGCTTCGCCGTCTCGAGGTCGGGGAACTCGAGGATCACGACGCGGACCGGATCCCAGTCGCCCTCGAGCACGACCTTCTCGCCGCCGCGCGCGACGTAACGGCCGCCGTACGCCTCGATCGCCGGCGGCGCGGCCTCCTTGTAGCGCTCGTACTGCTCCGGATCGCTGACGATCGTCTCGACGACAACGTATGCAGGCATGGTTCGATCGTACGCATGGAGACGGCCACTACGACACCCGAGGAGACCGAGGCGCTCGCTGCGGAGCTCGCCGCGCGACTCGTTCCCGGCGACGCCGTCACCGTCTCCGGCGACCTCGGATCCGGCAAGACGACCTTCGTGCGCGGCGCGTGCGCGGCGCTCGGCGTGCGCGAGAACGTCACGAGCCCGACGTACACGATCGGCCACCGCTACCACGGCTCCGATGTCGAGGTCTCCCACCTCGACCTCTACCGCTTCGAGGGCGTCTCCGCCGCGGAGTGGGGGGATCTCGAGCCGTACTTCGAGGACGCGATCGTCTTCGTCGAGTGGCCGGAGGCGGGCGCCGGCGTCCTCCCTCCGCCTCGGTACACCGTGCGTTTGCGGCATGCTGACGACGGAAGAGCCGTGGAGATTTCGGAATGCTGACACTGGCTTTCGACACTGCGACGGGGGTCGCAACGAGCGCGCTCGTGGATGGGGTCGAGGTGCTCGGAGAGCGCACTTCTCGTGCGCAGAGCCTGCTCGAGGACGTCGACGCGCTGCTCCGCCAGGCGGGTGCGCACCCGGCCGAGATCGAGCGGCTTGCCGTCGGGATCGGCCCCGGCAGCTTCACCGGCGTCCGCATCGGCTTGGCCGCGGCACGCGGGCTCGCCCTCTCGCTCGGCGTGCAAGGCGCGGGCGTGTCGACGTTGGACGCACTCGCAGCCGGAGCTCCCGGAGCCGTTCCCGTGATCGACGCGAAGCGGAGCGAGATCTTCACGCTGCTCAACCGCGAACCGGCGGTGTTCCGCCCCGAGGAGCTGGCGCTCGAGCCGGGAGCCGTGTGCGTTGGCGACGGCGCGGTCCGCTATCGCGCGCTGCTCGAGGAGCGCGGCGCGGCCGTCCCGCCCGACGACGACGAGCGGCATTTGCCGCGCGCGCGCTTCCACGCCGCGCTCGCAGGCGAGGCCCGCGCGATGGACGAGATCGAGCCGCTGTACCTCCGTGTCCCGGACGTCGACCAGTGACCACCGTCGAGCTCCGCCACCTCGTCCTCGCCGACCTCGACGACATCGACGAGATCGAGCGCCGCTCCTACCCGACGCCGTGGTCGCGGTCGATGTTCGCCGGCGAGCTGTCGAAGTCCACGTCGATCTGTCTCGGCGCGTTCGAGGCCGACGGGGAGGAGGGGCCGTTGGTCGGCTACCTCATCGTGTCCCGCTACGTCGACGCGTGGCACGTGATGAACGTCGCGGTCGACCCGCCGCACCGCGGCCGGGGCGTCGCGACGATGCTGCTCCAGCGGCTGTTCGAGCTGACCGTCGACGACGCGCGGCGCGGTTACACGCTCGAGGTGCGCGTCTCGAACTCGACCGCCGTCGCCCTCTACGAACGGCTCGGCTTCACGGGGCGCGGCCTCCGGCGCGGCTACTACACCGACAACCGCGAGGACGCGCTCATCATGTGGAAAGACCCCGTTGCAGATTCGTGACGCTTTCGTGACCGGTGGCAGCCACGTTACGAGAGTGTGTCGCGCGGCGTGATCCTCGGACTCGAGACGAGCTGCGACGAGACCGCCGCGGCGCTCGTCACGGACGACGGCGAGGTGCGCGCGAATGTCGTCTCCTCGCAGGCCGACCTGCACGCGCGGTACGGCGGCGTCGTTCCGGAGGTCGCGTCTCGGCGGCATCTCGAGCTCGTCACGCCGGTCATCCGCGAGGCGCTCGCCGAGGCCGGCGCGACGCTCGACGACGTCGATCGCGTCGCCGTGACGCAAGGGCCGGGGCTCATCGGCGCCCTGCTCGTCGGGCTCTCCGCCGCGAAGGCGCTCGCGTGGTCGCGGCAGCTTCCGCTCGTCGCCGTCGACCACCTCGACGGGCACATCGCCTCGCTCTATCTCGAGCCGGACGCGCTCGAGCCGCCGTTCCTCTGCCTCCTCGCGAGCGGCGGGCACACACTCCTGCTCGACGTCCGCTCGCACACCGAGCGCGACGTGCTCGGGACGACCCGCGACGACGCTGCGGGCGAGGCGTTCGACAAAGGGGCGCGCCTCCTCGGGCTCGGCTATCCCGGCGGCCGCGAGATCGACCGGCTCGCGCGCGACGGCGATCCGGAGGCGTACGCCTTTCCGGTGGCGCGCGTCGACGGCCTCGACTTCTCGTTCTCCGGCCTGAAGACAGCGCTCCTCTACGCGGTGCGCGACCTCGCCGAGGCGGAGCTCGAGGCCCGCCGCGCCGACCTCGCCGCCTCGTACCAGCGTGCGATCGTCCGCGCGCTCGTCGCGCGCGTTCGCGAGGCGGCAGCACAGGCGGGCCGCGAGCGGATCGCCATCGTCGGAGGCGTCGCCGCGAACTCCGAGCTGCGCGCCGCGCTTCCCGACGCCGCCGCGGCTCCGCTCGCGCTCTGCACCGACAACGCCGCGATGATCGCCTCCGCCGCGCGCTGGAGCGAGCCGATCCCGTATCCGCGGTACCTGGCGCTCGACGCGTACGCATCGCGCTAAGCTCGCCGCGCAGGGCAGTTTTCCCTGGTTTGCACGACAAAAGGAGCAGACCTTGAGTGCAGTAGAAACGACTTCCCACCTGCGCGAGAACCCCTTCGATCTGGCGCGCGAGCAACTCACCCGCGTCGGCGACACCTTCGAGATCGACCCGAATCTCATCTCGGTCCTCGGCCGCTGCAAGAAGGCGATCGAAGTGTCGATCCCCGTCACGATGGACGACGGCTCGACGCAGGTCTTCATCGGTTATCGCGTCACCCACAACATCGCCCGCGGCCCGTCGAAGGGCGGCATCCGCTACCACCCCGACGTCGTCATCGACGAGGTGCGCGCGCTCGCGATGTGGATGACGTGGAAGTGCGCGCTCATGAACATTCCCTTCGGCGGCGCGAAGGGCGGCATCGCCTGCGACCCGAAGAAGATGTCGCGCGGCGAGCTCGAGCGGATGACCCGCCGCTTCACGAGCGAGATCATCAACGAGATCGGGCCGGAGAAGGACATCCCCGCGCCGGACGTCGGCACCGACGGCACGACGATGGCGTGGATCTTCGACACGTTCTCGATGAACAAGGGCCATTCGGTTCTCGGCGTCGTGACCGGCAAGCCGCTCGTGATCGGCGGCTCGCTCGGACGCGAGGAGGCGACCTCCCGCGGCGCGCTGTTCGTGCTGCGTGACGCCGTCGCGAAGCTCGACAAGTCGCTCGCCGGCATGACGGTCGTCGTGCAGGGCTTCGGCAACGTCGGCAGCTACCTCGCGCAGTTCCTCCACCAGGAGGGCGCGATCGTCGTCGGCATCTCCGACTCGACGACCGCGCTCTACAACCCGAAGGGAATCGACATTCCCGCCGCGTTCGCGCACAAGCGCGAGACCGGTTCACTCGCCGGGCTGAAGGACGCCGACGTGATCACCGACGCCGAGCTCCTCGAGCTCGAGTGCGACATCCTCGCGCCGTGCGCGCTCGAGCAGGTCATCACGGACGAGAACGCCGACCGGATCAAGGCGTCGATCATCTGCGAAGGCGCGAACGGCCCGGTCACGCCGGCCGCCGACGCGATCCTCGAGGCGAAGGGCATCGTCGTTCTCCCCGACATCCTCGCGAACGCCGGCGGCGTCGTCGTCTCGTACTTCGAGTGGGTGCAGGGCCTCCAGGAGTACTTCTGGAAGGAGGTCGAGGTGAACGCGAAGCTCAACGACATCATGAGTCGGGCGTTCGACGAGACCTGGGACATCGCGCAGGAAAAGAACCTGCCGATGCGCGTCGCCGCCTACGGCCTGGCCGTGCAGCGGGTCGCCGACGCGACGGTCACACGCGGGATCTATCCGTAGAAGCGTGGGGGAACCCAGGGTTCCCCCACGAGCCCCCTCCTTCACCGCCTGTGCTTTCAAGCGGCAGTGAGCTCCGGCGAGAGCGCGGTCTCGCCTCCGCGACGAAGGGCAATACTCCACGCGTGGACCGCGCCGGCGCAGAAGTCGTTCTCTACACCGCGACGGGCTGTCATCTCTGCGAGGCGGCCCGTCGCGTCGTGTTCAAGGCCCGCGACGAGCTCGGTTTCGAGCTGCGTGAGGTGGCGATCGACGGCGATCCGGAGCTCGAGGCGGAGTACCGCGAGTGGATTCCCGTCGTCGAGATCGCCGGCGCGCGGCGCTTCGTCTACCACGTCCATCCCGAGGCGCTGCGGCGCGCGGTTGTCGACGCGTCTTCGTAGATCCGGCTGCTAGAACGGATCCGTGGCCGATCGTTTGAACGTCGGGGTCGCGGCGCGCCTCTCCCGGTATCTCCAGGTGCTCACGCAGGCGCGGAAGATGGGGAAGTCGCGCATCTCGTCGCAGGAGATCGCGGACTACACGAACATCAACGCGACGCAGATCCGGCGCGACCTCTCGACGTTCGGGAAGTTCGGCAAGCGCGGTGTCGGTTACTCGATCGACTCGCTGCTCGACATCATCCGCAAGATCCTCCGCACGCAGGGCCAGCACAACGTCGCGCTCGTCGGAGCGGGTCGGCTCGGCCAGGCGATCGCCTCGTCGTCGATCTTCGCGGAGCACGGGATCTCGATCGCGGCGGTCGTCGACACCGATCCGGAGAAGGTCGGGCAACCGATCGGCCGCGTTCAGGTCGAGCCGTACGACCGGCTCGGATCTCTCGTGCGCGAGCACAACGTCGTCGTCGGCGTCCTCGCGGTGCCTGCCGATTCGGCGCAGCGCGCGGCCGACGATCTCGTCAAGGCAGGCGTGAAGATCGTCTTCAACTACTCCGAAGCGCTGCTCGAGACACCGGCGGACGTGACCGTCCACACGTCGAATCCCGCCGTCGAGCTCTTGTACGCGCTGTACTTCCACCTGACCTAGCGCTTGACGACATGTCGTCGGGCGACATATAGTCCGATGCATGGAGATTCGGCGCTCGACGTACTTCGTGCTCGCGGCACTGCTGGACGGCCCGCTCCACGGCTACGCGATCATCGGCCGCGCAGCTGAGCTTTCGGACGGCGAGGTGCGACTCAGCACCGGCACGCTGTTCGGCGCGCTCGACCGCCTCGTCGAGTCCGGTCTGGTCGAGGCCGGGGAGGAGGAGAAGGTCGAGGGGCGCGTCCGCCGCTCGTACACGCTGACGCACGACGGGCACGCGGCGCTTTTCGCTGAAGCGAGTCGGCTCGAGCGCGCGGCGCTCGTCGTCCAGGCGCGCATGGCGAAGGTCGCGACCGGATGAGCAGGCTGCTCTCCTTCGCTTGCCGTGCGTTCCCGCGCGACTACCGCGCGCGTCGAAGTGGTGAGCTCGTCGACACGGCGCTCCTAGTCGCGAACGGCTCTCGTCTTCGCGCCGCGCGCGAGGCACTCTCCCTCGTCGTCGCCGGAACGCGGGAGCGCGTGGATCGTGAGTCGCGTCGTCCGCTCCGGGATGGTCTGTGGTTGCTCGCGGTGATCCTCGCCGCAGTCAATCTCGCGGTCGCGTTGGTCGGAGCGGCGGCGGAACGGGCTATCCCGCTCTTCGCGACAACCCCGTTCACGCCGTACCCCTATCGACCCGGCTGGTGGTGGATCGCGTTCGCGGTCGCCGCGGCAGGGATCGTGCTCGGGCTCCTGATCGGCCGGCGATGGATCGCTCTGGGCTCGGCGCTCGCCAATTTCGGCCTGCTCGCGTACGCGGCCACTTCTCCCTTCCACGTCCGCGGTTCGCAGCTGTTGGTCAGGTTGTTCTTCGCGACGTCGTATCCGCTCGGCAGCCAGTGGCTCGCTCCCGCGGCAGTCCTTGCTCTGGCGACGGCGGCGGCGCCCCTCCGCCGGCCTGCGCTAGCGCGACTCCCGCTCGTCGTCGGCATCGTCGCGGCGCTTGTTCTCCTTGCGCACGCGACGAAGCCGTGGGGGGACTTTCTCTTCCTCAGTTGGCCGCTTGTCGTGCTCGTGCTGCTCACGATCGCCTTCGGCTCGTTCCTGCCGCGCCTCACGGTCCTCACCGTCGGCCTCGTGCTCGCTGCGGCCCCGAGCGGTGTCACGCTCTTTGCGGGGAGGAGCGGCGATCGTGCCGTGACCTGGTTCGTCACCGTGTTCTGCATTCTCGGCGCATTCGGGACGTTCGCTCGCCTGGCTCGGCGCCGTCTGACGTAGCGTCCGCTCGGTGCGGATCCTTCTCTGGCACGGGTACCTCCTCGGCGGTACCGGGTCGAACGTCTACACGCGGTCGATCGCGCGCGAGTGGATGCGCGCCGGGCACGACGTGACCGTCGTCTGCCAGGAGCGGCATCCCGAGCGGTTCGATCTCGGCGGCGCGCGGGTTGTCGTTCCGGATCTGCCGGACAGGCTGCTGCCCGTCTTCGTCCTCGACGAGTACGAGGGGCTCAAGGCGCGGCTGCTCGTCGATTTCACGCTGGAGCAGCGGGGCGCGTACGTCGCGGCGAACGCGGCGGCGCTGCGCGAGCTCGGGCCGGCGGATCTCGTCTTCGCGAATCACGTCGTGCTCGGCGCGCCCGTCGGTGCGGCGAGTGGGATGTCGTTCCGCGTCAAGGCGCACGGCTCCGAGCTCGAGTACGCGATGCGCGGGCGGCCCGATCTCGCGGCGTGGGGCGCCGAGACGCTCGCGCGGGCGGATGTCGTCTACGCCGGTTCCGAGCACATCCGCGGGGTGCTCGCCGACGTGTGCGGTCACACGGAGCGTGTGGAGATTGTCCCGCCGGGCGTCGACGTCGATGAGTTCCGGCCGGCACCGCGCGCCGAGGCACTCGCCGCGCTCGTGTCGGAGGCGCACGACGTGCCGGTCGACTTCGCGGAGTTCTTCGCAGACGACGCGCCGACCGTCCTCTACTTCGGAAAGCTCATCGAGAACAAGGGCGTCCAGGTTCTGCTCGAGGCGCTCGACGGCCTCGACGCGCGCGCGGTAATCGTCGGGTTCGGGGACTACCGCGAGGAGCTCGAGGCGCTCGCCCCGCCGGGCACGCTCTTCACCGGCCAGCTCGAGCATCGGCACCTGCGCCATCTCCTGCCGCTGTGCGACGTCGCGGTCGTGCCGTCGATCTTCCCGGAGGCGTTCGGGATGGTCTCCGCCGAAGCCGCTGCGACCGGCGTGCTGCCGGTCGTCTCCGCTCACTCGGGTCTCGCCGAGGTCGCCGCGGGAATCGCGGAGGAGGTCGGCTCGGAGATCGCCCCGCTCCTCACGTTCCCGACGGGAGACGCGAACGCCCTCCGCGAACGTCTCGCCGCGATCCTCGCGCTGCCGCCCGCGCGCCGCGCTGAGCTCGGCCTCGCGGCCCGGCGTGCGGTGGAGGAGCGCTGGAGCTGGCGCATCGTCGCCGATCGCTTGCTTAGCCCCACAGCCAGGTAGTTAGGCTTTTCCCGTGGGCGACGAGCAGAAGCTCGGGTACGAGGAGATGCTCGTGCAATCGCGCGCGGCGTTCGAGGCCGTGCCCGATTTCACGCTCGCCGTCGAGGAAGAGTTCGCGCTCGTCGACCCCGAGACGCTCGACCTGACGAACCGGTTCGAGGAGCTGCAGGCCGCCGCGCCGGGCACTGAGCTCGACGGGCATCTCGTCGGCGAGCTGATCGCCTCGGAGGTCGAGATCCGCACCGGCCGCTGCGAGACGTTCGCCGAAGCCGCGGCCCTTCTCCCACAACGCCGCGAGCAGTTGCGCGCGCTCGCCGACCCGCTCGGGATCTGGCTCAGCGCTGCTGGCACCCACCCGTGGAGCCAGTGGCAAGAGCAGCGGATCATCGACACGCCGCACTACCGCCGCAACGACGAGCTTCTCCGTTACGTCGTGTGGCGCAACAACACCTTCGGCCTCCACGTCCACGTCGGGATCAACGGACCCGATCGCGCGATTCGCGTCTGTTCGGCGCTCCGCGCGTACCTGCCGGAGCTGCTCGCGCTCTCCGCGAGCTCGCCGATCGTCGAGGGCGTCAACAGCGGCTTGCACTCGGCGCGGACGCAGATCTTCACGCGCATGTTCCCGCGCTGCGGGGTGCCCGACGCGCTCGGCGGCTGGGACGAGTGGGAGCGCTACGTCCGCTTCCTCTACGAGACCCGCTCGATCACCGAGCACACGCAGATCTGGTGGAGCGTGCGGCCGCACCTCGTGTTCCCGACGGTCGAGATCAGGATCTGCGACGCGCAGCCCGACGTCGCCGAGTCGCGCTCGCTCGCCGCGCTCGCGTACTCGCTCACCGCGCGCATCGCGCGTGCGCTCGACGAGGGCGAGCCGCTTCCCGAGTTGCCGCACCGCCTCGTCGAGGAGAACCTCTGGCGCGCAATCCGCTACGGCCTGTCCGGCGAGCTCATCGACTTCGAGCGCGGCGTCTCGATACCGGCGCGGGCTCGCCTCGAGCAGCTTCTCGAGTGGGTGCGCCCGGTCGCGGACGAGCTCGGAGCGGCCGAGTTCCTCGCAATTCCCGAGCAAAACTCCGCCGAACGGCAGATCGCGCGGCAGGAGGAAGGCGCATCGCTACGGGAAATCTTCACGGATCTGATACAAACAGGCCGCGCCGAGGAGTCTCGGCGCTGACTTTGTAACGCCGTCTCGTCGTCCTCGGAGGGAGATCTAGACCCATGAGTTGGTTCATGCATCATCCGGTGCTGGTTGGCATCGTCGGTGCGCTTATCGCGGTGGCCTACGGGCTGTACCTGACCTGGTGGCTGCTCAAGCAGCCCGAAGGCAATGAGCGGATGAAGGAGATCGCATCCGCCGTGCAGGAAGGCGCCGCGGCGTACCTGAAAAAGCAGTACACGACGATCGCCCTTGTCGCGATCGTGCCGTTCTTCGCGATCGGCCTCTACGACAAGCTTGGCTGGGGGACAGCGTTCGGATTCCTGATCGGCGCCACCCTGTCGGCCGCCGCGGGCTTCATCGGGATGAACGTCGCCGTGCGCTCGAACCTCCGCACCGCCGAGGCGGCGCGCGGCGGGCTCGGGCCGGCGCTCAACGTCGCGTTCCGCGCAGGCTCGGTGACGGGTCTCCTCGTCGTCGGCCTCGGCCTGCTCGGTGTCGCGGGCTACTACTGGTTCCTCACCGCCGGGCTCAATCACGATCCGAAGACGGCCGTCAACGAGCTCATCGGTCTCGCGTTCGGCGGATCGCTCATCTCCGTCTTCGCCCGTCTCGGCGGCGGCATCTTCACGAAGGCTGCGGACGTCGGCGCCGACCTCGTCGGCAAGATCGAGGCGGGGATCCCGGAGGACGACCCGCGCAACGCGGCCGTGATCGCGGACAACGTCGGCGACAACGTCGGCGACTGCGCCGGCATGGCGGCGGACCTCTTCGAGACGTACGCCGTGACCGCGGTCGCCGTGATGCTGCTCGGTACGCACCTCGGGCTCGCCGTGAACCACATGTACCTGTTCCCGCTTGCGCTCGGCGGCGTGTCCGCGATCGCGTCGGTGATCGGCACCGGGTTCGCCCGGCTGGGCAGTGGCCCGAACGCCGTGATCAACGCGCTCTACAAGGCGGTGCTCGCCGCGACGCTGCTGTCGGCGATCGGGTTCATCCCCGTCGTGATGGGCTTCGACGGCGGCAAGTACGGCTTTGGCCCGCTCTACGGCTCGGCGCTTGTCGGGTTGGCGGTGACGTTCCTCCTCGTCGCGATCACCGAGTACTACACCGGCACGCGCTGGAACCCGGTGAAGATGATCGCGAAGGCCTCGCAGACCGGCCACGCGACGAACATCATCGAAGGCCTCGCCGTCGGCATGCAGGCGACTGCCGCGCCGGTGGTCGTCATCGTCGCCGGCATCCTCGTCGCCAACCATCTCGCCGGCCTCTACGGCATCGGCGTTGCGGTCATGGCGCAGCTCTCGATGACCGGCTTGATCGTCGCACTCGACGCGTTCGGGCCAGTCACGGACAACGCGGGCGGTATTGCCGAAATGGCAGACCTGCCGGCGGAGGTTCGCGGTATTACCGATCCGCTCGACGCGGTCGGCAACACGACGAAGGCCGTGACGAAGGGCTACGCGATCGGCTCGGCTGCGCTCGCCGCCCTGATCCTGTTCGACTCGTACACGCAGGGTCTGAGGGACAACCACGTCTTCACGGCGTTCTCGCTCTCCGACCCGTGGGTGATCGCCGGGCTGTTCGTCGGCGGCGCGATGCCGTTCCTGTTCGCCGCGTTCGCGATGCTCGCGGTCGGACGCGTCGGCGGAGAGGTCGTCGAGGAGGTGCGCCGCCAGTTCCGCGAGCACCCGGGGATCATGGAGGGAACCGAGCGGCCGGATTACAGCCGCGCGGTCTCGATCGTGACCGGTTCGGCGATCAGGTCGATGCTCACGCCGGCGCTCATCCCGGTCCTCGTGCCGATCGTCGTCGGGATCATCAACATCCGGATGCTCGGCGGCCTGCTGATCGGCACGATCGTCACCGGCCTCTTCCTCGCGATCGCGATGACCTCGGGCGGCGGCGCCTGGGACAACGCGAAGAAGATGATCGAGGACGGCGCCTACGGCGGGAAGGGCTCCGAAGCGCACGCGGCTTCGGTCACGGGCGACACGGTCGGCGATCCGTACAAGGACGCGGCCGGCCCGGCGATCAACCCGATGATCAAGATCGCGAACGTCGTCGCGATCCTCATCATCCCGATCATCGTCTCGATCCACAGCTAGGCCACTAGGACTCACGGCCCGGGAGTACCGTTCTCCGCGATGAGAACGGTCTCCCGGGTCGTTGCGTGTTTCGGCGCCGTCGCCTTCGTCACCGGCGCGATCGAGCTGCTCCAGCCGCACGTCCCCGTGCTGAGCTTGGCGGTGCTCTACCTGCTCGCGATCATCCCGGTCGCAGTCGCGTGGGGGATCGCGTACGCGGTCGGCACGGCGGTCGCGAGCATGCTCGCGTTCAACTTCTTCTTCGTCGCGCCGCTCTACACGTTCACGATCCAGGACACGAAGAACTGGTTCGCGCTGCTCGTCTTCGTCGTGACGGCGGTCGTTGTGAGCGAGCTCGCGAGCCGTTCTCGGCGGCGTGCGGAGGAGGCGGAGGCGGCACTCGTCGCGTTGCGCAAGCTCACCGCGGAGCGCGAGCGGCTCGCAGAAGAAGTGCTCGAGGCGGAAGCGCTGCGGCGGAGCGATGCATTGAAGACGGCGCTCTTGCGCTCCGTGTCGCACGACCTGCGCTCGCCGCTGACGGCGATCCTCGCATCGGCCGACGCGCTCGCGAGCCCTGGCCTGTCGCTGCCGGAGGAGGACCGCCTCGGTCTCGCCGAGGCGATACAGGGTGAGGCGATGCGTCTCGACCGCGTCGTCGAGCAGCTCCTCGACCTGTCGCGTCTCGAGGCCGGCGCGGCGGAGCCTCATCGCGAGTTGTGGCACATCGACGAGCTCGTCGGTCAGGCGCTCGCCGGTCTCGGCGCGGATGCGGGCCGCGTGCGGCTCGACATCGGGCCGGAGACACCGCTCGTCGAGGTCGACGCGGCGCAGATCGAGCGCGTGCTCGCGAATCTCCTCGAGAACGCGTTGCGCTATTCGCCGGCGGAGTCGCAGGTGGTGCTACGCGCCGAGCCCGGAGCGACGGAGCTTCGCATTCACGTCGTCGACAGGGGCTCCGGCTTGCCCGAGGAGCAGCGCGAAGCGCTCTTCCAGCCGTTCCGCCGCGGGATGCCCGGTCACGGTTCGGGGCTCGGCCTCGCGATCGCGCGCGGCTTCGCCGAAGCGAACGCCGGCCGGCTCTGGGCGCAGGACGACCCGGGCGGCGGGCATCTCGTGCTCTCGCTCCCGCTGGCCGAGCGCCGCGCGGCGGTGCCGGCATGAGCGTAGGCTCGACGGAGCTCATCAAAGAGCGGAGGCGCCGACCTCGGCGGCGCCGGAGCGGAAAATGAGCACGCGCGTCCTTGTGGTCGACGACGAGCCGCAGATCTTGCGCGCGCTGCGCACGAGCTTCCGCGCGGCGGGCTACGACGTCGAGACGGCGGAGACGGCCGAGCAGGCGCTCGCGGTTCTCGCGACGAAGCCGCCCGACGCGGTCGTGCTCGACCTCGTGCTGCCCGACGGGAAGGGCACCGACGTCTGTCGCGAGTTCCGGAAGTGGAGCGGCGCGCCGGTCATCGTCCTCTCCGTCGTCGGCGACGAGACGGAGAAGGTCGCCGCGCTCGACGCGGGCGCCGACGACTACGTGACGAAGCCGTTCGGCATCGAGGAGCTGCTCGCGCGCCTGCGCGCGGCCCTGCGTCGCGTCGACGCGCCGTCGGAACCGGTCGTCGAGCTCGGCGATTTGCGCATCGACCTCGAGAAGCGCGCCGTGTCGCTTCGCGGCGAGTCCGTCGCGCTGACGCCGCACGAGTTCGGCCTGCTCCGCGTGCTCGCCCGCAACCCCGGCAAGCTCCTCACGCACGAGACGCTGCTGCGCGAGGTGTGGGGGAGGGGCTACGGCTCCGAGGCGCACTACCTCCACGTCTACGTCTCGCAGCTGCGGCGCAAGCTCGAGTCGGACCCCGCGCGGCCGCGCTACATCCTCACCGAGCCGGGAGCCGGCTATCGCCTTGCGGAGCCGGCGGCGGCCAACGGATAGCCCGCGCATGCCCAGCACTCTGGCTCGCGCGAAGGCAGGCGAGTATCGGCTTGCTGTGGAATCTCCCGTACACACCGAAGACGACGTTGTGAACCGGCACCGGAAAACCTCCGCCATCGGGCTCGTAGGCGCCGTCGGCGTCGTTGGCCCAATTCCATGCGGTCGTATGGTTGGGCGCGAACGTCGCGAACTCGTGGTCATGGTGACCCCGGATCTGGACGTGTATGAGGCTGCGGTGTTGGAACGACTCCCGGTTGGGCCGTGAGACCCTGTACCCGTGCGCGCGCCAGCATGCCGCGGACCGGGCCAGGCCGTAGTTCGGTCCCTTGGTGCCCTCCGGGCCGCTTCGGCCGAATTCCGAGCAACTCGAAGCGCCGGTCACGAGCATCGTCACCAACCCAACCGCCAACGCCGCGAACATCGTCCGCTGCCGCATCGATTGCCTCCCTTGCTGGACGGGTGCCGGATCAGCTCGACCAACCTACCGGGAGCCATCCTCGCCTTGAGCACTTCTTGAGGCGCTCGCGAGAATCCTGACTGTCCGCTGATTCGGCCGTGCCTAGCGTCAAGGCATGGCTGTTGTGGAGACGCCTGGTCCGAAGCGCCTGCGGCGCGTGTTGGTCGGGAAGCCGATGCAGACGGGCCAGATGCACGAGACGCTGCTGCCGAAGTGGCTCGCGCTGCCGATCTTCGCGTCCGACCCGCTGTCGTCGAATGCGTACGCGACGGAGGAGGCGCTCGTCGTGCTCGTCGGCGTTGCCGGCTTGAGCCAGGCACATCTCGTCCTTCCGTTGACGATCGCGATCGCGGCGCTCCTCGGGATCGTGATCCTCTCGTACCGGCAGACCGTCCGCGTCTACGAGACGAGCGGTGGCGCGTACGTCGTCGCGCGCGAGAACCTCGGGACGGCGCCGAGCCTCGTCGCAGCCGCTGCGCTGCTGACCGACTACGTCCTAACGGTCGCGGTGTCGATCTCGGCCGGGATCTTCGCCATCACGTCGTTCGTGCCGTCGCTCTCCTCGCACCGGGTCGGCCTCTCCTTGCTCTGCTTGCTCGTGATCGTCCTTGCCAACCTGCGCGGCGTGCGGGAGTCGGGGCTGCTCTTCGCGCTGCCGACGTACGCCTTCATCGTCGCGATCCTCGCCGTCGACGCGGTAGGGATCTTCCAGTACGCGACCGGGAAACTCCATCCCGCCGTTGTTCCCAACCCGCTGCCCGCCGGGACGGGAGCTCTCACCCTGTTTGTCCTCCTACGCGCGTTCTCGTCGGGATCGACCGCTCTCACCGGCGTGGAGGCGATCGCGAACGGCGTCAATGCGTTCCGGCATCCGCAGGGACAGAACGCATCGAGGACGCTCGCCGTACTCGGCGGACTGACGATCACGATGTTCATCGGCCTCTCGTTCCTTGCCGTCCACGTCCACGCGCTGCCGAGCGCGACCGCGTCCGTCGTCTCGCAGATTGCGCGTGCCGTCTTCCAGCCGGGCACGTTCGGCGGGTTCATGTACTACGTCGTCCAGGGGACGACGCTCCTCGTCCTCATCCTCGCAGCGAACACGTCGTTTCAGGGCTTCCCGCGGCTCTCGGCGCTGCTCGCGCGCGACCGCTTCGCGCCGCGGCAGTTCTCGAACCTCGGCGACCGCCTCGTCTTCTCGAACGGGATGCTCGTCCTCACGGCCGCCTCGACCGCGCTCCTCGTCGTCTACAAGGCGGACACCAACAGCCTCATCCACCTCTACGTCGTGGGCGTATTCACCGCCTTCACGGTGTCGCAGGTGGGGATGGTGCGGTACTGGCGTCGCGTCCGCGGCGTCGGCTGGCAGCGGAAGCTTGCGATCAACGCCGTCGGCGCGGCCGCGACCGGACTCGTCACCGTCATCGTCGTCTGGACGAAGTTCGCCGAGGGCGCGTGGCTCGTGACCGTGGCGATTCCGCTGCTCGTGTTCGCGATGCTCGGCGTGCGGCGCCACTACGACCGCGTCGCGCGGCGGCTGCGCGCCGGTGCCGCCGCCGTCGCCTCGGCGCCGGACGCGCGGAACCGGACGCTCCTCGTCGTCGAATCTCTCGACGAGGCGACGGAGCGCGGCCTCGCGCTCGCGCGGGCCATCTCGCCAGGCGCGGACGGCCTCCGCGCGATCCACGTCCCGCACCACGGCACCGACTCGGGGATCGGCCCGCGGTGGTTCCGCTTCTCCGGCGGCGCGCCGTTGCTCGAGAAGCTCGACCGCCGCGGCGGCGCCGTCGACACGGTGCTTGACCAGGTGTGGCGGCTGCCGCGCGGCGAGTCCGACTTCGTGACCGTCGTCGTCCCGGAGAAGTTCCGCCGCCGCTCCCTCCGCGAGCAGGCGCGGCATCCGTTCGAGTTCTCGCTGAAGCTCCGCCTCCTGACCGAGTCGAGCGTCGTCGTCGTCGACGTGCCGACCGTCGACGAGCTGCCGCCGTCCGAGCGCGCCCTCGCCGTGCGGATCTTCGTCTCCGGTGCGAACGCCGCGTCGATGCGTGCCGTCAACTGGGCGCAGGCGATCTCCGTTCCGAACACGAAGGCGGTCAACTTCGCGTTCGACGAAGCCGATGCCACCGAGATCCGCCGCGAGTGGAAAGCGGAGGGCGCCGGCATTCCGCTCGAGGTTCTCGCCGCGCCGTACCGCGACATCGGCGACCCGATGCTCACGTATCTCCGCGAGCTCACCGTCGACGGGAACGACGTGCTCGTCGTCCTGCCCGAGCTCATCTTCCGCGGCTGGCGGCGCCTCCTCCACAACCAGCGCGGGCTCTACGTCAAGCGCCTCCTGCTGCTCGAGCCGCACGTCCTGCTCGCCTCCGTTCCCTATCCGCTCGTGCGATGAGACTCCCCGACGTCCACTTCCATCTCCGCCGGGCGCGCCGGCTTGCGCGTCGCGCCGGGTCGGTCGGCTACCGGACGATCGTCGTGCCGCTGCTCGAAGGAGAAGAGACGGATCACGCGCTCGACCTCGCGTGCCGGCTCGCCGCCGAACGCCGCGCGCGGATCGTTCTCGTCGCGCCGCTCTTCGTCGAGCGGGAGCTGCCGCTCGACGCGCGCTTCGTCGACGAGCTCCGCGAGCTGCGCTGTCGGCTCGAATCGGCCGCAGCAATCGCGGCGTCGTACGGCGTCGGCGTCCGGCGCGAGATCGTCCGCACACGCCCGGGGCTCCTCGGGGAGGAAGTCGCGCGCGTCGCGAACGAGCGCCGCGCCGAGCTCGTCGTCGTCGGCGCGCCGGTCGAATCGAGGCGCGGTTTCAAGCGCGCGTTCGCGCACGAAGTCCTGCTCCTCCTGCGCGCGGCGCCGTGCCGCGTGATGATCGCCACCGGTCCGGTCGCCGGGGCCGCTACTAGAGTCCCGCCGTGGCTAGACGGAGACGCCAGGCAAACGAGCTCGAACGCGTTCTCGGCACCAACGCGCTCTTCGCCACCGCGTACGGCAACGTCGGCTCGTCGATCTATTACGCCCTCGGCGTCGTAGCGGTCTACGCGCTCGGCCTGACGCCGATCGTCTTCATCATCGCCGGCGTCATCTTCGCGTGCACCGCCGCGACGTACGCCGAGGGGACGGTGCGCTTCCCGGAGGCGGGCGGCTCCTCGAGCTTCGCGCGCCACGCGTTCAACGAGCTCGTGTCGTTCATGGCCGCGTGGGCGCAGATGCTCAACTACATCGCGACGATCGCGGTGTCGGCGTTCTTCGTCCCGCACTATCTGTCGGTCTTCTGGGAGCCGCTGCGGCAGAACCCGTGGGACATCATCGTCGGGATCGTCGTCATCGCCCTGCTCGTCGTCGTCAACATCGTCGGCGTCCAGGAATCGGCGAAGCTCAACGTCGTCCTCGCGGTCGTCGACTTCGGGACGCAGCTCCTGCTCGTGCTCCTCGGCTTCGTCCTCGTCTTCTCGCCGCACGTCCTGCGCGCGAACGTCAAGTTCGGCGTCGCGCCGACGTGGAGCCACTTCCTCCTCTCGATCCCGATCGCGATGCTCGCGTACACCGGGATCGAGACCGTCTCGAACATGTCGGAGGAAGCCCGCGACCCGGTGCGGACCGTGCCGCGCGCGGTGCTCTACGTCGCGATCGCGGTCTTCGCCATCTACTTCACGCTGCCGTGGATCGCGCTCTCGGCGCTGCCGGTCTACCACGCGGCGCACGGCTACACGACGTGCCTCGCGCAGGCGCCGACAGTCATGTGCCACGGCCATCCGGGCTACCAGAACGACCCGGTGCTCGGCCTCGTCAACAACCTCGGGCTCGGCGGCGGCATCACGCATGTCCTCCAGATCTACCTCGGCATCCTCGCCTCGACGATCCTCTTCATCGGCGCGAACGCCGGCGTCATCGGCGCGTCGCGGATCACGTACGCGATGTCCGGCTACCGCCAGCTGCCGCCGCTCTTCCGCCGGCTCCACCCGAAGTTCAAGACGCCGTGGATCGCGCTCGGCGTGTTCGCCGGCGCGATCCCGATCGTGCTCACGCTCTCGGGGCAGACGACGTTCCTCGGCGCGATCTACTCGTTCGGCGCGACGTTCTCGTTCACGGTCGCCCACGTCTCGATCGTCCGTCTGCGGATGAAGATGCGCGAGGACGAGCTCGGCTGGACTGCGCGCCCGAACATCCGCTGGCGCGGCTACCTCCTGCCGCTCTTCGCCCTCGTCGGCGCCCTCGGGACTGGACTGTCGTGGCTCGTGATCGTGATCACGACGCCGTCGATCCGCTACGCGGGCATCGCTTGGCTTCTCCTCGGCCTCGGCTTCTACGCCGTCTACCGCCGCCGGATCCTCCACGAGCCGCTCACCGCGACGATCCGCGCCCCGGTCGAGTTCGGGAAGGCGGCGGCGCTCGAGTTCCGCAGCATCCTCGTCCCGATCGCGCCCGGCTACCCGTCCGACGAGGCGATGGACTTCGCGTGCCGTCTCGCCGCCGAGCGGCGCGCGTCGATCGTTGCGGTGACCGCGATCGAGATTCCGCTCGACATGCCGCTCGACACCTTTTTGCCTGATGACGTACATGAGGCGAACGAGCAGCTCGACGAGGCGCGCGCGATCGGGGAGTCGTACGGCGTGCGCGTCACGGGCCGCATCGCGCGCACGCGGAACATCGGCCGCGCGATCGTCGACGAGGCGGAGCGCCGCAACTCCGAGGTGATCGTCATGGCCGGCCCACGGCGGATGCAGCTGCAGCGCGGGCGGCGCCAGATCTTCGGGGACGCGGTCGACTTCGTCCTCCGCCACGCGCCATGCCGCGTGATGGTGGCGACGCCGCGTGAGCGCACTGCGTGAACGCGTTCTTCGCGCGCTCGAAAGTCGTCTTCGCGCTCCTCTTCGTGGGGCTGGGAATCGCTCTGATCGTCGCGACGGCGGTGCAGGGAGGCGGCGCGGTCGGCTTTGTCCTCGGCGTCCTCTTCGTCGCGTTGGGGATCGGCCGCCTGTACCTCATGCGCCGCCGGTAGAGGGGCTAGCCTCCTCGCATGGCACGTAAGCTGCCGCGGCTTCAACGGGTGCTCGATGCGCCGGCGCTCGCGTCGGTCGCGTACGGCGAGATCGCCTCCTCGATCTACTTCGCGCTCGGGATCGTCGCTCTCCACGCGCTCGGGATGACGCCGGTGGTGCTCGCGTTCGTCGGCTTGCTCTTCCTCGTCATCACCGCATCGTACGTCGAGGGGACGACCGCATATCGCGGCACCGGCGGCGCGGCGGCGTTCGTGCGCGTCGCGTTCAACGATTTCGCCGGATTTCTCACCGGCTGGGCGCTCTTCCTCGACTACCTGATCGTCATCGCGCTCTCGGCGCTGTTCCTCCCGCACTACCTCGGGATTGCGCTCGGCATCCACTCGATCGCGCGACACCCGGGGGACGTGATCGTCGGTTGCCTCGTCATTGCCGGGATCGCGATCTCGCGGCTCCTCGTCCGCACGCGAGGGCTCCACACGTTCGGCTTCGTCGTCGCGCTCGTCGATTTCGCGACGCAGATCCTCCTCGTCGTTCTCGGCTTCGCCTTCCTCTTCTCGCCGCACGCGCTCGGGCAGGGACTCCATCTGGGGACGAACCCGTCCTGGTACCAGCTGACGTTCGCCGTGCCGCTCGCGTTCCTCGCGTACACCGGGCTCGAGACGGTCGCGAACCTCGCGGGAGAGACGAAGGAGCCGGGGCGCGACCTGCCGCGCAGTCTCTTCTCCGCGATCGGCGCCGTCGTGCTCGTCACCGTCCTCATCGCTCTCGTCGCGCTGTCGGCGTTCCCGGCGCCGAACGGGACGACGGAGCTCGGCACGAAGTGGCAGCGCGCGCCGCTCATGGGAATCGTCAACGAGCTCGGCCCGCATGTCGGTTCGACGTTCGACCACATCCTCACCGTCTACGTGGGACTGACGGGCGCGCTCATCCTCCTCACCGCCGCGATCACGTCGAACTCCGGCTTCGGCCGGCTCGCGTTCTCGCTCGGCGAGCACGGGCAGCTGCCGCGCGCGTTCGCCCGGCTGAGCCGTCGCAGCATGCACTCGACGGCAGCCGTCCTCGCGGCGGGAGGGATCTCGATCGCGCTCCTGATCGTGACGGCGTTCACGAAGGACGCCGTCGCCTTCCTCGCGAGCCTCTTCAGCTTCGGCGTGCTCCTGGCGTTCACGGCTGCGCAGCTCGCGGTGATCAAGCTCCGCTTCCGCGAGCCGGACGTCGAGAAGCCGTTTCGCGTGCCGTTCTCGTTCCCGACGCGCGGCGCCGACATCCCTATCCCGACGATCATCGGTGCGCTCGCGACGGCGGCGATCTTCGTCGCGGCGATGGTGACCCACATCGGCGCGCGCTACGCCGGCCCGGCGTGGCTCGCGGCGGGAACCATCGTCTTCTTCGTCGTTCGCCGCCGCAGTGGAACCGGGATCCTCGAGCACGTCGAGGCGGCGGCCGAGCGTGAGCTGCCGCCGGAAGCGGCGTTCTCGAAGATCCTCGTCCCGATGAAGCTCGGCGAGATCGGAGAAGAGATGATCGCGACCGCCGTGAAGCTCGCGCAGGAGCGCGGGGCGAGTGTCATCGCGATCCACATCATCCGCGTGCCGCTCGATCAGCCGCTCGACGCCGAGCTCGTCGACGAGGAGGAGCGTGCCGCGGCCTCGCTCTCCGAGGCAGCCGTGCTCGGTGACGACCTCGGCGTCAAGGTCGAAGTCCGCTCGATCCGCGCCCGCTCGATCGGCGAGGCGATCGTCCAGGCGGCGGAGGAAAGCGGGGCGGACCTCATCGTCCTCGGCTCGTCGCCGCGGTGGCGCCGCCAGTCGCGGTTCTTCTCGCCGACGGTCGACTACGTCCTGCGCAAGGCGCCGGCCGAGGTGCTCGTCGTCGCGTTCCCGCAGGGTGTCCTCGAAGAGGCGTAGGAAGCTACTCTCCCACGCGGGGATGGATGTCAAGGCACTTGTAATCGGCTGCGGTCGCGTCGGTTCGTCGATCGCTCTCGAGCTCCATCGCGAGGGCTGGGACGTGACCGTCATCGACGAGAACGAGGACGCGCTCTCGCGCCTCGGCGAGGCGTGGCCGGGCACGTTCATCGTCGGGCACGGGATGGACGCCGACGTGCTTCGTCGCGCGGGCATCGAGGAGGCTGACGCCGTCGTCGTCGCGACCGACGGCGACAACTCGAACATCGTCATTGGCCAGGTCGCGAAGAAGCGCTTCGACGTGAAGTGCGTCGTCGTGCGCGTGCTCGATCCGGCGCGCGCGAAGTTCTACTCCGAGCGCGGCCTCGACGTCGTCTGCCCGACGAGGATCTCGATCGACCGGCTCATGGACGCCGCGCGCACGTGCGCGATCCCGACCGGCGCGGAGAGCTAGGCCCCGATGTACGTCATCGTCGCGGGCGGCGGCAAGGTCGGGGCGAACGTCGCGCGAACGCTCCTGCGCCTCGGCCACGAGGTGACGCTCATCGAGCAGCGCCGCGACCGCTTCGAGGCGCTCGAGGACGAGTTCGAGCACCAGGTGCAGCGTGGCGACGCGACCGAGCTCTACGTGCTCGAGCGCGCCGGCATCGCGCGCCCGCCGGACATCATCCTCGCCCTCACCGGCGACGACGAGGACAACATGATCGTCGGCCAGATCGCGAAGGAGAAGTACGGCGTCCCGAAAGTCATCGCGCGCGTCAACGACCCGCGCAACCAGGCCCATTTCGATCTCCTCGGCATCTCGCCGACCGTCTGCGCGACGTCGAACATCATCTCGCTCGTCGAGCACGAGGTGCCGCAGCACGACCTCATCCACCTGCTCGAGCTGAAGCGGGAGAACCTCGAGATCGTCGAGGTGCAGATCGACGGCGACTCTCCGTCCGTCGGAAAGAGCGTCGAGGCGCTCGCCTTCCCCGAGGGCTCGCGGCTCATCTCCGTCATGCGCGACGGCGCGGCCGAGATCGCCGTCGGCTCGACCGTGCTCCAGGCGGGCGACCAGGTTCTCGCCATCCTCGAGCCCGGCAAGGAGGACGAGCTACGCAAGATCTTGCTGCGCCGCTAGTTCGCTCCGTCGTCCTTGCATTGGTCATCGCCGCCGGCTGCGCCGGTAGCGTCGCCGCGGGCGCGCCGTCATCGGCAAGTGCCGACTGGACGCGATTCGGCTACGACGCGAGCCGCAGCAGCGACGATCCGAACCCGACCGGGATCACTGCCGATAACGTCGCGACGCTCGTGCGGCAGCAGGTGCCGCTGCCCGGCACCGTCGACTCCTCGCCGATCTACCTCAAGGGCGTGACGGTGGACGGGAGCACGCACGACACGCTCTTCGTCACGACGAGTTACGGGATCACGCTCGCGATCGACGCGCGGACGGGCGCGATTCTCTGGCAGTACACGCCGGCGAGCTACGCGCGCCTGGCGGGAACGGCGTACATCACAACCGCGGCGCCGGTCGCCGATCCGAGCCGCGCGTGGATCTATGCCGCCTCGCCCGACGGAAAGATCGAAAAGCTCTCCGTTGCCGACGGGCACGCAGCCTGGCGCGTCTCGATCACACGCCTTCCGAGCCGGGAGAAGATCGCGTCGGCGCTCAACGTCGCGCATGGCGACGTGATCGCGACGACGAGCAGCTTCTTCGACGCGGCGCCCTACCAGGGGCACGTGGCGATGATCTCGGCCCGCGGCCGGCTCATCCACGTCTGGAATGCGCTCTGCTCGGACACGACGAAACTCCTTGTGCCGTCGTCGTGCCCCGCGAGCGACGCAGGTATCTGGGGCCGCGCCGGCGCCGTGGTCATGCCGGGGAGCGGGAACGTCCTCGTCGCGACCGGCAACGCGCCGTGGAACGGATCGACCAACTGGGGCGATTCGGTAGTCGAGCTCTCGCCGGCCGCGAAGCTCGTCGGCAACTACACGCCGTCGAACACCGCGAAGCTGTACGAGAAGGACCTCGATCTCGGCTCCGCGTCGCCCGCCGTTCTCACCGCGCACCTCATCGCGCAGGGCGGCAAGGATCGGCTCATCCGGATCCTCTCGCTCCGGCGCATGCGCGGCACGGCTCCGCATACGGGGCACGAAGTCCAGACCGTCTGGACGCCGCACAAGAACCAGCTCTTCACCGCGCCGGCGGTCTGGCACGCGAAGCGCGTCTGGCTCATCGTCGCCGACCACGGCGGCACCGAGGCGTGGGTGTTGCACCGCAACCGCCTGCACGCCGTTTGGCAGAACTCCACCCCGGGGACGAGCCCCGTCATCGCGGGAGGTTTGCTCTACGTCTACGACCTGTGGGGAGGTGCAGTGAACGTCTACCGGCCGGCGACCGGACAGCTCGTCGCGACGCTCGCGGCGGGAACGGGACATTGGAGCAGTCCGATCGCGACCGACGGTTTCGTCGCGCTGCCCGAAGGCAACGCGAATCTCCACCTGACCGCTGGCGTCCTCGACATCTGGCGTCTACCGTAAGGAGGACGGTGCCCAAGCTTCTCGCCATCACCGTCGCGGCCGTCATCGCCGTCGGCTGCGCCGGAAGCGGAACCGCGAACTCTGCGACGGGGGCCGTCCGATCCTCGACGAACGCCGACTGGACGCGCTTCGGCTTCGACGCGCAGCGCTCGAACGACGATCCGGGCTCGACGGGCATTACGGCCGCGAACGTCGGCTCGCTCACGCGCCATCAGGTGCAGCTTCCCGGCACCGTCGACTCGTCGGCGATCTACCTGCACGGCGTCACGGTCAAGGGCGGAACCCACGACACGCTGTTCGTCACGACGACGTACGGCATAACGCTCGCGATCGACGCCCACAGCCGCGCGATCCTCTGGCAGTGGCAGCCGCCCGACTATGCGTCGTTCAAGGGCACCGCGCAGATCACGACAGCGACGCCGGTCGCGGATCCCGGCCGCAAGTGGATCTACGCCGCTTCGCCGGACGGAGAGATTCAGAAGCTCTCGGTCGCCACCGGGCAACCCACGTGGCGCGTCTCGATCACGAAGGACGCGACGCACGAGAAGATCGCGTCGTCGCTCAACTACGCCGGCGGCCACGTCATCGCGACCACCGGCGGCTACATCGGCGACCAGCCTTCGTACCAGGGGCATGTCGCGATCATCTCGCCGAGCGGCAGCCTCCTCCACGTCTGGAACTCGCTCTGCTCGAACCGCTCCGGGCTCATCACTCCGTCGTCGTGCGCGTCGAGCGACTCGGCGATCTGGGGCCGCGCCGGCGCGGTCGTCATGCCGGGCAGCGGCAACCTCCTCGTCGCAACGGGGAACGGGCCGTGGAACGGAACGACGAACTGGGGCGACGCGACGATCGAGCTCTCGCCGACCGCGCACCTCGTCGGCAACTACACGCCGACGAACACGGCGGAGCTCAACGCGACTGACCAGGACATCGGCTCGACGTCGCCCGTCTACCTCACGAAGACGCTCATCGCGCAGGGCGGGAAGGACGGGAAGATCCGTCTCCTGTCGCTCGCGCGTCTGAAGGGCACGTCGGCGCACAAGGGCCACGAGGTGCAGATCGTGTCGACGCCGTCCGGCTCGCAGCTCTTCACCGCGCCCGCGGTATGGCGCGCGAACGGGAAGACGTGGCTCATCGCCGCCGACAACGGCGCGACGCAGGCGTGGATGCTGCGGAACGGGCACCTCCATTCGGTCTGGCGCAAGTCGTCGACCGGCGGCACGAGCCCGGTCATCGCCGGCGGGCTGCTCTACGTCTACAACCCGAGCGGCGGCCTCAACGTCTACAAGCCGGCAACCGGGACGCTCGTCAAGAAGCTCACCGCCGGCCACGGACACTGGAACAGCCCGATCGTGACGGGCGGCTTCGTCGCGCTTCCCGAGGGCAACGCGAACAACCACGCCACGACAGGCGTCCTCGACATCTGGCGCTAGCGCGAGCTCGGCGGGAGCGCTAGCCGGTGCGGCGCCGCACGGACGGCGCCTGCTGGCCGAGCGCCGCGTACGCGAGCGCCTGGAGCGACTCGTTGAGCGTCGCGAGCTCTTTGCTGATGCGGAGGAAGTTCTCGTCGTTGTCGAGCCGCTTGTTCGTCTTCGCAAGCTCGTCCGCGATGCGGTCGAGGCGCTCGAGGATGAGATCGAACCGGCGGTCGGAGAGATCGTGCTCCACGGGCGTCATGGTAATTCGGAAAGCGCTTCGCGGGAGTCGATCACGACAGCGTCAGCACCGAGCTCTGCGCGCACTGCCGCGAGCGTCCCGATCGTCTCGACGTAGCGCGCGGCGCCGGTGTGCGCGAGCGCGAGCTCGGCGAGCGCGCGCGGCGCGTCGGTGAACGCGCCGATCCGCGCGCCCGCGGATGTGAGCCGCCGCAGCACCGCGTTCGTGTCCGCGCGCGGCCGGAACCACAGTGGTGCGCGGTCGGCTGCGAACCGGTCGAGGAGCGGCTGCCAATCGCCGAGCTCCGCGTCGAGGACTCCGGCGGCTTCCTCCCGGTCGTCCGGCACCGCGAGCTCGACCCGCGCCCGGCGCGACGCATCCTCGAGCCACGCGTCCCACACGGGCCGCGTGTCGGCGAGCACGGCGTCGAGGTCCACGGCAATTGCGAGTCCGCTCACGGAAGGCGATGGTAGGCTCCCGCCACAAACCGGCGAGCGGTGAGGGAACTCCGGTGCGAATCCGGGACGGTCCCGCCGCTGTAAGGGGAGACGCTTCTCCGCCACGACGTCACTGAGCGAGAGCTCGGGAAGGCGGCGGAGGAGGGAGCCCCGAGTCAGAAGACCTGTCGTTCGCCGCCAATCTCGAACCCCTCGCGGAAGGAGGATTCGTGCACCGCAACGCTGTTGCATTCCTCGTGGCCCTCGTGGCCGCTCTTGTCCTGGTCTCGTTCTGGACTGCCGACTCGGGAGCCGCCTCGAAGTCCGTCAAGTACCACCGGATCATCTCGCTGTCTCCGACGATCACCGAAGACCTGTTCAAGATCGGCGCCGGTAAGCAGGTCGTCGCCGTCGACCAGGACTCGAACTACCCGGCGAGCGCGCCGCGGACGAGCCTCTCCGGTTACACGCCGAACGTCGAGGCGATCGCCGGCTACAACCCGGACCTCGTGCTCATCTCCTACAACCCGGCAGGGTTCGCCGCGCAGCTCCGCAAGCTCGGGATCAAGGTCGTCATGGAGCCCGCTGCGGCGAATCTCTCCCAGACGTACAAGCAGATCATCTCGATCGGGAATCTCGTCGGGCATCCGGGCACCGCCGCCTCGGTCGTGTCGAGGATGAAGACGAGCATGGCGAGGCTCGTCGCGAGCGTGCCGTCCAACCATCGTCATCGCCGCGTCTACCACGAGCTCGACCAGACGTACTACTCGGTGACGTCGCAGACGTTCATCGGCTCGATCTACAAGCTCTTCGGCTTCAAGAACATCGCCGACGCCGCCGGAGCGAGCGCCGGGACCGACTATCCGCAGCTGTCGAGCGAGTACATCGTCGCGGCGAACCCGCAGATCATCGTCCTCGCCGACACCGCGTGCTGCGGCCAGAGCGCGGCGACCGTCGCCGCACGCCCGGGGTGGAGCGGGATCAAGGCCGTGGTCAATCACCACGTCGTCGGCGTCAGCGACGACATCGCGTCGCGCTGGGGGCCGCGGATCGTCAACTTCGCAGCAGCCGTGGCGAAGATCGCCAGAAAGAACTAGGTGTCGGTCGCGGCGGAGACGGTGGAGGCTGCGCCGCGGGTCGAGGCCCGCGGCGTCAGTCTCCGCGCCTGGCTCGTCACGGGCGGCTTTCTCGTCGTCGCGCTCGGCGTCGGTCTCGCCGTCGGCCCGTTCCACATCGGGCTCGGAGACATCGCGCGCTCGGCGCTTTCGCACGTCCCGGGCCTGCACGTCCACGACACGCTCGCAGGCCCGGCGCACGCCATCCTCTGGCAGATCCGCGCACCGCGTGTCGCGCTCGCGGCGCTCGTCGGCGGGATGCTCGCGATCGCGGGCGCGTCGTACCAGGGCGTCTTCCGGAACCCGCTCGCCGATCCGTACCTCCTCGGAGTCGCGGGCGGCGCCGGGCTCGGCGCGACGCTCGCGATCGTCTACGACGTCACCGCGAGCGCGGGACGCTGGTCCGTGCCGCTCGCCGCGTTCCTCGGAGCGATCGCCGCAGTCGCGATGACGTACGCGCTCGGCCGCTCGGCCGGCGCCGCGAGGACGACGGGCGCGCTCGTCCTCGCCGGCGTCACCGTCGCGACGTTCACCGCGGCGGTGCAGACGTTCGTCCAGCAGCGGCACAGCGACCAGCTCCAGAACGTCTACTCGTGGCTCCTCGGCGGCTTCTCGACGTCGACGTGGAGCGACGTGGCGCTCTGCGCGCCGTATATCGCGCTCAGCTCGCTCGTGCTTCTCCTGCACCGGCGCGTGCTCGACGTCCTGAGCCTCGGCGACGACGAGGCGGCCAGCCTCGGCGTGAACGTCGCGCGCGCTCGCGGGACGATCGTCATCGCGGCGACGCTCGGCACCGCCGCCGCCGTCTCCGTGAGCGGGCTCATCGCGTTCGTCGGGATCATCGTCCCGCACACGATCCGGTTGCTCGTCTCGACGAGCTACCGCGCCGTGATCCCGCTCTCGCTCATGGCCGGCGCCGGCTTCCTCGTCCTCACGGATGTGCTCGCGCGCACGATCCTGTCGCCGGCCGAGCTGCCGATCGGTGTCGTGACCGCGTTCTTCGGCGCGCCGTTCTTCGCGATCGTGCTGCGGACGTCGAGGTCGATGCGGTGATCGAGACTCGCGATCTCTGGGTGCGGTTCGGGCCGGTCGCGGCGGTGCGCGGTCTGTCGCTGCGGGCGGAGCCGGGCGGTTGGACGGCGCTCATCGGCCCAAACGGTGCGGGGAAGACCTCCGCGCTCCGGGCGCTCGCCGGGCTCGTCCCGTTCGACGGCGACGCGCGCATCGAGGAGCAGGACGTGCGCAAGCTCGGCCGCCGAGCGCTCGCGCGCCTCGTCGCCTTCGTCCCGCAAAAGCCGGAGACGCCGCCGGAGCTCACGGTCGCCGAGTACGTCCTCCTCGGGCGCACGCCGCACATCTCCTACCTCGGCGGCGAGGGGAAGCGCGACCGCGAAGCGGCCGCTCGTGCGTTGGCCCGGCTCGATCTCGCCGAGTTTGCGCAAAGGCCGCTCGGCTCGCTCAGCGGCGGTGAGCTGCAGCGCGCCGTGCTCGCGCGCGCGCTCGCGCAGGAGGCCCGGGTGCTGCTCCTTGACGAGCCGACGACCTCGCTCGACCTCGGCCGCCAGCAGCTCGTGCTCGAGCTCGTCGACGAGCTGCGCCGCGACGGGCTGACGGTCGTGACGACGCTGCACGACCTCACCATCGCCGGCCAGTACGCCGAGCATCTCGTGCTCCTCGATGGCGGCTCTGTCGTCGCGGAAGGCCCGGCGGCGGACGTCCTCTCCGCCGCGAACCTCGCCGCGCACTACGGCGCGAACGTCCGCGTGATCGAGGACGCGCACGGCGTCTTCGTCGTTCCCGTTCGTCGGTAGGCCTTCTTTACGAAGTTGGCACGAAGTTCCGCAATCGGAGACACGGCTCGACGCGCATCCTTTGTTCCCCGTGGGTGGGTGGGGTTAGGGATGGTCCTGTGGAGCCGCTCCCGCTAGAGTGGCGACCGGCGCTCGGCGCCCTTCTATGCGCAACTAGACCGCTCTCACCCGACCCGTTGTCCCACGTCGTTGGAGGTCGTTGCGCATGTCTCGCCTTGCCGGCTCGCTCGTCGCGTCCGGAATCACAAAGTCGTACGGATCGGAAGTCGTCCTCGCGGACGTCGACCTCGTCGTGCCGCCGCGCGCCCGCATCGGGCTCGTCGGGCCGAACGGCACCGGCAAGTCGACGCTGTTGCGCCTGCTCGCCGGCGTCGAGGAACCGGACGACGGGCGCGTCAGCGCCTCACCTCCGTCGCTCGCGGTCGGCTATCTCGCGCAAGAGCGCGACTCGGGCAAGCGCTCGGGCGGAGAGGACACGCGCGCGGCGCTTTCCGTGGTGCTCCGCGAGGAGTACGACGTTCTCCTCCTCGACGAGCCGACGAATGACCTCGACTTCGCCGGGATCGAGTGGCTCGAGCGCCAGCTCGCCGCCCAGCCGGGCTCGCTCGTCGTCGTCTCGCACGACCGCGCCTTCCTCGACCGCACCGTCACGCGCATCGTCGAGCTCGACGAGTGGACGCGCGGTGCGACCGAATACGCGGGCGGCTGGAGTGAGTACGAAGCCGAGCGCGAGCGGCGGCGCGAGCGGCATTTCCAGCGGTGGGACGCGTCGGTGACCGAGCGCAAGCGGATCGAGGAGCAGCAGAGACGGATGTCGGACTGGGAGCGCCGCGGCTACGGCCAGGGCCGCAAGAAGAAGAAGTCGAAGGACGTGAAGCGCACGTACGCGGCGAAGCTCAAGAAGGTCGAGACGGTCGAGAAGCCGTACGAGCCGTGGGTGCTACGCCTCGGTCTCGCGCCTGCCACGCGCAGCGGCGACGTCGTCGTGCGGCTCGAAGCCGCCGTCGCCGAGCGGGGCGCGTTCGGCATCGGCCCGCTCGACCTCGAGGTGAACTGGGGCGACCGGCTCGCGATCGCGGGCAAGAACGGAAGCGGCAAGACGACGCTCCTCGACGCCCTCCTCGGTCGGCTCCCGCTCGTCGCGGGGAGCCGCTGGCAAGGCCCTGGCGTCGTGCTCGGCGAGCTCGAGCAGGATCGCGCGGCGCTCTCGGGCGAGCAGCCGCTCCTCGACGTCTTCCGCGACTTCGACACCGAGACGGCGCGGACGCTCCTCGCGAAGTTCGGTCTCGGCTCGGCAGACGTGCTCCGCGCCACGTCCTCGCTCTCACCGGGAGAGCGCACGCGTGCCGGGCTCGCGCTCCTCGCCGCGCGCGGTGTCAACTGCCTCGTCCTCGACGAGCCGACGAACCATCTCGACGTCGAGGCGATCGAGGAGCTCGAGTGCGCCCTCGGTGACTACGACGGGACGGTGCTGCTCGTCACGCACGACCGCCGCTTCCTCGAGGCGTTCGAGCCGACGCGGACCATCACTTTGTGACGCGGTCGAACAGCGCCGCCGACGGGAGATAGAACGCGGCGATCGCGAACGTCAGGGCGACGCTCGCGATGGGGCTCCAGAACGCGACGAGATACGTCACCGCATACATCGGCACGCCCGGGTCGAACGCGCGGCTGATCGCACGCACGGCCGAATCCGGCACGTCCTCGCGTATCAGACGCCGCCGGTGCGACGCGTACCGCCACCAGACGTTGTAGATGACGGCCATGACGACGAAGGTGCCGGCGTAGAGGAGGACAGCAGCCTCCTCCCCTTGGTGGAGCTGGATGCTTTCCGCGACGAGCCTCGTCGGGAAGGGGAGAAAGGCGACCGTCATGAGCAGGAGCAGGTTGAGGAACATAAGCGTCCGGTCGGCGCGCGCCATCGTCTCGACGCAGTAGTGGTGGTTCATCCAGATGATCCCGATCGTGAGGAAGCTCGTCGCGTAGGCGAGATACGTGGGCCAGAGATGACGGAGGTCATGGCCGAGGTGGCGGCTGGCCCCAGTCGTGAAGGCGAGGACGAGCAGCGTCGCGGCGATGGCGAAGACGCCGTCGCTGAACGCTTCGAGCCGACTGGTGCCCGTGCCTCCCACCGTGCGAGCCTATCGTCGTCGATTGACACCTAGTAACGCTAGGTATAAGCTTGCGCGTGGATGAAGGCGGAGGCGTTGAAAGGGCACCTCGATGCGATGATCCTCGCGGTCGTCGGCGTCGGCCCGGCGCACGGATACGCCGTCATCGAGCAGCTGCGGGAGCGGAGCGGGGGAGTCTTCGACCTGCCGGAGGGCACGGTCTATCCCGCGTTGCATCGCCTCGAGGCGGATGGGCTGCTCGCGAGTTCCTGGGAGACGGCCAGCGGTCGACGAAGGCGGGTCTACAGGCTCACGCGGCGCGGAAAGTCCGCTCTCGGCGAACGCCGCGGCGACTGGCAGCTGTTCGCGCAGGCTGTCGACGGAGTGCTCGCATGATCGACGCGCTCGACCGCGAGCTTCGCGCGCGCGGCGTCCCGGCGCGCCGCCGCAGGCGGATCCGTCTCGAGCTCGAGGATCATCTCGCGTGCAATCCGTCCGCCGACCTCGGCGATCCGGTCGCGCTCGCGCGGCAGTTCGCGGACGAACTCGGCACCGCGTACGCGCGCCGTGCGGGGTTCGGCGCGTTCCTCGCTCTCGTCCCGCTCGGCGTCTCGTTCATGGCGCTCTTCGCGTTCACGGCGGTCTACACCACGAGCGCTCCTTCGGCGCTGACACTCGAGCTCGTGATCGGCGTCCAGCTCGCGTTCGTCGGAGGAATGCTCGCGCTGCTGCGGGCCTGGCGGTTGCGCCGTGCAGTTGTCGTCCCGGCGGCGGAAGCCCGTGTTCTGCACCGGCGGGCGGCTCTCGGCCTCGGCGGCGGCGTGCTGACGGAGATCGGTCTCGTCCTGCTCGCGTCGGGCTACTACCCGGACGTGCAGTGGCACGAGCCTGCGCTCGCGTGGCTGACGGCCGCCGTCGGCGCCGCGTCTCTCTTCGCCGGCGGCTGCGTGCTCGTGCGTGCGTCGCGGCTGACCCCGGTAGCAGAAGGCGTCGCGCGGGATCTCTCGTTCGACCTTGGCGTCGACGCCAGTCCGCGGCACCTTGCCTTCGCAATCGCCGGCGCCGTCGCGCTGTGCATCGCCGTCGCCGGGGTGGTCCAGGCGGATCCGTTCGACGGCCTCGTCCGCGCGGTGGGGGATGGCCTTCTCTGCCTTGCCGGCTTTGCCGTGCTCGGCCGTCCTCTCGGACTCCGAAAATCGGCGCTACCTTAGTTACGTCGTAATACGAAGTAACTGTGGCATCGAACATAGGGGGTCTACACGTATGAAGCGCACGATTCTCGCGCTTGGCACCGTCGCGCTCGCGCTCGCTCTCACGAGCGGCGCATGGGCGACGAACAAGTACATCATCACCTCACCGAATCAGGTGAAGCCCAACACGCTGACCGGCAACGACATCAAGGACAGGACGATCGGGATCGTCGATCTCGCCAAGGGCGCAAAGGCCCAGCTCCAGGGCAAGCAGGGTCCGCAGGGCGACCGCGGTGCGGTCGGCCCGACCGGCCCCAGCGGCCCGAGTGGGCCGAGCGGACCGGCTGGTCCGAAGGGCGATCGTGGCTCCGTCGGAGCTACCGGCCCGTCCGGACCGCAGGGGATCCCCGGTCCGCCTGCTCCGCCGCTCCAGCGCCTCAGCGGCGACTTCTCGGGCTCGAATGCGAGTGTCGCGACGACGCTCGACGGCGTTCAGTTCGGCCCGTACACGGACGGCGGTTCCTGGGGTGGCTCGGTGCGCTACGACGGCGCCGACGGCCTCACGCTCAACCAGCTCACGCACTTGTCGTACAAGGTCATGTACTCGGCGGCTGACGCCGCCAAGATCGGCGAGGCGTATCTGCGGATCTTCCTCAACGGCGACAATCACGACGTGATCTACGACGCCACGCAGTGCGCGTCCGTTGTTCCGGACAAGAACGTGTTCCAGACGTTCTCCGTCGTTGGCAGCAGCGTCCGCTACGACGACGACTCGTGCGACGGGTCGGGCGACCACAACTATCCGGGCTCGCCCGCCGGCCAGCAGACGTGGCAGTCGGTCATCGACCACCACGGAAACGAGACCATCAGCGGCATCTACGTCACAACTGGTTACACGGGCGGGAGCGACCTGACCGCCCTGCTTCGCTCGCTCAGCGTGAACGATCAGACGTTCACCTTCGGTCAGTAGGAACGAGCTTCGAGGGGCGGCTTCGCGCCGCCCCTCGAAGCGACGCCGACGACGGCGGCGCCGCCGACTCTTCTCCTCTATTGCCAGGCAGCGTCTGACGTGGTCGGGCAGCTCGGGCTCGTGCCCGACGATCCCGTGGAGACGCGCCCGGTGAGACTGCCGCTGTACGCCCATACGGCCCACGCGCCGTTCGCGGCGCTGCTCAGGGCCGAGCCGTCCGCGCAGCTGATGACCTGGTCGTTCAACGTCGTCGGCGAGTCCCAGTACGCCGCCGCCTCGAGCGCGAGCCCGAGCGAATACGACCCGAGCGGTGCGCAGTCGAAGAACGTCTGGCCGAGCCCGGTCGAGTGCGTATAGAACGGCGTGCAGCCGGGGTTCTGCGTTTCGCAGCCGTCGGCCGTCATCCCGTCGAGGTCGTGCCAGCCGAGGTCGCACGCGACGATGTACGCCTGGCCCTGGCGGCAACCCGCGGTCGCGTGGGAGAGAGAGTGCGTTACGTCGTTCCCGTATGTGCCGCAGTTGTGCGGATCGGTCTGGAGCGTGGACAAGTCGAACTCGCAGCCGTCGGCGAGGACACCGTTCCCGTCGATCCACCCTGAATCGCACGAGGTGATTGCCCATGCGCCGTTCACGCAGCCCGTTGTGCCGTGGGGCACGGTCGGCGCGGAGCCGCTGCACGTCGTTCCGCCTCCGCCTCCGCCCGTCGGAGTGCAGACGATCGTCACGGGCGAGGTCGTTGCGTCGATCGAGATCGTCCCAGGCCCGGTGGCCGAGGTGCAGGCGAGCCCGTTCAGGTCGCTGATCGACGTGAGGGTCGTGCCCGGCGCTCCCTGCGCGCCGGTGTCGCCCTTCAGTCCTTGCGGGCCCGATGGGCCGGAAGGACCTTGTACGCCCTGGGCGCCTTTCGCGCCGGGAAGGCCTTGCGGGCCGGCGACGCCCTGCAGTCCCTGGACGTTCCATGTCATCGCCTTCTCGGTGCTGAGGCAGTGTGCGGTGGCGGAGACGATCCGAACCGCGCCACCACTCTTCTTGACGCAGGCGTGGATGACTGCAGTCGACGTGACCGCCGGACGCATGCTCGATGTCGCGTAGCTCGCACCCACGGCGACTCCGAGCAGGACCGCGGCAGTGCTGAGAAGACGCAGCATCCGCTGCGTCGAAAAGCGCTTCATTGTGAAGAACCCCCGTTGATCGGAAAGTACGGCTTACGATCTGATCCTGCCCTTATCGCCGGCGAAGTTCAAGAGCAGGTGCCCCGGCTATCCTCGATCAGTGGCCGCCACGACGCCGGAGACGTACCTCACCGACCTGAATCCGGCCCAGCGCGAGGCCGTCCTCCACACCGAGGGTCCCGTCCTCGTCATCGCCGGCGCCGGCTCCGGTAAGACGCGCGTCCTCACGCGCCGCATCGCGCACCTGCTCGGCGCGGTCGGCGTCAAGCCGCCCGAGATCCTCGCGATCACGTTCACGAACAAGGCCGCGGCGGAGATGCGCGACCGCGTCACCGACCTCGTCGGCCCGCCGGCGCGCGCCGCCTGGGTGATGACGTTCCACTCCGCGTGCGGCCGGATCCTCCGGCGCGAGGCAGAGCGGCTCGGCTACCGCTCGAACTTCACGATCTACGACTCCGGCGACCAGCAGCGCCTCGTGAAGCAGTGTCTCGCGGACCTCGAGCGCGACCCGAAGCGCTTCACGCCGCGCGGCATCCACTCCCAGATCTCGAACGCGAAAAACCGCCTCGTCGGCCCGGCGGAGTACGGCGAGCGCGTCGCGAGCTTCTACGACCAGACCGTCGCGGAGGTCTACGACCTCTACCAGAAGCGCCTCTTCGCCTCGAACGCCGTCGATTTCGACGACATGCTCTTCCTCACCGTCGACGTCCTCGAGCGTTTCCCCGAGGCGCTGAAGAAGTGGCAGGACGCATTCCGCTACATCCTCGTCGACGAGTACCAGGACACGAACCACGCGCAGTACCGGCTCCTCCAGCTGCTGGCCGAGAAGCACACGAACCTCTTCGCGGTCGGGGACCCCGATCAGTCGATCTACGCGTTCCGTGGCGCCGACATCCGCAACGTGCTCGAGTTCGAGCGCGACTTTCCCGGCGCCGCGACGATCGCGCTCGAGCAGAACTACCGCTCGACGCAGAACATCCTCGACGCTGCGAACGGCGTCATCACGCACAACCGCGAGCGCAAGGAGAAGAACCTCTGGTCGGAGCTCGGCGAGGGCGATCCGGTGCGCGTCGTCGAGGTCGAGGACGAGCACGCCGAGGCGCGCTACGTCGCCGCCGAGATCGCCGCGCTCGTCGAGGAGGGCTACTCCGGCAGCGAGGTCGCCGTCTTCTACCGGATGAACGCGCAGAGCCGCGTGCTCGAGGACATCCTCGTGCGCCAGGGAGTCGCGTATCAGGTCATCGGCGGCCCGCGGTTCTACGAGCGCGCCGAGGTGAAGGATCTCGTCGCGTACCTCCAGGTGATCGACAACCCGTACGACGCCGTCTCGCTCCTGCGCATCGCGAACCGGCCGCGCCGCGGCATCGGCGACTCCTCGCTCGCGCGCCTCGCGACGTGGGCCGACCAGCGCGAGATCTCGCTGTGGGAGGCGACCGCCGAGGCGGAGATGGCCGGCGTCGGTGCCGCGCCGCAGAGGGCGCTCAGGGCGTTCCGGGCGACGATCGAATCGCTCATGTCGGCAGCGCAGGAGTACGAGGTGCCGGAGCTCATCGAGGAGGTGCTCGCGCGCAGCGGCTACATGGAGTCGCTCGAGGCCGAGCGCACGATCGAGGCGCAGGGCCGCATGGAGAACCTCCAGGAGCTCGTGTCCGTCGCTCAGGAGTGGCGCGAGCGGACCGAGGGCGACAAGACGCTCTCCGGCTTTCTTCAGGAGATCTCGCTCTACTCCGACCAGGACTCGATCCGCGGCGACGGCTCGCTCGTCACGCTCATGACGCTCCACAACGCGAAGGGCCTCGAGTTCCGCGCCGTGTACATGGTCGGGATGGAGGAGGGCATCTTCCCGCACTCGCGCGCGATCGAGGAGCAGGGGATCGAGGAGGAGCGGCGCCTCGCGTACGTCGGGATGACGCGCGCGCGGGAGCGCCTCACGTTGCTGCACGCGTCATCACGGATGCTTTTCGGCGGGCGTAACCACAACCTCCCGTCGCGCTTCCTCGACGAGGTGCCCGACCGTCACGTCGAGCGCGAGCGGCTGCGACCGAGCTCGTGGTCGGGCTACGGCTCACCGCGGCTGAGCCGCGAGACGGTGCCGAAGGAGAACGTTCCGAGCCTCGCGACGGGCGACTCGGTCCGGCACTCGACGCTTGGGGAAGGCGTTGTCGTGCACATCGAGGCCGGCGGTCTCGTCACCGTTCGCTTCGCCGACGACGGCAGCGAGCGCAAGCTCATGCTCGACTACGCGCCGCTCGAAAAGCTGTAGCGTCGCGGCATGTTCGACGTCCGCCCCTGTCGCGATCGCGACGAGCTTGCGAAGGCGTTCTATGCGATCGGCCAGTACTTCGGCCGTTTCCCGGATGACGACATGCTCGACCGCTGGACACAGCTCATCGAGACGGAGCGGATGCATGCGGCGTTCGACGGCAACGAGATCGTCGGCGGCGCGGGCGCGTACACCTACGACTTCACGGTTCCGGGCGGATCTCTTCCGTGCGCGGGGGTGACTGTCGTGGGTGTCTATCCGACGCACCGCCGCCGCGGAGCGTTGCGCGCGATGATGGACGCTCAGCTGCGCGACGTTCACGAGCGCGGTGAGCCGATCGCCGCGCTGTGGGCGTCGGAGGAGACGATCTACCGCCGGTTCGGCTACGGCATCGCGTCGTGGTCGTGCGAGATGAAACTGCCGCGCGTGTGGAGCGCGTTCTCGCTGCCTGTCGAACGACGCGGCCAGGTGCGCTTCGTGACGGCGGAGGAGGGGGCCGAGCTGTTCCCGCCGGTGTGGGACGCCCTGCGCCGGCAGCGTCCCGGTGTGCCATCCCGCTCGGACGCGTGGTGGAAGTTCCGGCAGCTGCGGATCCCGGACGAGGAGAAGGGGAACCCGCGCCGGTTCGTCGCCCTCGACATCGACGGCGAGACGGAGGCGTACGCGATCTATCGCCGCGAGGCCGGCTGGGAAGACGGAAGCTCGAGCGCGAAGCTCGAGGTGCAGGAGGCGATCGGCGCGACGCCGCAAGCCACGGCGGAGATCTGGCGCTACCTCTTCGACGTCGACTGGACGGAGACGATCGGCATCTACACGCTGCCGCTCGACCACCCGCTCTTCCTCTTGCTCGCGAACCCGCGGCGCGCGCGCATGCGGACGGCAGACTCGCTCTGGCTGCGCCTCGTCGACGTCGGCGCCGCGCTCTCGGGCCGCGAATACGCGAGCGAGGGCAGGATCGTCTTCGAGGTGCACGACGCCGTCTGCGCGTGGAACGAGGGACGCTGGGCGCTCGAGAACGGCCGCGCGGAGCGAACGGAGGACGTCGCCGACATTGCGCTCGACGTCGACGCGCTCGGCTCGGCGTATCTCGGCGCGGTCTCGTTCGCCGAGCTGCGGGACGCGTTGCGCCTCGCGGAAATTCAGCCGGGCGCGGTGAAGAAGGCCGACGCGCTGTTCGCGTGGCGCCCGCTTCCGTGGTGCCCCGAGATCTTCTAGCCCGGCGTCTCTGATCATCCCTCGTTCGAGGGGAATTCCCGTCCGTACCGCTTCTGGGTGATGCCCGTGCTCGTTCGCCGTCCTACCGTCCGCCCACATTCGAGTCGGGAGAGGGTCTACGGGAATGCGTTCAGCGTGGTTACAGATCAGTTCGAAGCGCCGACTCATTGGCGTGAGCGTCGCGGCCGTCGCCGCCGTCGCGGTGCTCGGCTCGGCGTCGCCGGCTCGGCGTGTCGCGCAGCCGGTGCGGGCTTTCGTCGCTCCGCAGCTCGTCGCCACCGCGCAGGCGCATCCCCGCCAGGTCTTCCGCGTCATCGTGCAGGGCACGAGGAGCGCGCGCACTGTTGTCGCCGCGATCAGGCAGGACGTCCGCGGTGACGGCGTCGGCCTCGGTCGTACGCTCGCCACCGTCAACGGCGCCTCGGCCGGTGTCACCGGCGCGCAGCTTCTGACGCTCGCCAACGCGGACGGCGTCGCGGCGATCAGCCTCGACCGGCCTGTTCATCTCCTCGGCGGCATCTCGAGCAACCAGCAGTGGCCCACGGCGGTCGACGCGCGGCAGACGTGGTCCGGCATAACGAACGACAAGCTTCCCACCCCGCCCGCGATCGCGATCGTCGACTCCGGCATCCAGAATCGCCCCGACTTCGACAAGCGCCTCATCGCGCAGACGTCCATCGTCACGAACGGGACGAAGAACTCCGGCGGTGACGGATACGGCCACGGCACGTTTGTTGCGGGCATCGCCGCCGGCAGCGCCCCCGGCTACGCGGGAACGGCACCGAGCGCGCCGCTCGTCTCCGTTGACGTGATGAACGACCAGGGGATGGCGCTCACGAGTGACGTGATCGCAGCCTGCGACTGGATCATCGCCCACAAGGATCAGTACAACATCGGCGTCGCGAACTTCTCGCTGCACTCGACCGCGCCGGCGAGCATCTTCTGGGATCCGCTCGACCAGGCCGTCGAGAAGCTCTGGTTCGACGGCGTCGTCGTCGTCGCTGCCTCGGGCAACTACGGCGTCGACGGCCAGCCGACGACCGTCGCCTATGCGCCGGGTAACGACCCGTTCGTGATCACGGTCGGCGCCGACAGCATGGACGGCTCTGTGTCGGCGACCAACGACACCGCGGCTCCGTGGTCGACGTACGGCTACACGTTCGACGGTTTCTCGAAGCCGGAGCTCGCGGCACCGGGTCGCTACATGATCGGCCCGTCGCCCGACGGCGGCACGCTCATGAAGACGCGCCCCGACGCCAAGGTCGCGCCCGGCTACATGGAGCTTTCCGGCACGTCGTTCGCGGCTCCGGTCGTCTCCGGTGCGGCCGCGTACGTCCTCGCCCTGCATCCGGATTGGACTCCCGATCAGGTCAAGGGTGCCCTCATGCTGTCCGCCAACCCGGAGCCTGCGGCTGCTCCTGGCTCGGTCGGCGTAGGCCTCGTGGACGCGAAGGCGGCCGGTGCGCTGACCTCGGCGCCGAACGCGAACGTCGCGCTCGACCAGTTCGTCGGTGCGGATCCGAACGGTGGCTCGATTCCGGTCTTCGACACCTCGGCCTGGAAGACTGCGGCACTCGCCGACCCGGCGTGGGATCAGGCGGCGTGGGGCTCGGCCGCGTGGGGATCTGCGGCCTGGGGATCGGCTGCGTGGGGATCTGCGGCCTGGGGCTCGGCCGCGTGGGGGTCGGCTGCCTGGGGCAGCGCTGCGTGGGGATCGTCCTCGCTGGCGCAGTCGCTCGCCTCGGCGGCGTGGGGATCTGCGGCGTGGGGTTCTGCAGCCTGGGGTTCCGCCGCTGTCGCCGACGCCGCGCCTACGCCTTGACGGCTGCTCCCGTCAAGCTCTGGCAGCCGTGGCGGCTCTCGGCGTCCTCGCTCGGGGACATGAGCGAGGAGGCATGGCTCTATTGGGGCGTGATCGTCACGCCTCTCGTCGTTGGGATTCCGGTCGCCCTCAGCCGTCTCGAGGTCGATAGCCCGTACTGGCGCTGGTTCTTCATCCTCACGGCCCTCGCCTCGGTGGCGCAGCTTCTCTCATTCCAGCTCAACCGCCGCCGCGTCTTCCATCCCGCCATCGTTTTCGTCGTCGCGGGTGCGCTTCTCCTACCGCCGGAGATGATGGTGCTGCTCGTCGTCATCCACTGCATTCCCGACTGGCTGAAGCAGCGGTACCCCTGGTACATCCAGACCTTCAACATCGCGAATTACGCGATCGCGGGCTACGCCGCGTGGGCCGTCGCCGAGCGGATCGGTTTCACCGACACCGGCGCGCGCCAGGCGGCCGCGGGCGCGGCGGCGGCAGTGACATTCGTCGTCGTAAACCGGGCGATTCTCGTGCCGATGCTGCGCCTCGCGCGCGGGCTGACGCTGCGCGAGACGGGGCTTCTCAATGTCGAGGACATGTCGCTCGAGCTCGTCCTCGCCGTCACAGCGGTCACCCTTGCCGCCCTCTGGGCCGAAAGTCCCTGGCTCGCTGCGCTCGCGCTCGCGCCGCTGTTCGTCATCCACTTCACCCAGCGAGCGATTCTCCGGGTCGAGGAGGCGAACGCCGAGATCGAGCGGCGCACGACCGAGACGCTCGAGACGCTCTCGGCGACGGTCGACGCGAAGGACGAGTACACGGCCGGTCACTCGAAGCGCGTGCAGCGGATCTCGGTCGCCATCGCCGAGGAGATGGGCATCGACGCGGCGCAGATCGACATCGTTCGTCAGGCGGCGCTTCTCCACGACATCGGCAAGATCGGGGTCGAGGACGCGGTGCTGCTCAAGCGCGGAGAGTTGACCGAGGCGGAGTGGACGGTCATGCGCAGCCATCCGGAGCTCGGTGCGCGGATCATCGAGAAAGCCGGCTTCCTCAGCGAGGTCGTGCCGGGAATCCGCCACCATCACGAACGGCCCGACGGGCGCGGCTATCCCGACGGCCTCCTCGGCGACGAGATCCCGCTCGCCGCACGGATCATCCACGTCGCCGACGCGCTCGACGCGATGACGACGGAGCGCTTCTACCGCCAGGCGCTGAGCTTCGAGGTCGCGATGGACGAGATCCACCGGAGCAGCGGCAGCGACTTCTGCGAGGCGTGCGTCGAGGCGCTCGAGCGCGCCGTCGAGGCGGGCAAGCTCGGCTGGCTCGCGCGCAGCCGCGGCGTCCTCGTCTAGCGATTCCGGCTAGGCGGCTACAATCGCCGAGACCCGGGCGCTTAGCTCAGTTGGGAGAGCACCAGCTCGACAAGCTGGGGGTCACTGGTTCGAGCCCAGTAGCGCCCATCGAAGGAAGCCTCGTCGATATGGGGCTTTGTGTATCTGACGCACAACGACGGAGGCCTTGCCCCGGTGCAGCGGGCAAGGCCCCGTCGTTGCTGCGTCAGCTGAAGCTCACGCTCGCCTGGGCCTGGCAGCCGAAGCCGCCGTCCGATTGGATCAGGAACGAGCCGTCGAGCGTGTGATAGGTGGCTCCGGTTGTCGGGAAGAAGCTCGGCCTCACGAAGGCGTCGAAGCTTCCAGAGTCGCCGGAGATGCTCGTTCCGGAGATCGGGACGCTGTCGAGGAGCACGGGCGAGCTCGGTCCCGTCGAGTTGTAAGTGAGCGGTGCGGTTGCGTTGTACGCGCGAACGAGAACCTCGAGGAACGAGCCGTCGGTGTCAGCGCTCATGTAGATGTTCGTCGGGTTGCTGAGGTCGCTGTTCGGTCCGCACGTTGCGTACAGCTTCATGCCGTTCTCGTCTGCGAGGGTCAGCGTCGCGCCCAAAGGGATAACGACGGATGGCGTGTTGATCACGTTCGCTGGTCCTGGCGGTCCGGACGCTCCCGACGGTCCGGACGGTCCGGAAGGTCCGGAAGGCCCGGAAGGCCCGGAGGGTCCAGAAGGCCCGGATTGTCCAGACGGCCCAGACGGCCCGGAGGGTCCGGACGGCCCAGAAGGTCCGGTCTGGTTGAGGGTCAGCGCCATCTCGTCTTTCCTGCACCTCCGCCCGTCCCGGTTGTTCGATGCCAGGTCGGTCACGCGCAAGACCGAGAGCTTGTTGACGTGGCCAAGCGCGTTGACGTGGTAGCAGGCATGGATCACGCCGCTGCTGTCAGGGATGCCCGCCTGCACGACGGCGGCGACCACCCCGCACACGACGACGACGACGCATGCACCGATCGCAAAGCGCATTCCGCGCGTCCCGCGAAACTTCATAGAGCCCCCTTTCCCTCCGTTCCTATGGAGCGGGCGTCGGCTGCCACACTCCTTGATGACGCCGATTCTCGTCGCCGTGTCAGAAGATTTCAACTCGGTTCCAAAGGAGGAAACAGATGCCGCAGGTCATGGTGCGCTACCGGGTCAAGCCCGAGCGGGTCGCAGAGAACGAGGAGCTCGTACGGGCCGTGTACGCGGAGCTGGCGACGTCGCAGCCCGCCGGCCTCCGCTACGCGACGTTCAAGCTCCCGGACGGCGTGACGTTCGTCCACGTCTCCGAGCACGACGATGACAATCCGCTGACGAAGCTCGCGAGCTTCCAGCGGTTCCAGGAGGGAATCCGCGAGCGGTGCGACGAGCCGCCGGCGCCCGCGGCGCTCTCCGAGATCGGCTCCTATCGCATGTTCGGAGACGGGCAGTGAGCGGCGCCGGCACACAAGAAGCGCCGTGGCAGCTGAAGACGCCGCCCGGCACGTCCGAGTACGAGATGTACCTCGACGAGCGAGACGGCCGCGACGTGATCGTCTGCGTCGTGGGCAAGACGGCTACGACGAGTTCGCCGAGTTCGACGCGCGCAGCGTCGTCGCGATGACGCGCGCGTAGATCTTGCACGCCCACGGCTGCGGATGCGTCCCGTCCGAGTAGAGCATGGTGTCAGTCGAGTGGCCGTACCAGTCGGCGAGATGGGCGACGCTCCAGCCGCGCAGCCAGTTCGTGATCGCCTGGTTCGACTCGTCCTGCCAGCTCGTCGAGTTGCGGACGTTCACGACGACGATGTCCGGCACGCCGCGTAGCGCCGCCTTCAGCCGCACGAGATCGTTGTAGTAGAGCGGGCCGTTGTTCCCGACCTGAATGATGACCGTCGGCGGCAGCCGATGTTTCGCGCGGTAGTGCTGGACGTCGGTGATGGTGTCGTTGATCTGCCTCCCGACGACGGCGTCGACACGGACGCGGTAGTCGAGCGCCGGCCGCAGTGCCGATGCGCAGCCGAGCATGACTGAGTCGCCGAGCGCGAGCATGTGCCCGCGCGGGAGGAGGTGCTTCTTCGGATGCGTGCCGGGTTTCTTGCCTCCGCCGGGATGGTGATGCTTCTTCGGCGGGGGCGGTGGTGGCGGGCCGCTCGACGCCTGGGCGCTCGTCGCGCTCGGCACCACGAAGAGGAGCAAGAACGCGCCGACGAGCGCGACCGCCGTGCCGGTGACGATCTCCATCCGGCGCTGCGGAGCGAACTCTCTGAGCCGTTTCTGCAGACGCCGGGTGCGAATGGGCTGCTCGATGAAGCGATACGAGAGACCGGCCGCGAGAACCACGAGCACTGCCTGCGTGAAGATCGCCGGAGCGCCGGTCAAGCCCCAGTCCACGCCCGGGACGAGCAGCACGATGATCGGGTAGTGCCAGAGGTAGATGCCGTAGCTCCGTTCACCGACCCAGCGAAGCGGCCGGACGCCGAACGCCTTGCCGATGAGCGTCCCCGGGTGCGCGACCGCGGCGATGAGGACGGCGAAGCAGAACGATGCCGCGAGGTCGCCGCCGTGGTAGTAGCTCTGCTCGTACCAGACGAGGTTGAAGAACAGCCAGATCGTGATTCCGAGCGCCGCGAGACCGAGGCCGTCGAGGACGGGAATGGCGTAGCGCGGGATCCGCTCGACATGCGGCCACAGAAACGCGAGCAGGCCGCCCATCAGCAGGAGGAACGCACGCGTGTCGGTTCCGAAGTAGACGCGCGACGGGTCGCCGTACGGGTTGAAGAGGACCCACATGAGCGTCGCGGAGACTCCGATCCCGCCGATGACGAGGAGCGGCATGTACTTCCGGCCGAGGAGCAGCAGTCCGCCGACGAGCAGGAACGGCCAGAGGATGTAGAACTGCTCCTCGACCGAGAGCGACCAGAGGTGCTGGAGGAGCGACGGCGCGCCCATGAGGTGGAGGTACGACTGGTTCGCGTAGATCTGGTGCCAGTTGTTGACGTAGAAGAGGGCACTCAGTCCGTCTCCCCGCGTCGCGCCGAGCACGTCCCGCGCGAAGAGCGCCGACAGGATCAGCGCGGCGAGGATGACGACGACGACCGCGGGGAAGAGCCGTCGCGCGCGCCGCTTCCAGAAATCGGGAAGCCGGACCTTGCCGTCCCTGTCCCACTCGGCGAGCAGGAGCGACGTGATCAGGTAGCCGCTGAGGACGAAGAACAGGTCGACGCCGAGGGAGCCGCCGGGCACCCACGGATCGCCTGATGCATGCGGTTTTGCGTGGAAGAGGAAGACGGCCGTGACGGCGAGCGCCCGTAGCCCGTCGAGGCCGGGACGGTACGTGATGTGCGGGCGTTTCTCGGGTGGTGGCACGTGTCGGACCTAGGCGATTCGCTGCAGCAGGGTGAGCTCCTTCTCGACGACTTCCGCGAGACATTCCGCGGGCTCGGCATGGGCTCGCGCTCGTCCACAGAGTGCCACGAGAGATACGGCGTCGATGGGTGAGTTTGTCACCACGTCGCCCGCAACCACGAGGGTTCCGACTCCAGCCTGCGCCGCGCATGCGATCACGCCGCCGACGACCTTGCCGGTCAGCGATGTCGCGTCGACGAGTCCCTCTCCGGTGATCACGAGCTCGGCATCGGCCAGCCAGCGGTCGAGGTCGAGCAATCCCGCGACGAGCTCGAAACCGGGGACGATCGTCGCGCCGATCGCGGCGAGGCCGCCGGCGAGCCCGCCCGCCGCGCCCGCGCCCGGCTGGTCGGGAACGTCGAGCCGCGCGAGCCGATCGCGGAGAAGTGCGACCTGCTCGGGAGTCGCTCCCTTCTGCGGCGCGAAGACGTCGGCAGCGTCGAGAAAGCGTGCCGACACGTCGGCTGCGACCTCGACCGGGGCCTCGAGCCGTCCTCCCAGCGCTTCGACCGCGCCGACGCCGCCGTCGGTCGACGCGACACCGCCGACCGCGACAACGACCCGCTCGGCTCCGGCCCGAGTCGCAGCCGCGATCAACTCGCCGACGCCGCGGGTCGTTGCGCGCAGCGGATCGTTCCCCTCGGCTCCGCCCGCGAGCGTCAGTCCGCAGGCTTGCGCCGCCTCGATGAGCGCGACGCCGTTCTCGAGCCGCCACGACGCTTCGACGGATGTGCCGAATGGCCCGGTCACGACCGTCGTGCGATTCGCGCCGCCGAGCACGTCGAGCGTGCCTTCGCCGCCGTCCGCGAGCGGCAACTCGATCGCCTCGCAGCCCGCGCGGCTTGCCCCGCGAGCGATCGCCGCAGCCGCCTCGCGCGCGCTCAGCGTCCCCCTGAACTTGTCCGGAGAAGCGAGAACCCGCATAACGTGACAATTCTCGCTACCGTTCCCGCTGTTACTGCACTAGAGCGTGTACCGGGTTCGCATTTGCGCCTCCGAGAACGTTCAGAGTTTCCAAAGGAGGTGTACAGATATGGCAACCGGAACCGTTAAGTGGTTCAACGACGCGAAGGGGTATGGCTTCATCACCCCGGACGAGGGCGGAAAGGACGTTTTCGTCCATTTCAGCGCGATCACGAGCGAGGGCTTCAAGACCCTCGCCGAGGGCGCTCGCGTTGAGTTCGAGCCGGCCGAGGGCGAGAAGGGCCCCGAGGCTCGCAACGTCGTCCCGACGGCGTAATGCGGTAGAGCGGGACGCCTCGCATGAGGCGTCCCGCTCCCGTTTCTTCTCAGTTCAGCTGACGTTCAACGCCGTGTCGTCGATGACGAACGACGTCTGGAGCGAGCTGTCCTCCGCGCCCGTGAACTTCAGCGTCACGGTCTGGCCGGCGAAGCCGGAGACGTTGAACGAGCGCTGCGTGTAGCCCGTTCCCTTGTTGAGGTTCGAGTACGTCGCGAGCGTCGTCGAGCCCAGCGTGACGGTGAGCTTGTCGTACGCCACCGTCGTCGTGGTCTCGGACGTGTCGATGTGGAGCCAGAACGAGAGGGTGTAGTTCGCGCACCCGCTCGGGATCGTCACCGACTGCGACAGCGTGTCGGTGTGCGTCGTGCCGTAGCCGTCGAGCCAGGCGTCCCACGTGCCTCCGTGCGTCGGCTCGCCGGACGATCCGTACTGCCCGATCACGCCGGACGTAGAAGCCCAGCCGGTCGTACCGGATTCGAAGCCCGGATTCGTGATCTTCTGGGCCGCCGTGCATCCCCCGCCACCCGACGAGCTCACGGTCAGGGAGAACGACGTCGTGTGCGTTGCGGACGTGCCCGTGCCGGTGATCGTGACTGCGTACGTCCCGGCCGGTGTCGAGCTCGAGGTCGAGATCGTCAGCGTGGACGAGCTTCCGCTTGTGACCGACGCAGGCGAGAACGACGCTGTCGCACCGCTCGGCAGGCCGCTCGCGCTCAGCGAGACGGTCTGTGCCGAGCCCGAGGTCGTCGTGGTGGACACCGTTGTGCTCGTCCCCGAGCCGACGGTCACCGTGGCCGACGACGGGCTGTCCGAGATCGAGAAGTCGTTCGTCGGAGCCGTGCCCGGCCCGAAGGCGGCGACGCCGTTAGGCGTTCCGAGCCCGGTTGGGCCGTCGTAGCCGACGCCGGCCTTACAGAGGTACGTCCCGCACGTTGAGGTCTGCCCAGTCGTTACGTCCCACAGTGCGCTCGGGTTCGCGTACGGGTACGAGTTCGGATAGGTGCCTGCGGTCGCCGAGTTCGCGAGCGCGTACATCGCGCCGATGATCGGCGAGGCGACGCTCGTGCCGCCGAACACCGTCCAGCCGCCCGAGCCGTACGAGTCGTACACGGCGACGCCGGTCGCGGGATCGGCCACGGCGGAGACGTCGGCGATCGTGCGCCGCGTGCATCCGGTGTCGTGCTGGAACGACGGCTTCGTCTCGTACGACGAGCAGCCACTTCCCGCTCCCTCGGACGAGCTCGTCGACCAGACGGACTCCGTCCAGCCACGCGAGTTGCTCGCCCGGCTCAGCTTCGTACCGCCGACGGCAGTCACCCACGGCGACGCGGCCGGATACTCGCGCGTGTAACCGCCGTCCCCGGAGGACGCGACGATCGCCACGCCCGGGTGCTTGTAGTAGGACGTGTCGTAGCTCGACTCGCTCGACGACTCGGAGCCGCCGTAACTGTTCGAGACCGCGACAGCGCCCATCGAGACCGCGGTATTGACGGCCGTGCCGAGGTTCGCGGTCGTCGGGCTCGATGCCTCGACGAGCAGGATGTGGCAGTTCGGGCAGATGGCCGAGACCATCTCGATGTCGAGCATCTCCTCGCCCGACCACCCGGTGTCATTCGCCGGGAGCGGGCTTGTCGCCCCGTTCTGGTTGACCTGCTTGAAGCAGCCGTTCGCAACCGTGCAGGAGGGAAGGCCGAAGTTGCTGCGGTACGTGGCGAGGTCGCTCGCGGCATTCGGGTCGTTGTACGCGTCGACGATCGCGACGGTCTTGCCCGAGCCGAGCGACGTCGGCACGCTGTATGCGCTGGCGAGATCGGACGGGCCGTAGCCGCTGACCGCGAGGGCCGCGTTCATCCCGTGCGGGACGTGGGCGACGACTCCCGTCGTGCGGTGAATGGCGAAGCACCGCATTTCGCCCTTCGGAACGGCCCCGCATGTGCGGGCGAACTGTGCTCCTGTCGTCCCCGCCGAGGCGGGACGCGCGCTGGCGCCGACGAGAGAGACGGCAAGACCGGAAAGAATGAGGACGATCAGAACGCACCGCATCGTGCGGTGCAGTAACCCCTTTGACATGACGACGACCCTTTCGTTTGAAGGACAACACGAACGAGCCGCAGGATCGGAATCGTTAGCAGAGTCGTCGTCGAATTGCGAGCGCGCCCGGACTGAGCCGGTCTAGCTCTTGCGCGCGGTCGCCTTCCCGCCCTTGCGGCCCGCGGCCTTCTTCTGCGCGGTCGTTCCGCCCTGCGACGCGTTGTTGCGGCGAACGCCGGAGCCCGACGCCTTGCCGCCGCGGCTCGAAGCGCCCGGCGAGTTCGCGATCTTCACGGCGCGTTCCTTCGACATCCCCTTGTCCTTCAGCGCTTCGTACTGCTTCTCGTTCTTGACGTTGGCGCTCTTGCTCGGCATTGATTACCTCCTGTGATGTCTGCGGATATCGAGATTCGTCTCCTCGGCACCGGCGATGAAAACGTCGAGGGATTGCCGGTCGATCGAGTGACCCGGACGTGGTACGCGGACAACTGACGTCGTTGCGGCCGGCCGGCGTGGAGGACGTCGACCTGCTCGTCGCCTGGCACGCCGATCCGGAGGTCGCGCGGTACTGGGACGACGAGACCTTCACGCGCGCCGAGATGGCGGAGAGGCTCGCGCGGCCGGACGTCGACGCGTGGATCGTCGAGGAGTCGGGCGCGCCGGTCGGCTATCTCCAAACGCATCCCGAGGGGCTCGACATGTTCCTCATACCCGCGGCGCGCGGTCGCGGGCTCGGGCCTGACGCAGGACGCGCAATGGCGCGGCACCTGATCGACCGGCGCGGCTACGCACGCGTCACGGTCGACCCGTACGCGTGGAACGAGAGAGCCGTGCGCGCATGGGAGCGCGCCGGCTTCGTCGAGATCTCGCGCGGCCACCCGCCCGACTCCGATCACGCGAGCGAGTGGATCCTCTTGGAGTTCCGGGGTTAGTCCGCTTCCGGGTCGTCTTCGGTGTCGCCGCCGTTCTCGGTCGGGTCCGGTACCGGCGACTCGTCGATCTCGTCGTTCCGGTCGTCCTCGCGCGGGTTTGTGTGCGTGGGCTCTGTCATGCAGGCCGGCGTTCCCGGCGAGCGCGTTCGGTAAGCTCGCCGCGTGCACCAGCACGGGACGACAGCCACAGCCACCGTCGCCTAACGGCGGCGTCGTGCTGCGTTCGTTCCCGTTCCCTGATTGGAGGTGCACATGAAGGTTCTTCTTCCGGACGACTCCGAGCTCGAGCTCGCCGACGGCGCGAGCGGACTCGACGCGGCGCTCGCGATCGGACCGAAGCTCGCCGAGCAAGCGGTGCTCATCAAGGCCAACGGCGCGGTGCAGGATCTCCGTGCGCCGCTCGCCGACGGCGACCGGATCCAGCTGCTCACGACGCGCGACACGCAGGATCCCGACGCGCTCTCCGTCCTCCGCCACTCGTCCGCGCACGTGCTCGCCGAGGCCGTGCGCCGGCTCTATCCAGGCGTGAAGATCGCCATCGGCCCGCCGATCGACAACGGCTTCTACTACGACTTCGACTTCCCTGAGCCGATCTCCGACGCCGACCTCGAGACGATCGAGGCAGAAGTCGCGAAGGAGCTGAAGGAAGGGCGCGAGTGGAGCCGCGAGGACATCTCGCGCGACGAGGCCAAGCAGCGCTTCGCCGCGGAGGACGAGCCGTACAAGGTCGAGCTCGTCGACACCGCCGAGGGCGACATCACGCTCTACACGCAGTCCCACGACGGAGTGGGCGACTTCACGGATCTCTGCCGCGGCCCGCACCTCCAGAACTCGAAGCCGATCAAGGCGTTCAAGCTCACCGGTCTCGCCGGCGCGTACTGGCGCGGCGACTCGACGAAGCCGCAGCTGACGCGCATCTACGGCACGGCGTTCTACTCCCAGGCCGATCTCGACGCGTATCTCGAACGGATGGAGCAGGCGCGCGCCCGCGACCATCGCCGGCTCGGCACGGAGCTCGATCTCTTCCATCTCGCCGAGAACTCGCCCGGCTCGCCGTTCTGGCACCCGAAGGGAATGGTGATCTGGAACGAGCTCGAGGATCTCCGCCGCCGCGAGAACATCAAGCGCGGTTACGTCGAGGTGAAGACGCCGCTCCTCTACGACGTCCAGACGTACATCACGTCGGGCCACTACGAGAACTACGCCGACAACATGTTCTTCACCCACTCGCACGAGCAGGAGGGTCAGTTCGCCCTCAAGCCGATGAACTGCCCCGGCCACATGCTCCTGTTCGGTTCCGGGCTGCGCTCCTATCGCGACCTGCCCTTCCGGTACGCGGAGTCGTCGACGCTGCATCGCGACGAGCTCGGCGGCACCCTCCATGGCCTCCTTCGCGTCAAGCACGTAACGCAGGACGACGCGCACATCTTCTGCTCGCCCGACCAGATCGAGGACGAGATCTTCGGTTGCCTCGACTACGCCTCATTCCTCTACGACTTGTTCGGGATGGAGGCGCGCTTCGAGCTGTCGACGCGGCCGGAGAAGAAGCTCGGCTCCGACGAGGAGTGGGACTTCACCGAGGGTGCACTCAAGGCGGCGCTCGAGAAGCGGGGTATCGACTACGTCGTGAACGAGGGCGACGGCGCGTTCTACGGGCCGAAGATCGACCTCCACATGACCGACGCGCTCGGACGCTCCTGGCAGATGGGAACGATCCAGCTCGACGCGCAGATGCCGCAGAACTTCGGCTTGACGTACATGGGCGCGGACAACGCCGAGCACACGCCGTACGTCGTCCACCGGGCCCTTTTCGGCTCGCTCGAGCGGTTCATGGGGATCCTCATCGAGCACTACGCGGGCGCGTTCCCGTTCTGGCTCGCGCCGGTTCAGGTGCGCGTACTGCCGGTCGGCGACGCGCACGTCGACGCAGCCTCGACGCTCGTCCTCCGTCTGAAGGAAGCGGGTTTCCGCGCCGAGGTCGACGCGCCGACGGAGACGATCGGCAAGCGCATTCGCGCCTCCGAGCTCGAGAAGATCCCGGTCACGATCGTCTACGGGGACAAGGAGTCGGACGACAGCCTCGCGGTGCGCGAGCGCGGCGGCGAGCAGTCGGAGGTGTCGCTGTCCGCCCTCATCGAGCGGCTTGCTACCCTCTCAGCCTGAAAAGCAGGGGCGGACCCGTTCCTCACCTCCCGGCCCACGAAAGTGGCGCTGGCAGGTTCAACCGAGTCGAACGACTTGAGAAACGGGGCCGCTGCATGACCAGCGGCTTTTCAGTACTTGAATCCGAAACGAGGAGGAGCAAGCCCGACTTGGTGACTACCACTTGAGGCCCAGACGCCGGCCGTTCGAGCAGACCCGCCCCGCGCCACGCGACACGACGCGCATCAACGATGCGATCCGTGTCCCGCGCGTCCGGCTGATCGACGACGACGGTGCCCAGCTCGGAATCAAGACCTCCGACGAAGCGCGCGATTACGCCTACGGCAAGAACCTCGATCTCGTCGAGGTCGCTGCCCAGGCCGACCCGCCCGTGGCGAAGGTCATGGATTACGGGAAGTACAAGTACGAGCAGGAGCAGAAGGCGAAGCAGGCCCGCAAGCACCAAAGCCAGATCCTCGTCAAGGAGATCAAGCTCCGGCCGAAGATCGGCGTGCACGACTACAACACCAAGAAGGGACACGTCGAGCGATTCCTCAACCAGCGCGCGAAGGTGAAGGTCACGATCATGTTCCGGGGCCGCGAGCAGCAGCACCCGGAGCGCGGACGCGACCTGCTCCTCCGCCTCGCCGAGGACGTCAAGGAGATCGGGGCGATCGAGTCCCAGCCGCTCCAGGACGGACGCAACATGGTGATGCTGCTCGGCCCGACGAAGAACGCAGGAGTGAAACACGATGCCGAAGACGAAGACACACAGCGGAGCGAAGAAGCGCTTCAAGTTGACGGGGACGGGCAAGATCAAGCGCCGTCCGGCGATGCGGAGCCACAACCTGGAGACGAAGTCGGCGAAGAAGAAGCGCGGGTTTCGTAAAGAGCAGCTGCTCACGCGGGCCGACACGAACAAGGTCAAGAAGATGCTGGGGATGCGCTAATGCCCAGGGTCAAGAGGGCAGTCCACGCACAGAAGAAGCGCCGTAAGGTTCTCGAGCAGGCCAAGGGCTACTGGGGCCGCAAATCGACGCACTACAAGTACGCGAAGGAGCAGGTCGAGCATTCGCTCACCTACGCCTACCGCGACCGGAAGGTGCGCAAGCGCGAGTTCCGCAAGCTCTGGATCACGCGGATCAACGCGGCTGCCCGGGCGAACGGCCTCTCGTACAACCAGTTCGTGAACGGCTGCAACAAGGCCGGCATCGAGCTCGATCGGAAGGTGCTCGCCGACCTCGCCGTCAGCGACCCCGCCGCGTTCGGCGCGATTGCCGACAAGGCCAAGGCCGCGCTCCAAAGCTGATCACCTCGCGCGACAACGAGCGGCTCAAGCTCCTCCGCAAGCTGCAGGAGCGGAGTTGGCGCGACAAGCTCGGGATGTTCGCGGTCGAGGGTGAGGATCTCGTCGAGGCCGGCCTCAGTGCCGGCCTCGAGGCTTCTGACGTGCTTGTCGCGGACGAGGACGTGGAGCCTGCGCTGCTCGCCGAGGTGTCGACGCTCGCGCATCCGCCGCGTGTCGTCGCGGTCTTCAAGCAGGACGGCTTGCCGCGTGGGACGCGGGCGGTGACGCTCGCGCTCTGGCATGTCGCGGATCCGGGAAACGTCGGGACGCTCCTCCGCGCCGCCGACGCGTTCGGCGCCGGCGTCGCGCTCTCGGAGGGCTGCGCGGATCCGACGGGGCCGAAGGCGGTGCGTGCGTCGATGGGCGCGATCTTCCGCGTGCCGCTGGCCGGCTTCGACCAGCCGGCCGGGACGCGCGTCGCGCTCGTGGCGCACGGCGGCACTCCGCTGCCCGAGCTCACGGTCGATGGCGATGTCGTGCTCGTCCTCGGCGCCGAGCGCGACGGCTTGCCACGCGAGGTGCTCGAGCGCTGCGACGACCGGGTTTCGATCCCGCAGCCGGGCGGGGGAGAGTCGCTCAACGTCGCGCTCGCGGGTGCGATCGCGCTGTACGAACTCGCCCGGCGCTGAGCAGCCTCCGAGAGCCGGCCCCGGGTCGCAACCTGGGGCCGGCTCCGGTGAGGTCGAGGCTCAGTGCGTTGCGGACATCCGCCTCACTGTGAACACGGGCTTGTCCGCGGATGCCTTGCTCGCTCCGGAAGACGGGGACGTCGCTCCCGGCGCATCGATGCAGATCCACTCGAACGTGACGTTGACGGTCGTACCGCTGTTGTTGTACAGGTCGGCGGTCCAGCCGCTTCCTCCGCTGAGCGGGCCCGACTGCAACAGGAAGACGTTCAGACCGAAGGATTGGCCGTCGTCTGTCCACCCACCGCTCATGATCTTCTGGCCCGACGGGCAGTAGATCGTTCCGTTCTCGACGTCGCCGGTCGGGAGCGCGATCGAAGCGCTGTCCTCGCTGTAGCCGCTGACGCCGTCGGCGCCCGCCGGCCCCTGCGGTCCGGCCGACCCCTGCGGGCCTGGCGGTCCGGCCGGGCCTTGCGGCCCTTGCGGGCCGGGGGCGCCGGGTGTTCCGGGCGTTCCGGGATCGCCCTTCGGGCCTTGCGGTCCGGCGGCGCCTGGCGGCCCGATTGGGCCCGCAGGTCCGACGGGGCCTTGCGCTCCGGTCGGGCCAACCGCGCCTTGCGGTCCTGCCGGCCCCTGTGGTCCCTGCGGTCCGGCCGGTCCAGCCGGCCCGGCGGGACCCTGCGGCCCTTGCGGTCCGGCGGGGCCGGGGTCGCCCTTCGGGCCCTTCACGTTCCAGTCGAGCTCCTGTTCATTCTTCGTGCACGTCCGGTCGGCGGGGTTCGCCGCTGATGGGTCGATCAGCCGGAGCCGCCCGTGGCCGGCGATGTCCCCGTTCTTGTTCGCCTGATAGCAGGCGTGAATCACGCCGCTCGAGTCGGGAACTGACGCGTACGACACTCCTACGATCGCCATGGCGGCTGCGACGGCTCCGCCGAGAACGAGCAGTACAGACCCCTTCTTCCAGCGCACTGTGACCCCCTCTTGATTGTTGGCCGACGGCGGGATGCCGCGTCCATCGGAAGACGATATTCCTTCGAGGGGTGCCGTGCCAAGGGTCGGACCAAAAAAATTCACCGAGCCGGCTTCGCTTTCGTCCCCCTCATCCAACCGGCCTTTCGACTTGGGATTGCTCCCTTACCGTTGTGCCGCTCGGTCGAGGCTTCGACCTACTCGCGTGCCCTGCTCGGTGCAAGAGGAACCTATCGAGTCCGCCGTCACCAGGTCAATGCCTCTCGTCAACGATTTGTCGCAATTTGCGCGGGAAGGCCTTTTGACTTGTCGCAATTTGCGTGGACTACTTTCGAGCGGCGATCCAGACGCTGTCCTCGCCGCCCGTGAACGGTCGCCGGTCGAACCACCCGTAGCACGCGAGCACCTCGAAGCCGGCCTCGGCGAGCAGCGTCTGCCAGCGCGCCGGCTCGAGCCACCACAGTTTCATCGTCGATTCGCCGCTCGGCCCGCGCACGGAGAGCGTGAGCGTCTGCGCGTCTTCGTCCCAGTCGGCGCGCTCGTCGATGTCCGGCTCGCGCTCGATCCAGCGGCCGTGCGTCTCCTCGATGTCGGCGCGCGAGGGCGTGAAGACGTCGAAGACGAGCTTGCCGCCCGGCCGGAGCAGGTCGCGCGCGGCTTCGAGCGCCTCGAGCCGCTCCGCGTCGTCGCGGAGGTGGAGATAGGCGCGGAACGGGCACGCGACGAGCGCGACCCGCTCGTCCACCGGCGGCTTGCGCAGATCGCCGAGCCGCAGGTCGACGCGCGCACCGACGCCGGCCTCGTCCGCGCGCTGGCGGCACACGGCGAGCATTCCGGCGGAGGAGTCGACCCCGATCACGTCGACCCCTGCCATTGCGATCGGGATCGCGATCCGCCCGGTTCCGACCCCGAGCTCGACCACCGGCCCGCCCGCGGCAAGCGCCTCGTCGACGTAGAACGAGATGTCCTCGACGACGCTCGCGCTCCACGGGTCGTACAGCCGCGCTATCGGGTCGTATTCGCTCAGGGCTTGCGGAGGACGTAGACGAACTCGAGGGACTCGTCGGTGAACGGCTCCTGCGCGAAGCCGCCGTAGAGCGCTTCGACCTCGAAATCGGCCACGTCGATGAGGCCTTCCCACTCGGATTTCGTCGCCCACCAGAGGTGGAGCGTCGCTGCGCCGTCGCGGTTGATGTCGACGCGGTTGTCGCCGACCGCGTAGTGCATCGTGTGGACGACGCCGTTCGTGTCGATCGTCGTCCCGTCGAGCTTTGCGGCGATCGAATGGCTGAACGCGAACGCGTTGAAGGCGAAGCGCCCGCCGGTGCGGAGCGATTTCGCGACGCGTTCGAACACCTCGCGCTTCTCGTGCCAGCCGCGCAGGTGGAGAAGCGAGCGGCCGGGAACGTAGATGAGCGCCGCCGGCTCGTCGAGCTCGAGCTCTCGCATGTCGCCGAGGCGCAGCTCGAGCGAAAGGCCCGCAGCGCGCTCACGGGCGATCTCGAGCATCCGCGTGGAGGAGTCGATCCCGATCACGGGCTTGCCGGTCTCGCGTGCGATCTGAATCGCAACTCGCCCCGAGCCGACGGCGAGCTCGACGATCGGCCCGTGCGCCTCGCGGGCGAGGCGGAGGTAGTGCTCGACGTCCGCGGGCATGCCGCTGCCCCAGGCGTCATAGACGTGCGCCCACGAGTCGTAGTCGCTCATGCGGGCTTGCGTGCGACGTAGACGAACTCGAGCGCATCGTCGTCGAAGGGCCGCCGGTCGAACCAGCCGTAGAGCGCTTCGACCTCGAGCCCGCTCACGGCGACGAGGCCGTCCCACTCGGACTTCGTCGCCCACCAGAGATGCACTTTCCCTTCGGCCTCGTCGCCGCTGCCGCGCGTGAGGTCGATGCGGTTGTCCGCGGGGATCTGCTCGACGAGCTGCCAGAGATCGCCGCGCTCTTGCCGAACGCCGTGGTTGCGTGCCGCGGCGAACGGGCTGAAGACGAAGGCGTTCCACGCAAAACGCCCGCCCGGCCGTAGCGCTGCCGCCGCGGACTCGAACACCCGCAGCTTGTCGGCCCACGTCGCCGCGTGGAGAAGAGCGCGGAACGGACAGATGACGAGGTCGACCGGCTCCTCGACCGTGAAATCGCGGAAGTCTCCCTCGCGGAAGTCGATCGGCAGGTCTCCGGCGCGCTCGCGGCCGACGGCGAGCATCGCCGGCGCGCGGTCGATCCCGATCACGCGCTTGCCGGTCTCCTGCGCGATCGGGATCGCGACGCGACCAGTACCGACCGCGAGCTCGACGATCGTGTCCCCGGGCGACTCGCGCGCGAGGTCGACGTAGAACGGGACGTCCTCGGTCATCTCCGAGGCCCAGGTGTCGTAGTCGCGCGCCCACACGTCGTAATCGGCCATGCCCGGTAATATCACGCCGATGAGCGTAGGCTCGACGGAGGTCATCAAAGAGCGGAGGCACCGGCTCTGCCGGTGCCGGGAGCGGGATATGTCCGTCGCGCGCACCTTCGCCTTTATCTCGCCCCGGCTCGCTGCCGGGGCGTCGGCGCGCTAGCGGGTCGACTCCTCCAACGCAGCACGAGCCGGGGCGTCACCGACCGCTGAACCCGTGCCTGCGAGAGGAGAAGAAACCGTTGGATAAGGTCGAGAAGGTGAATCCGGAGGAGCTACAGAGAGAAGCGCTCGCTGCGGCCGCTGCCGCCGAGACGCTCGACAGCCTCGACGAAGCGCGCGTCCGGTACCTCGGACGCAGCAGCGAGCTCAAGCTCGCGCTGCGCGAAGTGCGCGACCGCGAGACGGGAATGGCGCTCAACGCCGTGCGCGAGGCGCTCGAAGAGGCGTTCGCCGCGCGGCAGGAGGAGCTCGAGCGCGCCGAGCTGTCGGCGAGGCTCTCCACCGAGAAGGTCGACGTCACCCTGCCGGCGCAGCTGCTCGGAAGCGTCGGCGTCCGGCCGCGCGGTTCGCTCCATCCGACGACGCACATCCGCCGCGACGTCGAGGACGCGTTCATCGGCCTCGGCTACGAGATCCGCGAGGACCGCGAGATCGAGAGCATCCAATACAACTTCGACAAGCTCGCGTTCCCGGAGTGGCATCCGGCGCGGTCGCCGCGCGATACGTTCTACGTTGACGCCGGCCATGTCCTGCGCACCGAGACGTCGCCGTCGCAGATCCACATCCTCGAGGAGAAGGCGCCGCCGGTGTACATGGTCTCGATCGGCCGCGTCTACCGCCGCGACGCGATCACGCCGACGCGGTTCCCGATCTTCCACCAGTTCGAGGGCCTCGCCATCGACCGCGGGATCACGATGGCCGACCTCAAAGGGACGCTGCTGCACGTCATGCGCGCGCTCTTCGGGGAGGAGCGGCACGTTCGTTTTCGCACGCACTACTTCCCGTTCACGGAGCCGTCGATGGAGCCCGATGTCTCGTGCGGCGTGTGCGGCGGCAGCGGCTGCCCGACGTGCAAATGGTCCGGCTGGATCGAGATCGGCGGCTCGGGGATGATCGACCCGCAGGTGCTCGCGAACGTCGGGCTCGATCCCGAGGAGTGGGGCGGGTTCGCGTTCGGGCTCGGCCTCGAACGCACAGCGCAGCTGCGCTACGACATCCCGACGATCAGGCCGTTCTGGGAGAACGACCTGCGTTTCCTGAGGCAGTTTCGGTGAGAGTCCCGCTTTCCTGGCTCCGGGAGTACACGGACGTCGATGCGAGCGCGCAGGAGATCGCCGACGCGCTCTCGATCATCGCGGCCGAGGTGAACACGATCGAGCGGCGGGGTCCGGCGGACACGACGGGGTTCGTAGTCGGGCGTGTGCTCACCGCGGAGAAGCACCCGAACGCCGACCGTCTCCAGCTCTGCACGGTCGACGTGGGGGAGGGCGAGCCGGCGCAGATCGTCTGCGGGGCGTGGAACTTCGGTGCCGGAGCGACCGTCGCGGTCGCGCGGCCCGGTGCGACGCTCCCGAACGGCCTGACGCTCGACCGGCGCGAACTGCGCGGCGAGATCTCCGAGGGGATGATCCTCGCCGAGGACGAGGTCGAGCTCGGCACGGATCACAACGGGATCATGCTCCTGGCCGACGGGCTCCAGCCGGGCTTGCCGCTCGCCGCGGCGCTGCCGCTCACCGAGGAGATCCTCGACATCGAGGCGACCGGCAACCGCGTCGATCTCCTCTCCGTCTACGGCCTCGCGCGCGAGGTGGCCGCGATCTTCGGCGGCGAGTTGCGGCCGATGCCCGGCGTTGAGCCCACGCAGGACGGCTCGGAGAACGTCGACATCGAGATTGACGACCCGGCCGGCTGTCCGCGGTACATCGGACGGCTCTTCCGCGACGTGACGATCGCCGAGTCGCCGATGTGGCTCAAGGCGCGGCTGCGCGACGCCGGTGTCCGGTCGATCTCGAACGTCGTCGACGTCACGAACTACGTGATGCTCGCGCTCGGCAATCCGCTCCACGCGTTCGACTGCGACAAGCTCGACGGCGCGCGAATCGTCGTCCGCCGCGCGCGGGAGGCCCAGCGGCTGCGGACGCTCGACGGCAACGATCGCAAGCTCTCAGCCGACGATCTGCTCATCACCGACGGGAAGACCGGGATCGCGCTCGCCGGAATCATGGGCGGCGAGGAGACCGAGGTCTCGGAGCGGACGACGTCCGTCCTCCTCGAGGCGGCGAACTTCGAGCCGATCGGGATCCTGCGGAGCTCGGAACGACACTCGCTGCGTACGGAGGGCTCGAACCGCTGGGAGAAGGGCGTCGACCCCTATCTCGCCGGGCCGGCAGCCGTGCTCGCGACGCAGCTCCTCGTCGAGCTCGCCGGCGCGCGCTGGACGGGCGCCGCGGACGTCCACGACGAGCTGCCCGAGCCGGCGGTCATCCCGATGCGCGTGCAGCGCGCGACCGAGGTGCTCGGGCTCGAGGTGACGCCGGAGCGGCAGAAGGAGATCCTCGGACGCATCGGCTTCGAGCGTGAAGGCGACGGCTTCCGCGTCCCGACGTGGCGCGCACGCGACGTGACGCGCGAGATCGACCTCGTCGAGGAAGTCGCGCGCTTCGAGCTCGCGAACATCCCGTTCACGCTCCCGCGCCGCCAGGCGATGTTCGGCCGGCTGACGCCGTGGCAGCGGGCGCGCCGCACGGTCGAGGACGTCCTCGTCGGCTGCGGCTTCGCCGAGGCGTACACGCCGTCGCTCGTTCCCGCCGGCCCGATCGTCCTGCCCGAGCCGATCTCCGCCGAGCTCGGTGCAATGCGCGAGACGCTCATATCGAGCCTCGTCGAAGCGGCCCGGGCGAACCGCGCCGTCGACGTCGAGAGCGTCGCGCTGTTCGAGATCGCGCACGTCTACCCCAACGAGCGCGGCAACGAGCCATGGCACGTCGCCGGCATCGTCGACGGCGGCTTCGCGGAGGCGAAGTGGGCGATCGAGCAGATCTACGGCGCCCTCGGATGCGAGCCGAAGTTCGAGCGGACGATCGCCCGCCGACTCCATCCCGGCAAGGCGGCGCAGAGCGCGGAGGGCTGGGTCGGCGAGCTGCACCCGGACGAGCTCGACGGTGCATGGGGAGCGTTCGAGCTCGATCTCGACGCGCTTGTTGCGGTGATGGGCTCGACGTCGTTCGCCGAGATCAGTGACTTCCCCGAGCTACGGCAGGATCTCGCCTTCGTCGTGGACGAGGACACGGCCGCGTCCGACCTCCTCGCGACGATCCGCGCGGCGGGCGGCGAGCTTTTGCGCCACGTGTCCGTCTTCGACGAGTACCGCGGGCCGCAGCTGGGCGAGGGGAAGCGCTCGCTTGCCTTCCGGCTCGCGTTTGGTTCCCCCGAGCGGACGCTGACCGACGAGGACGTCGCGCCGGTGCGCGCCTCGATCGCCGACGCGGTCGGCAAGCAGTTCGGGGCAGAGCTGCGCGCTTAGCGGCGCGCGCGACGCGTCAGCTTCAGCGCGATCCTCGCGACCACGAGTGCGCCGGTTGCTGCCGCGGCGACCACGGCGACCTTCTTGCCCTGCTCGGCCTTGTGGTCGAGCTCTCCGCGGAGCTCGGCGACGGCTTCCTTCAGCTCGCGCCGCTCCTCTGCGAGCTCTTGCCGGATCTCAGGCTCCGGCATCGTTTAGCTCCTCCTGCAACTCCTCCATCGTGAGCTGGGCTTCCGCAATCGCCTCCTCGGGCAGCGGCTGCTCGGTGGCGCGGCGCATGAGCTGGACGCCGATGGACCCGAGCACAAGCGCGATGACGAGCACGATGGCGCACATCACGAGGAGCGACGCCCAGACCGGGAGGACGTAGGTGAGACCGGCCGTCGCCGCGCCGAGGCCGAAGAGGATCGCGAGCCACAGGAACATCAGCGCGCCGCCGCTGAGGCCGAGGCCGATCCCGAGCTTCGTGGCCTTCTTCTTCAGCTCCTCCAACGCGAGCCGCACTTCGAGCTCGAGGAGCGTACGCGCGTGGTCGGCGACTCGCCGTGTGGCGTCCGCGAGGTCGTTCATGCCGGGCGGCGGCCGATGGAGAACACCGCGCCCTGCGTACCGACCGGATGGACATCGCTCAGGACGCGCGTAATGCGGACGCGGCCGGAGATCCCGTTGTCGTCGAGCCGGCCGAGGCACGTGGCGACCATCCCTGGGGACGCGCCGTAGCCGCGGTGGCTCGCGCAGCGGAACCGGAATCCGGGCCGCCCCGTCGACTGGATCGGATTGAGCGGCGCGCACAGCACGGCGCCGCGGTCGACATCGGCGCTCGAGTCGAGCTCGAGCTCGACGAGGAGATCGCTCCAGTCGGCGGGCAGCACCGCGAGCGCAGCGTCCCATGCTTGCGACAGTGTCGTGCGGACAATTGCGGGTTCGGCGATCAGGGCCATTTCGGAGTCGACGAGCTCGAGTCGTCCCGGAATGCCTTCTCCGTCGACGCGCTTCAGCAAACGGCGTGCGGCGTCCGGCCCGACACCGTGGCCGCGGGTGGAAACGGTGAAGCGGACGGTGTTGCCGGAGAAGCCCGGCCCGGCTGGTCCGAGCAGCGCGGCGGCACGCGAACGCGCGTCGGCGTCGTGGATCTCGAGGCTCAGCGTTGCCTCGGTCCAGCCCGGCTCGAGGCCGTTTTCGACGTGATTCCACCGGTCGACGAGGCTCACGGGGCGAACCGTACACTCCTGCCGTGGCCAAGGTGGAGCAGAGAGCGAGCCTCGCGAAGGCTGATCTGCAGGACGTCCTCCGCGAGATGCTCCTCATCCGCCGTTTTGAGGAGAAGGTCGAGGAGCGGTTCCGCGCCGGTGAGCTGCCCGGCTTCCTCCACGTCGCAATCGGTCAGGAGGCGTGCGCCGTCGGCGTTTGCCGCGCGCTCGGCGACGGAGACGTCATCGCGTCGACGCATCGCGCGCACGGGCACACGCTCGCGAAGGGGACGCACCCGAACGAGCTCATGGCTGAGCTGTACGGGAAGCAGGAGGGCTGCTCGCACGGCTACGGCGGATCGATGCACCTCTACGACGTCGAGCGCGGGAACCTCGGCGCGAATGCCGTCATCGGCGGCGGGCTACCGCAGATCACCGGCGCGGCGCTTGCGTTCCAGATGCGCGGTGAGCCGCGTGTCGCGGTCGCCTTCTTCGGCGACGGCGCCACGAACATCGGCACATTCCACGAGGCGTTGAATCTCGCGCAGCTCTGGCGCGTTCCCGCCGTGTTCGTCCTCGAGGACAACCACTGGGCCGAGTCGACTCCCGAGAGCCAGCATTCGCCGATCCGCGATCTCTCCGAGCGCGCGAAGGCGTTCGGGATGAAGGCGGTCAAGGCCGACGGGCAGGACGTCGAGGCCGTCTACAAGACCGCGCACAAGGCGCTCGAGCATGCGCGCGGCGGCGACGGACCGGTCTTCGTCCACCTCGACACCGTGCGCTTCAGCGGGCACTACATCGGCGATCCGCAGGTCTATCGCGACAAGGACGAGGCGAAGGATCTCCGCGCGACGCGCGATCCGATCGAGCTGCTGCGCGCAAAGGTCGAAATGTCGGACGACGACTTTGCCGAGCTCGACACCGAGGTGACGGAGATGGTCGAGGCGTCGGTCGAGTTCGCGAAGAGCGGGACGGATCCCGCGCCGGAAGATGCCTTGAAGAACGTCTATGCCTGAGCTGACCTACCGCGAAGCGGTCCGCGACACGCTCGTCCAGGCGATGCGCGCCGACGAGGACGTCTTCGTCATGGGCGAGGACATCGCCGAGATGGGCGGCTCGATGGGCGTGACGCAGGGCCTGCTCGACGAGTTCGGGCCGGAGCGCGTGCGCAACACGCCGATCTCCGAGATGGCGCTCGCCGGAGCGGCGATCGGCGCCGCGATGCAGGGGATGCGGCCCGTCGCGGAGATCATGTACGAGGACTTCATGACGCTCGCCGCCGAGCAGGTCGTGAATCAGGCGGCCAAGCACCGCTACATGTCCGGCGGGCAGATCACCGTTCCCGTCGTCTTCCGCACGCAGGGCGGTGCGGGATGGTCACCGGGCGCGCAGCACGCGCAGCAGCTCGAGGCGTGGTTCGTCCACATCCCGGGGCTCAAGGTCGTGTTCGCGTCGACGCCGGAGGACGTGCGCGGGTTGTTGTGGAGCGCGATCTACGACGACAACCCGGTCGTCTTCTTCGAGCATCGGACGCTGTACCCGATCAAGGGCGACGTTCCCGCGGACATCGAGCCGATCCCGATCGGCAAGGCGCGCGTGCATCGCGAGGGCGAGGACGTGACCGTGATCGCGACCGGCCGCCTCGTCCACGAGTCGCTACGCGCGGCCGAAGAGGCCGAGAGCGAGGGAATCTCCGTCGAGGTCGTCGACCCGCGGACGCTGCAGCCGCTCGACGAGGAGACGCTCGTCGCGTCGGTCAAGAAGACGAACCGCGCCGTCGTCGCACACGAGGCGGTGACGCGCATGGGCTTCGGCGCCGAGGTCGCAGCCGTCCTCCAGTACCAGGCGTTCGACTGGCTCGACGCGCCGATCGAGCGTGTCGGGGCGCGGTTCACACCGCTGCCGTTCGCGCCGGTGATGGAGAACTTCGTGATCCCGCATGCGGAGGATGTGCTCGCCGCGATCAAGCGGACGGTCGGGAAGGCTTAAGTGCGCCCCCCGGCCATGCCCTCCGCGCTTCTGGAACGCGCTCACGCGGCGCGCTGCCGCGTCCTCAGTCGGCCCGATAGTTCGACTATCAGGCCTCCCTGCGTCATTGCATCGCTTGGCGAGCGCGCCCCAGAAGCACAGCAACATGACCGGGGGGCGCACTAGTGGCGACGGAGGTCATCCTCCCGCGGCTCGGCCAGGGCATGGAGTCCGGCACGATCGTTCGCTGGCTGAAAGCGGAAGGAGACGCCGTCGCGAAAGGCGATCCGCTCTTCGAGCTCGACACCGACAAGGTCACGCAGGAGGTCGAGGCGGAGGCGAACGGCGTCCTGCTCAAGATCGCCGTAGCGGAGGGCGAAGTCCCGGTCGGCCGGACCGTCGCGTTCATCGGCGACAAGGGCGAGTCCGTTCCCGATGCTGTTCCGGACGTGTCCCATGGCGCGCCGGCAGATCCCTCAAGTAACAAAGTGTTACAAGCGGATTCTGAGCCGGAACCCGAGCCGGCGGCTGCGGTCGAGCCGGTGCCTTCCGGATCGACGAACGGGCGGATCAAGGCATCGCCGTTGGCCCGGAGATTGGCTCGGGAGCGGGGAATCGAGCTCTCCGCGATCCGCGGCACCGGTCCCGAAGGACGGATCGTCGCCGAGGACGTCGAACGCACCGAAGCCGGCGCGCCAGAACCCGCTAGTAACAAAGTGTTACTAGGAAGGACGGTCCCGTCCGGACAGGTGGAGCGGGTGTCGCTTACGAACATCCGCAAGACGATCGCGCGGCGACTGACGGAGGCGTGGCAGATCCCGGTCTTCCAGCTCCAGACGTCCGCAGACATGTCCCGCGCGAACGCGCTCGTTGCGAAGCTGCGCGAGCGCGATCCGAACGTCCGCGTGACCGTCACCGATGTTTTGACGAAGGTCTCCGCGCAGGCGCTCATGCGGCATCGCGAGGTGAACGCCGAGTTCACCGAAGACGCGATCCTCCTCCATCCGAGCGCGAACGTCGGGATCGCCGTTGCCGCGCCGCAAGGGCTCGTCGTGCCGGTCATCCGCGCGGCAGAGCGGCTCTCGCTCGCCGAGATCGCGACCGCTCGCGCCGACATCGTCACCCGCGCCCGCGACAACAAGCTCCGCGCCGACGACCTCGAGGGCGGTACGTTCACGATCTCGAACCTCGGCATGTACGCCGTCGAGAGCTTCACCGCCGTCCTCAACCCGCCACAGGCTGCAATCGTCGCGGTCGGCGCGACCGAGGACAGAGCCGTCCCCGAGAATGGCGAGCTCGCCGTCCGGCCGATGCTCACGCTCACCGCGACGTTCGACCATCGCGCCGTCGACGGCGCACCCGCCGCGGCGTTCCTCCAGACCCTCAAGGAGAGCCTCGAAGATCCGGGGCTTGCGCTCTAGCGAGATGGCGCCGACTGTCTGGTACTACGTCCGCGACCTCGATTCGGCGAGGCGCTTCTACCGGGACACGCTCCTCTTCGGCGAGCTCCTCTTCGACCCCGAGGAGAACTGGGTGACGACCGAGCGTGGCGGGATGGAGATCGGCCTGAGCCAAGGCGATCCGACCGAAGAAGGCGGCGTCGCGCATGTCGACGTCGACGACCTGAAGGCGGAGGCAGAGCGCCTCCGCGCCGCCGGCGCCGAGGTCGGGATCGTCGTCGAGCTCGGCGGCGAGATTCGTCTCCTCGACGTCTTCGACCCCGACGGCAACCGGCTGCAGTTTGCACAGGAGCTCCGCGCGTCATGATGCGCCGCGTCGACCGGCAGGACACACGCTTTCTCCGCGACATGCTCCGGCACGCCTACCACTGGCGGATCGCCGAGGATCCCGACCGGCCGCTGTACCGCTACGTCCAGAACTGGGGGCGCACCGGCGACGCGGGCGTGATCGCCTTCGCCGGTCCGAACCCGTACGGCGCCGCGTGGTACCGGCTCTTTCCGGCGAGCGCGCCCGGCTTCGGCTTCGTCGACGAGCAGACGCCGGAGCTGACGATCGCCGTCGTTCCGAGCCATCGCGGCCACGGCGGCGGCGGTGAGCTGCTCGAGGCGCTGCTCGAGCAAGCGCGCGCCGACGGCTACGCGCGGGTCAGTCTCAGCGCCGAGTCGGGCCAGACCGGCTTCTACGAGAAGCACGGCTTCCGCGAGCATCGCCGCGAGGACGGAACCGTGACGATGGTCGCGGAGCTCTAGCTCTCGGCCCAGGGCAGGCGCGCCCAGTACGGCGGCCGCTCGCGCCGGAACCACTCGACCCCGACATACGCCTTCTCCGGGTCGGAGGTCTCCTCCGCGACACTCGCGCCGTGCTACGCCGCGAGCGGCGACGCGGGATACCGCACCGCAGGATTCCCCGCCCGCGCGCCGGTCATGAGGAGCACGCACGGCTCGTCGCCGGCGCCCGCGAAGCCGTGCTCGGTCCACGGCGGTGCGTGGAAGAAATCCCATGGCCGCAGTCGCCGCTCCTCGCCTTCGACGCGCAACACGAACTCCCCCGTGAGGACGAGGAACGCCTCGGCGTTCGCTTCGGCGTGGTACAGGCTCGTCTGCCCGGGCTGGAGGATAGTGAGGTTGATCCCGAGCTGCGCGAACTCGACCGGCGCTTCCCCGTACTCGTTCTCGAAGCCGCACCGCGCGCCGCGCGTCTCCGCGAACCACCACTCGGCGTCGCGCACGTTGACGACGAACCACCCGTCGGTGACCGGGGCGAGCCCCGACCCGGTGTCCTCGAGCCGCGCTTCGTCCATTGCCTCGATTATGCGCGAGCGCATTTCATTACGCTCAAGACGTAACGATGAAAAGGGAGAAGAGCAATGGAATTTGATGTCGCCGTCCTCGGAGGTGGCCCGGGCGGATACACCGCCGCCATCCGCGCCGCGCAGCTTGGCGCGAAGGTCGCCTGCATCGAGATGGAGCCGGAGCTCGGCGGCACATGCCTCCGCGTCGGCTGCATCCCGACGAAGGCGTGGGTGCAGACCGCGTTCGCGCTGAAGGAGGCCGAGGAGAGCTTCGCGAAGTTCGGCGTCAACGTCGGCGAGTCTTCGCTCGACTTCGCCGCGTCGAACGCGTGGAAGGCCGGCGTCGTCAAGCAGATGACGACCGGCGTCGCGGGTCTGCTCAAGGCGAACGGCGTCGAGTGGGTCAAGGGCAAGGGCACGTTCAAGGACGCGAACACGATCGCGGTCGAGGGCGGGGAGGACGTGACGTTCAAGTCGGCGATCGTCGCCACGGGCTCGTTCCCGCTGCGCCCGCCGATCGAGGGCCTCGACTCGCCGCGCTGCGTCGATTCGACCGGCCTGCTCGCGCAAGAGTCCGTCCCGAAGCGGCTCGTCATCCTCGGCGGCGGGATCATCGGCTGCGAGTTCGCCTCGATCTTCAGCCGCTTCGGTAGCGAGGTGACGATCGTCGAGATGCTCGACGGGCTCATCCCGCAGGAGGACGCGGACGCCGCGAAGGAGCTCGCGAAGCAGTTCGAGAAGCGCGGCATCGCCCTCCAGCTCGGCAAGCAGTGCACGAAAGTCGAGGACGACGGCTCGCAGATCACCGTCCATTTCGGAGAGGGCGAGACGGTTCAGGCCGATCTCATGCTGGTCTCCGTCGGGCGTGCGCCGCTCGTCGAGGGGCTCGGCCTCGAGGCCGCCGGCGTCGAGTTCGACAGGCGCGCCGGGATCGCGAACGACGACCACCGCCGCACGAGCGTCCCGCACATCTACGCGGTCGGCGACTGCGCCGGCCACTGGCAGCTTGCGCATACGGCGTTCCGCGAGGGCGAGGTCGCGGCCGAGAACGCGTGCGGCCATGAGGCAATCGTCAATGCGCGCGCCGTCCCGCGTCCGATCTACACCGATCCGGAGATCGCCGGCGTCGGCCTCACCGAGGCGCAGGCGCGCGAGCAGTACGGCGACGACGTCGCGGTCGGCCAGTTCCCGTGGGTCGCGAACGCCCGCGCCGTGATGCAGGACGAGACCGTCGGCTGGGTCAAGTCGATCCACGAGACGAAGTACGGGGAGCTGCTCGGCCTGATCATGGTCGGGCCGCACGTGACGGACATGATCGAAGCGGGAGTCGTCGCGCTCGACGCCGAATCGACCGTGGAGACGGTCGCCGACGGCATCGCGCCGCATCCGACGCTCTCCGAGGCGATCAAGGAAGCCGGCCTCGTCGCGCTCGGCCGCGCGATCCACGTCCCGAACCGCAAGCCGCGCGCGAAGGCTCCGGCGTAAGCCGTACGTAAAGCGCGTATCACGGCGGAGCGAGATCCGCCCGCCGTGGACACACTCGGGTCAGGACATCCTCGTCCGCAGTCCCGGATCGTGCTGCCGCCCGCGGACGATTCGGGACTGGCCTTCTTCAGGGAACGAGCCGCCAGCCGCAGGGCGGCTCTTTCCTGCCGTCGATCCGTTAGCCTCAGACGCATGAGCATCGTCAACAAGCACAACGCCGTCGTCGGCTACGTCACGCTGAAGGTCGGAAAGCGGGTCGCTCGCAAGAAGGCGCAGCAGCAGGCGAGGAAGATCGGGTCGAAAGTGCCGTTCCGGCACAAGAAGTTCAAGCGTTGAGCCTCTTCCGCGCGTCGATTGCCGATCTCGTTCCGTACGAGCCCGGCAAGCCGGTCGAAGCCGTGCAGCGGGAGCTCGGCCTCGAGCGCGTCGTGAAGCTCGCGTCGAACGAGGGGCCGTTCCCGCCGTTTACCGCAGCGCTCGAGGCGATGGAGCGCGGCGAGCGCGATCTCAACCGCTATCCCGACGGCGGCGCGTTCGCGCTGCGGACGGCGCTCGCCGAGCACGCGGGCGTTGCGTTCGAAGAGATCGTTGTGGGCTCGGGCGCCGACGGGATCATCGACCTGCTCTCGCAGGCGACGATCGACCCGGGTGACGACATCGTCTGCGGTTGGCCGTCGTTCCCGAGCTACGTCCTCGACGCCGCGAAGCTCGGCGCCGAGGCGAAGCGCGTCCCGCTCCGCAACCACACGTACGACCTCGACGCGATGCTCGACGCGATCGGCCCGCGGACGAAGCTCGTCTACGTCTGCCACCCGAACAATCCGACCGGCACCGCGAACGGCCGCGACGAGCTCCTCTCGTTCCTCGATCGGCTGCCGGAGCACGTCCTTTGCGTCCTCGACCAGGCCTACTTTGAGTACATCGACGACCCGGACTACGCCGACGGCATCGAGCTTTTCCGCGACGGACGGCGCATCGTGGTGCTGCGGACGTTCTCGAAGATCTACGGCCTCGCCGGCGTGCGCGTCGGGTGGGCGGTTGCGCCGACCGATGTTGTCGTCGCGACCTCGAAGGTGCGGCGCGCGTTCGACGTGACCGCGACGGCGCAGGCGGCGGCGCTCGCGAGTCTCGACGCAGCGGACGAGCTTGCGCGGAGGCGAGAGCTCAACGCGACCGGCCGCACGCGTCTCGCCGAGATCCTCCGCGAGCATGGGCTCGAGCCCGTGGAACCGGCGCTCGGCAATTTCGTCTTCGTCGACGTCGGCGGCGGGCGCCCGCTCTTCGAGCAGCTGCAGCGCGAAGGCGTGATCGTGCGGCCGCTCGACGGCTTCGGCGCGCCGGAGGCAATCCGCGTCAGCGTCGGCACGCCCGAGGAGAACGAGTTCTTCGCCGTCGCGCTCGGACACGTCCTTTCTGGCGTCTCGTAACTTCGCCGCAACCCTGTTAGCGTCGGACGGAGGCCGTTGAGCACCTTCACCTCCCAGTTAGAGCCGCTCCGGCTCCCGGCGTTCCGGAAACTCTTCCTCGCCACGCTCGGCTCGAGCGTCGGCACGCTCATGGCCGCGGTCGCGCTGACGCTCGACGTGCAGGAGCGGACGAAGAGCTCGCCGCACACCGGCCTCTGGGTCGGCGCGGTGCTCGTCGTCGAGTTCCTGCCGACCGTGATCGTCGGGCTGTTCCTCGGCCCGCTCATCGACCGGCTGCCGCGCCGCTCGCTCATGATCGCGGCCGATGCGGTCCGCGTCGGCGTGTTCGTGGCGCTGCCGTTCGCGCCGAGCGCCGGCGTCGTCGTCGCGCTCGCGTTCGTCGCCGGTCTCGCGACCGGGTTCTTCCGCCCGGCCGTGTACGCCGGCGTGCCGAACCTCGTGGAGGATGAGCTTCTCCCGCAGGCGAACGCGCTCCTCCAGACCGTCGAGAACCTCAGCTGGACGCTCGGCCCGATCCTCGGCGCCGTCGCCGGCCCGAACATCTCGTACGCGATCAACGCCGCGTCGTTCGTCGTCTCGATCGTCCTCATCTGGGGAATCCCGGCCCGGCTGCTGCAGAGCGAACGGGCGCTCACGCGAGGCTACTGGCGCGATCTCGCCGACGGCTTCGCCGCGACGCTGCGCTCGCGGTCGATGGTCGCCGTCGTCGTCGCCTGGGGAATTGCGTCGTTCGGCGTCGGCGCGATGAACGTCTCCCAGATCTTCCTCGCGAAGCACACGTTCTCGTCGGGCAGCTTCGGGTACGGGCTCCTCTACGGAGCGGTCGGCGCGGGGCTCGTGCTCGGCGCCTTCTCGAGCGCGCAGGTGTTGGAGCGCTTCGGCGTGGGAGCGACGTACGGCACCGGTCTGGCGGTGATGGGCGTCGGACTGGTCGCCGCCGCGGTGAGCCCGAACGTCTGGGTCGCCGCGGCTTGCTGCGTCGTTATCGGCGTCGGGAACGGCACAGCGGTGGCGTGCAACGCGCTCCTCGTGCAACGCGGCACCTTCGACGTGATGCGCGGCCGGGCGCTGACGTTCGTCATGAGCGCGACGTACCTCGCGGTCGCGATCGGAGAGTTCTGGGGCGGCGCGTTCGTCCACGAAGGAGTCGCGCCCGACGTTCCGCGGTGGCTGTGGGGCGTCGCCGGGATATCGCTCGGCGTCGCGGCCGTCGCGGGCTGGGCGATCGCGCGGAAGCTCGGCGGCGAGACGGCCGCGCAGGGCGAGCACGCGACGGCCGGCGCAGCGATGCAGTCGGCGTCATGAGGAAGCTCATCGTCAACGAGTTCCTCGCGCTCGACGGGGTCGCGCAGGCGCCCGGCGCACCGAACGAAGACACGCGCGAAGGCTTCGCGCACGGCGGCTGGCACTCGCCGTACGGCGCCGAGAACGGCGTCCTGCCGCTCATCGAGAGCTGTGGCGGCTTCATCCTCGGCCGGTGGACGTACGAACTATTCGCGGGCTTCTGGCCGACCGCGCACGAGATGGCGCCGGCGTTCGCGGGGCCGATGAACGCCAAGCCGAAGTACGTCGCCTCGACAACGCTCTCGGGGCCGCTCGAGTGGGAGAACTCGACGCTGCTCGACGCGCCGGTTTCCGATTCGATCCGCGCGCTGAAGGAGCAGAACGGCGGGGATCTGCTCGTGATCGGCAGCACGGTGCTCGTCCAGTCGGTGCTCGCGGAGGGCCTCGTCGACGAGTTGCGTCTGATGATCGATCCGGTCCTCGTCGGCGGCGGGAAGCGGCTCTTTTCCGACGACGGCGCACTCCGGCCGCTGCGGCTCGTCGATCACGTCGTGACGGAGGCCGGGACGATCATCGCAACGTATGCACCCGCGTAGATGTCGCACAACTGGCACATTTTTCCCTTGACAGATTCGACGGTTTACTAGGCGGTGTCGGACCCCGTTTCCATGTCTCGAGCGAGCTACTGCCAGGGAGGCGACCATCCATGGCGCCGGTAGACATCCTCGATCGGATCGGTGAGGTCAGCGCGTGCCTTGGGGTCGTCGTACACGTCGGTGACCCAGAAGGCGAGAACATCTAGAGGTTCCAGTCCGGTGGCAGGAAGGCCAAGCTCCCGCCTGGCGACGATAATCAGATCTGCCAATTGGCGCATGGAAATGATTGGTGGCACGTTGTGGTAGATCGCTTGCATGTAGCGACTTGACGTGCGAACGGCTTCGTCGGATCCGTAGATCTGCACCCAGTGCATGAACCGCCGAATGGCGAGCATGGGGCCTCTCTCGAAAGCTTTGGTGGTTGCCTTGTCGTCCCCGACGAGTCGCCAGACTTCTTCGATGGCCTCCGCTAGTCCTTCGAAAACCTCTGCCTTCCGATGCTCGGGGGCGAGCGTTCGGGTTGCGCGAAGCTCCGCAGCTTTCGTACGGGACGCAGAACGGGCGGCCACCACCGCGGCGACGATCGCACCGATGGTCGGGACCATGGATACGGCCGCGGGCGCGAACCAGTGACTAGTCATTGCGTTTCGGTTCCATGCGACGACACCGTACGCCCGCGGATGGACGGATCCGCTACGCGTGGATGTGGGTCAGGTCTTGCAATCACGCGTCTACCTCCTGGCCAACCTCCGGTAGTTCTCTAGCATCGTGCGAGTGCCGAGCCGCCGCGACTGGACCCGTGAAGATCTCGCCGCCGGCGTCCGCTCCGGCGATCGTCGTGCGCTCGCGCGCGCGATCTCGCTTGTCGAGGACGGCGACCCGCTCGCGGCCGGCGTCGTTGCGGACGTCTATCCCGAGACGGGCTCCGCGTACTCGGTCGGCATCACCGGGCCGCCGGGCGTCGGCAAGTCGAGCCTTTCGTCCCAGCTCATCCGCCACGTCCGCGCGCAGGAGAAGACCGTCGGCGTCATCTCCGTCGACCCGTCCTCGCCGTTCACGCACGGCGCGCTCCTCGGCGACCGGATCCGGCTGACCGATCACTTCCTCGATCCCGACGTCTTCATCCGCTCGATGGGCACGCGCGGCCATCTCGGCGGTCTCGCCGAGGCGACGCTCCAGGCGCTCCTCATGCTCGACGCCGCGGGCAAGGACATTGTCCTGCTCGAGACGGTCGGTGCGGGGCAGAGCGAGGTCGAGGTGATCGGCATCGCCGACACCGTGCTACTCGTCCTGATGCCGGGCTCGGGCGACGCGGTGCAGGCGCTGAAGGCCGGGATCATGGAGATCCCCGACGTGATCGCGATCAACAAGATGGACAGCCCCGCGGCGAAGACGATGCTCAACGAGGTGCGCTCCATCCTCGCGCTCGACCACGAGAGCGAGTGGCGCCCGCCGATCGTCCTCACCGAGGCCGTGCGCGGCGAGCACATCAGCGAGCTGTGGGAGAAGATCGAGGAGCACCGCGCGTTCCTCACCGAGAGCGGCCAGCTCGAGGAGCGGCGCCGCGCGAATCTCGCTCGTGAGGTGTTCGCCGTCGCGGCGAGCCGCGCGGCCCGGCATCTCGAGCGGGCGGTGTCCGACGATCCCGAGCTGCAGCGTGTGCTCGCGGAGGTGCAGGCGCGCGAGCTCGACCCGCTCACCGCGGTGCAGGAGATACTCGAGAAGGTCTTCCGAATCCATGACGGCACCCGGGCTTCCTGAGATCGAGCGCGCCCGCGAGGTGATCGCGGGAGTCGCGCGGGTCACGCCGGTCTACCCGACGGAGACGTTCTCGCGTCTCGTCGGCCGTCCCGTCCTCACGAAGGTCGAGTGCCTGCAGCGGACGGGCTCGTTCAAGGTGCGCGGCGCGTTCACGAAGCTCTCGTCGCTCACGCCGGAGGCGCGCGCCGCGGGCGTCGTCGCCGCGAGCGCGGGCAACCACGGGCAAGCCGTCGCGTGGGCGGCGCGCGAGCTCGGCGCACCCGCGCGCGTGTTCATGCCGCAGGACTCGCCGATGGCCAAGGTCGATGCCACACGCAACTACGGCGCCGAGGTCGAGCTCGACGGCAAGGCGCTCGAGGAGTCGATCGCAGCGGCGATGGCGTACGTCGAGGAGACGGGCGGCACGTTCATCCACCCGTTCGAGGATCCGGTGATCATCTCCGGCCAGGGCACGATCGGGCTCGAGATCGCCGAGCAGGTGGACGAGCTCGAGACGGTCATCGTCCCGATCGGCGGCGGCGGCCTGGCGTCGGGCATCTCCCTCGCGCTGCGCGCCGTGCGGCCGGGATTGCGGATCGTCGGCGTGCAGGCGGCCGGCACGCGGCCGGGCGGGACTGGATTCACGATCGCCGACGGCATCGCGGTGAAGAAGCCCGGCGAGCTGACGATGAGCATCCTCCGCGAGACGCTCGACGAGATCGTCGAGGTCGACGACGAGCAGATCGCGCAGGCGATGGTGCTCCTCGCCGAGCGCACGAAGTTCGTCGTCGAGGGTGCAGGCGCGGTGAGCATCGCGGCTCTGCTGAGCGGTGCGATCGGCGGCTCGGGCCCGGCGCTCGCGCTCCTCTCCGGCGGCAACATCGACGCGTCGCTCATGGTGCAGGTGATGCGGCGCGGGCTCGCGCTCAGCGGCCGCTACCTCGTGCTCCGCTCGCAGTTCCCGGATCGGCCCGGCGAGCTCGCAAAGCTCCTCGATCTCCTCGCGGCCGAGCGCGTCAACGTCGTCGAGGTCGAGCACAAGCGCGAAGATGCCGGCGTCCCGGTCGGCTACACCGGCGTCGAGCTGACGCTCCTCACGCGCGACGCGGAGCATTGCGACCAGCTCATCGCGCAGATGGGCGAGTGGGGCTACCCGGTCGAGCGGATGGATTGAGCCCGCCGTGCGGTGTTTTGACGAGCTCCCTGCACTGATCGAGGCGAAGCTGCGCGAGCACGCGCGCGTCGTCCTCATCTACTTCGACGCGTTCGGCTGGCGCTTTCTCGAGCGACACGGCGCCCATCCGCTGTTTTCCGGAGCCGACGTCGAGCGCTGGTCGTCGATGTTCCCGTCGACGACCACCGTTCACTCGACCACGATCCATGCGGGCGTGCCGCTCGGCGAGCACGGTCTGTACGAGTGGAACGTGTACGAGCCGCAGCTCGACCGGATCGTGACACCGCTGTGGTTCGCCTTTGCCGGTGACGAGCCGGGAAGTCTGCAGGGGAGCGGACTCACGCTGCACGACCTTTTCCCGCGGGAGACGTTCTATCGGCGCCTCCTGCCGGTGCCGAGCCACCTCGCCTTTCCGAGCGGCATCGCGCACTCCGAAGCGAGCCGTGTGCTCCTTGCCGACGCCGTCGTCCACGGGTTCGACGACAAGCGCGCCGGGCTCGAGGGGCTCGCCGCCGCCATCGCTGGCGAGGAGAGGGCGTACGGGTCGATCTACCTTCCGGATGCCGACGCGCTCATGCATATGGTCGGCCCGGACGACACCGGCGTGGCGCGACTGATGGAGGAGACGCTCGACGCGATCGCCGCGACTCGCTGGCCCGAAGGGACGCTCGTCCTCCTCACGGCCGACCACGGGATGGAGGCGATCACGCCCGAGGGCACTGCGTACGTCAACGTCGTGTGGCCCGAGTTGCCGGAGCATCTTGCGACCGGCGCAGACGGGAAGCCGCTCGCGCCTGCGGGGTCGTGCCGCGACCTCTTCCTGCACGTGTTGTCCGAGCGCCTCGACGAGGTCGTCGCCGAGCTTGGCCGGCGTCTCGAAGGCGTGGCCGAGGTGCGCCCGGTCGAGGAGCTTCTGGCGGAGGGCGTGTTCGGTTCGAATGTCGGCGAGGCACTGACCCGCCGTCTTGCAAATCTCATCGTCTTGCCGGCGCCCGGGGAAGCCGTGTATTGGTCCGAGCCGGGCCGCTTCGAGCAGCGCTTCTTCGGCCAGCACGGCGGCCTGACCGCGAACGAGATGGAGATCCCCCTCGTGAGCTGGGTCGCGTAGGCGGTACTCGCCACCGCGTCGCCCAACTGGCTCGGCAGTCCGCAGCACTGCGCCGTCGTTTCAAGGTCGTCGGCCCACAGGAGTAGGGTCTCCGCACATGAAACGCCTCGTCCTCGCCGCGACTCTCGTCCTCTGCCTCGCCGCCTGCGGAAGCGGTGGCGGAAGCTCGACGACCCTTGCCCTCGACAATCCCTCCACGCCGGGCGGCTTGACCGTTGACATCACCGGGTCGAGCAAGGCTGCGCCGGCCGTTGCCCACGAGCTCGAGCAACTGACGAACGGCGGGCTCGTCGCGGCTCAGACCGGCGACGCTGCGAGCAAGCCACCGCGAAAGTGCTCCCGCACGATCGCGCTCGTCACGTATCCCGTCACCGAGCCCAGCCTGAAGGGCCTCGACGGCCAGAAGGTCACGTTGGCGGTCTACGGGAACAGCCAGACCGCGACAGCCACGTGCTCGCAGCTTCCCGCCGAGTTCCCCCATGGGATTCCGGTCGTCGGTGGGAACCGGCGGATCTACCAGCAGCCGTCGTCGGCGATGGAGCCGACGCTCCATTGCGCGAAGCCGGCCACCGGTTGTTCCGGGTCGGCGGCCGATCTTCTCCTCACCCCGTTGACCGGCGCGAAGGGCCTCCAGCGGCAGGACATCGCCGTGTTCTACACGCCGCCCGCGGCAGCGAACGTTTGCGGCGAGGGCGGGGTCTTCGTGAAGCGCGTGATCGGGTTGCCGGGCGAGTCCGTACGTGAGGACGGTCACGGTTTCCTCTGGACACGCGCTTCCGGCTCGTCGGCGTGGACGAAGCTGAGCGAGCCGTACGTCTCGGCGGCGAGCCGCGCGGCGGACGTCTCCCACTTCGACCAGCACTGGAACGTGCCGCCGGGCGAGTACTTCCTCGTGGGCGACAATCGCTCCGAGTCGTGCGACTCGAGGCAATGGGGCTCGGTTCCGGCGACGAGTGTGATCGGGCCTGTTACCCAGATCGTCCGCGACGGCAAGGCTCTGACGCCTGCGGGTATTCCCGGCTAGCCGGGCATCCGCTAGCGTCGCCTCGGTGGAAGCGGACAGCCTCGAGCTCCTTGCTGCATCTCTTCGCGCGGACGCACGTGACCTCGACGTGTTCTTCGAAGTGCTGGCCACCAAGCTCTCTGCGTCGTTTCCCGACAGCACGACGGTCGACCGCGAAGGGTTCCGCGGCCGTGGGCGCGTGAAGTCGCTCTCGGTCGACCTCGGCGAGCAGCGGTACACATTGGAGCGTCGTTCCGGAGGGGTGAGCTGCCTGCGCGCTCGCACCGTGCGCGGGATCGTGCTCAAGAACGACGAGCTCGGCCTCGACGATTGGATCGACGCTCTTTCCCACGACCTCGCCGTGGCCGCCGAGGAGAGCGGGCGCGGACGGCTCGCGCTCGAGAGCCTGCTGCACGAATGAGCGGCACACCGTTCGTCTCGACTCTCTCCACCGGAGGCTTTCTCGCGCTTGCAGGTGCGGGGTTCCGACCGTTGGGGACGGTGCAGGGCAACTCCGTCGTCAGTTTCGGTTACCAGCAAAGGCCTCGCAGTCGCCGGATCCGCGGGCTCTCACCACGGTGGATCGAGGGAGTCGGGAGTCCTCGCGGCGGCGGCGGAGCCTCGACGCTCTACTACCCGAAGGGCTCGGAGGCCGCGCAGCAGTACCTCAACGAGGGCGGCTGGTTCGCGTTCGAGGGGCGGACGGCGGCGTACAACGACGCGCGCACCAACGCGCTCGAGCGGTTGGGCGCGGCTGCGCGCGAAGCCGGAGCGGTGGCCGTCGTCGACGTTCAACTCCGTCGCGGACGGTTCGGCCGTACCGAGCACGCGATCGAGTTCACGGCTCTCGGGACGGCTGTCACCTCCGATCGCTTCGAGCCCGAGGAGAACGACCCGGTTCCGATCGTGAGCCTGAGTGGGACGGAGTTCTGGAAGCTCGTCGAAGCGGGAGTCTGGCCGCTCGGCGTCGTCGGCGGCTCGTGTGTCGGCTTTGTCATGTCCGGCTTCCGCACGAAGTTCGCGCGTAACCGGCTGACGTACCGCTCGCGTCGGAACCAGGAGTTCGTGGACTACACCGACGGCCTTCGCACGGCGCGGCTCCAGGCGGCCGGGCGCCTTCGTCGCGAGGCGACGAAACTCGGCGCGTCGGGTGTCGTCGGCGTGTCTGTCGACCGGGAGCTCAAGGAACAGCGTGACGACAATCTGCTGGTGACGATCGACCTGCTCGGGACTGCGGTCGCGCCGCTCGAGCACAGCGCGCCTCCTTCGGTCGCCTGCGCCCTAGGGTTGGGCAAGGCATGAGCTACGACCCAAGCTCACTCGAAGGAGTTCCGGAGGCCGGTCGCGAGCGGCTGCGGCGCATGCGCGAGAGCGATGGCCGCTTCTTCACGAGCGACCTCTCCGTCAACGAGTTCCTGCTCATCAAGCAGGCCGGCTTCGAGCCACTCGGTCTTGTCGTCGGCAGCTCGATCTACCACATCGGTCTCCAGCTCCGCCGCTGGGGCAAGAACCAGGAGCTCGCCGTCCTCACGCAGGCGATGTACCACGCGCGCGAGCTCGCGATGACGCGCATGGAGGAGGAGGCGGACTCGCTCGGCGCGGACGGGATCGTCGGCGTCCGGCTCGAGGTCGGCCGGCACGAGTGGGGCAATGCGCTCGCCGAGTTCATCGCGATCGGGACGGCGGTGAAGCACGCGGGCGGCGAACTGCACCGCGCTCCGAACGGGCGTCCGTTCACGAGCGATCTCTCCGGGCAGGACTTCTGGACGCTGCTCTCGGCCGGCTACCGGCCGGTCGGCCTCGTGCTCGGGAACTGCGTCTACCACGTCGCGCACCAGAACGTCGGGCGCTCGGTCGCACGGGTCGGCCGCAACGTCGAGATGCCGAACTTCACGCAGGCTCTCTACGACGCCCGCGAGCTCGCGATGACGCGCATGCAGGCCGAGGCCGAGACCGTGGAGGCGGAAGGAATCGTCGGCGTCGAGCTCCACGAGCGCAGCCATGGCTGGGGCTCGCACGTGATCGAGTTCATGGCGATCGGCACTGCGATCGTGCCGACGCAGGCGGAGCACGAGATCGCGCGACCGTCGCTCATCCTCAATCTGAACGACCCGCCTCCGACGACCCACTAGCTCCTAGCAGCCGATCCGGGGCGGGAGGTCGTGCGGTACGTCGGCAAGGTCGACGAACTCGGCCGCGAACTCCGCGAAGCGCGCGAGATCGGCGTCGCTCGACGCCACGCCGAGCGAGGCGCGCACGGCTCCGCCCGAGGGGAGTCCGATCGCCTCGACATAGTCGTCGAGGGTCATTCCCGGGCCGAACTCGCCGCCGACGAGCGTGTCGCGCGAGATCGTGAACGCCGTCTCCCCGGCGCCGGGATTGCAGAAGCAGCCGGTGCGGAGCGAGACGGAGTGCTTGGCCGCGACCCGGTCGACGTACCGCTCGTCGACGATCCGGCCGTCGGGGTGGAGGAAGTTGAAGGCGATCGTCGCGCCGCGCCGTTCCATCGTCTCCGGACCGTAGACCGTTGCGGCCGGCGACCCGCCGGAGTGGCGCAGCCCCGCGAGGATGGCGAGCAACCGCTCGGCGAGCAGTTGCACGTGCTCGTGGATGCGGTCACATCCGATCCGCTCGAGGAAGCGCAGGCCGATCTCGACGGCCGGCAGGTTGAGGAAGTTGACGGTGCCGTCCTCGAACTCGGCCTCTCCCACTGCCGACTGGTAGTAGTCGCGCTGGACGAACGCGGCGACGATCGTCCCGCCGGAGAACCACGGCCGTTCGAGCTTCGTGAGCGCCTCTCGTCGCGCGATCAGTGCGCCGACGCCGGTCGGCCAGCCGAACATCTTGTAGAAGGAAAGGCAGACGTAGTCGGGCTTCCAGCGCGAGAGGTCGAGCCCGTTCGTCGGCACGAACGCCGCCGCGTCGAGGAGCACGTCCCAGCCGTGCTCGTGGCCGCGTTCGATCCACTCGAGCGGGTGCTGGACGCCGGAGAAGTTCGACTGCGCGGGGTAGGCGAAGAGGTTGTGATGGTCGCCGCCGACCTCGGTCAGGTAGCGCGACAGCACGTCGTCTGCGACGCGAAGGTCGGACGACTCCATCGGGACATAGCTCGTCTCCGCGCCGCGGGCATGAGCGAATTCGCGCACGCCGTTGACCGAGTTGTGGTTGTCGAACGTCAGCAGGAAGCGGTCGCCCGCCCGGAACGGATACGCCTCGCCGACGAGGCGGAGGGCGCCGGTCGCGTTCGGCGTGAAGATGACCTCGTACTCGTCCGCGGAGGCGCCGAAGAACGCGAGCGTCTTCGCCCGAGCCGCCTCGACGAGCTCGGTCATCGCGGCCGAGGTCGGGTTGACCGAGTGCGGGTTGCCGAAGACGCCCGAGCGGAGCAGCGCGACGTGCTCGTCGAGCTGGGACTGCGCGTAGAGGCCCGCGCCGGTGTAGTCGAGATAGACGTGACCGGTCTCGTCGAGGCGCGCGAAGTCCGTCCGGCGGAGTTCGGCGAACGGCGCGTCAGCGGAAGCCGGTTTTGCGACGGGCATCTAGCCGCCGCAGCGGCGGAAGCAGGAGGTCTCGCCGCGCCAGGTGGCCGTTCCGCCGTCGAGCACCGGCCGCGCGTCGATTCCGGCCGCCTGCAGGACGCTCGCGGCGATCGCAGCACGCGGACCGGATTCGCAGATGGTCACAACGGGGCGCCCGTCGAGGAGCCCGGCCTCGGCGGCGGCGCGAGCCGTCCGGTACGGCAGATGGCGCGAACCGGGGATGTGTCCCTCGTCGCGCTCGTCGGCTTCGCGGACGTCGAGAAGCTCGACTGCGTCGTCCGCGAGCAGCTGCTCGAGCTCTTCGAGCGAGACCGGGCGAAGGTGCTCGTCGCCGCCGCCTTCCTCCCAGCCGGCGACGTCGAAGATCGCCACAGCCGCGAGCGAGCGCGCCGCGCGAAACGCCTCGGCCTCGTCGGTCGCGTGGATGACGAGCGGGCGCTCGGGGAGGACGAACGCGGCGCGGGTCGCGAAATTCGACCCGGCGATTGGGATCCCGACGGCTCCGGAGCGGTGCCCGGCCGCGAACTCCGTCGTCGTTCTCACGTCGAGGACGATCGCATCGTCGGGCACAACGCCGATGCGCGTGAGCGGCGCCTGCCCGCCGACGAACGGGCCGCGGTTGAGCTCGACGATCCGTTCCATGTTCGGCGGCCGCGGCGGCGGTGGGGCGAGGGCGGCGGAGAGGAAGTCGGCGAGCTCGCCCTGGAGCGAGCGGTTGAAGCGCTTCTCGAAGCCGATCGTCGTCGACGCCTTCGAGCTCATCGCGGCGCCGCACAACGATCCCGCGACGTGGCCGGGGAACACCTCGACGCCGTCGCTGAGCTCAGCGAGACGGCGCAAGCTGTGGAACTGGCCCTCGGCTCCCTCCTGCGCCTCGACCGCGAGATCGGGCCGTCCGGCGTCCCCGACGAAGAGGCAGTCGCCGGTCAGCACGAGCCAGGGCTCGTCGCCGCGCGCGCGGTCGGTGACGGAGAAACAACAGTGCTCGGGCCGGTGTCCGGGCGTGTGGATCACGCGAACGAGCACGTCGCCGGCCTCGATCTCCGTCCCGTTCTCGAGCGGCTCGTGCTCGAACGTCGCGTCTGCGAGGGAGTGGACCCGCACGGGGATCCCGTGCTCGAGCGCGAGACGTCCGTGTCCGGAAACGTGGTCGGCGTGCGTGTGCGTTTCGAGGACTCCGACGATGCGCACACCGTGGTGCGAGGCTGCATCCAACAACGGCTCGATCGCGTAGGGAGGATCGACGGCCACTGCGACGCCGGCGTGTTCGTCACCGACGAGATACGAGGCGCAGCCTAGGTCGTCGTTGAGGAACTGGCGGAAGAGCACTGCGCGAAACTACCACCCGTTGCGGCTATGAATCCCAAACTACAGCGCGCTCTTGTCGCCGTCGCCCTGCTGGCGCTCGCTCTTCCGGCGGCGGCAGCGGCGCACGCGAATCTCGTCCGCACGGATCCGGCGAACGGCGCCGTCCTCGCGCAGGCGCCGTCGGCTGTGCGCGTCGTCTTCGACGATGTCGTGCGCGTCGGCCCGGGGATCGAGGCGGTGCGGAACGGCGGAGGATCCGTCCTCGGCGGCGCTCCGACGGCGAGCGGAGACACGCTCACGATCCCGCTGCGTTCGCATCTCCGCGACGGTGACTACTCCGTCCGCTGGTCGATCATCTCCGACGACGGGCACCTCGAGTCGGGCGTGCTCGCGTTCGCGGTCGGGGCGGGGAGCGCGGCGCCGACCTCTGATCTCAAGGCCGAGGCGACGGGGCCGAGCGCCGGGACGACGTTCGCGCGCTGGCTTTTCCTCGCGGGAATCCTCGCCGCGGTCGGGATCTCGCTGTACGCGCTCGTCGTCCTCCGGGAAGCAGACCGGAGGATCGCGATCACGCTCGGCGTTGCGGCGGCCGCGGCCGCGGTCGGAGCGGGGGAGGAGGCCTATCGCATCGGGTTGGACGTGCGCTACGGCGCCGCGTCGGCTGCGGGGTTCTTCCTCGCGCTTCTCGTCGTCCTCGGAGCGATCGTCGTCCTCCGTCCGGCGCTGTATCTGGCGCTCGGGCTCGCCGTCGTGCCGTCGGTCTCCGGGCATGCGCTCGATCCCGGCATCCCGGCGATCAACATTGCGTTCGACGTCCTCCACGTGCTCGCCGCCGCGGCGTGGGTGGGGCTTCTACTCGGCATCGTGGTTGTCGGACGGGAGGGCCGTCGCGGCGTGCTGCTCGCCACCGCCGGTGTCGTCGTGCTCGGGATCACGGGCGTGCTGCGCGCGGTGTTCGAGCTCACGTCGTTGTCCCAGCTCTGGACGACCTCGTACGGACAGGCACTGCTCGTCAAGACGGGACTTGTGCTCGCCGCCGTCGGTATCGGCTGGCTCCTGCGCGCGCGGGCGCGACGGCGTGCTGTCATCGAGCTCGCATTCGTCGTCGCGATCGTCGGAGTCGCGGCGGTGCTCGTCCAGCTCCGGCCGGGGCGGAACTACGTCTCGGCCGCGGCACATCCCGTTTCGCTCGAGCCAGGCCCGAACCCGCCACCGCCGCCGGCCGGCGCGGTCGTGCTCGCGCAGGAGGCGGGGCAGCTCGCGGTTGCGCTCGAGTCCCAGCCGAAGAAGACCACCGCCGTCGTCCTCTCGCCCGCAGGCGGCGGCATGAGCGGTCTGTCGGTGCGCTTCCTCCCATCCGGTGTCGCGGCATCGTCGTGCGGAAGCGGCTGCTATTCCGCGGCCGTTCCGCTGCACGGTCGGGTCGGGGTGTCGATCGACGGCTTCGGCCCGCAGAGGGTCGCGACGTTCGACGTGCCGACGCATGCGCCGCCGGCCGGGAAGACGGTGCGCGCCTTCCGGCGGGCGTACCGCGCGCTTCCCGGCGTGACGTACCTCGAGCACCTCGCGTCGAGCCCGACGGACGCGATCGACGCCCGCTGGCGCCTCGAGCGGCCGAACCGTATGTCGTACATGGTCGACGGAGAGGGCGGCGGGATCGTGATCGGCACGCGCCGCTGGGATCAGGCCTCGAAGCACGGGCCGTGGGTCCCGCGTTCGCAGAGCCCTGTGCTTCCTCAGCCGAACACACTGTGGGAGCGCGCGACGAACGCGCATGTACTGTCCGTCGACGGACGCTGGGAGACGATCTCGTTCGCCGATCCCGAGCTCGGCGCGTTCTTCACGGCGACGTTCGACCGCCGGACGCTACGGCCGCGTGTCGTCCACATGGTCGCGACCGCGCACTTCATGACCGACCGCTACGTCAGCTTCAACCCCGCGCGGGAGATTCGCCCGCCTCGTGCTCCTCGTCGAGCAGCTTCATGACGAAATAGCCGATGGCGAGGAGGAAGACGAGCGTCTGCTCGCCGTTCATGAGGATCCCGCCGAGGCTCTGGTCGCGTGTCGCCGACAGCCCCCATAGCCGCGGCACGTGCTCGTAATACGTGTAGTACGGGTGGCTCGAGAAGATGTACGCGAGCCCGAGGAACGACGAGCCGACGAACGCGACGGCGAGATACGCGAGCCCCGCCGGCGGTGCGAGGCGCCCGCTCACGATCGGCCACCAGAACAGCAGGCCGACGGCGATGAGGATCGCGTGCTCGATGTTGAGTCCCCAGCCGGTGCGCAGCGCCCAGTTGTAGAACGGCGCGATGTGCGTGAGGTACCACGCGAGGAGCCAGACGGGAAGGATCCAGTGCGGCCGCAGGCGGCGCGCGCCGCGGCGGTTCAGCGAATCGCGCATCCCGGGTGTCAGTCCGAGCAGCACGAGGAGCGGCGCCACGTCGGCGATGAGCGCGTTCTGGAGCAGGTGCATGAGCAGCAGATAGTGCGCCGCGAGGTTCTCGAGCGGAGAGTTGAGCGACGCGGCGAGAAGGAAGAGCCCGGTGGCGAACGAGGTGAGGCGCCAGCCGGAGGGCGGATCGCGGCGTGCGGCGCGCCAGTAGAGGACGACTGCGACGGCGGCGAGCGCGAGGAAGAGCGGCTCCCAGCCGAACGCGTACGGCCTCATGCGGTCGCAACTCTGGAGCGCGGCTGCCAGCGCGGGCGCAGCAGCAGCGCCACGCACGTGCCGAGCGTGAGCAGCTGTTCGACCATCATCACGATGCCCGACAGCTTCTGATCCGTGATCGCAGAGATCCCGTACGCACCGTGGTACCACGGATAGAGCGGCGTGAACGAGAAGACGAGCACGTCGGCGAGGATCTGTCCCGCCGCGAACATCGCAGCGGCGAGCGCGATGCGTCCTCCGACCGTCAGGCGATGGTGTCCCGCCGGATCGACGAGGAGTGTCCAGAGGACGGTGCCGAACACCATCCAGCAGAGATGCTCGAAGTCGTGGAAGTTCTGATGCTCGAGCGCGAGGTCGTAGATGTACGGGATGTGCCAGAACGCGAGGTTTCCTGCCCAGAGTGCGAACGCGACGCGCGGGCGGAGGAGGAAGCCGAGGACGGCGCGCACCCGGGCGTTGCGAGCGATCGGCCCGAGCATCGCTGCGGGTAGAAGGAAGAAGACGAGTGGCCCGCGGACGGCCACCACCATCAGTGCCGGGCCGAGGTCGCCGATCAGCATGTGCTGGGCCATGTGGGCCGAGAGGAGCTTCTCGTCGGCGAGATCGTCGAGCGGCCCGACGAGCGCGAACAGCGTCACGCCGAGCCCGAGCGCGAAGAGCACGATGCGATCCCAGCCGGCGAGGTCGGCGCGCCCGCGGCGGCGGAGCCGCACGACGCCCTGCGCGAAGAGAAGCGCCGCTAGAGCGGCGGCGAGGATCGGGATCACCGGCTGATTGTGCCGTCACATACTCGTCACGGTGGCAGCCACCGTGACCGAACGGCTACGGAAGTGTCACGAGACTGCGACGCCGGTCTACAGGCCGAGGTACTTCGCGATGACCATGCGCTGCACCTCGTTCGTGCCTTCGCCGATCTCGAGGATCTTCTGGTCGCGGTAGAGGCGCGAGATCGCGAACTCCTCCATGAAGCCGTAGCCGCCGTGGATCTGGAGCGCCGCGTTGACGACTCGGTTCGACAGCAGCCCGGTGTAGAGCTTCGCCTGCGCCGCGGCGAGCGCGAAGTCGCGGCCCTGATCCTTGAGCCACGCCGCCTTGTAGACGAGCTGCCGGCCGGCGTCGATGTCCGTCGCCATGTCCGCGAGCTGGAACTGGATCGCCTGGAACTCCGCGATCGCCTTCCCGAACTGGCGCCGCTCCTTTGCATAGGAGAGGGCAAGGTCGTACGCGCCCTGCGCGAGTCCGACGCCCATCGACGCGACCGAGATGCGCCCGCCGTCGAGGATCTTCATGAACTGGCTGAAGCCCTTGCCGCGTGTGCCGAGGAGGTTTCCTTCGGGCACCCGGCACCCGCTGAAGGAGAGCTCGCGCGTGTCGGAGGCGTGCCACCCGAGCTTGTGCATCGGCGCCGAGATCTCGTAGCCCGGCGTGCCGTTCGGGACGATGATGTTCGAGATCTCGTTCTCGCCGGTGACGGCCGTGATCGTGACGCATGTGCTGATGTCGGTGCCGGCATTCGTGATGAAGATCTTCGAGCCGTCGACGACCCACTCGCCGTCCCGCAACTCCGCCTTCGTGCGCGTCGCGCCGGCGTCGGAGCCTGCATCCGGCTCGGTGAGCCCGAACGCCGCCAGACCCTGCCCGGACGTGAGCTTCGGCAGCCACTCCTGCTTCTGTTCCTCGTTGCCGAACATGTAGATCGGCATCGTCCCGAGCGACGTGTGCGCGGCGACGGTGATCGCGACCGACGAGTCGATGCGCGTCAGCTCCTCGATGGCGATCGCGTACGAGACCGTGTCGCCGCCCGCGCCGCCGTACTCCTCGGGGATCGGTAGGCCCATGAGCCCGAGCTCCGCGAGCTCGGCGACGATCTCGTATGGAAAACGCGCCTCGCGGTCGATCTCCTCCGCAACCGGCGCCACGCGCGAGACGGCAAAGTCCCGGACGGTCTGCCGGATGAGCTCCTGCTCGTCGGTGAGCTCGAAGTTCATGCGAACGACTCCCCGAGCTCGGCGATGAGGCGCACGCCCCAGCCCGTTCCGCCGGCGACGCGGAGATAGTCGCCGCGGCTTCGGTCGATGAACGCCGGGCCGGCGCAGTCGATGTGCGCCCACGGGCCTTCGCCGGCGAACTCGTGGAGGAACTCCGCCGCGAGACACGGCGAGCCCTCGCGCAGAGTCGAGCCGTTCTTCATGTCCGCGAAGTCGGAATCGATGTAGCGCCGGTAGCGCGTGTGTAGCGGGAACGGCCACACAAGGTCGCCGCTGCGCTCGCCGGCGGAGACGATCCGCTCGAGCCACGCGTCGTCGTTCGCGAAAACGCCGGAGTAGAGATCGCCGAGCGCGAGCGACATCGCACCGGTCAGCGTCGCCATGTCGACGACGTGCGTCGCTCCCTCGCGCCGCGCGTACCAGAGCGCGTCCGCGAGCACGAGGCGGCCCTCGGCGTCGGTGTTGATGACCTCGATCGTCTTGCCGTTCGCGGCCTTGAGGATGTCGCCGGGCCGGAAGGCGCCGCCGCCCGGCATGTTCTCCGCGGCCGCGAGTAGCGCAATCGCGCGCACGGGGACGCCGAGCGCGGCGAGCGCGCCGATCCCGTGCAGCGTGCCGGCGCCGCCCGACATGTCGCCCTTCATGGACTGCATTCCGCTCGCCGGCTTGATCGAGATCCCGCCGGTGTCGAAGGTGACGGACTTGCCGACGAGGCCGAGGACGACGTCGGGCACCGCGTTCGGCGGGTCGTAGCGGAGGACGATGAGGCGCGGCTCGTTGCGGCTTCCCTGCCCGACGGCGAGGAGCGCGCCCATCCCGAGCTCCTCCATCTCCTTCACGCCGAGTGCCTCGGCGGTGAGGTGTTCGTGCTCGGCGGCGAGCTTCTCCGCCTCGTCCGCGAGCGTCACCGGCGTCAACTCGTTCGGCGGCATGTTCGCGACGTCGCGCGCGCGGTTGGCGCGGTCGGCGAGGAGCGCAGCGCGCTCGACGGCCGCGCGCAGCTCGGGCGTGTCCTCGTGGTCGATGACGATCTTGTCGAACTGGCGCGTGTCGCTCTTCGACTTCCAGCGGCCGGGAGAGTACGCGCCGAGGATCGTTCCCTCGACGAGCGCCGCAGCCTGCTCGGGAAGAGGCAGCGGCAGCGAGTCGTCGAGCTGCCAGGCGATCGTCCCGCCGACGCGCGAAAGCGCCGACGCTGCGGCAGCGGCCGCGTGTCGGAGCGCATCGGCGTCGACCTTGTCGCGCTCACCGACTCCGGCAGCGACGAGCCGCCCGTCATCGAGGTGGAGCAGGACGGCTTCGCCGCGGTCGCCGCGCAGGTCGCCCGTCTCTCCGAGCTTCGCGAGCCGGGAGTCGAGGCTCGAGTCGAGCGGCTTCGCGACCGGCACTGCGCGAGCGTCCGCGCCGCCCTGTCCGATTTCCACGACTGTCATTGCTGCGAATCTAGCTAGGCGCGGCGTAGACTCGCGCGCAAACCGACAAGGAGTGACATCGCAGTGACAACGCAGGAGTTCTTCGACGGCCTGGCTGCCCAGGCGGACACGAGCCAGACGGCGGGCATGAACAACTCGTACGCCTTCGACATCGAGGGCGCGGGGCAGTGGACGGTCAAGGTCGCCGACGGTGCGGTTGCCGTCGAGAGCGGCATGGACGACGGCGCCGACTGCACGATCAGCACCTCGCAGGAGGTCTTCGACAAGATCATCGCGGGTGAGCAGAACCCGACGAGCGCCTACATGACAGGCAAGCTCAAGCTCAAGGGCGACATGGGCGCCGCGATGAAGCTCCAGAAGCTCTTCCCCAGCTAAAGGGCAGAGCTAGACGAACCGGAATTCGGCCGACTCGCAGACGCGGCGGTACCCGATCCGCTCGTAGATCGCGTTCGAGGTCGGGTTCGCGAGGTCGGTGTAGAGGAAGCAGAAGCGGCGGCCGCTTGCGAGTTGCCGCCGCGAGAGGTCGGCGGTCACGGCGGTCGCATAGCCGCGGCCGCGGAGCTCGGGCGGCGTGTAGACGGGGCCGACACGGATGCCGTTCGGTGTAGGGCCGCCCCAGCCGGCGAGCGACACCGTCGCGCCTTCGTCCTCCCAGAGCAGCACTCCGGATTCCGGCGAGGAGAGCTTGTGGTCGACGGAAGCGTCCGCGCGTTCGCGTCCCGGCCCGCCCTCGTGCAGCACCTCGTCGCCGAAGGCGATCCACCAGCCGAGCACGAGCTCCCGGTCGGCCATCGTCGCGACGCGCGGCTCGCCGGGCACCGGAGGCAGCGCCGCGACCTCGTCGAGCGCGTAGACACCCTGGCGCATGCCGAGCGTGGGCGTTGCGCCGGTTCGTTCCGTCCAGAGATTCGCGAAGGCCTCGGCTTCGGGTGTCGCGCCGACGAGCCCGGGCAGATCCTGGCCGGCGACGGCGTCCGCAAGCGCGGCCAGGGCGGCATCCGAGGCGGGCCGGCCGAGAATGAGGTTGTACGGCGGCGTGCGGAGCGCCGCCGCGACCGGCCGGTCGCCATCCATGACGAGCCACATGTGGCGCTCGAGGTAGAGGTCGGGCGTGTCGCGGATCGTCCCGGCGAGGCCGAGCAGGAGGTTGTGCCGCGCTTCGTCGGCGAGCAGCAGCGGCTCGGCCTGCGCGAGAAAGTCGGCCGCGTCGGTGAAGTGCTCGACGCTCACTCGTCCACTTCCACGAGCAGGGCGCCGCCTGCGACGCGGTCGCCCTCGGTCACGTGCACGGTCGTCACCGTCCCGGCGAACGGGGAGACGAGCGGCGTCTCCATCTTCATCGCCTCGATCACGACGAGCGGCTGCCGGGCCGCGACCTCGGCGCCCGGCTCGACGAGGACGCGGATCACGGTGCCCGGCATCGGCGCGGTCACCGCAGACTGCTCCTGCGCGCCCGCCGCGCTCGCTCCACGGGCGGAATCGACGTCGGGCGCCGGGCGCGACGGAGGCGAGGGAAGATTGAGCCGCCACGGCGCGCTCCAGGCGGCGGCCGGTGCGCTGCGCGGTTGCTCGGAGAGCGGCGGATTCTCGGTGAGGAACGCCGTCGTGACGCGTCCCGCGCGGACAAGCGGATGGCCGACGAGCCAGCGAAGGAACGGGAGGTTGGTCGTGACGCCGCCGATCTCGGTCTCGCGGAGGGCAGCAGACAGCCGGTCGAACGCCTCCTCCCGCGTGTCGCCGGCTGCGATGAGCTTCGCGATCATCGGGTCGTACGCCGTGCCGATCTCGTCGCCCTCGCGGACGCCGGAGTCGACGCGAACGCCCTCCGGCAGCCGCAACCGTTCGAGCGTTCCCGCCTGCGGCAGAAACGTCCGCGGATCCTCCGCGTACAGCCGCACCTCGACCGCGCAACCACGCAAGTAACACTTTGTTACAAAGTCAGACACGGCTTCGCCGGACGCGATGCGGAGTTGCTCGCGTACGAGATCGACGCCGGTCACGAGCTCCGTCACGGGATGCTCGACCTGGATCCGGGCGTTGAGCTCGAGGAAGAAGAAGTGCCTGCCGTCGAGGACGAACTCCGCGGTGCCGGCGCTCTCGTAGCCGATCGCGCGCGCGAACGCGACGGCGGCATCGCTCATCGCGGCGCGAAGCTCGGGGTCGAGCGCGGGGGACGGCGACTCCTCGAGCACCTTCTGATGGCGGCGCTGGATCGAGCAGTCGCGCTCGCCGAGCGCGACGACGTTGCCGTGCGCATCGGCGAGGATCTGGATCTCGACGTGGCGCGGGCGCTCGAGATAGCGCTCGCAAAAGACCGTGTCGTCGCCGAACGCCGCGCCCGCCTCGCGGCGCGCTGCGTCGAGCGCGTCCGCAAGCTCGGCCTCGGTGCGCACGACACGCATGCCGCGGCCACCCCCGCCCGCTGCCGCCTTCACAAGCAGCGGAAAGCCGATCTCCTCGGGCGTGCCGCTCTGGAGAACCGGTACACCCGCGGCGATCGCAGTCTCCTTCGCGGTGAGCTTGTCGCCGCCGGCACGGAGCGCCGCGGGCGGCGGGCCGATCCACGTCAGTCCCGCGTCGATCACGGCTTCGGCGAACTCGGCGCTCTCGGAGAGGAAGCCGTAGCCCGGGTGAACGGCGTCGGCGCCCGACTCTCGCGCGGCGCGGACGTGCTCCGCCGGATCGAGGTACGACGCGATCTCGACGACCGCGTCTGCGGACTCCGCATGCAGCGCCTCGCGGTCGTCGGGTGCCGCGACCGCGACCGTCTCCAGTCCCTCCGCACGGCAGGCGCGAAAGACACGAAGCGCGATTTCGCCGCGGTTGGCTACGAGCACTCGACGCATGGCGACGGAGTTTATGCGGGCGCGCTTGCGACTACTTCCCGCTCATCGCTTTACCCTTCTCCCGGATGAAGCTGAAAGGCGCCGCCGTCATCGCTGTGCTCGCCGTCGCCGGCACGGGCACCGCGCGCGCCGCGACGACGTTGATCGTCAGCGGCCACGGCTGGGGACATGGCGTCGGGATGAGCCAATACGGCGCGTACGGCTACGCGCTGCACGGCTGGAAGTACAAGCGAATCCTCTACCACTACTACCCCGGCACGACGCTCGAGAAGGGCGGCGAGCCGAACGTGCGGGTGCTCCTCGTCCACGGCGCGCCGAACGCGAAGATCGGCTGCGCGGCACAGATCGCGGTGAACGACGCGCGCCGGTTTTTCAGGACTCTGCCGGCGAAGACGTACAACGTCGGGCCGCGCCTCCGGCTACCGGTGAGACACCCGAAAGGCGTCCGTCCGTTCGCGCACGGCGTCGCCGTCTTCAGCTGCGCGCGTGCGCCGCTCATGCTCAACGGCCGGCCGTACCGCGGGCGTCTCGTCGTCCGCCGCAGCGGATCGACGATCTCCATCATCAACGCGCTCGAGGTCGACGACTACGTGCGCGGAGTCGTTCCGTCGGAGTCGCCCTCGCGGTGGCCGTACGCGGAGCTCGAGGCGCAGGCCGTCGCGGCTCGCTCGTATGCCCTCGCCGAGCTGAGGCCGGACGCGCATTACGACCTCGTCCCCGACACGCGCAACCAGGTCTACGGCGGGATGACGGCCGAGCGTCCGCGAAGCAATTACGCCGTGAACGAGACCGAGGGGCAGATCCTCACGTACGACGGCGAGGTCGCGCGGACGTACTACTCGTCGAGCTCCGGAGGCCAGACCGAGTCGGCGCAGGACGCGTGGCCCGGCTCGGCCCCGATCCCGTACCTTCGCTCGGTGCCCGATCCGTGGGACACGTACTCGCCCAACCACGACTGGGGGCCGTTCACGTATTCGCCGAGCCAGCTCGGCGCGCGGCTCGGGCTTGGAGACGCCGTCGAGTCGGCGCGGATCCAGCGGAACTCGAGCCGTCGCGTCTCCTCGGTCGGGCTCCGCTTGTCCTCCGGTAGGGCGGTGAGCTTGAGCGGCGCCGGGATTGCGCGGAGCCTCGGCCTGAAGTCGGATTGGTTCTCGATCGGAGCGCTCTCGGTCTCGACGAGCGCGCCGCGCGTCCTGTACGGAAAGTCGGTTCGCGTCATCGCGCGTGCGCTCGAGACGACGGGCGCCGTGCTGCAGGAGCAGCGCTCCGGCGGCGTGTGGCGGACGTTGCGCCACGTCGACGGGAAGGCCGTCTTGACGGTCGAGCCACACGTGAGCACCACGTACCGCGTGCGGATCACCGGCGCGAGTGGGGCGGGGGTGACCGTCGGCGTCCGGCCGCAGCTCAGCCTCGAGGCGCTCGGGCCGCGCTCGCTCGGCGGCGAGGTGGTTCCGCGCATCGCCGGCCCTGTCGCGCTCTGGCGTCGCGTCGACGGCCACTGGCGCGTCATCTCACGTCCGCACGTCCTCCGCAGCGGGAAGTTCCGGTCGTCGGTGCATCTGCGCCCGGCCGTCTACCGGGTCACGACCGGGGAAGGCGCGTTTGCTCCTGCGGTGCGGCGCCTCGTCGTCACGCGGAAGACGTTCGCGAGCCTGCGCTAGCGGGCGCCCTCTTACGCGGCGAAATGGATGGCGGCCCAGATGACGGCCGCCCCCGCGATGTTCATGAGGCCGGTGAGCGCCTTCGGGTGCCGGTGATGGCTCTCCGGCAGTAGGTCGCTCGCTCCGATGTAGAGGAAGAAGCCGCAGAAGACCGCAAGGAGGATGCCGAGCGCGGTATCGGAGAGGGTGAAGAAGTACGTCGAGGCGACGCCGGCGAGAGGCGCGAGCGCGTCGACGGCGAGCCAGCGCAGAGCGCTGAGCCCGCGGCCACGATTCTTGAGCACGACCGTCACCGTGTTGATGCCGTCCGAGAAGTCGTGAGCGAGAACCGCCGCTGCGACGACGGCGCCGACGGCCGTCGAGACCTGAAACGCGAGCCCGATCCCGACGCCGTCGAGGAAGCTGTGCAGCGAGAGACTCGCGGCTCCGAACACACCACTCCGTCTCGGCGCGTCGGCGTCGTCGTGATCCTCCGGGTGCAGCAGCAGAACCCGGTTGAGGAACATGAAGCCGAAAAAGCCGGCGGCGACGAAGAGTGTGATGGTCGCGGGCGCATAGCGCTTCGTGGCGAGGTCGAGCGCCTCCGGCAGCAGGTCGAACAGCGCCACGCCGAGAACGGCCCCCGCGCTGAAGCCGAGGATGAGGTGGAGGCGGTCACGCCGGAAGAGCGCGAACGTGCCACCGAGCATGGTCGCGACGAACGCCGCAGCGCCGAGAACGAACGCCATGGGTCAGCCGACTCGCAAAAAACTGATAACGAGAACGGTTCTCATTCGCATCAACGGCTACTGTAGTCGGCATGGAGAAGACGTCGGACGATCTCCGAGCGCTGCTTCAACAAAACGGAGTGCGACCGACGGAAAACCGGCTCCTCGTACTGCAGGAGCTCGCGCGCGAGCCCGATGATGCAACCGCGCAGGAGCTCTGGGGCCGGCTGCGCGAGGGCAGGCACACGACCGGCCTTGCGACCGTGTACCGGACGCTTGCGCTCCTCCACGATGCCGGCGTCGTCGACACGCTCTCGCATCACGCCGGCGGAGAGCAGTGCTACCGGCTGTGTAGCGAGGAACATCATCATCACCTCGTCTGCCAGCGCTGCCATCGGGTCGTGGAGGTCGAGAACTGCAACCTCGACGGATGGGTGAACAAGGCGGCGAAGCGTCACGGTTTCGTCGCGATCCACCACAGCGTCGAGATCACAGGCATCTGCTCCGACTGCCACCACAACTAGGGTCTCGAGCATGCGTGTCGCCGCCCTACTCGCTGTGGGCCTCGTCCTCTCGGGCTGCGCAGTCGGCGGGTCGAAGACGACGACCGTCACCGTCACGCGCACGGTGAAGACGCCGTCAGGGCTGAAGAAGCCGCCGGCCGCCCAGGCCGAGACGGCGCTCGTGAAGTACTTCGGGATCCCCGTCAAGCCGGCCACGAAGCTCGATCAATGCCCGACGAGCGTTGCCAGCAAGGGGATCGACTTCTCGTGCTACGCGCTCACGATCACGCCGAAGTTCTTCCTCGTCGGCGTGACCGCGAACGTCGCGTTCGCGGCAAGTCAGGGGAACGCGTGCCAGCCGCTCGAATGCTCCCCGGTGGAGGACGACCGCTACGTGATCCCTGCGGGGACGCAGCCGCTCACGTTCATTCTCCCCGGACCGACGACGGGGACGGTGTTGACTCTCCACAGCGAGCAGATGCGGACGACGACGATCGCAGGAGCTCAGTTAGCGGCCATCGTCGGCGGCGCATCGACGCCGAAGCTCGTCGAGCCGCTCACCGCGTCCGGTCTCTGGCTCACGGTCAACGTCGACACCGTGACGTCGTTCGCGCAGCAGTTCCAGCCTTAGCGACGGATCAATACGCGCTGGCTCGCCTTGCCCGATGAGACCGCCTTGTTGTTCGCGTCGCCGTTGTACGTCGCGACCCAGTAGTACTTCCCCGGCTTCTTCGCCTTGTACTTCGCCGAGACGGCTTTGCCGTGCGAGAGCGTCTTCGTGCTCGTGAACAGCGGCTTGCCCTTCGCAGTGCGGTTCTTGTACAGGCGGAAGGTGACCTTCCCCGACGGGTGGTAACCGCCCGATACGGCGGCCGTCTCCGCGATGCGCGCTCCCACCTTCCCGCTCGCCGGCTTCTGCTTGACCGAGATCGACGGCGTCGCTGTGGTCACGGTCACCGGTTCGTCGGCCGCGCCGGAGGAGACGGTCGCGTTGTTCGTGTCGCCGTTGTACGTGGCGACCCAGTAGTACGTGCCGGTCGCGGTCGTCGTGTACGAGGCGGACGTGGCGCCGCCGGTGAAGAGCGACTCCGTGTCGGTGAAGAGCGGCGTGCCGGTCGCAGTCGCGTTGTCGTAGAGCGCGAAGGTGATCGTCCCGCTCGGGGAGTAGCCGCCGGTGATGGCCGCCTGGTCGGCGATCGACGATCCGATCGCTGCGGTGGCGGGTTGCTGCGTCGTTCCGACCGACAGGGTCGCCTTCGTGACGGTGACCGGCTCGTCGGCGGTGCCGGACGTAGCGGCGGCGTTGTTCGCGTCGCCGCTGTACGTCGCGACCCAGTAGTACGTGCCGACCGCGGTCGGGGCGTAGGCGCCGGAGGTTGCGCTCCCTGACGAGAGCGTCTTCGTGTCCGTGAAGAGGGGGGAGCCGCTCGCGGTCGAGTTGCTGTACAGCCGGAAGGTGACGGTGCCGGTCGGACTCGATCCGGTGACCGTCCCCTGGTCGGCGATCGAGGATCCGATGGCGGCGCTCGCCGGCTGCTGCGTGGTCGAGACGGACGCCGACGCTTTGATCGTCACCGGCTCGTCCGCCGTGCCCGAGGACGCCACGTTGTTGTTCGCGTCGCCGTTGTAGGTCGCGACCCAGTAGTACGTGCCGACGGCGACTGTCGTGTAGCCCGCGGAGGTTGCGCCGCCGGAGGACAGCGTCTTCGTATCGGTGAACAGTGGGGAGCCGTTCGCGGTCGAGTTGTCGTACAGCCGGAACGTGACCGTCCCGGTCGGGGAGTATCCGCCGACGACGGTCGCCTGGTCGGCGATCGCCGATCCGACGACGGCGGTCGCCGGTTGCTGCGTCGTCGAGACCGACGGCGTCGCGTTGGTCACGGTCACCGGTTCGTCGGCGGTGCCGGTGGAGGCGGTCTTGTTGTTCGTGTCGCCGTTGTACGTGGCGGTCCAGTAGTACGTGCCGGTGGCCGTCGTCGCGTAACCGGCGGACGTCGCGCTCCCGCTCGAGAGCGACTCGGTGTCGGTGAATAGCGGCGAGCCGGTGGCGGTCGAGTTGTTGTAGAGCGTGAACGTGACCGTCCCTGTCGGGTTGTAACCGCTCGAGACGGTTGCTTTGTCGGCGATAGACGATCCGACTCCGGCGGTCGCGGGTTGCTGCGTCGTCGCGATCGCGGGCGTCGCCTTGGTCACCGTCACGGGTGCACTTCCGCTGGCAGAGGACGCGCTGAAGTTGATGGCGTCGCCGTTGTAGGTCGCGACCCAGTAGTACGTGCCGGTCGCCGTCGTCGCGTACGCCGCGGAGGTCGCGCTGCCGCTCGAGAGCGGCTCGGTGTCGGAGAAGAGCGGGGCGCCGGTCGCGGTCGCGTTGTTGTACAGACGGAAGAGGACGGTTCCGGTCGGGCTCGAACCGCCGGTGACGGTTGCCTTGGCCGCAACCGAGGAGCCGACTCCGGCCGACGCGGGTTGCGGTGTCGCCGAGACCGACGGCTGCGCCTTGACGGCCACCGGTTCGTCGGCCGCGCCGGACGAGATCGACGAGTTGTTCGCGTCGCCGTTGTAGGTCGCGACCCAGTAGTACGTGCCGGTCGCGATCGTCGTGTAGCCGGCAGAGGTCGCGACGCCGTTCACCATTGTGTTCGTGCTGGTGAAGAGGGCCGTGCCGGTCGCCGTGGGGTTGTCGAACAGCCGGAACGTCACCGTCCCGGTGGGGCTGTCTCCGCCGGCCACGGTCGCCTGGTCGGCGATCGCCGAGCCGACCGTGGCGGACGCCGGTTGCTGCGTCGTCGAGATCGACAGACCCGAGGAGAAGACGTACAGCGCGCCGCGGTTGTTCGTGCGGCGTGGCGAGCCGGCGGCGATCGTGCTTCCGTTGACGGCGACGCTCGCACCAAGCTGGTCTCCGGCTTTGCCGTCGGACGCGGTGAGCTCGGACGTTTGGGTGGCGTCCGCCCAGCCGCCGATCGGCCGCGTGTACTCATACACCGCGCCCTGCGCTGCGTGGCCGGCGACCGTGCGCTGAGGAGCGCCGGCGGTGATGGTGTCGTCGCTCACCATGACGCTCCAGCCGAGCTGGTCGGCCGCGGCGCCGTCGGAGGCGGTGAGCTCGGCGGTCTGCGTGGCGTCGACCCATCCGCCTGCCGGCTTCGTGTAGACATACACGGTTCCTTGCGCTCCGTTGTCGCCGACCGAGCGGAGAGGGGCGCCGGCCGCGACCGTGTCGCCGCTGACCGAGACGGTCCAGCCGAGGGCGTCGTACGCAGCGCCGTCGGACGCGGTCAGGCGCGCGGTCTGCGTGGCGTCCCCCCAGCCGTCGCTCGGCTTCGTGAACACATACACGGCTCCCTGGTCGGGGTTGCCGCCGATAGAGCGCTGCGGGCAGCCGGCGACGATCGTGTCGGCGCTGAGCGCGACGCTCGTTCCGAGCTGGTCGGCGGCCGTGCCGTCGGAGGCCCTGAGCTCGGCGGACTGGGTGGCGTTCGTCCAGCCGCCGGCGGGCTTGGTGTACACGTACACCGCGCCCTGCGTGACGTTGGCGTGGGACGGGGCGCCGGCGATGATCGTCGGGCCGTTCACCCCGACGCTCCAGCCGAGATTGTCGTTTGCCGCGCCGTCGATGGCGGTCAGCTCAGCCGTCTGGGTTGCGTTCGTCCAGCCGCCGGCCGGCTCGGTGAAGACGTACACCGCGCCCTGCCCGGGCTGGCCGCCGTCGTACTGAATGGCGCCGGCAACGATCGTGTCACCGCTTACCGCGACGCTCCAGCCGAGGTTGTCGTTCGCCGTGCCGTCGGATGCGGTCAGCTCGGCGGTTTGCGTGGCGGTCGACCAGCCGCCGCTCGGCTCGGTGAAGACGTACACCGCTCCCTGGTTGGTGTTGCCGCCCACCGTGTGGTACGGCGTGCCGGCGACGATCGTGTTGCCGCTCACCGCGACGCTCGCGCCGAGGTTGTCGCCCGCGCTTCCGTCGGAGGCGAGGAGCTCGGCGTTCTGGAGGAACGGGTCGACGCGCACGGGGTAATGCGCGTTCCGGTCGGCGACCTTGATCAGCAGCGCGCCGCGGGACAGCTGAAGATGCGCCGGCAGCTTGCGTCCGCGCGCGTCGGTCACGACGAGGCCGCGGTAGACGAGCGGACCGAGCAACACCGCTTGGCCGTGCTGTTTCGCCGTAGCGGCCAGCGCTCCGGCCAGCCCGACGGTGAACGTCAGCGTGCCGCGCCCGGCCGGACGATGGCGGAGTGTGAAGCCTTGCTCGAGACCGAGCGAGCTGTTCGCGTACCACTCCGACACTCCCGGTCTCCGGTAGACGGTGCGGTTCGGGCTCACGACGCGCGGCTTCACTGCGGCGAGCCGGCGCGCGTCTGCGCCGCGGCCAACCTGGCGCAGAGCGAGCCGCAGATCCCCGGCTCCTGCCGATACGTGGACGCCCGCCCGCGAGAACTGCAGCTGCAAGCCGTGTTCAGGGTTGCGCGCGGTCAGACCGCTTGCCGAAGGAGAAAGACGAAACGTCGGGTCGTGGCTCGCGATCGCCGCGGCGACCGGTCCGCGCGCCGCGGGCGGCAGCGACGACCAGCCCGACCGTTGCGCTGCCGGCGCCGCGTGAACGGCGAGACCGCCACCCGAGGCGGCAAGCACTCCGACGACGCAGGCGAGCACGCCGAACCGAACGATCGAACCACGAGTCATCTGGCTTTCTGTATCGGCGCTTTCGGCGACTTACGAAAGCCCCAGAATTCGGCTCAGTTGCGCCAGGCGGGTGGGCGCTTCTCGAGGAAGGCTCTCAGGCCTTCCTGTCCCTCGTCGCTCGTGCGCCGCTCGGCGATCCAGCGGGCCGTCTCGGGACCGTCGGGACGCTCGCGCACGAGCCGCTTCGCCCAGCGCGCCGCGAGCGGTCCGGCGCTCAGCAGTTCGCCGACAATGCGGTCGACGGCGGCGTCGAGGTCGTCCGCGACCTCGTGCACGAGCCCGATCCGGAGCGCGACCTCGGCATCGAAGCGCTCGCCGGTGAGGAAGTACCGGCGAGCGGCGCTCGGGCCGATCTTCCCGAGCGCGAAGGGGGAGATGACCGCCGGAATGATCCCGAGCTTCACCTCCGAGAAGGAGAAGAGCGTGTCCGGCGAGGCAATCGCGATGTCGGAGGTCGCGACGAGGCCCGCGCCGCCGCCGAGGGCGTGCCCCTGCACGCGCGCGACAACGGGCGACGGGCACGAGTCGATCGCTTCGAGCATCGCGCGCAGCGCGTTCGCGTCGGTGACGTTCTCGTCGTAGGAGAGCTCCGCCGACGAGCGCATCCACTCGACGTCGGCGCCGGCGGAAAAGCTCGGCCCGTCTCCCGCGAGAACGACCGCGCGAGCGCGTCCGACGTCGACGAATGCCTGCGCGAGCTCGGAGATGACCGCCGCGTCGAACGCGTTGCGGCGGTCGGGGCGGGCAAGTGTGATGCGGAGGACGTCGCCGTCGCGTTCGGTGCGGAGGTTCGAGGGCACGGCGAGGAGCTTAGACTCGTCGCGTGCTGAAGGGAGCCGTCGCCGCCGCTGTTACGCCGCTTCGCGACGGCGCGTTCGACACGGCAGCGGTTGGGCCGTATGTCGACTTCCTCGCTGGGCACGGTGTCGATGGTGTGCTGGCGCTCGGCACGACCGGCGAGAGCGTCCTGTTCTCGCCGGATGAGCGGCGCGAGATCGCGGCCACGTTTGTCGATGCGGGTCGCGGTCGGTTGCAGGTCGCCGTCCACGCCGGCGCGCAGACGACCGGTGACACCGTGGCGCTCGCCGGGCATGCTGCGTCGATAGGCGCCGACGCCGTTGCCGTGATCGCGCCGCCGTACTTCGCACTCGACGCGGAGGAGCTGCTTGCACATTTCGCGGCGGCAGCCGCCGCATGCGAACCGACTCCGTTCTACGCCTACGAGTTCGAGGCGCGCAGCGGGTACGCGATCCCGCTCGCCGTGATCGACCGGCTGCGCGAACGGACGCCGAACTTCGTCGGCATGAAGGTCTCGGACAGTCCGTGGGAGAAGGTCGCTCCGTATCTTCTCGACGGGCTCGATGTCTTCATCGGCGCCGAGGCGCTACTCGGGCGCGGCCTCGCGGCAGGCGCGGCGGGCGCTGTTTCCGGACTCGCGTCGTGTTTTCCCGACGCGGTCGTTCCGCTTGTCCGCGATCGCACGGCCGACGCGCAGGAGAAGGCGACCGCGCTCCGTGCCTCGCTCCAACGGCTGCCGTTCCACGCCGCGGCGAAGACAGTGCTCGGGCTGCGCGGCGTCTCGATCGCGGCGGACGTGCGCCCGCCGCTCCGTGGCTTGACCGACGTGGAGCGCGCCGAGGTCGAGCGGATCGTCGAGGAGTGGGGCTGAGCGCCGGTCGTCGCATCCTCCTCGCCGCGGCCGACAGCCCGCGCATCGGGAGGTTCGTCCAGCGCTACGGCTTCCGGCTCGGCGCCTCGCGCTTCGTCGCGGGGGAGAGCCTCGACGCCGCGGTGCCCGTCCTCCGCGGCCTGAACGACAAAGGACTGCTCACGAACACGACGCTCCTCGGCGAGGGCGTCACGACCGAAGCCGAGACCGCCGCGGTCGTCTCCGCGTACCGCGAGCTCCTCGACCGCATCGCCGCCGAGAACCTCCGGACGAACGTCGCGCTCAAGCTCACGCATCTCGGGCTCGCGTTCGACGAGGAGCTCGCGCACCGGAATCTCGTGGCGCTCGTCGAGCACGCCGCGCGTCACGGCAACTTCGTCCGCATCGACATGGAGGAGTCGGCGCGCGTCGACGCGACGCTCGGCATCTACCGCCGCCTCCGCGAGGCGGGCCACGACAACGTCGGCGCCGTCCTCCAGTCGTACCTCTACCGCAGCGAGGCGGACTTCGCGGCGCTCCTGCCGCTCGCCCCGAACCTTCGCCTCGTGAAGGGCGCGTACCTCGAGCCGGCCGAGGTCGCGTACCCGGAGAAGAGCGACGTCGATGCGGCGTACGTCCGGCTCCTCGAGGCGGCGCTCACCGGCGCTCGGTTCACCGCGATCGCGACGCATGACGAGAAGCTCATCGAGCACGCCATCGCGTTCGCAAAAGAGCGCGAGATCGCGCCGGAGCAGTTCCAGTTCCAGATGCTCTACGGCGTCCGGCCATCGCTTCAGCTCGATCTCGTCCGTCGCGGCTACGGCGTGCTCGTCGCGGCGCCGTACGGTCCCGACTGGTACCGCTACCTCATGCGCAGGCTCGCCGAGCGGCCGGCGAACGTGCTCTTCCTCCTGCGGAACCTCATTCGCGGCTGAAGCCCGAGCACGAGCACGGCGGCGAGCGCGACGAGCGCGAGATCGCGCGCAAGGAGGAACCACGACCACGGCGACCGGTGGCCGAGCGCGAGGTTCCAATAGCTCCACGGGAACCACGTCTCCGTCAGCCCCAGCGCGAGCAGGAGGAGAGCTCCCGCGGCGAGACCGACGCGGCCGGATGCGAGCGCAATGAACGGGACGAGCCAGATGAGGTACTGCGGCGACAGCACCTTGTCGAAGGCGACGAGCGCGGCGACGGTCGCTGCCGCGGCCATGAGCAGCGCCTCCGGCGACTGCGTGCGCCTGCGCGCGTAGATCACGCAGATCCCGGCGACGGCAAGGGCTTCGAGCGCGGTCGAGAGATCGGCGGCGAGCACGGCGCCACGGCCGGTGAGCGCCTGTCCGCCGCCCGCATCGATCGTCGTATGCGCCGCCATCCCGAGGTGGTCGGCCGCGATGAGCAAGGCCGAGCCGAGGCTCTCGATCTGTAGCGGCCGGTCGAACTGACCCGAGACGCTTGCCCAGAGCCCGTGCGGCTCGAAGAAGCCGAACGGCGCGAAGCACGCGGCGGCGACGACGGAGAACGCGAATCCGGCCTCGAGCGCGGCGCCTCCGCCGCGTCGACGCCAGAGGTGAACGAGCGCGAGCGGAAGCAGAACGCCGGGCCAGAGTTTCGCGGCGAAGCCGAGCGCAAGCAGGGTGCCGCTGAGGATCGGTCGCTCCTCGACGAGCGCCGCCAAGCCGCCGAGCGCGAGCAGCGTCGGCCAGAGGTCGTAGCGCGTGCCGAACAGCGAGCCGAGCACGAGCGGCGAGACGGCGAAGAGGAGGAGCGCCGCCCAGATCCGCCCACTGCTCGCATCGACTCGCCGCAGCGTCGTCGCGATGAGCACGATGCAGCCAGCGCCGCAGAGTCCCATGAGGATCGCGAACGACGTCGCGTAGCTCCAGCTCATGTACGACGCGACGAGCCACGGGACGAGCGCGAAGGGCGGATACGCGAGCGGCGTGGTCGCCTGGTCGCTGTACGGGACGTGGCCCGCGCGGACGAACTCCGCGTAGTCCTTGTAGCCGCCGACGTCAGACAGGAAGTTCTGCTCGAGCCAGTGCTGCACCGCGAAGAGCGAGAACGCAAACAGGAGCGCTGCCGCGACGACCGCCGGCCAGCTCGAGGTGCGCCTCACTCGATGACGTCGAACTCTTCCGCGATCACGGGGTCGCTGCCGATCAGCTCGGGCAGGAAGCCGAGGTCGGGCAACTCGCCCTCCCCGACGTAGACGAGGCCGAAGCGGTCGGCCGCACCGTTCGAGATCCAGTACGCGCCGTCCGGCAGCAACGGGATGTGCTCTTGCAGCTCCTCGAGCGTCGTCTTCGACTCGAACAGGTTCCAGATGAGGACGCGAGCCATCACTGGTTACATCCGGAAGACGCCGAACGTCGTGTCGGGGATCGGGGCGTTGCGCGCGGCGGCGAGGCCGAGCGCGAGGACGCGACGCGTGTCGAGCGGGTCGATGATGCCGTCGTCCCAGAGCCGCGCGGTCGAGTAGTACGGGTTGCCTTCCTCCTCGTACTTCGCGCGGATCGCGTCTTCGTCGACGTCGCCGACCATCGACAGAACGGTCGCCGCCTGTTCGCCGCCCATGACGGAGATGCGCGCGTTCGGCCACATCCACAGCTGGCGCGGCTCGTACGCGCGGCCGCACATCGCGTAATTGCCGGCGCCGAACGAGCCGCCGGTCACGACGGTGAACTTCGGCACCTGCGCGTTGGCGACGGCCATGACGAGCTTCGCTCCGTCGCGCGCGATTCCGCCGGCTTCGTACTCGGTGCCGACCATGAAGCCGGTGATGTTCTGGAGGAAGACGAGCGGGATGCGCCGCTTGCAGCAGAGCTCGATGAAGTGCGCGCCCTTCTGGGCCGACTCGGCGAAGAGGACGCCGTTGTTCGCGAGGATCCCGACGTGGAAGCCCTCGATGCGGGCGAAGCCGGTGACAAGCGTCTCGCCGTAGAGCTCCTTGAACTCCTGGAAGCGCGAGCCGTCGACGATCCGGGCGATGAGCTCGCGCGGGTCGACCTGGTGGCGGAAGTCCTCGGGGATGAGGCCGTAGAGGTCGGCGGGGTCGAGGGTCGGTTCTTCCGGCTCGGCGACGTCCCACGTGTGCGCGCCGCGCGGCGAGTCGAGGTTGCGGACGATGCCGCGCGCGATTGCGAGCGCGTGCTCGTCGGAGGTCGCGTAGTGGTCGGCGACGCCGGACCGGCGCGTGTGCACGTCAGCGCCGCCGAGCTCCTCGGCCGTCACGTCCTGTCCGGTAGCCGCTTTGACGAGCGGTGGGCCGCCGATGAAGATCGTCCCCGTCCCGCGCACGATCACCGTCTCGTCGCTCATGGCCGGCACGTACGCGCCGCCTGCGGTACACGAGCCCATCACGACTGCGATCTGCGGGATCCCCTTCGCCGACATCTGCGCCTGGTTGAAGAAGATCCGGCCGAAATGGTCACGGTCGGGAAAGACATCGGCCTGGAGAGGTAGGAAGGCGCCGCCCGAGTCGACGAGGTAGAGGCACGGCAGGTGGTTCTGCTCGGCCACCTCCTGCGCGCGGAGGTGCTTCTTCACGGTGAGCGGGAAGTACGAGCCGCCCTTCACGGTCGCATCGTTCGCGACGATCACGCACTCGCGGCCCTCGACGACGCCGATGCCGGTGACGATGCCGGCGCTCGGCGCACCGCCGTCGTAGAGATCCCATGCGGCGAGCGCGTTGAGCTCGAGAAACGCGGTGCCGGGATCGACGAGGCGGTCGATGCGCTCGCGGACAGGAAGCTTGCCGCGCGAGGTGTGCCGCTCCATCGCCTTCTCGCCGCCGCCGAGCGCGACCTGCGCCGAGCGCTCGCGGAGCTCGGCGACGAGCTGCTCCATCTGCATACGCCGGCGTGAGAACTCGTCGGCTGCGCGATCGATCTGCGACGTGAGGACTGCCATCGAGGGCAGAGCCTAACGAGCGCGTCCGTCAGCTAACCGACGCCGATCGAAGCGACCGTGCGGGACTGCCGTCGCGAATCGTTGAAGATCGTCGCGGAGAAACCATTTGCCGAGGTCTTCCCGCCGCTGGGGACGCAGTAGTCGTCGCAAAGGAAGCCGGCGTTGCGCATGGCTTTCCATGTCGAGCCGATGCGCAAGCCGGAGCGAGTCCGGAAACCCGGCCACCGCGTCACGAGACCCGTCACTCGGTCTGCGCGCGCACCGAAGCGGTAATAGGAGACGACGAGGCGTCTGCCCCAGTACGAGACGGTGTCCCGCTCCTCCAATCGCTTCCCGGCTCCGAATCTCGCCTCGACATCTCGTCGCGGCTCGCCGACGCGGATTCCGGCGATCGAGACGTCCGGAACGATCAACCTGTCGGCCGGGAGCTTGGTAGCGGAAGACGTCGCGAGCGATCCGCGCCCGGGCTGTCCCGGGCGGAGGCTGAGGTTCAGCGCGGCGACGATCGCCGCCGCGGCGACGAGGCCGAAAGCGAGGAAACGCCGCCGCCGCGCGCGGCGCTTCGCTTCCGCGATCAGCGGGTCGAGCACGAGAGGGATATGCGGAGCGCTTGCCGTCATAGAGCTAACAGTCATAGCACTATGGATTTTGTCCCGTCAACCGGGACACGTACGCTTGTTCGTATGGCCGTGCCGGGAATCGTTGCGCACCTCGATCTCGACGCGTTCTATGCCGCGGTCGAGGAGCTCGAGAACCCCGCGCTCCGCTCGCAGGCGCTCGTCGTCGGTGGCGACCCTCACGGCCGCGGCGTTGTGGCGACCGCGAACTACAACGCGCGCAAGTTCGGGATCCACTCGGCGATGAGCTGCGCCGAGGCGCTACGCCGCTGCCCGCAGGCGGTCTTCGTCCGGCCGCGCCACTCGCTCTACCGCGAGTACTCGCGCAGCGTGTGGGAAACGGTGCGAGGCATCGTCCCGACCGTCGAACAGACCGGCGCCGACGAGGGCTATCTCGACATCGGAGAAGTCGCGCCGGATTTTCTCGCCGCACGCGGCATCGCCGAGGCGGTGCGCACTGCGGTCCGCGCCTCGACGCGTCTCACGTGCTCGCTCGGCGTCGCGCCGTGCAAGGTCGTCGCGAAGATCGCGAGCGACGCGCGCAAGCCCGGCGGCCTCGTCGTCGTCCCGGCCGGGAAGGAGCGCGCGTTCCTCGCGCCGCTCGCGGTGCGGCGACTTCCCGGCGTCGGGCCGAAGGCCGAGCAGCGGCTCCTCGCGGCGGAGATAGAGACGATCGGGCAACTCGCGGCTCTCGACGACGACGATCTTCGCCGCGTCCTCGCCGGCAGCGTTGGCACGATGCTCCGCGACCGGGCGCGCGGGATCGACCCGCGCGGACTCGAGCTCGGAGTCGAGCGCATCTCGATCAGCGTCGAGAACACGTTCGAGCGCGACATTGCGAATCGCGAGCGCCTCCACGACGAGCTGCGCGGCATGGCGACGGAGGTGGCGGAAGCGCTGCAGCGCCGCGGCCAGGTCGCGCGCACGGTGACGACGAAGCTTCGCTACGCCGACTTCTCGATCCGCAGTCGCTCCACCTCGGTCGACAGCGGGATCGACGACGCCGCCACGATCGGCGACCTCGCCTGCCGCCAGCTCGACCGCGGCTTGCACGACCGCCCGGGTGCCCTCCGCCTCGTCGGCGTAGGCGTCTCGGGTCTCGGCGATTTTCGCCAGCTCGCGCTCGAAACGACCTAGTTGCGGCTAAGGAATGTCGCGGCTCGCGTCGAAACACTCTCTGCGGCGGATCGGGCCGCCGGGGGTCCCAATCTGAGGAGGAAGTCTTGAGAGCGCTGAAGAGCCCTACGACAATCATTGCGTTACTCGCCCTGTTCCTGGCCATCGGCGGAGGCGCCGCCCTCGCCAGCGGGGTGATATCGGGGTACTCCATCAAGAACCACTCGATTCCCCTGAGGAAGCTGACCCTCGGCACGATCCACAAGCTGCACGGGCAGCGAGGCCCGAGGGGGCCGCAAGGGCCTGCAGGCACGAACGGCACGAACGGCACGGATGGGCAGGACGGAGCTCAGGGGCCAACCGGCGCGATGGGTCCCACCGGCCCGCACGGAGTTGCCGGGATGAACGGCCACGACGGCCACGACGGCGCCATGGGTCCCACCGGTCCGATGGGAGTGCAGGGCGATTCGGGTCCGTCAGGTCCCTCGGGTCCGTCAGGCCCGCAGGGCGATTCGGGTCCGTCGGGGCCGTCCGGTCCTTCAGGCCCGGCAGGCGCGGCGTTCTCGATCTACAACGCGGCCGGCACGCTGCAGACGTCGCAGCACGTCGTCACCGGCACGTTCACGATGCCGAACTCGAACGGTCCGAGCACTGTGACCTTGGCCGGTTCGGCCGTGTTCACGTCGACGAGCACGTACGTCTGCACGATCAACGACGGCACGACCGCCAACGCCCAGGCGAGACTCGTGAAGACGAGTGGCTCGGCCTTCACGCTCTCGACGGCGGGGCCGGCGGCAAAGAACGACGCAATCGACTTCATCTGCGTCGGCAGGTAGTACGTCGCGATTCCACGCTCGTCCGGAAGGCCCCGCAAGGGGCCTTCCGCTTTCCGCCGCCGCGACCGACATGGCGGGCGCGGCGTAGCTCTGTCACGAGACACAGCCGAAGAAAGGGGCCCACGGGGGAAACACGGTTTCCCCCGTACCTAGCAGGGGCGACAGGATTCGAACCTGCGACCTACGGTTTTGGAGACCGCCGCTCTACCAACTGAGCTACGCCCCTGTGCGAGGCGGAGTGTACCGGGCCGGTTTCCGCGTCTATCGTCGCCGGGATGGCCATGACCGCGCTGTTCTCCGTCCTCGCCGCAGCCCTGGCGGGAGTTGCGGCATACGCGTTCTCGAGCGGGAGCGGAGCACCGCATCTACTGATCGGGATCGCCGCCGCGGCGGTTGCCGTATGGCTCTTGAGCCTCGCGCGCGCGGCTTTTCGCCGCCGGAGGTGAGGAGACCGCCACCCGACGCCGTATTCTCTCGGGGTGGTAGCTGCGGACGAGACGCAACAGCTCTGGCTCGACTATCGGCGTACCGGTGACCAGAAGCTTCGCGACCGGCTGATCCTGACCTACGCGCCGCTCGTCAAGTACGTGGCCGGGCGGCTGGGATCGGGCCTGCCTGCGCACGTCGACGAGGGAGATCTCGTGTCGTACGGGCTCCTCGGCCTCATGGGCGCGATCGAGCGCTTCGACCCGACGCGCGAGATCAAGTTCGAGACGTACGCGATCGCGCGGATCAAAGGGCAGATCATCGACGAGCTGCGCGCGATGGACTGGGTTCCGCGCTCCGTTCGCGCCCGCGCGCGCGACATCGAGCGCGCCATCGCCGAGCTCGAGAAGAAGCTCGAGCGTGCGCCCACCGACGAGGAGATCGCGGCAAAGCTCGACGTCACGACGGAGGAGCTCGAGGACAGCCTCACCGATATCGCTCGCTCGTCCATCGCGGCGCTCGACGAGCTGTGGACGGTCTCCGGCGGCGACGGCGATCAGGTCGCGCTCATCGACACGATCGAAGACGAGGACGCGCCCGATCCGCAGAGCTCGCTCTCCGTCACCGAGCAGAAAGAGGCGCTCGCCGAGGCGATCGCGCTCCTCCCCGAGCGCGAGAAGCTCGTAGTCACGCTCTACTACTACGAGGAGCTGACGCTCCGCGAGATCGGCGAGGTTCTCAGCGTCACCGAGTCTCGCGTCTCGCAGCTTCACACGAAGGCGATCCTCCGCCTGAAGGCGCACCTCGGCGCCGCCGTCGCACTCGGTTAGACACGCCCTTCCGCGCGGCGTGAGCCGGATACGATGCCTCTCGGAATCGACCAGGAGGACGTGTCCCGTATGGCTGCCACCGACCCCGCCAAGATCCGGAACATCGCCGTCGCCGGCCACCGCGGCGTCGGCAAGACCTCGCTCGTCGAGGCGCTGCTCTTTCAGGCGGGAAAGACGAACCGGCTCGGGACGATCGAGCAGGGCACGACCGTCTCCGACTGGGACGAGCACGAGCAGAAGCGCGTCATGTCCCTCTCCGGCTCGCTCTGCCATCTCGAGTGGAAAGACCGCAAGATCAACCTCGTCGACACGCCAGGCGACGCCGGCTTCCAGGCCGACACGTTCGCGGCGCTGCGGGTCGTCGAGGGTGTCGTCGTCGTCGTGAGCGGCGTCATGGGCGTCGAGGTCAACACGAGCCGTGTCTGGAACCGCGCCGAGGAGTACGAGCTCTCGCGCGTCGTCTTCGTCAACATGCTCGACCGCGAGCGCGCCGACTTCTACCGCGTCCTCGACGCGGTGCGGACGCAGCTCTCCGACCGCGCCGTCGCGATCCAGCTTCCGATCGGCGCCGAGCACGAGCTCACGGGCGTCGTCGACCTCCTCCACATGTGCGCGTATATGGATCCGTCGGGCGGGAAGGAAGGCGGCCCGCAGCCGATCCCCGACGACATGGCGGATCTCGTGCAGGAGCATCGCGAGAAGCTCCTCGACGCGGTCGTCGAGACCGACGAGGCGCTCATGGCGCGCTACCTCGAGGGCGAGGAGCTCGACGCAGACGCGGTGGCGCACGCGCTGAAAGCCGCTGTCACGCGCGACGAGCTCTATCCCGTCGGCTGCGGCGTCGCCTCGAAGAACCTCGGCTCGACAGCCCTGCTCGACTTGCTCGTCGAGGGTGTTCCGTCTCCGGCGAAGAAGGGGACGACGATCGAGTTCGGCGATGCGAAGGAGGCGGTCTTCATCTTCAAGACGATCGCCGACCCGTTCACGGGCCGCATCAGTCTCTTCCGCGTTCTCGCCGGCCCGCTGCACGGCGATTCGACGCTTGTCGACCCGCGCACGCATGCGAAGGAGCGCCTCGGCCAGGTGCTCGTCATGCAGGGCAAGGACTCCGAGCAGGTCGCCGAGCTCGCGATCGGCGACCTCGGCGCCGTCGCGAAGCTCAAGGACGTCGTCACCGGCGACGTGCTCGTCGACCACGAGGTCGCGGTCGAGCCGCCGCACATCGACTTCCCCGAGCCGGTCATGAGCTTCGCCATCACGCCGAAGGCGAAGGGCGACGAGGAGAAGATGGCCGCCGGCCTCCGCCGTCTCGAGGAGGAGGACCCGACCCTGCACCTGCGGCGCGATCCGCAGACGGGCGAGCAGCTCCTATCCGGCCTGTCGCAGATGCAGGTCGAGGTCGCGGTCGACCGGCTGCACACGCGGTTCCACGTCGATGTCGAGCTCCATCCGCCGCGCGTCCCGTACAAGGAGACGATCCGCAAGGAGGCGCGCGCGCGGCACCGGTACAAGAAGCAGACCGGCGGCCGCGGCCAGTTCGGCGACTGCGAGATCCTCATCGAGCCGTTCGGCGACGGCACCGACGACAGTGCGACGTACGAGTTCGTCGACAAGATCGTCGGCGGCGTCATCTCCCAGGGCTACCGGCCCGCCGTCGACAAGGGATGCCGCGAGGCGATGGAGCACGGCGAGCTCGCCGGCGCTCCGATCTACGGCATCCGCGTGACGCTTATCGACGGGATGGAGCACGCCGTCGACTCATCCGAGATGGCCTTCAAGATCGCCGGCGGGCTCGCGTTCAAAGAGGCGTACCAGAAGGCCGATCCGATGCTGCTCGAGCCGATCATGGAGGTCGAGGTGACGGTCCCCGACGACGCGGTCGGCGCGGTGAACGGCGACCTCAACTCCCGCCGTGGACGGCTCCACGGGATGGAACCGGCGGGCGGAATGACGACGATCAAGGCCGAGGTGCCGATGGCGGAGATCCTCACGTACTCGCAGGCGCTCACGTCGATGACCGGCGGACGCGGCGACTACTCGATGCACTTCCTCCGCTACGAGGAAGTCCCGACGCACGTCGCGCAGAAGATCATCGAGCAGACGAAGAAGGAGCGGGAGACCGCGAACGCCTAGAACTCGTCGGCGAAGTTCTCGGTCCAACCGACGATCGAGAACCCGAGCCGCTCGAGGATGGGGCGAGACATCGCGCCGGCGCCGACGGTGAGAACCGGCGTTCCGCGCTCGACGGCTGCATCCCAGCGCGCTCGGACAAGAGCTTTGTATGCGCCGCGCCCGCGCCGGTCCGGGCGTGTGCCGCTGCCGCCGAGATAGACCGTTGCGCGCCCGTAACGCGCGCCGGCGAAGGCGACGATCTCCTCGTCCGCGACGGCGACGAACACGACGTTGGAGCCTGGCTCGTTGCGGAATGTCCAGAGCTGCTCCGCCCGCTCCTCCATCGTCTTGCGGACGGCCTCGCTCATTTCGAAGGCGTCGACCGAAATGAGCAATCCGGCCATGAACTCTTCGGGACTTGCCGCTTCGCGCGCGACCACACCCGCTGGGCCGGGCGGCGGCGGCTCGAGACACACCATTTCGGCGTGGCGCTCTTCTACGCCCGGCTCGTCGCACGGCCGCATCCCGAACGCTATCAACCACTCCGAAAGTCCGGAGGGCTCGGCGGCCTCCGGCACGCTCCAGATCGCCTTCGCGCGTCCTTCGGTCGTAAGGATCTCCCGCACCGCGCCGACGACGTGCTCGAGCCGCGCTTCGTCCACTCGCTCCGGGAACACGAGCCCGAGCGGATGCGTGCTTGGGAGGAACACGTACACGCCCTCGACCTCGACACGGCGGGCGGGGCTTCCGGCAGGCGGCCCGGGCAGGTCGGTCTCGGGGAAAAGCGTCGCGCGTCTGACGGCATCCGAGAGTTCCATCGGTGTAGCGTGCACGTTTGTGGCGGGCGAGGAGCAGAAACCGACCGAATACGAGGCGCCCAAGGGCGCCAAGACGAAGGGCACGTGGAAGGGCGCAAGGAAGCCCGTCGACTACACGGCGACGGCGAAGTTCTACGTCCTCCGCAAGAAGGAGAAGCCTTCGGCCGAGCTCTTCTCCGTCGCATACGTCGCAGACGGCGGCGGCAAATCGCGCCCCGTCTCGTTCGTCTTCAACGGCGGCCCGGGCGCCTCGTCGGCGTATCTCCACATGGGTGCCGTCGGCCCGCAGCGCGTCGACTTCCCCGCTGACGGGACGTTGCCGCCGCTGCCGCCGAAGCTCGTCGAGAACGAGTCGTCGTGGCTCGCGTTCACCGATCTCGTGTTCGTCGACCCGGTCGGCACCGGCTTCAGCCGCATCGTCGAGAACGACGACAAGAAGGACGACAAACAGGCGGGCGAAGCGAAGAAGGCGGAGGACGAGTACTTCGGCCCGAAGCGCGATCTCGAGTCGCTCTGCGAGTTCATGACGCGCTGGCTGTCGGAGAACGACCGCTGGGGCTCGCCGATCTTCATCGCAGGCGAGAGCTACGGGGGCTACCGCGTCGGCAGGCTCGTGCGGATGCTGCAGGAGGACGCCGGCATCGGCCTCAACGGGGCGGTGCTCATCTCGCCGGCGTTCGAGCTCGGCGGCCTCGATCTGAACGACTACGGCGTGGTGCAGTGGGTCGACGTGCTGCCGACGATGGCGGGCGCCGCCGCGCACCACGGCCGCGGGCGCGCACTTCCGGCAGGCACGCCGCAGGCGAAGGTGCTCCGTGCGGCCGAGCAGTTCGCGTCCGGCGACTACGCGACATTTCTCATCCGCGGCGCGTCGCTCGCTCCGGCGGAACGCGAGCGGATTCTCGCGCGGCTCGCCGACTTCCTCGGACTCCCGGTCGACTTCGTGACGCGCGCCGAGGGCCGCGTCGGGCTCGAGGTGTTCGCGCGGGAGCTCCTCCGAGACGAGCGGAAGGTCGTCGGGTTCTACGACGCGACGATCACGACGACGGATCCGTTCCCCGACCGGACGGGCCACGAGGCGCCCGACGCGACTCTCGCCGGGATCGCGGCGGCCTACACGGCGGCGATCAACAAGCAACTGCGCTCGGAGATCGGCGTCCAGACGGACCGCGACTACCGGCTCCTCAGCGTCGAGGTGAACCAGGCGTGGAAAGAAGATTCGAAGAAGCACTTCTTCGAGCCGCCGGACGGCGCGACGGACAGCTTCCGCTACGGCATGGCGCTCAATCCGCACATGCGCGCGTTCATCACGCACGGACGCTTCGACATGGTCACCCCGTATTACTCGACCGACCGGCTCCGGAACCTCATGCGGCTCGACCCGAGCACCGCGGCGCGGCTGACGGTGCAGCACTTCGACGGCGGGCACATGTTCTACGCGTGGGAGAAGAGCCGCCACGCCTTCACCGCCGCGATCGCGAAGTTCTTCAAGAGCGCCCTCGCCGGCTGAGGAAGCGCCCAGGCGGGCTGATCGACTCAGCCCGCCGCATCGCGCTCGGAGTTAGCCCTGCTGAGGCTGCGCCTCGTCGCCGCGGTCGCGCAAGTGCGTGAGCACGTCGGCGATGTCGGCGAGTTGCTGCTCGAGGTCGCGCTGGTGGTTCTCCAGGCGCTCGATCAGCTCGTGTCTCGAGGGGAAGCCGCCGCGGAAAAACATCCGCGGGCCGTGTCCCCGGCCATGGTGATGGCGATGGTGCATGTTCACCTCCCTTCCTCGTATCGCTTGAGAAACCCGGATGTGCGCTCCTGCGAGCGGCGCAGCGCCTCGACCCAGTGCTCGAGGAGATGCGCGCCGGCGGGCGTGAGCGCGTAGCGGCGCTTGGCGGGACCGGGGGAGGTCTCGTCCCACTCCGACGTGACGAGGCCCTCCTCCTCGAGTGCGCGGAGCAGGCGATAGAGGTTGCCCATCTCGACGCGCTGCTCGCCGGTCAGTTCCGGCAGACGCTCGAGGAGGTCGTACCCGTGCGCGGGCCGTTCGCGGAGGAGCAGGAGCAGCGCCGGCTCGGCGAAGCGCTCGACGCGGGCGTGGACGCTCCAGTGCCCGTGGTGGTGCCGCCGGCTGCGCGGTCCGCGCCCTCTCATTTGGTCCTTACATGTAAAAAACACATGTAAGAGACAGTAGCGGCCGCCCGGGATTCTGCGCAAGCGGGCTAGAGTTCGGCCGATGCGGGTCACGAAGGTTGCGACCATGCGGGCGTGCGCGGTGTGCGAGCGGACGCTCCTCCTCGGGGAACGCGCCGTGCGGTTCTCGCCGGACGACGGAGCGGAGTTCGTCGACGTCTGCCCGCTGTGCCAGGAGGCGGCGCTCGACGCGGGCTGGATCAAGGAAGGCTCGCCGACGACGCCGACGATCAACGGCGACCGGCGGCGCAGGCGTGGGCTCGGCAGCAGGTTCGGGATCAGCCGCACGGGCGGCGAGGAGCCGCTCGCGCACCAGGAGCCGATCCTCCGCCGCCTCTCGGACGAGGAGATCGCGCTGCTCGAGGCCGCCGACATCTTCAACGCGAGCGCCTACCGGCGCACGGTCGGCGGGATCGTGAAGAGCCTCGGCGTGCCGCAGGCGAGCATCGTCCCGCTCTCGGGAACGACCGGCGAGCTCGCCGTCACCGTCGCGTGGGACCTCTCGTGGTACCAGTACCGCGTCAGCCCCGACCTCGGCCAGCCGATCAGGCTGGAGGGACGCGGCCACGAGCTCGACGAGCTCGAGCCGGCGTTCACGGAATGGAATGCGAAGGTCGAGGACGAGGGCCGTCTCGTCCCCGAAATCGCCCGGCTCTAGACAACGCGGCCCAACGACCTACACTTTGTGACGTGATCTATTGCGTCATCCCACGCGAGCTCGAAGCCGACCTCTACGACAAGATGGTCGACTACTACGACGACAACCCGAACGTCACGGTGATTGTCGAGCGTCGCGATGGCCCGGACCGGCGCGCGGGTGAGGATGTCTCCGAGGAGACGAAGAACCGCCGCGTCACGCGCGATCGGCGTCGCGCCCATCCGGGCCGCTTCCCGAACACCGACGCGCCTGAGTAAGCCGCGCGGCTAGTCTCGCCGGATGGCGATGACAGAGACTTTCGAGAGCACGAGCCCGGCCGACGGCGCGACGATCGGCTCCTTTCCGCGTTCGACCGCGGCTGACGTAGACCGCGCGGTCGCGACGGCGAAGGCCGCATACGACGGCTGGCGGCTGACGCCGGCGCCGAAGCGCGGCGAGATCCTCT
>DASXLJ010000026.1:0-79243 GCA_036496305.1 Gaiellaceae bacterium | reverse complement strand
GATCGCCTCGAGCACGTGCGTGCCGTCGGTGCCGTCGAGGAGCCGGACGTGCAGGACGAGACCGGCGTGATTCGCGAGCGTCTCGAGGAAGCGCCGCGCGATGTCCGTGTCGAGACCGCCCACCCTGGCTTCGCTCAGGTCGACGTTCGTGACGACGAGCGGCTCTGGGTTGCGCTCGATGACGACGTGCGCGAGCGCTTCCGCCGACGCGAGCGATTCCGAGCCGTAGCCGCGCGCTCGCTCGTCGTGGAGCAGCTCGGTGATGGCGTCGCCGAGCGCCGCGCCGGCCGCGTCGACTTCCGCTTCGGCGTCGCCGGGCTCGATGTCGAGAACGAGGTTGAACCGCGCCGTCTCGGCAAGCTGCGCGAGAAGGCTGTTGAGCACCGGCAGGCCGGTCTCGACATGAGCGACTCCCCGGCCCTGGATGTCCAGCCGGACCCCCGCAGCGGTGTGCTCGGTCACGCGTCGACCCGCTCGATCTGCGCACCGACCGCGCGCAGCCGCTCGTCGATGCGCTCGTAGCCGCGGTCGATCTCGCCGACGTTGCCGATCACCGACTGCCCGTTCGCGCAGAGCGCGGCGATGAGCATCGCCATTCCCGCGCGGATGTCGGGGCTCGTCAGCCGCTGGCCGTACAGCCGCGTCGGGCCGCTGACGACGACGCGATGCGGGTCGCAGACGATGATCCGCGCGCCCATCGAGACGAGCTTGTCGACGAAGAACAGCCGGTTCTCGAACATCTTCTCGAACACGAGGATCGTCCCCCACGCCTGCGTCGCGACGGCGACCGCGATCGACGTGAGGTCGGCCGGAAACGCGGGCCACGTGCCGTCCTCGATCTTCGGCACCTGGTCTCCGAGGTCGTTCTGGATCACGAGCTCCTGGTTCGGCGGCACGCGCAGCGAGTCGTCGCCGAGCTCGACGTGGATCCCGAGGCGCTCGAACGCCGCGAGGATCGAGACCATGTCCTTCGTCCGCACGGCATCGATCGTGAGGTCGCCACCCGTGACCGCGGCCAGCCCGATGAAGCTGCCGACCTCGATGTGCTCCGGCGCGATCGCCCACTCCCCGCCCCGCAGCGTCTCGACGCCGTGGATGCGGAGGACGTTCGACTCGATCCCGTTGATCTCGGCGCCGAGCGAGACGAGGAAGCGGCAGAGATCCTGCACGTGCGGCTCGCAGGCGGCGTTGCCGATGACCGTCTCGCCAGGTGTGAGGACGGCGGCCATGATCGCGTTCTCAGTCGCCATGACGCTGGCCTCGTCCAGGAAGATGTGGGCGCCGACAAGACCGTCGGTCGTCATGTCGTAGTGGCTGTCGATCTCGATATGTGCGCCGAGGCGCTCGAGCGCGTGAATGTGCGGGTCGAGGCGCCGGCGGCCGATGACGTCTCCGCCCGGCGGCGGCACGCTTGCCCTGCCGAGGCGCGCGAGCAGCGGGCCTGCGAGGAGGAACGAGGCGCGGATGCGCGATGCGAGCGCGGCGTCGACCTCGGGCGAGGCAATTCCCTGGGCGTGGATCCGCACCTCGTTCATGTCCGTCCACTCGGCGCTCGCGCCCGTTCCCGCGACGAGCTCGATCATCGTCTCGACGTCACGGATGCGCGGCACGTTCGTGAGCGTGACGGGCTCGTCGGTGAGGAGGCACGCGGCGAGGATCGGCAGCGCGCCGTTCTTGTTCCCCGACGCCCGGATGTGGCCGTTGAGGGCGTTTCCGCCCTCGATCACGAGGGCCTGCGGCGCGGTCTTTACGGACATCGGCCACTAGGATAGACCCGCCTTGGAGCCGACCCGCGAACAAGCCTGGGAGACCCTGACGCGCTACACGAAGAGCGAGTCGCTCCTTCGTCACGCTCTCGCCGTCGAAGCGTCGACCGCCGCGTACGCGCGGAAGCTCGGCGGAGACGAGGAGCTCTGGCGCGTCGCGGCGCTTCTCCACGATTTCGACTACGAGATGCACCCGACGCTCGACAAGCATCCGCAGGACGGCGCGCCGATCCTCCGCGAGGAGGGCTGGCCTGAGGAGGTGATCGACACGGTGCTCTCTCACGCGGAGCATCTCGGCCTGCCGCGCGACACGCCGCTCAAGAAGGCGCTGTTCGCGTGCGACGAGCTGAGCGGGTTCGTCCACGCGTGCGCTTTGGTGCGGCCGACCGGCCTCGACGGCCTCGAGCCGAAGTCGGTGAAGAAGAAGCTCAAACAGCCGTCATTCGCCGCCGGCGTCCACCGCGAGGACGTGTACAAGGGAGCCGAGGAGCTCGGTGTCGACCTCGACGACCACATCCGCACCGTCGTCGAGGCGCTGCAGCCGATCTCCGCCGTACTCGGCCTTGTTTCCCCCTAAGGCACCAGTTCTCCGTCCGACCGCCTCAATAATCTTTTAGCCCGCGAAAGCTCAGGGAGGAGTTGAACGATGGCGGACAAGCAGGTTCCGTACATGGCGGCCTACGGGAACATCACGAAGGCCCTTGAGAAGGTCAAGGCTGCGCAGGTGCCCTCCCGGTTCAGCCAGGACTTCCTGGAAACAAAGCTCGGCCTGAGCGGAGGTAGTGCCCGGCCGGTTATCCCCTTTCTCAAGCGCACGGGGTTTCTCGGGCCAGACGGCGCGCCGACCGAGCTGTATCGGCGCTTCAGAAACGACGCGCAGAGTGGAGCGGCCGCCGCTGAAGCGCTTCGGATCGGATACGCGCCTCTGTTCGAGATCAACGAGTACATCCATGACGCGGGCGACACGCAGCTCAAGGGCGTCGTCGTGCAGGCGACCGGCGCCGAGCCGACCTCGTCGACCGTCGGTGCGATCATCGGGTCGTTCAACGCGCTCAAAGCGTTCGCCGACTTCCAAGCGTCGCCGGAGGCAGAGGCACCGCCCGTCGATGAACCGAGCGAAGTCGGCCCGTCGGGGAGCGCGGCCGGGGGATCGGGAATCAATCTCGGGTACACCATCAATCTCAACCTCCCGGCAACTTCGGACATCGCCGTCTTCGACGCGATTTTTAAAAGCCTCCGCGAACACCTCCTCTGATGCCCGCGCGAACGATCGACGAGGCGCTGAAGCTATTCGCCATCACGAGCCAACTCGTCGAGCACGGGCTTGATCGAGTTGAGGCGGAGCTAGGGGTTGATCTTCAGCGAGATCATCGGAAAACACTCGAAGCTGACCAGGACTATTACCCGCAGATCGAGACCGCGATCCGAGCCGAAGCGGCAGCCATGGCACCGCACTATGAAGTCTTCTATTCGCTCGAGACCAGCATTCGCTCATTCATTGATGACCTGCTGCAGGCGGCGGAGGATCCAAATCCGTGGTGGGAGACAGCACGCGTTCCCGCGACGATTAAACAGGCGGCCGAGAAGCGCAAAAAGAATGAGGTGGATACGGGGATGACGCCGCGCTCCGATGAGCCACTCGACTTCACGACCTTCGGCGAACTCAGCGAGATCATCAAGGCGAACTGGGATGTCTTCGGATCGGTCTTTAGCAGCGTTAAGGCAGTCGAGCGCGTGATGGGGAACCTCAACTCGCTCCGCGGGCCGATAGCGCACTGCAGTCCGCTGGCGGAAGACGAGGTCGTTCGCCTCCGTCTCAGCGTCAGCGACTGGTTCCGCCTCATGCAGTAGCCGAGGCGACGCCGGCGGCGAGGCGCGCGAGATCGTCCTCGCTCGTCCACCAGCCGCACGACGCGCGCACGACTCCGTGCCCGGGGATGTCGCGCACGGTCACGCCGCGCTCGTCGAGCGAGCGGACGAGCTCGGCGGGATCTCCCGCAGGACGGAAGGAGACGAGCGTCGACTGGCCCGGCGGCGTGACGACCTCGACGAGCGGCTCGAGCAGTTCGCGGCAGCGCGCCGCCATCTCCGCCGCCCGCCCGTACCGCCACTCCGGGTGGCACGCGAGCGAGGCCACGAGGCCTGAAAGGATCGGGCCTGAGATCCAGCCGGAGTCGAAGCGCCGCGCCCCGTCACGCGCGGTGTACGAGCCGTCCGCCTCATGCGCCGTCATCGCGAAGTAACTCGGCAGCGCGACCGGAAGCTGCTCGGGCTCTGCGACATAGAGCCCGCCCGTTGGCTCCGCGGCGCACAGCCATTTTTGGGCACTGATCGTGAAATAGTCGGCGCCCGCCAGATCCGGGGGAATCGCGCCGGCCGACTGCGCTCCGTCGACGAGCACCGGCAACCCGGCCTCCTTCAATCGCGCGATGTCGAGCTTGCGGCCCGTCGTCCAGAGGACATGCGAGACCGCGATGAGACGTGTCCGCTCCGTGACCGCGGCAAGCACGGCGTCCTCGTCGGCGGACGTGACGACAACGCGCGCGCCTCTCGCGTGAAGCGGCCCGAGAAGGCCGAAGTGCTCCTCGTCGGTCGTCACGACCTCGTCGGGCGCGCCGAGGCCGAGCCCGGCGACGACGATCTGGCAGCCGCGCGTCGTCGAGTCGGTGAGCGCGATCTGCTCGGGCGAGGCGCCGACGACATCGGCGAAGCCGGTGCGGACCTGCTCGCGCAGGCCCGCGAGCTCCTCGATGTACGGCATCCCCGAGCGGCCCTGATCGAGGTCGCGCGTGAGCCATGCCTGCGCCGCCTCGACCGCCGCGCGCGGCAGCGGCCCGTTCGAGCCCGCGTTGAGGTACGCCTGGCGCTCGAGGACGGGGAACTGGGCGCGTGCTTCCTCGAACGTCATTCGACGACCGCCTCGACCGGCGCGTGATCCGAGAGAACGCGGCCGTCGAGCGTCCTGCGCTCGACCGGCCATGCGCGAGGCGGCTCGAGCACCTCGAGTCCACGAACGTAGATCTGGTCGATGCTGCCCTCGAGCGGCGGCGAGTAGCCGTCGGCCGCGCGCCTGCGCAGGTTCGTGTCCCCGGCAACGACGGCGCGATCGCCCGGGAGAGCCAGCACCCGCTCGAGCTGCGCCTCGTCGCCGTCGACGTGAAAGTTCACCACCGTTACGCCGTCGAGCTCGACCGTCTGCGCGATCCGCCGCAGGCGCTTCTCCCCGACGACGGTCACGCCAAGGTCGGTGGCGGGCCGCGTGGAGAGGATCGCGCCGGCCTCGCCGGTGAGCGCCGAGCGCAGGCGGCCGTGGTGGATATCGGTGATCGCTTTCGCCCCGCGCCGTAGCAGAGGGCGCCGCGCCACCGCGCCAACCGCATGCATCCCGCTCCAGGCGGAGAGCCGCGGCAGCGACCACACCGGAAGCTCCTGCAGGCAGACGACGTCGGGCTTGTCGCGCGTCACGAGCTCGACCATCTGGCGCAGGTACGCCCGCCGCCCGGGCGGGTCGGTGTTGCCGTGGAAGACGTTCCACGTGCGGATCACGAGTGCCATGCGGCGTAGCCTACGACCCATGCGCGTCCTCCTCGCCGATCCGCCGGCTTTCACGCCGCCGTACGACCACGCGCTCGCCGCCGCACTTGCGCGCGCCGGGGCCGAGGTCGACCTCGTCACGTCGCGTTTTCGCTTTGGAGACGCACCCGCGGCGGACGGCTATCTACGGCGGGAGCTCTTCTATCCGGTCACGTCGCGCGTCTTTGGGAAGTCGCGGCTGCGGATTCCGCTCAAGGCGGCTGAGCACCCGTTCGGGCTTGGCGCACTGCGGAGGATCGACGCCGACGTCCTCCACATGCAGTGGCTCCCCGCGCCCGAGCTCGACGCGCGTCTCTTTCGCCCGCATCTCCCCTCGGTGTTCACCGCGCACGACCTCTTGCCGCGCCGCACGGCGCACAAGACCGCGCTCTGGCTGAAGCTGTTCGGCCGCTTCGACCGGATCGTCGTGCACAGCGAGAACGGCCGCGCCACGCTCGCGCAGGTCGGAGTCGCCGAGGAGAAGCTCCGCGTCATCCCCCACCCCGTGTTCCCGAGCGACCCCGAACGAACGGACGACGGCCGGACGGTGATCGCGTTCGGGATGATCCGGCCGTACAAAGGGCTGCGGGACACGATCGAGGCGGTGCGGCGCGCCGGCGACGCGCGACTCCTCGTCGCCGGCGACTCGCTCGAGCCGCTCGAGCCGTACCGCGAGGCGGCGGCCGGCGTCGACGTCGAGTGGCGGCTCGGCTACCTGTCCCCCGACGAGGCGACGCGCGCGCTCGGAGACGCGACGGTGGCGATCTTCCCGTACAAGCCGGAGCTCGACCAGAGCGGCGCGCTGTTGCAAGCGCTCGGAGCCGGCGTCCCGGCAATCGCGTACGACGTCGGCGGCATCGCCGAGCCGATCCGCCGTTACAACGCGGGTCGCGTCGTTCCGCCGGGCGACGTCGCCGCGCTCGCACTCGCGCTGCGCGAGCTTCTCTCCGACGCGGACGCGCTCGAGCAGGCGCGCGCCGGTGCCAGCCGGGCGCGCGCGGAGCTCACGTGGGACGCCGCCGCCGCGGCGCACCTCGCCGTGTACGAGGAGATCGCGTGATGTTCCGGCGTAACCGCTTCCGCGACACGATCGACCGGCAGCTCGACATCTTCGCCCAGGACGAGGCGCACGGCCTGCTCGCCGACGTCCAGGAGATGAAGGGCCTCTACGACGAGGCCGACCGCGAAGACGCGGAGGAGGCGTACGGCGACTACGTCGACGCGATCGACGCGGTGAAGGATGCGCTCGCCGACATGCGCGACCGCTTCTCCGCGACACTCGACGAGCGTGGTTCGGAGGACTACGAGCCCGCGTTTGAGGAAACAGCACGAAAGAGGTGGCGCTGGCTCGCATAGAGGATTACGCACTGCTCGGCGATCTGCAGACCGCAGCGCTCGTGGAACGCGGCGGCTCGATCGACTGGCTGTGCTTTCCGCGCTTCGATTCCGACGCGTGCTTCGCCGCGCTGCTCGGAAGTTCCGACAACGGACGGTGGCTCCTCGCCCCCACCGGTGCCGCGACGAACCAGCGGCGCTATCTCCACGACACGCTCGTGCTCGAGACGCGCTGGCAGACCGACGACGACAACGTCGCGCGCGTCTTCGACTTCATGCCGCCGCGCGGCGAGGCTCCCGACATCGTGCGGATCGTCGAGGGCGTGCGCGGCCGCGTCGACTTCCGGTCCGAGCTCACGATCCGCTTCGGGTACGGCTCCGTCGTGCCGTGGGTTCGCAAGCGGACGCATGAGGAGAACACGCGCGTCGCGCTCGCCGGCCCCGACGCACTGTGCTTTCGCACGCCGGCGCCGACGCGCGGCGAGGACATGCACACCGTCTCCGAGTTCACGGTCGACGAAGGAGAGCGCGTTCCGTTCATCCTCACGTGGTTCCCGTCGAACGCCGATGTGCCCGAGCGGATCGACTCCGAGCAAGCGCTCGCCGACACGGAGAGCTACTGGCGCGAGTGGAGCGAGTCGTGCCCGCTCGACGTGCCGGAGGTCTGGGCGCCGCACGTGCGCCGCTCGCTCATCGTCCTCAAGGCACTCACGTACCAGCCGACCGGCGGGATCGTCGCCGCGCCGACCACGTCACTCCCGGAGCTGATCGGCGGCGTGCGCAACTGGGACTACCGCTACTGCTGGCTGCGCGACGCGACGCTCACGCTGCTCGCTCTCCTCCACTGCAATCACGACGACGAGGCGGGCGAGTGGCGCCGCTGGCTCATGCGCGCGATCGCGGGCGATCCCGCCGACCTGCAGGTCATGTACGGCGTCGGCGGCGAGCGGCGCCTCAGCGAGTTCGAAGCGCCGTGGCTCGACGGGTACGAGGGCTCCTCGCCGGTGAGGATCGGCAACGCCGCGAGCGAGCAGTTCCAGCTCGACGTCTACGGCGAGGTGATCGACTGCCTCTACCAGGCGCGCATGCACGGTCTGAACGCCGACAACCAGGCGTGGAAGATGCAGCTCGGGCTGCTCGCCCACCTCGAGGACGCGTGGCGCGAGCCCGACGACGGGATCTGGGAGATTCGCGGCGAGCGACAGCACTTCGTCCACTCGAAGGCGATGGCCTGGGTTGCGTTCGACCGCGCGATCCGCACCGTCGAGGACGACAACACGCTCGACGGGCCGGTCGACCGCTGGCGGAAGATCCGCGACGAGATCCACGCCGACGTGTGCGAGAAGGGCTTCGACGACAAGCTCGGCTCGTTCACGCAGACGTACGGCTCGCAGGATCTCGACGCGAGTCTCCTGTTGCTCCCGCTCTTCGGCTTTCTCCCCGCGTCGGATCCGCGGATGCGCGGGACGATCGAAGCGATCGAGCGCGACCTCGTCCGCGACGGCTTCGTGTTCCGCTACCGCACGGAGAAGGACGGCATCGACGGTCTCCCCGAAGGCGAAGGCGCCTTCCTGCCGTGCTCGTTCTGGCTCGCCGACTGTTACGAGCTACTCGGGCGCCATGACGAGGCGGTCGAGCTGTTCGATCGCCTCGTCGCGCTCACGAACGATCTCGGTCTCGTCTCGGAGGAGTACGACCCGCGGGAAAAGCGTCTGCTCGGGAACTTCCCGCAGGCGTTCACGCATCTCGCGCTCGTCAACAGCGCGTTCAACCTCTCGCCGCACCTGCCGTCGCCGATGCATCGGCGTCACGCGAGCTGACGCGCCGTACTACCGGACGAAGCGCGCCTTGATGGTCGAGGCGCCCTTCATGCGCACCGTCGCCGTCGAGCCGCTGATTCCGAGCGAGCACGAGGTCGCGACCTTCGGGCAGACGAAGTCCCACCCGGCGAAGCGCCAGCCGGGAGCCGGCGTCGCGTGAAGCTTCACGACGGACAAGTACCGGAAGCGGTGCGTGCAGGTCTTCCCGCAGTTCAGTCCGCTCGGCGAGCTCGTAACCGTTCCCTGACCGAGGCGCTTGACCGTAAGCGTCTGCGGCGCACCGTGCGTGTACTTGAAGTGCACCGTGGCGACCGCCGGCTTGGCACCCGTGAGGAGGCTCTCGACGGTCTGGAGAGACACGCGGACCGAGTGGCCCTGAACGCCGGGCGGTGCGATGACATGAACGACGGTCGTCGAGCCGCAATCGAGGAGCGCCTCCTTGTTCCTGACTTTCAGCGCCGCAACCTTGCCGAACCGAACGAGCGTCGCGCAACCGAGGTTCTCGCCCGTGATCGTGACGAGCGTGCCGCCCGACGCCAGGCCCTTGGCGGGCGTGATCGAGTCGATCTTCGGATCGCCCGGCGGATACAGGAGGAATGCGTCCGAGTTCCTGGACGAAGGCTCAGAGCAGTTCGTGACCGTACAGACGGAAACGTCGACAACCCCGGGATTCTGCGGCACCGTCGTCGAGGTGAGATCGGAGTCGCTGTTCGCGGTGAAGTGGTACTGCGTGCCGAGCGAGAAGGGGCTGAGCTCGTCGTAGAACCCGATCCCGATGACCTGGGTCGAGAAACCGGATCCCTTGATGTCGATCGGCGTCCCGCCGGTGCTAGGCCCAGCGGGGTAGCCGGCCGTCGGACCGGCGGTCGCGAGCACCTTCGTCACATCCGGGACGCCGGCGTACGAGGCGTAAACGGATCCCGACTGGCCCGCGAGCGTCTGAATCTGCACGGGCACCTTCCACAACGCGGTCGTCTCACTCTCACGCCCCGGCGCGAGGATCTGGATCTCCGTCCCCGTGGCCGTGATGAGCGCGAAGTTCTGCGAGTCGGCCAGAGTCGGAGCGCCGAAGTCGACCCACTTGAGACCGGCGAGGTTCAAGCCGGTCCCCTTGATCGTCACGACGCTGCCGCCGTCCTCGCTCGCGAGGGAGAACGGGCCGTTGTCGGTGGAGATCGACGTGATCGTCGGAGGAGCGAAGTAGTCGTACTCGGTCGATGCCGGCGCCGGCTCTTCTCCGGGCGGCGGGGGGATGATCCCGAGCACGTTGAACTCCGCGTCGCCTTCGTAGAGCGGAAGGATCGTCGCCTTCGAGCTCTGGCCGTGCGCGCCCGTCACGACGACCTGCGTCTGACACACGTCGTTCGTCGCGTTCTGGCTCGCGTCGTAGGAGGAGCCGTCCTGCGCGCAGTCCGTGCCGCCGGAGTACGCCGGGACGGTCGCCGAGATCTCCCAATCGTGGAGGACCGTGTAGTCACTCGCGTCGATGCCACCGAACTTGACTTCTGTCGCGCCGGTGAAGCCCGTGCCGTAGATATCGACGGTGTTGCCGCCGGCGTCGGGACCGCCGTACGGGCCGACGGACGTCACCGACGGAACCGAGTTCACCCCGTTGTTGTCGACGTACGTGAACGTGCTCCCCGGGCCCGGCGCGCTGCTCTCGCCGTCATTGAGCGTCACGACGACCTGCACACGGCCGGCGCCGTCGGTCGTCTCCGCCGGCGGGACCGCCTTGGCGGCCGCGGGGAAGACCGCGGTGATCGAGGTCGCGCTATTGACCTCGAAATCCGTAACGACGTAGTCGCCGACCTGCACGGATGCGACGTCGGAGAAGTTCGTGCCGGTGATGTTCACATCCGTCCCCGAATCCGACGTAAACGCGACGTTGTCGGAGAGGCTCGTCACCGTCGGGCGCGCGCCGGAGGCCGCTGCGCTGCAGAGGTAGTACGCGAGACCTGCTCCGTTGCCGGGCTGCGTGAGCTGTGGCGAGCCGAGCCCCGTGGCCATGTCGTATCCCGGCGTCGCCGGGAACAGGCCGCCTGCGTAGCCGTACGGATCGTTGTTACCGGCGGTGATGTCGTTGAACGACGCCGCGTAGGCCGTCGGATTCGAGGCGACCGAGTACAGGAGCGGGCTGACGAAGCCGACGCCGTTCGCCGTGGCGACATTCGCCTGGCATGTGGAGGACTCGTTCGTGACAGCGATGAGCGCCGCCCAGATCGGGGCCGCGGACGACGTCCCGCCGGAGGTCTGCCATCCGCCGTACGAATGGTCGTACACCGTGATCCCGCCGGTGAACTCGTCTGCCTGCGCGCTGACGTCCGGCACCTCGCGGCACGCGGTCTGGTCGGCGCCGGCGGGGTTGTCGCTCAGACAGAAGGCGAAGTTGGGATTGCCGAGGTCTCCCTGCTCGAAGCTCGTGGCTGCGTCGACGAGGGATGCGTCGTCGATGCCGGGAACATGCGAGGAGAGCTGCCACGCCGGCATCGGCCACGACTCCGAGATTCCGCCGCCGCCGGCGCCCCAGTAGATCCCGTCGTTCCATACGTGCTCGAGCGCGGGCTGGGTCGGATTATCGATCGTCGTGCCGCCGACTCCGACGACGTACGGCTGACTCGCTGGATCGCCCTGCGAGAGAACCGGATGGGTCGGAACCTCCTCGTAGAAGCTGAAGCAGCTGTCGCTGCCGTTGTCGCCGGAGGACGCGAAGACGGATTGGCCCTGCGCCGCCGCCTGCTGGAAGAGGAGGTTCTCCGCCTGGAGCACGCCCGGCTCTCCCTCTTGAACCGCCTGCTCGCAGAGGCCCCAGCTCGTGCTGACGGTCTGGTCGTGGTCGTCGTTGACGATGGCGGAGTACTCGTCGATCAGTCCGAACGTCGTGTTCGGCGCCTCGTACACGTCGATGTTCGCGCCGGGCGCCATCGCGGAGACGTCTTCGATGTCGAGCAGCGACTCTCCGACCCCGGAGCCGGACGGCTGACCGCCGTCCACCGGAATCGTGTGCAGACGCGAAGCCATGGCCGAAGCGCCGGCCGCGCCGAAGTAGCACGTGTCGAACGTCTGGATGTCGCCGGCGGCAAACGGCTCGAGCTCGAACAAGGCGATGTTCTGGCCGGCGCCGACGTCGCTCGCGCCGTACAGGCCGAAGGCGCCGTAGGCATGCGCGATCTGGTCGTCCGTCAGGCCGCCGTACAGCGTCGCCGCGCTCTTCGCCGCGGTGCACGGACTCGGCGATCCCGCCGGGTGCGGGAACGACGTCGTCTTCGCGGCCGTATACGACCGCGCCGCCCGCTGCGCCGCGGTCGGCCGGATCGCGGAGGACTGGAGCCGCACGGTGTTGTCGAGGCCGACGACCGAGGTAACGAGGCTCGCGATCGAGGCGGGAAGCTTGATCGAGGATGTGCGCGCGCGTCCGAGCGTGCCGTCCTTGAGCCGGATCCGGTTGAGGCCCGTGCCGAACGCGTGCTCGACATGAGAAGCCGAGCCGTGGAAGTCGACGAGCATCCCGTTCGGCGCGACGCTCGCGGTCAGGCCATCCGAGCGAAGCCGCGCAGTGACGGCCGCGACGCTCGACGGCGCCGGCCCGAAGCGCGCGGCGAACTGTCCCGGCGCGAGGTAGCGGTGGAAGAGCGGCGAGTGCTTGTCCGTGACCGCCGCGAGGAAGCGTGTCAGCGCCGCCTGGTTCCGCGGCTTCAACACGACGGCGCCCGCAACAGAGGCGTCCGCGCGTACGGCGCCGAGCACGCGAGCCGCGTGCGGCAGGCGCGGAGCCGCGGCGATGACCCGTGACGGGCCTGCAGCCGCGCCGGTTCCGGCAGCGGAAAGCGTGCAGCACACACCGACGAGTAATCCGACGGCGAGCACTGCGCGGAAAGACATCAACCTCCGGCCCGCCCTCGACACGCTCAGCAGTCTACGGTCAAAACGCGCGGACGGCTGACCCAGTTGAGTCAGTCGATGTAGCGGCCGCAGAGCTCGCACATGACGGCGTACTTCTTGACGCCCGCCGGCGTGACGGCGATCTGCCGGCGGACGGGCCGATGGGCGCACGCGACGACCGCGGGCTGCATCCGCCGCAGCGGTGGCAGGTCGGGCATGAAGCGGACGGCACCGCCGACCGCGGTGCAGCCTTCCTCATGCTCGCGCCACACGGCGTTCACCGGCTGAGCCGTGATCGCGACCCAGCCGCACGCCGCACAGGAGATCTCGATCACTCACCCAGAGTATTTGCCGCGTATCAGGCCTCTGTCATATTTGGGCGCGTCGGGTTATGCGGACTCCGCTGCGGGGAGGCTCAGGACGTGCGCGTTCTACTTGTGGATGACAGCAAGGCGTTCCGCGACGCGCTGACGGAGGTCGCCGCCGCGGCCCGGCTCGAGATCGCGGGCGCGGCGTCGTCCGGCGAGGAAGCGCTCGAACTTTTCGACGCGTTGAGTCCCGACGCGGTCGTCATCGACGTGCGCCTGCCCGGGCATGAGCGGCTACGACGTCGCCGAACACGTGCTCGCATCGGCGCCGGAGACGCGCGTCGTTCTCATCTCCGCCACCGAAGGCGTCAGCGATCCTCGCGTGCTGCCGAAGAGATCGCTCACGCCCGCGATCCTGCGAACCGCTCTCGAGCTCGAAACAGCTGCCTGAGCAGGGATAACGCTACGCGCACTATCGACTTTTCGTCGGCACTTCGATAGGATCGCCACATGTCGGCGTTCGGGGTCAACGCCGTTGCAGCAGCCGAGACTCCCGCGCAGCCCCTTCCGCGTGGCGTCAGGCGCTACCTCTCGTGGCGCTATCTCGGCGGTGTGGCGCTCCTCGTCGCCCTCTACTACGGCTCGGCCAAGCTCGGATACGCGCTGTCGTTCGCAGGTCCCATCGGCTCAATCGTCTGGCTGCCGGTCGGGGTCGCCGCCGCGTTCTTGACGATCTTCGGCCTCGAGTTCTGGCCCGGCGCGATGATCGCCGACATCCTCGTGAACAACGAGCTGGCGTTTCCTCTCGTCGGCGGCGTGGGACAGACGTTCGCCAACGTCCTCGAGGTCGTTCTCATCGCGTGGCTCATTCGCCGTCAAGTCACGCGTTCGTCGGGGGGCCGTCGCCGCGTCGCCCGTTCCGCGGGTGGGATCGCCGACACCGGCTGGCTCGTCGCAGCGATCGCGCTCGGGACCGCGGTGAGCGCGATTCTCGGCCCGCTCTCGCTGTGGCTCGCCGGGAAGAACATCGACGAGCCCCTGCTGCGGGTGATGCGCACGTACTGGCTCGGCGATTTCTGCGGAGCGCTCGTGATCGTCCCGTTCGCGCTCGCGTGGCGGACGTGGCCGACCGTTCGGCCCGGCCGCTGGATGGTCGAGGCGGCGTTCCTCTTCTCGTTCATCGCCGCCCTGAGCTTCGCCGCGGCGTATGTCGACAGTGCGGTGACGTACATCGTCTTCCCGTTCCTCGTCTGGAGCGTCTTCCGTTTCGGAAAGCGCGGGGCGACGCTCGCGATCCTCATCACGGTGAGCGCTCAGATCGTGACGGAGACTCGGGTCACGGGAACGTTCCCGTCGCACACGTTCTCCCACTCGGTTCTCAGCACGCAGCTCTTCATCCTCGTCACTGCGTTCTCGGCTCTTCTCTTTGCCGCGATCCTCGACGAGCGGCGCTCGCTGCAGGATGAGCTCGCGTACTCGCGGGCGCGCGCGAGCCATGCGGCCGACCTCGAGCGGACGCGCATCGAGCGCGATCTCCACGATGGCGCGCAGCAGCGCATCCTCGCGCTCGCGGTGCGATTCGGCCTGGCCGCGGATGACGCATCGGTCGGAAGCGACGACTCGCGCGCGTTGTTCCGCGCGGCGCAGCTCGAGCTCGAGGCAGCGAACGACGAACTGCGCGAGCTTTCGCACGGGATCCACCCCACGATCCTCCAGAGCCTCGGGCTCGCGGGGGCGATCCGCGGCCTTGCGCTCCGTTCGTCGATTCCCGTCACGCATCTCGAGGTGTCGAACGTCCGCCTCGGCGAAGCGGTCGAGGCAGCCGCGTACTTCGTCGTCGCCGAGACGCTCGCGAACGCCCACAAGCATGCGCGCGCGACGGACATCTGGATCGACGCGCTCTATGACGCGCCGTGGTTCCGCGTCGTGATCCAGGACAACGGACGCGGCGGCGCGCACGAGCGGCCGGGCTCCGGTCTCGCCGGCCTGCGCCAGCGCGTCGAGTCGCTCGGCGGCGAGTTCCTGCTCGCGAGCAACTCCCGCGGCACGTCGGTCACGGCGCTGCTGCCGGCGCTGCCGGCGTAGTCGTCAGCGTTTCTTCGGGCCGGGCCAGGCGCCGGTCACGCGCTCGAACCCGGTTGCGCCGGCTCGGTCGATGGCGGCCTTCACGCCGCCGAACACCGCTCCCTGCACCGTGGCCGCGGCGAGGACTTCGCCCCATCCCCTCCGCTGGTCGGTCGCCTTCTGCGGATCCTCTTCGTCGGCCGCGACCTTCCAGACGCGCTTGAAGATCGCACCGGCGATGACGGCGCCGAGGACGCTGACCAGCAGGCCTATGGGCTTGTAGAGGATCCGGGCCATCGGTCAGGCGACGCGGCGGAAGAAGAAGAGAATCACCCAGCAGAGCGCCGCGACGACGGCGAGGATGAACAGCCACTTGATGACGGTGACCGCGAGGACGATTCCCGCGACGACCAGGGCTGCGAGTACGAGCAGTAGGAGGACCACGGAGAGCGGCTTCCCGCCGCCTCGATTGCTAATCCCGATCGGTCGAAGCGATGACCTCGCCGAGGTGGCGTTCGGTGTCGCCGGCGAGCAGCGGGACGATGTGCTCCCGCATCCAGGGGCCGCCCACCTCCCGCGCGATGCGGTTCGCCTCCTCGGCCGAGGAGAACTCGAGGATGAGGATGAGGTGCCGCTCGTCGACCTTCACGACCTGGCCGCGGCTCCCGCCCGCCTCGAGGACGAGCCGAACACCTTCGCGGCACGCCTGCACGGTCTCCTCCGTCAGCGGATCGCGCAGGCGGAGGTGGTTGACGACGACGTGCACGGCGCGACCGTAACGCCTCATGGGCGGAACTGTCCGAAGTGTGTGTCGACTCGCCTCGACCGCTTGCGCCTCGCACGGCGCGGGGCTACAGCTGCGACACGACCCCGAGGTAGCTCAATTGGTAGAGCACCCGACTGTCCATCGGCGAGATGCCGGTTCGAATCCGGCCCTCGGGGTCCAGGACACAAGAAGGCCCGCCTTATGGCGGGCCTTCGAGTTAGGTAGCTCAGAGCTTGTACCCGACTGTCCAGAGCAGATGGTACCGCTACCGGTGGCCGAAATGGTGCGCGCGCGGGAGCGCCGCGTGAACGTCCGCGCCGTCGGTCAACCGCCGCGCGAGCGGTGCGAGGGAGACGAGCTCGCGCACGAGGATGTTGCGGTTGCGGTCGGAGTGCTCGTAGCGGCCGCGCGCGAGGAGTAGCGGCTCGCCGCGCACGACCGCGCGGAAGCGCTCGTACACCTGCGGCGCGATCACGAGGTTGACCTGCTCCTCTTCGTCCTCGAGGAGCATGAAGCAGACGCCGTTCGCCGTCGCCGGCCGCTGCCGCGCGACGACGAGCCCCGCGAACTGGACGTCGGCTCGGTGCGGCTGCGCGCGGAGCTCCTCGCTCGTCAACGTCCCCGCCGGCAGGTGCGGCCGCAGCAGTGCGAGCGGATGGACGCCGACCGACAGCCCTGTCGTGCGGTAGTCGGTGAGCATCCGCTCCCACACCGTCGGCTCGGGCAAGTCCGGCGTCGCCGCGGTCGGGTCGAGCGGAAGTGCGAGCTGCTTCGCCTTGCCCGCCGTGCCGGGGACGGACGACGGCCGCGGCACGAGGCCGAGCTGCCACAGAAGCTCCCGCCGCCGAAGGCCGAAGCAGTCGCACGCGCCCGATTCGACGAGCACGCGGAGCTCGTCCTCCGAGAGCCCCGTCTTTTGCCCGAGCTCGCGGATCGACGAATACGGCCGCGACGCAACGACCGCTTCCGCGTCGTCCTCCCCCACGCCGGTCACGTACTTCAGCCCGACGCGAACGGCGCCGTCCTCGATCACGCAGTTGACCTCGCTGAGATTGATGTGCGGCGGACGCGTCTCCACCCCGCGCCGCTGCCCGTCACGCACGAGCGTCGCCGGCGGATAGAAGCCCATCGGCTGCGCGTTGAGCAGCGCGGCGAGGAACTCCGCCGCGTAGTGGTGCCGCAGCCACGCCGACTGGTACGCGAGCAGACCGAACGCCGCGGAGTGCGACTTCGGGAAGCCGAAGCCCGAGAACGCGACGAGCTTGTCGTACAGCTCGTGCGCCTGCTGCTCCGCGACGCCCTTCTCGAGCGCGCCGGCGACGAACCGCTCGCGCCACGCCTCGAGCGCGGCGTGCGAGCGCTTGCGGCTCATCGCACGCCGCAGTCCCTCCGCCTCGCCGACCGTGAAGCCCGCGAGATGGACGGCGACGTCGAGCACCTGATCCTGGAAGACGATGACGCCGAGCGTGTCGCGCAGCGGCTCCTCGAGCAGCGGATGGTCGGCCGGCGCGCGGAACGTCGGATCGTCGCGGAGCTTCTGCCGCCGCTCGATGTACGGATGGACGGCGCCGCCTTGGATCGGCCCCGGCCGCACGAGCGCGACCTGCACGGTGATGTCGTCGATCGTCTCCGGCCGCGTGCGGAGGATGACCTGCATCTGCGCGCGGCTCTCGATCTGGAAGCAGCCGACCGTGTCGGCGCGCTGGATCTCCGCGAACACGTCCGGGTCGTCGAGCGGAACGCGCGAGAGATCGATCGCGCGGCCGCGATGCTTCGCGATGAGGTCGACGCACTCCTCGACCGCCGACAGCATCCCGAGTCCGAGCAGGTCGATCTTGAGGAAGCCGGCGTCGGCGCACGAGTCCTTGTCCCACTGGCACATCTGCCTCCCTTCCATCGCGGCCGGCTGGACGGGCACGAGCTCGACGAGCGGGCGCGTGGAGATGACCATCCCGCCGGGGTGCTGGGAGATGTGCCGCGGCAGGCCGGCGATCTCGGTGCAGAGCGCTCCGAACGCGCGCCAGCGCTGTGACTGGAGCTTGCGCGCGGCGTCGGGCAGCGCCGCGATCTCGTCGGCGACGCGCTCGGCGTTCCAGCCGTCCGTGAGCCGCGCAAGCCGCTCGAGATCGGCGTACGGCAGGCCGAGCGCCTTGCCGACGTCGCGGATCGCGCCGCGCGAGCGGTACGTCGCGAACGCCGCGACGAGCGAGGCGTGCTCTTGGCCGTAGCGCTCGACGACGCGGACGATGAGCTTCTCCCGGATGTCGCGCGGGAAGTCGAGGTCGATGTCGGGGACGGACGCGAGCTCGCGGTTGAGGAAGCGGCCGAGCGAGAGGTTGTTCGCGACCGGATCGACGTGCGAGAGGCCGGTGAGGTAGCAGACGAGCGAGCCGACCGACGAGCCGCGCCCGCGCCCCGGCGGCAGGACATGGCGCATCGAGCCGGGGCCGCGCACCTCGTGGGCAACCTCGCGCGCGAGCTCGAGCACCTCCCAGTGGAGGAGAAAAAAGCCGGCGAGCCCAAGCTCGCCGATAAGCGCCAACTCCTCCTCGAGCCGGGCACGAACTACCCCAAGTGACAACTTGTCACAAGCGTTGTCAACGCCTGTGTACCGCTCCGCGAAGGCGCGCTCGCAGACGCGGCGGAGCTGGACGATCGCCGGTTCCGTCCCGTCGGAGAAGTCGGGGTAGCGGTAGCCGAGCTCCTCCGTCAGGTCGAACTCGAGGCGCTCGGCGATTTCGCTTGTGCGGTGCACCGCGTCGCGGTCGTCGGGGAAGCGGTCGAGCATCTGCTCCGGCGACAGGAGAACTGCCTCGTGGTTGCCGCGCCGCTCCCGCTCGCAGCCCTCGAGCGAGGTGCGGCAGCGGACGGCGACGAGGATGTCCTGCAGCGCGGCGCGGCGGCGGTCGTGGGCGTGGACGTCTCCGGTCGCGACGGTTGCGACGCCGATCGTGTTGGCGAGCTCGCGCAGGCGCGCGTTGCGGCGCGCGTCGCCGCGCTCGTACGGCCGCTGCAGCTCGACGTAGAAACGGTCGCGGCCGAACGCGCGCGCGAGCCGCACCGCCGCGTTCGGGTCACGCACCGCGAGGCCGTCGCGCGCGCAGCCGGACAAGCACACCAAGCCGTCGTTCAACTCCTCGAGGAGTGCTTGGTCGAGACACGCCGTCGGCTCGCGGTTCGTCGTGTCGCGCGTGTGCGCGTGCGCCGCCGTCAGCAGCCGGCAGAGGTTCGCGTATCCGCGCGCCGACTCGACCAACAGCGTGACGTGGGCTCCTCCCGCGAGCGTCACCTCCGCCCCGGTGATCGCGCGAACGCCGAGGTGCTTCGCCGCGTGCGCGAACTCGAGCGAGCCGTAGACCCCGTCGTGGTCGGTGAGCGCGAGCGCCTCGTACCCGAGCTCGGCCGCGCGCGCTGCAAGCTCCTCCGGCTGCGACGCGCCGTCGAGGAACGAGTACGCGGAGTGCGCATGGAGCTCGGTGTACGCCACCCATCGAGTCTAAGCGAACATATGTTCGTATGCCATGGGTGGCACACTTCCCCTGTGATCGACGCCGAGCCCCTCGCGCCGCCACGCCTGCAGATGACGACGCTCGTGGTTCTGAGTCTCCTGTGCGCGATCCCTGGATTGCTCCTCGGCTCAGTCACGCACGGCTGGAGTTACGACATCGCGCCGGTCGTTGCCGCGATCGCGACCGGCGTTCGCGAGAGTCGCCGTTCGGACGCCACCTTGGCGTTCGCGTACGCCGTTGGCGCGTTGGTCCTGACCGGGCTCTTCATGCTGCTTGGGGCTCTGATCGTCGGAGTTTGGGGCGCCTTCCACTCTCCGGGTATCGACGGCACTGACTGAGAGCCGCGCCGCCTACGGATGGTGGACGAGCTGCCAGAGTGGCTTCTCGTGCACGCCGAGCGGGACGTAGTCCATCCCGTCGGGCGTATTGAGATAACCCCTCCCCCGCCCGTGCGTCCCGAGATGCCCGTAGTGCCAGACGATCTTCTTCGTCTTCGGGTTGATGATCACGACGCGGTCGTTGTAGTCGTCGTTGACCGCGATGTATCCGTTCGGGAGCATGACCGCGAGCGACGGGTCGTTCAGCTCCCCCGGTCCCGAGGGGACGAAATAGCGCCAGAGCACGCGCCCATGCCGGTTGACGATCAAGACCGAGCCGGGATGGGAGTAGTCGGCGAGGAGAATCCGCCCGCCCGAAAGCGGCTGCGGGTCGGACGGGTACGCAACGGGCGCCTGAAAGTCATAGAGCAGCTTTCCCGTCTTCGAGAACGCGTCGATCCACGAGCCGTTGATCTCGGAGACGAGAACGCCTCCGCCCTTCATCGGCGTGTCTCCGTTGACCGAGCCGAGCGTCTTCGGCGGGTTGTGGGCGCATACGTCCGTTTGGCCGATCTGCCTGACGATGTGCCGGTGGCGGACAAAGATGATGCGGCACCGGTATGCGTCGGCGACGGTCATCGTCCCGTCGGGCAGAACGTAGGCGTCATCGGGCCAGTTGAGGTGAGTGGCGGGCGATCCGGCGTACGCGCCGCTCGTGCCGGCCTGCGGGCCGGGAACGCCGAAGAGATTGCTGACGCGATGGGTCTTGATGTTGATCGAGAGGATGTCGCCGTTGTCCTCCTCGTTCGTGACGAGCGCCTTGCCGCCGGGCTGAACGAACGTGTCGTCGTCATAGACGAGATGGATGCCCTTCGCCTTGTCCCGCCGAGTCGGGAAGCGCCAGAGCATCTTGCCGTGCGGATCGACGAGGATGATGCGGTCGTTCCCGCGGTCGGCGATGAGAAGGCCGCCCTGCAGCGGGCCTTTGTGGATGATCACGCGATTTGGGTCGGGCTTCGTCTTCGCGGGAGTCGTCGCCCCGGGCGAGCCGCTGCTGCGGTTGCTCTCGACGAGCGCGCCGAGAAGCGCTATCCCCGCGAGGGCGGCGAGAACGATGGCGAGGGGGACCGTCCGCACGACCTGACCCTAGCCGTGGCAGTGTGAGTCGGTCATGAAGCTCTATCTCGTCCTCGGCGCCGGCGACGCGCACATCCTCGAGCCGGCCCTGCGCGGCGGCGTCGACGTCGTGCAGCTTCGCGACAAGACGCTCGGGGATCGCGAGCTCGTGCGCGCGGCCCGGGCGTTCCGGAAGGCGTGCACGCGGCATCGCGCGGTGTTCATCCTCAACGACCGGCCCGACCTCGTCGAAGCGTGTTACGCCGACGGCGTGCATGTCGGCCGGAGCGACGCGTCGGTCGAGGAGGCGCGGGCGCTCGTCGGGCCGAACCGCCTTGTCGGTCTCTCCGTCTCGACGTTCGACGAATTGCAGGACATCGCCGGCGCGGACTACGTGGGCGTCACGGCCTTCGCGACACCGACGAAGACGGACGCGATTGCCGGCGGTCTCGAGCTCGTCAGCGACGCCGCGGCAGCGCTCACGGTCCCGTGGGTCGCGATCGGCGGGATCGACCTCGGCAACGTTCGCGAGGTCGTCGCCGCCGGCGCGCCGGGCGTCGCGGTCGTGCGCGCGATCCGCGACGCTGACGATCCGGAAGCTGCGGCGCGGGAGTTGCGCGCCGCGCTAGATCGGTAGGAGCAACTCGATCTCGTCGTGCCTCCGGTAGTACTCGAGACCGGGGCGGCTCTCGTCCGGCGCGTGCTCGCGCGCCATCTCGTCGAACGTCGGGCCGATCCGCTCGTACAGCGCGGGTGGCTCGCCGCTCAGGCGAGCGCGGAGATAGCGCCCGCCGGGCAACATGCCCGACTCGAGGCCGTCGACGAGCTCGTCTCCGTCGCGGATCTCGACGCAGGCGCGGTAGTCGTTTGCGACGGGATCGAACGCGCCGTAGAAATGGCGGCCGCGGAGGGAGACGACTGCCTCGAGCTCGTCCCACGCGCGCCGGATGTGCTCGACGCCGTCGGGAACGCGCACGAACTGCACCGCGATCTCGTCCCGCTCTACTTCGTCGAAGTCAGTCATCACGCTCCTCGTTGAGTAAACCAGCCTCCGCCGGCGCCGTCATGGAAGACGACGGTGTTCTCGCCGGTCTCGAGGACGAGCTCGAAGTAGCGGCGGACGACCGGCTCCTCCGTCCACCAGCGGTCGACGACGCGCCACTCCTCGCGAACGAACGCGACCGCTTGGTGGTTGACCTCGTGAGGACAGCCGCTCGCATTCGCCTCGACACGCGCCGCGCGCGGCGCGTTGAAGCGCGCTACTCGTCCTTGGGAACCAGCAACGCTCGCGACTCGGGAACCCGAGACCATGGCGCAACCTCCACGACGGTGCAAACGGAGCCGGAGCCGGTGCTCGCGCGCACCTGGCGCAAGCCTTCCCGCAGCCGGGTGCGGTCCTCGGCGCCAGCGGCGAGCAACTCGAGCTGCTGGCCGGACGGCTCGGTGAGCTCGACGAGCTCGAGCCGGAGCTCGACGACAGGACCGGGCAGATCGGCAAGCCGAGGCGCGAGCGCGATGCGGATCCGCTCCGGATCGCCGCTCGGCTCGCGGAGCGTCAGCGTGCGCCGCCAGGAGCCGCCGGTTTCCAGCCGCGCCGCGAGCGCGAGCTTGCGGACGAAGCGGTCGCGCCGCTCCGGCCGCGCGAGCGCCTTGTCGACGAGACCCGAGAGCGCGCGGCGCAGCGTCAGCTCGTTGCCGATCGCCTCGGGAAACTCGAGCGAGGCGTACACGGCGGCGGGCGGACGACGGCCACGCACGCGCGCAGCCGTTCCACCTCTCGCCAGGCTCCAGGCGCGCCGGCCGTCCGGCCCCAATCGTTCGGCGACGGCGCCACCCGGGAGCCCAGCAAGCTGTCCAAGCCTGCGCACTCCGAGGGCTTCGAGCTCCTCGTAGCGGTTGCGTTCGAGCGGAAGAAGTGTGAGCGGGAGAGGTGCGAGGAACTGCGGCAGCTCCTCATCGGCGACCACGACTACCTGCCCGGGCCGCGCGACAGAAGCTGCCGCAAGTGCGGCGAACCGCCTCCCCGCTGCACCGATGCGAGCATCCCACTCCGTCCCGACGGCAGCGAGTGCCCGCTTCAGCGCGGGTTCGAGACCACCGTAGAGCCGTTCGACTCCTGCGGTCTCGAAATATGCGACCCCGGCGGAAGCGGGATCGACTGCAAAGCCTGCGTCCTCGAGCGAGCGGACGATCTGCTCCCACGCTTGCTCCGCCCCGGCCGCGTCGGGCTCGACGAGCGCGAGCGCCGGACACGTGGCGAGCGCCTCCCCCAGCCGCATCCCCGGCCGCACGCCGAGAGCCTCGGCCGCGGCGGTGATCGGACCGATGAGCGGCTCGCCCTGCGGCTCGGGTGCAAGCGCCGCGGGGCGCAACGCGAGCGTCGGCGTGCGACGCAAGGCGGCCTTGAGTTCGAGTCCGGGGATGGAGACACACGCGATCACAGGAACGTATGTTCTATACCCGAACACATGTTCCTGTCAAACTCAACTGCATCGGAACTCGATGGCTCGGGTTAGCATCCCGCTCTGCAAACCATAAACAGGGGGTCTCCTTGAAGCGCATAACACTTCTCGTTGTTGTCCTCGTGGCAGCGGCGATTTCGTCTGCATTGGCATTCGGCGCCACCGGCACGAAGACGGGCGGACTGCCGACGATCGACGTGGCGATGGACGGCAGCTCGATCACCGTGAGCGGGAATCTCGAGTCCGGAGCCGTGAACATCCACTCGACATCGACGGGGACGACGCCGGGCGCTCCGCTCTTCATCCGGCTCAACCCCGGCGTCACGGCCGATCAGGTCATCGCCTTCCTCCAGACGAAGAAGGCCGCGGATCCGAACTACGTCGCGGACTACGGCGCGATCGTGTTCGACCCGGGCCAGACGACGGGGGACATCCAGACCGTCCTGCAGCCGGCCGACTACGTCGCCTTCGACAGCTCGGGGAACAACCCGGCCGACTGGCCGCACACGACGTTCACCATCTCGAACAACCCGTATCCGCAGAAGCTTCCGGCGATGCAGCAGTGGCAGAAGTCGGCCGAGTTCCGCTTCTACGGGCAGAAGACGCTGCACAACGGCGAGGTGATTCGCGCCTCGAACGCCGGCTTCCTCGTGCACATGCTCGTCGGCATCGGCGCGAAGAACGAGGCCGCCGGCAAGAAGATGGTGAAGGCCCTTCGCGCGGGGCACGACTCGGCGGTCGCGAAGCTCGCGACTCCGAACTCCTTCTCGGCCTTCGGCCCGCTCTCGCACGGCGCCGTCGCGCAGTACGTCTTCAACGCGAAGCCGGGCTGGTACGTCGAGGCCTGCTTCATGGACACGCAGGACGGCCGCGAGCACACGCAGCTCGGCATGGAGCGGCTCGTCCACGTCGTCAACTAGCGCTCCGTCTTTCGCACGCCCTCCGTCGGCGACAATGAGCCGATGGAGGGCGTGCGGATCGACAAATGGCTGTGGGCAGTTCGTCCACGGGCGCCTAGGCCCTCGACGCCTGTACTGGCGCGTGCGGAGGATTTCGTCCCGCCCGCATCAAAGCCTGGGGTTGGCCGCGCCCGCCCCGGGCGGGCGTTAGTACTAAGCCGACGGCTCGGCTGGTTGCTTCTCGTCGTTGGCCGTTGCTAGCGCAACCCCGGCGAAAAACAGCGCACCTGCGATAACGGCGATGCCGCCGACCACGGCCCAATGAGGGTGGTGGGTATTGCTGCCGGGAGTGGCAAAAACGAATCCGTTCCTCCCGCTACTACGCGGCGTCTGCGTATAGCTGAGGAGGATCGAGCCGACGATGCCACCCACCGCGACGGCCGCCGCCGCGACAAGTCTGGCTGTTGACTTCTTCAATGTCGATGAAGTCAAGCATTGTGCTGCGCCGTCCGCCACGGCCTCGATCCTTCATTCGATGGGAACCGCACTTGTTGCCCTCGTCGCTGGCGCGGTCGGCGCAGCACTTACCGGCCTTCTCGCGCTCCGCCGCGACCGAGTCGAAGCGTTGCGACAGCGTCAGCTCGATGCCGCCGACAGCTTTGCGTCCGCGGCCGCGCGAGTCCTCCTGAATATGAAGACGTTACTCGAGGCCTTGCCACGTGACCCGAACGACGCCGACCTCGGAGCTTGGGTTGAGGCGGTCGACGACGAGCGCGGCGAGCTTCGAAGGGATGTCCTGAAACTCGTCGCCCATACGCCTCGTATCGAGCTGCTGTTCGGGATTGAGTCGCCGCCCTCGGTCGCCGCTCTGCAGGCGGGTCACGATCTGACCCAGGCGTCCAATGCTCTCCGTCCTCCTATCAATCGCGTGCGCTTCGCCGCCGCGTACATGCTGGCTGCAGGGTCGACGTTCCGCTTCCACGATGCCGTCCACCATGTGGTGGCGAGCTCGTGGTGGCGCAGGCTTCGCCACAAGCCGGTGCCGGACGACACGCATGATGAGGTCGTTGAGTGGCTCCGCGATGAGTACGGAGTCACAGCCAACGAGACCCCCTGAGCGCCTCTCTCTGCCATCCGAGCTCCGCGGCGCTGGCACGATCCGGACGGAAATGGCAGAGCGCCACACCCCGAGCAAATGCAGGATCGACAAATGGCTGTGGGCGGCGCGGTTCGCGAAGACACGGAGCGCCGCGACTGAGCTCGTCCTCGCCGGACACGTGAAGCTCGGCGGCGAGCGCGTCAAACCTGCGCGCGACGTTCGGCCCGGCGACGAGCTCGAGATCCGCGTCGGCCCCACTCGGCGCACCGTCGTCGTCGCCGCTCTCGCCGACCGGCGCGGCTCCGCGACCGTCGCGGCGACGCTCTACTCCGAGACGCCCGAGTCGCGGGAGGAGCGGGAACGCCTCGCGCTCGAGCGGCGCGCGGCCCGTCCGCTCGGCTCCGATCTCGGTGCGCGGCCGACGAAACAAGACCGGCGCCGTCTCGACGCTTTGCGCCGGGGACAGCGTCGGGCGTAGGCTCTTCCGATCCACGACAGGGAGGCCGACATGGCACTCGCACGCGTTGTCACGTTCGACGGGATCGACTCCGAGCGGATGGCCCAGATGCAGCAGGAGATCGAAGGCAGTGGCGGGCCGCCGGAGGGGATGCCGCCCTCAGAGCTGCTGATCCTCCACGACCCCGAGGCCCAACAGGCGGTCGCGATCGTCATCCTCGACAACGAGGAGGACTACGCGAAGGCGCACGAGATCCTCGACTCGATGCCGGCCGGAGACACGCCGGGCAACCGCACCGGCGTCACGAAGTACCACGTCGCCGCGCGGATGAGCTAGAGCACGACTTCGGCTGCGAGGCCGACGCGGCGCGTGTAGCGCGGGGCGATGTCGAGGACGCTCTCCCGCGCGCAGGCGTCGACGTCGGCCTCCATGCCGTGGCGGCGGAGATTCCACGCGCTGCGGCTGGCGCCGAGACCGTCGAGCGCGCTCGGGAAGCTGTCGGCGATGCGGATCGCGGCCTGCGCCGAGTCGGTCGCCGCGCCGTCGATTGCCTTCGCGATGCGGCCGGCGCAATATGCGTCGTCGAGCGCGAGCTCGGTCAGGACGCCGGCGCAGAGCACCGCGACGTCCTCCCCGCTCTCGCGCGCCGCGGCCGCGACCGCGTCGAGATTGAGGAGCGAGCCGACGTAGACGCGCTCGTATCGCTCCGCCGCGGCGACGAGCAGGCGCGTGCCGTTCGTCGTCGTGAGAACGAGCGTCGGCGCCGCAGCCGCGCCCTCGAGCTCGCGCGGCGAGTTTCCGAAGTCGAAGCCCTCGATGTGCTCGAGCCGGCGCTCGCCGGCGAGCTTCCCCGGCCCCTCCGTCTCCGCGAGCGAGCGCGCGTCGTCGATCTCCGCGCAACAGAGGACGCGCTCGTAGCCCGATGCGAGCGCCTGGCACATCGTCGACGTCGCGCGGAGGACGTCGACGACGATCGCGACCGTCGCGGGCGGCTGTTCGGCGGGCGTGAAGGACACGTGGACGCGCATCGCGCGGATTAGGCTAGTGCGGATGTCGGCGCGCGAACCCCGCTACTGCTACCGGCATCCGGACCGAGAGACAGGACTCTCGTGCTCGGACTGCGGTCGCCCGATCTGCGCCGACTGCGCGACGTTCGCGCCCGTCGGGATCCGCTGCCCCGATCACGCCGGAGCGCAGGGCGGGAAGAAGCCGCGGCAGATCAAACCGCCGAAGGTGGCCCGCGCGGAGGGCGTCGCGCTTGCGACCGGCCGCGCTCCGATCACGATGGCGTTGATTGCCGCCAATGTCGCGATCTACCTCATCACCGTCGAACAGGGCGGCGGTGGCATCAACAACCCGGGCGGCAGCCTTCTCCAGCGTTGGATCCTCTTCGGTCCTTACGTAGTGCACGGGGGCTGGTACCGCCTCGTTACAAGCATGTTCCTACACGCGAGCGTGCTCCACATCGGGTTCAACATGTACATCCTCTGGTGGGCAGGCAGCCAGGTCGAGCAGTACCTCGGCCGCGCACGCTTCATCGGTCTCTACTTCGTGTCGGGACTTGCCGGATCCGCGGGCGCGCTTCTGCAAGCGCCGCTGGCTCCAACGCTGGGTGCCTCCGGCGCGGTTTTTGGCGTTCTCGGCGCCATGGCATTGCTCGAGTGGCAGGCGACCGGTCGCCTGAGTGGACAGGCGATGCCGCTCATCGTGCTCAACCTCATACTCGGGTTCGTGATCTCGGGCACCTCGTGGGGCGGGCACATCGGCGGGTTGATCGGCGGTGTGCTGGTCACGCTCGGCTACGCACACTGGCGCGGCGGACGGGCGCAGTACGGACAGCTGGGAGCCGGGGGCGTGGTCGGTCTCGTCGTCGTAGCCGCAGCGAGCGTCGCGATCGCGTACTTCCAGGTCCGCGGCTACGCCTAGCCGAGGCGGCGCGGATCGGTCACGGGCGTGGCCGGCTCCGCGCGGGAGACGTGCACGACGCCCGGCCCGTACTTCACGTCGAACAGCGCCTGAGCCACGGCGACGTTCGACGTGACTCCGACGTGGAGAGAGCCGTACTGATTCGGCCACGACTCGACGATGTCGACACCGTGGGCCTTCCAGTAGGAGCTGTGCGTTGCTCGTTGGAGGCCCAGGACGAAGCCCCATGTCCGCGGCGCGTTGTTGTCGACGACGAACGTGTCGGGATACGCGGCACGAAGGCGCGTGATGAGCGACTGCGGAGCGTGCACGAGGTTGAGGTGGACGGTGCCGTGGTGGGGGTCGTCGACGACACCGGCGAAGTAGCGGTTGTCTCCGGCGACCCGCTCCGCGTAACTGATCGGGTCGAGCGCGGTCGTCAGATGCGGCACCTGCGGCGCGAGGCGACCGTGCCGGTATTGCGCACCTGCCAATCCGGGAGAAGACGCGAAACGCGATCCTCCACAACCGGCGAGCGCAACGACGCTGATCACGACGGTCACCGCTACGGGCGCGCGCTTCATTGCTCCTTTATACGCCGCCGGACAAGCTCACGTCAGAGGCCTTCGGCCCGCCTCCGTACTAGCGCCTGCTTGCGGCGGTCTCTCCCCGCGGTGCTGTGCGGTACCGGCCGAGCACGAGACCGGCACTTCCCAAGACGACGAGTGACCCAACCCCCAGGTCTCGCGGACGGTCACGATTTCCAAGCCGCACCGACCCCGCGACACCCCCTCGAAGTAGCTGGTCTCGCACACGCCCTTCAACGCACGGCCGCCGCTTCCAACCGGAATCGCGCACGCCCGCTTGGCCAGCTCGGCCGGAAAGCTCCGGAAGAGGTCGATATTCGATGCTCGCGCGGCGTGGATTCCCCACGCTTCGGGGCTCACGTAGGCCGGAACGGAAACGGGAACCGAGGACACATGCACGGCTCCTCCACAGCCGGCCAGCCCGACGACTCCGATCAACACAGCGAGTACCCGCTTCATCTGCCCGTTATACGCCGCCGAACGGCGATTGTCACCTAGCCGCCGACTGAGCTCCGACTCTCCCGCCTCCAGTTAGCGAGCGACATATCGCGTCTGCGGAGCGGTCTGGCCGCTGCGTTGGGTTGCGACGACCTTGTCGGACGGCCACTGGACGATGAGCGTCCACGCAGACCAGTGCCGGGCTCCCCAACTCTCGCGCAGAGTCACGAACGCCTCCGCGAATCGACCATGCGTGACGGGATACGCAACCGAAGTCCGGCACCTCCCCAAGAATGGTCTCGACCCAACCAACGACTCAGGCGCGAGACTCGGAATCACGCACGGCGTCGTGCCGGGTCGCGCGGGGAAAATCCCGAAGGTCTCCGCGTTCGAGGCCCGCGCAGCGCGAATCTCGGCGACTTGGGCATGCCGATAGTCGACCGGATGCGGAACGGATCTCGTGGCGACGTCACCGGCCCGAACCGGCTTCAGCGTCGCATCGACCTCCACGAGGCCGGGTGGCTGGCGCCGGAGGATTGCCCTGAGCTGCGGAGTCACGATGAGCAGTTCGATGCCCGTGGTCGGTTGGCCGCGCTCGCTCTCGCCGGTCCCGCCTGCGCCGGTGATCCAGCCGTACTTCGCGGGGTCGGACTTGCCGTGCCACTCTCCGAACAGGAGCTTGAGCATCCTGTTCTGCACGCGGCGGATGACCGCGTGGCTGTAGCGGGCGCGCACGACACAAATCGCGCCGGGCCACTGACGGCCGAGGAGTGCCCGCGTCCGCGCAGGCCTTGTCGAGGTGAGAACCAGGACGCCGTCGTGGAACCGGGCCAGCGACGTGACTTCGCCCCGATGCTGATGGCGATACGCAGCGATTGCCTTCTCCATGTCGAGGTCCGATGCGACGGGACGCCACCCGCCGGCGGGCGCGGGACACGGGGTCTTTGCGAGGAACACGGGCTCCCGTGTTGGTGGCGCGTCACGTCGTTGAGACAGCACGCGGAACACGCCGTCGCGATAGACGCCGACGAGGTAGCGGGTTCCCCACCGCTCGCGCGACTTCGTCCCGTCGTTGGTCAGGCCGGAGACGTTCATGCCGATCGCGCGCAGGCCGTCTCGGCAGTCCGGCGGCCGCGGTGGGCCGAGGCGCAGCATCAGGTCTGAGAAGCCGCTCTCGCAGATGCGCACGTCTCCGTGCGGATACGCGACAACCTGCACGAGCCCGCCGAGGCGAGTCTCGTGCGCGACCTCGCTCGAGGCGGGTGTTCCGGTCGGCGCGGATGTGATTTCCGAGCCGCCGCAGCCCGCGAGCGCGAGGAGCGCGGCGCACAGTGCGATTCCCCTCAGCATGGTCGCGCGCGCCCGCCTCCAACGGTGATCCGGTACAGCGGCCGGCCGGTCGTCGCGTCGACGAAGCCGGCCCACATCGTCCGGTACCGGCCGCCGACGGGGCCATAGGACTGGACGCACCCGTGACGGATCGCGAGGAGCCACGCGAGCCGCTCGTGGCCGTTCATCCGCACGTGAACGACCCATGCGCCGGATGTTCGCCGCCGACCGGGCCACATCGCTGCGACGGCCTCGGCGCGCGTGATCGCTGGTTGCGCGCGCCGCGCGAGACGGACGTGCCGTCCTTCGGCCGCAAGGCCGTTGACGAACCGCTCGAAGAGCGTCTTGTAGTGGCGGCCGTCGAGCGTCGTCACGTCGCGGTGCGTTCCCTCGCTGAGCAACGTCAGACCGCTGTGCGCCTGCCAGGCGACGATTACCGGCACCGGCCGGTAGACGATCTTCACGCTTGGCTTCTCCGAGCCGCCAACGGTGAGCGGGACGGCGATGGCCGCAACGACCGCCGCCGCTGCGACACCGAACGCGGCGACGCGCGGCCACGTCCGGCTGGACCGCGGCGCGATCTCGGCAACCAGATGTCGCCTGCGCGCCTCGAGCCGGCCCGGCGGAAGATCGCGCTGCGGAGGAAGAGACTCGGTCATTCCACCACTTCATGTCCGAAGGCGGGATCGAGTTCCCGCAGCCGCGCACGGGCCCGCGAGACTCGCGACCGCACGGTGCCAACCGGAATCCCGAGCGCCAGCGCGGCGTCCTCGTAGCTCAGCTTCATCCAGCCGCAGAGAGCGAGAACGTCCTGCTCGCGCTTCGGCAGCGAGGCGACGAGCGCCAACGCCTGCGTCATCCTCCGCTCGTCGTCCGCACGCTCTGCCACCGAGTCGGCGTAGTCCGGCTCCGGCATAGGCCGCGGCATGCGTCGAAGCGCCGCCGCGTACCGGCGTTCCGTGCGTCTCCGGTTGCGGACGACGTTCGTCGCGATCCCGTACAGCCACGGCAGCACCTTGTCGGGCGGCAGCGTCTTCTCGCGGCGGCGCCACGCCTCGAGGAAGACGGTCGAGAGGAGATCCTCTGCCGTCGCCCAGTCGCCGACGCGGCGGAAGCAGTAGTTGTAGATCGCCCTCGCATGGCGCTCGAAGAGGAGCCCGAACGCGTCCGAATCCCCCGACTGCGAGCGCGACCAGAGGACCGCGTCTGACGGTTCCACATCGAGGTTATGTCCGATGACGCTCGCCGGGTTCCCGGCATCCACGATTACCCGCCGGCCTGGACGTACTGGCCGCGCTTCGCTTCTTTCAGCACGGCCTGTGCCGCCGCGAGCCGCGCGAGCGGGACGCGGTACGGCGAGCAGCTCACGTAGTCGAGGCCGATCGTGTCGCAGAACTCGACCGAGCTCGGCTCGCCGCCGTGCTCGCCGCAGATGCCGAGCTTGATGTCCGGCTTCGTCGCGCGGCCGCGCTCGACGCCGATGCGCATGAGGTCGCCGACGCCTTCGGTGTCGAGCACCTCGAACGGGTTCCGCTCGAGCACGCCGTCCTCGAGGTAGAAGGTGAGGAACTTGCCCTCCGCGTCGTCGCGCGACATGCCGAGCGTCGTCTGCGTGAGGTCGTTCGTGCCGAAGGAGAAGAAGTCCGCGACCTCGGCGATCTCGTCGGCGCGCACCGCTGCGCGCGGCAGCTCGATCATCGTCCCGCAGAGGTACTCGAGGCCGGGCGCCTCTTCCTCCATGACCGCTTCGGTGAGCTCGCGGAGCCGCGCGAGCTCCTCGCGGAAGCCGACGAGCGGATGCATGATCTCGACGAGCGGCGGCTCTCCCCCGCGCTCGGACACCGCCTTCGCCGCGCGCGCGATCGCACGCACCTGCATCTCGTAGATCTCCGGCCACTGGATCCCGAGCCGGCAGCCGCGCGTGCCGAGCATGGGATTGGCCTCGGTCAGGGCCTTGATCCGCTGCCGCATCCGCTCGTCGGCCGCCTCGTCGAGCGGCGGCAGGAACTCGTGGAGCGGCGGGTCGAGCAGGCGGATCGTGACCGGCAGCCCGGCCATCGCCTCGAAGATCGCCTCGAAGTCGGACTGCTGGAACGGGAGGAGCCGATCGAGCGCGCTGCGGCGACCGTCCTCGTCGCGGGCGAGGATCATCTCCTGCACGACGGGCAGCCGCTCCTCGCCGAAGAACATGTGCTCGGTGCGGCAGAGCCCGATGCCCTGCGCGCCGAACTCGCGTGCTTTCGCGGCGTCGTCGGCGTTGTCGGCGTTCGCGCGCACCTTGAGGCGGCGCGTCTCGTCGGCCCATTCGAGGATCGTCTCGAAGTCCTCGTTGATGTCGGGCGGCACGAGCGGAACCTCGCTGAGGATGACGCGTCCCGTGCCGCCGTCGATCGTGATGACGTCGCCCTCGCTGAGCTTGTGGCCGCCGATCCGCACCGTCCGCTGGTCCATGTCGATCTCGAGACCCTCGGTTCCGGCAACGCACGGCTTGCCCATCCCGCGCGCGACGACCGCGGCGTGCGACGTCATCCCACCGTGGGCGGTGAGCACGCCTTGCGCGTAGTACATGCCGTGAATGTCGTCGGGCGTCGTCTCCCAGCGGACGAGGATCACCGACTCGCCCGCCTTCCCCCGCTCCTCCGCCGTGTCGGGGTCGAGGACGATCTTCCCGCACGCTGCACCGGGAGAAGCGTTGAGACCCTGCGCTACGACCTCGAACTCCGCGCTCTCGTCGAGCCGCGGGTGGAGCAGCTGGTCGAGCTGCGCCGGGTCGATTCGCGCGACCGCTTCGTCGCGGTCGATCAGCCCTTCTGCGCACATGTGAACGGCCGCCTTCATGGCGGCGGCGGCGGTTCGCTTGAGCGTGCGCGTCTGCAGGAGATAGAGCTTGCCCTCCTCGATCGTGAACTCGATGTCCTGCATGTCGCGGTAGTGGCGTTCGAGCGCAGCCATCGTCTCGAGGAGCTCGTCGTACGCCTCGGGCATCCGCTCGCGCAGCTCGAAGAGAGGCTGGGGCGTACGGATGCCGGCGACGACGTCCTCGCCCTGCGCGTTGACGAGGTACTCGCCGTAGACGCCCTGCTCGCCGGTCGACGGATCGCGGGTGAAGGCGACGCCCGTCGCGGAGCCTTCGCCCTTGTTCCCGAAGACCATCTGCACGACGTTGACGGCGGTACCGAGGTCGTGTGAGATCGCGTTCATCTCGCGCCAGAACTGCGCGCGCGGGGAGTTCCACGAGTCGAAGACCGCGGTGATCGCGCGACGCAGCTGGTCGCGCGCGTCCTGCGGGAAGTCGCCGCCCGTCTCCTCGACGTAGATCTCGCGGGCGCGCTCGACGGAATCGTCGGGGCTGAAGCGCTCGTGCGCGATGCCGTCGACCGTCTCGCCGAACATCTGGATGAGGCGCCGGTAGCAATCGCGCGCGAACTCCTCGTTACCGGTCGAGCGCGCGAGCCCGGCGACAGCGGTGTCGTTGAGCCCGACGTTGAGGATCGTGTCCATCATCCCCGGCATCGAGATCGCCGCGCCCGAGCGGACGGAGACCAGCAGCGGATCGTCGGGATCGCCGAAGCGCTTGCCGGCCTGTTCCTCGAGGCGCGCGATGGCGGCGTCGACCTCCGCGTCGAGGCCCTCGACCTCGCCGCCGGAAACCATGTACGCGCGGCAGGCGTCGGTCGTGATCGTGAAGCCGGCCGGCACGGGAATGCCGAGCAGGGTCATCTCCGCAAGGCCGATCCCCTTGCCGCCGAGAAGCTCGCGCCCGCCCTCGGCGGGCTCGTCGAATGCGTAGACGTAGCGCGTCATCGGGCGGATGGTGTCACAACCGGCTTGCGGCGTCGCGTTCGAAACTCCGCAATCCACGCGAGCGCGCGAAGCCCGATCCAGAACGGCGTGATGAGAACGTAGAAAAGCAGGTCGGCGAAGAGGAGCGCGGCCCACCAGATCGGCCACCACCACCATGCGACCGGCCGCTTCGCCTGGGTCATTCCGCTGCCGCCTTCTCCATCCGGCGCTCCTCGATGACGCGGAGGACGCGGTGCGCGGTCTCCTCGATCGACAGCTCCGAGATGTCGATGACGGGGCACTTGAGGCGGCGGTGGAGCTTCTTCGCCTCGTCGAGCTCCTCGTAGATCTCGGCGAGCGCGGCGTACTGGCGGTTGCGGCCGGGCGCGCCCATCGTGCGGACGCGCGCGCGGCGGATCTCGGTGAGACGGTTCGGGTCGATCGTGAGGCCGACGATCTTCGACTGGTCGATCGAAAAGAGCTCCTTCGGCGGCGCGATCCCCTTCACGACGGGAACGTTCGCCGCCTTGTGGCCGAGGTACCCGAGGTAGATCGAGAGCGGCGTCTTCGAGGTGCGGGAGACGCCGACGAGGACGACGTCTGCGTCGTGGAGGCCCTGCGCGACGCCGTCGTCGAACCGGACGGCGAACTCGATCGCCTCCATCCGCTTGAAATACGCCGAGTTGAGCGGCGGCCGCGCGCCGGCCTTCATCTTCGCGGCGCGACCGGAGACGCGCGCGACGGCTTCGATCGGCTGCCCGAGGAGGTCGCAGTAGTGGAGGCGCGCGCGGCGGCAGAGCGTGCGCATCGTCTCGCGGAACCCGGGATGGACGAGCGTGTACACGACGACCGCGGCGCGGCCTTTCATCCGGTTCACCGCGAGTTGGAGGTCTTCCTCCGACTCGACCCGCGGATGGCGGATCTCGACGAACTCCTGATCGGGGAACTGCGCCTCGAGCGCCTGAACGAGCCGCGCGGCCGTTTCGCCGGTGGCATCGGACACGACGTGCAACTCGACCGGCGGGTTCGGCACCCGGGGAGCGTATCCCGGGGCGCTCCTCTGGTCCCATCCCGAACCCCCACCCACCCACTGGGAGAAACACGGTAAGCCGCGACCTGTGTCGCGGGAGTGGCGACTTCGTAGGAAGACGCTGAAACCGCGCGGGGTAACCTCCGCGCATGGCCGACACCGCCGCGCCGCTGACCATGGACACGATCGTCTCCCTCTGCCGCCGGCGCGGTTTCGTCTTCCCGTCCTCCGAGATCTACGGCGGGATCGGGTCGACGTACGACTACGGCCACTACGGCGTCCTCACGAAGAACAACATCCGCTCGCTCTGGCTCCGCTCGATGGTGCAGGAGCGCGACGACATCGTCGTCCTCGACTCCGCGATCATCCTCAACCCGCGCGTCTGGGAAGCGTCGGGCCACGTCGCCGGCTTCACCGACCCGATGGTCGACTGCCGCACCTGCAAGCTGCGGTTCCGCGCCGACCAGCTCGAGCTCGCGAGCTGCGGGAAGCGTCCGAGCAAGCGCCCCGGCGAGACGGCCGATTGCGACCTCACCGAGCCGCGCCAGTTCAACCTCATGTTCGAGACGCAGGTCGGCGCGCTCGCCGACGGCAGCTCGACCGCGTATCTCCGCCCCGAGACCGCGCAGGGGATCTTCATCAACTTCAAGAACGTCGCCCAGCTCGCGCGCCGCAAGCCGCCGTTCGGCATCGCGCAGGTCGGCGGCAAGACGTTCCGCAACGAGATCACGCCCGGCAACTTCCTCTTCCGCCTGCGCGAGTTCGAGCAGATGGAGATGGAGTTCTTCGTCCCGCCCGCCGACGCGGATGAGTGGTACCGCTACTGGGTCGACGCGCGCCGCAACTGGTACCTCGACCTCGGGCTGCGCGAGGAGAATCTCCGCGTCCGCGAGCACACCGCCGAGGAGCTCTCCCACTACTCCCGCGGCACGAGCGACCTCGAGTACCTCTACCCCATCGGCTGGCAGGAGCTCGAAGGCATCGCGAACCGCGGCGACTACGACCTCACCCAGCACACGAACGCATCGGGCACGAAGCTCGAGTGGGTCGAGCAGGACGGCTCGCGCTACACGCCGTTCGTCATCGAGCCCGCGGTATCGATCGACCGGATCATGCTCGCCTTCCTCTGCGACGCGTATCGCGAGGAGGTCGTCAACGACCGCGAGCGGGTCGTCTTGAGCCTCCACCCACTCGTCGCGCCGGTCAAGGCCGCGATCCTCCCGCTCATCGCGAAGGACGAAGGCATGGCGACGCGCGCGCGGGCGCTCTACGAGGAGCTCCGCCGCTTCCACGTCGTCGAGCACGACGAAGGCGGGCAGATCGGAAGGCGTTACCGCCGTCAGGACGAAATAGGTACGCCATGGGCCTTCACCGTCGACGAACAGACGCTCTCCGACGAGACCGTGACCGTGCGGGATCGGGACTCGCTCGCGCAGGAACGCCTCCCCATCTCGGGCGTGCGCGCGTGGCTGGACGACGCGCTGGCGCGGGACTGGCGCTCGCCGCAGTCGCGCTGAGCGCGGCCGGCTGCAGCATCGGCGGAGGCGGCGGCAGCAGCACGACGACCGTCACCAAGACGGTGACGCGGACGGTCACGGTCACACGCACCGTGACGCAGTCCGCCAGCTCCACTGCGGCTTGTGCGTCGACCCAGCTTTCGGGAACGTTTGCCCTGATACCGGGAAGCGGCGCCGCCGGCAACGTCTCCTACTCGCTCAAGTTCACCAACGGGTCGAGCACCACGTGCACGTTCGAAGGCGCCTCGACGGCGCAACTGCTCTCGGCGACGGGCTCGGCCCTTCCGACGCACATCGTCCCGGCGACCGGCATCGGTCTCGTCGGCGCTCAGCTCTCGCCGGGAATCGCGACCTCTGTATCCGCCCGTTTCTCTCCGAGCGTTCCCGGCACAGGCGACTCGCAGAGCGGCCGATGTCAACCGAAGGCGTACACCCTCCGCGTGACGCTGAGCGGTGGCGGCGGGACGGTCGATGCGCCGATCAAGCCGCCGACGAGCGTCTGCGAACGCGGCACGCTCAACTTCGACGCGTCCGAAACTCCCTAGTGGGCATTCACCACCGAGGCGCTGCCGCGGGGCTGGCGCTCGCCGCGGTCGCGCTGAGCGCGGCCGGCTGCGGCATCGGCGGCAGCACGAAGACCATCACCGTCGTTCACGTCCACACGCGCACGGCGACGGTGACGGTCACGACGACCATGGCGGCGACCACGACGTCAGCCGCGACGACGGCATGCACGGGGGCTCAACTCTCCGGCGCGTTCAAGGAGGCGCCCGGCGGCGGCGGAGCCGGGCAGATCGAGTACATCCTCACGCTCACGAACACATCGAGCACCGCCTGCACGGTGGCGAGTCCGCCGAAGGCCGTTCTCTTCGATTCGAGCGGCTCGCAGTTGCCCACGCATGTCACCCCTCTGTACGGAACCGGACCGACAGTCACCGTCGCGTCTGGCGGATCGGCCAAGGCCACTGTCCGTTTCTCGCCCGACGTTCCGGGCACCGGCGATTCGCAGAGCGGGGCCTGTCAGCCGAAGGCGTACACGCTTCGGGTCATCCCACGAGGCGGCGGCACTGTCGGTGCGCCGGTCAAGCCGCCGACGAGCGTCTGCGAACGCGGCACGCTCCAGTTCGAGCCGTTCTCGACCAGCTAAGCGCTCAGCGTCCGCAGGCGGAAGCCGCCGTGGTACTCGTACGACGCCGTGATGACGCGGAGCGCGTCTCGGCGCGCGCGTTCGGTTAGCTCGAGCGGAACGGCGTCGGCGAGCGGTTGCGCGAGGAGTGCCGTGATGCCTGCAACGCCGTCGGCCGAGAGCGCGAGCGCCTCCGCCGGCCCGGCACAGCGCGCGCAGACCGCGCCGCCTGCCTTCGGCGCGTAACCGACGAGTGGCTCGTCCACCGCCCCGCACTCGGCACAGCCCGACACGTGCGGGAGGTAGCCCGAGAGCCACAGAAGCTTCAGCTGGAACGAGAGCGCCAGCGGATCGAGCGTCGGCGTCTTCGCCGCGTGCGGCGTCTCGTCGAGCAACTCGAGAAACCGTGTCACCGCGCCGAACGCGCGCTCGTTCGCCTCCTGCTCGGGGAAGAGCCGCAGCATCGCCTCCGCACCGATCATCCCGACCGAGAAGCGGTAGTAGTCCTCGCGCGCCTCGCGATGGGAGTCGACGAGTTGCACGCCCGTGACGGTCTCGAGGTCGCTGCGACCGCGATGGAGGACGAGCTCGGAATGCGACAGCAACTCGAGCCGCGCGCCGAACCGCGACATCGTCTTCCGTACGCCCTTCGCAACCGCGCCGACGCGGCCGTTCGCGCGCGTGTAGAGGTGGAGGACGCGGTCGGCCTCGCCGATCCGGATCGACCGGAGAACGACTGCTTCCGTGCTGTACGCCCTTCCGGCCATGGCTGATTCAGTCTACGACGGGAACGAGACGGCGCCTTTATGCGTTCTACGACGTATGCGGGTACGGATCTACACGACGCGCTGGTGCGGCTACTGCGTCCGTGCAAAGACGCTGCTCGAGTCGCGCGGGATCCCGTACGAGGAGATCTCGCTCGACGACGATCCCGCCTTCCGGCAGACGGTGTTCGATGCGACCGGCGGCTGGACGGTGCCGCAGATCCTCGTCGACGACAAGCCGATCGGCGGCTACACCGAGCTCTGGCGTCTCGATCGCGACGGCCGCTTGGCCGAACTGCTCGCCGCCTGACACGTCGGGCAGAACGACGTTCCCCGCCCGCCGACGACGATCTTGGAGATCGGCGTCCCACAGCGTTCGCACGGCTCTCCCCCGCGCCCGTACACGCGGAACTCGTGCTGCATCGATCCGCCGGTGTACGCCTGGTCGTAGAGCGTCGCGCCGCCGCGCTTGATGCCGAGACGCAGCGCCTTGCGAATCGCCTCGCGTAGCACCGCAACCTCGTCGGCGGAGAGCTCGCCCGCCGGGCGCTGCGGATGGAGACGCGAGTGCCACAGCGCCTCGTCGGCGTAGATGTTCCCGAGCCCGGCCACCGTCCGCTGGTCGAGGATCGCGGCCTTGAGCGGCGCCGTTCGCCGCGCGAGCCTGCCGGCGAGAAACGCCGTCGTGAAGCCACGCTCGAGCGGTTCCGGCCCGTTCTTGTGGGCGACGAGTCGATCGGCGTCCTCGGTGTCCGTCAGCAGCCACGTCCCGAACCGCCGCGTGTCGCGGTACGCGACGCGCCCGCCGCCTTCGAGCTCGAGCACCGCGCGTTCGTGCGTCGCCGGCTCGTACCGGAACCCGCCGGTCATGCGAAGGTGGACGAGCAGCGTGTTCCCGCTCGCGAGGCGCACGACGATGTACTTCCCCCGCCGTTCGACCGCGTCGACGCGATCGCCGGTGAGCACGGCGGAAACGGCCACCGGATCGTCGGGTCGCGTCAGGCGCGGGTCGTCGATCCGCGCAAGGAGAATGCGCCGCCCCGCGATCGCGTCGGCGAGCCGCCCGCGCTCGGTCTCGACCTCCGGCAGCTCCGGCACAGATTACGGCGTGACGATCGGCTGACCGGGAATGCCGCGCGACGGAGCTTTCCCGCCGAGCCACGCGTTCACCGTCGCCCCGACGTCGGCGAATTCGCCCTCGTGGATCTGTCCCGCCGCGTTCCGCCCTTCGACGTACGCGAGAAGCAAGCCGTATTCGCGCGAATGGTCGGACCCCGGCGTCGTCGGGTCGCAGCCGTGATCGGAGGTGACGATGAGGAGGTCGCCCGGCCGGAGCGCGTCGAGCAGATCCGGCAGCCGGTGGTCGAAGTCCTGCAGGCAGCGGTGGAAGTTGACCGGGTCGTTGCGGTGCCCCCAGAGCATGTCGGTCTCGACGAGGTTCGTGAAGATGAATCCGTCGTCGACCTCGCGCAGGAGCTTCTCCGTTGTCTGGATCCCCTCGATGTTCGACTTCGTCGGGTGCGACTCGTCGATGTCCTGCCCTGCGAAGATGTCGCTGATCTTCCCGACGCCGTAGACCGTGTGGCCGGCGGCGCGGATAAGTGAGAGATAGTTCCGCTTGGGCGGCTCGAGCGAGAAGTCGTGGCGGTTCGGCGTGCGCACGTAGTTGCCGGGCTCGCCGGTGAACGGCCGCGCGATCACGCGCCCGACGGCATGCTTGCCGGTGAGGATCTCGCGCGCGGCGCGACACGCCTCGTACAGCTCCTCGAGCGGAATCGTGTCCTCGTGCGCCGCGAGCTGGAAGACGGAGTCGGCGGACGTGTAGACGATCCACTTACCCGTCTGCTGGTGCTCCTCCCCGAGCTCGAGGATGATCTCCGTGCCCGACGCGGCCTTGTTGCCGATCACACCGCGGGCTGTCTTGTGCATAAAAGGGTCGATCACATCGTGCGGGAAGCCGTGCGGATACGTCGGAAATGCCTGCGCCGTGACGATGCCCATGTGCTCCCAGTGGCCGGTCGTCGTGTCCTTGCCCTTCGAGCGCTCGAGGAGACGACCCGCAACGGCCGGCGCTCCGGGCTGCGGCGAGCAGCCTGCGAGCTCCTCGACGTTGCCGAGGCCGAGCGCCTCCATCGTCGGGAGGTCCAGGCCGCCGACCGCGCGCGCGACGTTGCCGAGCGTGTCGGATCCCTCGTCGCCGTACTCGGCGGCATCCGGCAGGGCGCCGGCACCGACCGCGTCCAGCACGATTACGCAAGCTCTGGGCACAGGGCTATTCTAGGTGGGCTGTGGCGAACGTCTTCGGACTCCTGCTCTTCGCGGTCTACTGCGCCGCAATCGTCGGCGCCGCCGCCGGCGTCACGTGGCTCGTCGTGCGCTACACGCCGAGCCGCAAGAGCAGCTAGACCCGCGCGAGCGGAAGCACGTCCTCGAGGCGGGTGTACTCGAGCCCGTGCGCCTCGGCGACGGCCTCGTACGTGATCTTTCCCTCGAGGACGTTGACGCCGCGGGCCAGCGCCGCGTCGCGCGCAACCGCATCCGCGAGGCCGTGCTCCGCGATCGCCTCGACGTACGGCAGCGTCACGTTCGTCAGCGCCTTCGTCGAGGTGACGGGGACACCGCCGGGCATGTTCGCGACGCAGTAGTGGATGATCCCGTCGACCTCGTAGACCGGATCGGAGTGCGTCGTCGGGTGCGCCGTCTCGATGCAGCCGCCCTGGTCGATGGCGACGTCGACGATCACCGCGCCGGGTTGCATCCCGGAGAGCATGTCGCGGCTGATGAGCTTCGGTGCGCGCGCGCCCGGGATGAGCACCGCGCCGATGACGACGTCTGCGGTCGCGATCCGCTCCTCGACTTCGAGGCTCGACGACATGAGAAGGCCGACGCGACCGGCGAAGACTTCGTCGAGGTAGCGCATCCGGTCGATGGAGCGCTCGAGGATCGTGACCTGCGCGCCGAGCCCGAGCGCGATGACCGCGGCGTTGTAGCCGACGATCCCGCCGCCGAGAACGACGACGCGGCCGGGCTGGACACCCGGTGTCCCGGCGAGAAGGACGCCGCGACCGCCGAGCGGCTTCTCGAGGAAGTGCGCGGCGGCCTGCGGCGCGAGCCGTCCGGCGACCTCGCTCATCGGCGCGAGGAGCGGCAGCCGGCGGTCATCGGTCTCGACGGTCTCGTATGCGACGGCGGCAATGCCGCTGTCCATGAGCGCGCGCGTCAGGGGCTCGTCGGCGGCGATGTGGAGGTATGTGAAGAGCGTCAGGCCCTCGCGCAGGCGCGCGTACTCCGGCTCGATCGGCTCCTTTACCTTGAGGAGGAGCTCTGAGTCGGCCCAGACCGAGTCGACGGAGCCGATCTTCGCGCCGGCGCGCTCGTAGTCGGCATCGGAGAACGCGCTCCCGTCGCCGGCGGTCGTCTCGACGAGCACGTCATGACCGCGCTGGACGAGCTCGCGCGCGCCCGCGGGTGTGAGCGCGACGCGGTACTCGTCGGTCTTGATCTCTTTGGCGACACCGATCCGCAAAGCGGGGAGACACTAGCTCGCGCGCGGAGCGGGTCGCGCCGGCAATCGTCTAGATCCGGCGGTAGCGGGCGTCGCTCAACGAGTACACGCCGAAGGCGATGAGGCCCGCGGCGACGAGACCGAGCAGGAACGGGCCGAGCGACGTGTGGTCGATCTTCGCGAGCGCACCGTCGAGGCCGACAGCCTTCTGCGGGTTGTAGTCGACCGCCGCCTTGATGAGGAACACTCCGACGAGACAGAAGACGACCATCCGCGCGAGATGACCGACACTCCCGATCCCCGCGATCCACCGACGGACATGGGGACTCATCTGCTCCGTCTTCGAGTCCTCGAGGAAATCTTTCGTGACGCCGCGGTAACCCATGAACAGGCCGACGCCGATGAGCACGACCCCGGCGATCGCGACGAGCCACGTGCCGGCCGGCCACGCGAAGACTCCGGCCGTCGTCTTCTGTGCGCCGCCGGAGCTGCTCCCCGAACCGACGAGGATCTCGACGGCGATCGCGCACAGTCCCGCATAGACGACGCCGCTCGCGATCGCGGCGACGCGATCGAGGCCGCTGTCCGAGTCCTCAGGCCCGTGGCCAACGATGCCGCGGGCAAGGCGCCACAGCGCGTATCCGCCCAGGCCGACAGCGACGAGGATGAGCAACACCTGGCCGAACGGCTGCGCAGCGATCGTCCGCAAGGCTCCTTGCTGGTTCGCATTCGTTCCGCCGTTCCCAAGCGCGAGCTCGAGCGCGAGGACGCCGATGATGAGGTAGACGATTCCGCGGGCGACGAAGCCGGCACGGGACACCCATTCGAAGCCGTCGCTACGGACGACCTTTCCTCCACCGGCTTTCAGCTGAGCTTGCGTTTCCACAGATGCCACTCCTTGTTGGGTTTCAGGCTCGATAACGGATACGGGCGCTCGGGAGGTACGGCACCCGTAACCATCTGGGCCGGAAGACCGTTGCTAATGCGGAAAACGGAAGGTCTCAGGAGGTGGTGTGGGTATCGAAGTGAGTCTCATCCTGTTCGCGCTCGGCGCTGTCGTCGTCTTGGCTGTCTGGTCGAGCTGGGGCGAAGTCGGCGGCCCGCAGACGCTCGTCGAGGCGCGCACGGCTTCGCGCCGGCGCCGCGTCGAGACCGAGCGCGCCTAGGGCTCCCGCGTGTCGGTGCTCACTGACGACGAGTCGGGCGATGGCGCGGCGCCGCCCGTTGTCCCGCGCCCGCGTGGCTGGCTCGCGCCGCTGTTCTTCGTCGCCGGCCTTGGGCTCCTGCCCTGGACGGCGTACCTCATCGCGACGCTCCCGGGACGGCATCTCGAGACCGGCTACTACGACCTCGCCTGGGGCGGATTCGACATCGCGCTCGCCGCATTGCTTGTCGCGACCGGAGTCGGCCTTCTCCGCCGCAGGCTCTGGGTGCAGAGCACGGCGACCGCAGCCGGGACGATGCTCATATGCGACGCCTGGTTCGACGTGCTCACCTCCCGGTCCGGCGCAGAACGGCTGACGGCCGTTGCACTCGCCCTGCTCGTCGAACTTCCTTCGGCGGTTGTGTGCCTGTTGATCGCCCGCCACGTGGAGGAAGTCGCGGAACGGGCGCAGCGCTACGCACTCGTCGCCCGCCGTGTGCGTCCCCGGCGCCGACCCGCCGCCGAAACGCCGAACTGAACCAAACGCGCCCAGTCGCGCGGCGTGACGTCTGGCACGACGGATCGACGTGAGGGCGATCTCGCCCGGAGAGCCCCGCGACCTCGCGCGGGCATACCTCGACCACGCACTCGCCGGTCGGGACGGCGAAGCCGTGCAGACCCTGACCGATGCGCTGTCCTCGGGCGCGATCGACCTCGTCAACCTGTTCGAGCGCGTGATCGCGCCGACAGCCCACCGCGTCGGCGACCTCTGGCAGAAGGATCAGATCACCGTCGCGGACGAGCACTTCGTCATCCAGCTCAACCAAAAGCTCATCGCGATCGCGGGCACGCTTCGGCCCGTGGCGCAGTCCAATTCGGAGTGCGTGGTTCTCGCGTGCCCGCCGGACGAGCAACACGACACAGGGATCCGTATGGTCGCCGAGCTGTTGATCGCTCACGGCTGCTGCGGAAACCCGCCTAGGCTCTGCTCTCAGGCTCGAGCGTCTTCGACGAGCGCCACGGTCACGTCGACCATCGCCTCGAGGTCAGCGACGGCGATGCGCTCGTTCGGGCTGTGGAAGTCGTACACGCCGTGCGTGAGGTTGACGCAGCGCAGGCCGCGCTCGTTGAAGACGTTCGCGTCGGCAGCGCCGCCGGACAGGCCGTATCGCACCTCATGCCCGCACCGCGCGAGCGCGCCGGCGACGAGCTCGACGACCGGCTCGGTCTTCGCGAACCGGTAGCCGCGGTAGTCCTTCCGCGACTCGCTCTGCATCGTGCACTCCGCCTCGCTCGCGGCGAACGTGCAGATGTCGAGCATCTCCTGCACGAGCTCGCCGAGTTTGCGCTCGTCGTGTGAGCGGGCTTCGGCCGAGAACGTGCAGCGGTCGGGGACGATGTTCCCCGCGGTGCCGCCGGAGAGGAGCCCGACGTTCGCGGTCGTCTCCTCGTCGACACGCCCGAGCCGCATGTCGGCGATCGCGCGCGCCGCCGCCTGGATCGCCGAGCGCCCCTCCTCCGGGGACATGCCCGCGTGCGCAGCGCGGCCGTGGAACGTGATCTCCATGCCCTGCGCGAACGGGGCGCCGAGGATGACCTCGCCGATCGCGCCCTCCTGGTCGTAGACGAAACCAAGCGAAGCGCGCAGGCGCGTGTGGTCGAACGCCGTGGCGCCGACGAGGCCGACCTCCTCCTGGCGCGTGAGCACGAGCTCGACGCCCGCGTGTGGGATTCCCTCGACGACCACGCGGCGCACGCCCTCGAGCATCTGCGCGACGGCGGCCTTGTTGTCGCCGCCGAGGATCGTGCCGCCGGCGTTCCGGACGATCCCATCCTCGACGACCGGCCGCAGCTCGCCGCTCGGCGGAACGGTGTCGAGATGTGCGCAGAAGAAGAGCGGCGTCCCGTCCGTCGTCGGCTCGACCGCCGCGTAGAGGTTGCCGAAGTCGTCCTCCCCGACGGTGAGGCCGAGATCGCGGAGGTAGCGCGCCACGACCGCCGCGACGGCGTCCTCGTCTCCCGGGGGAGACGGAATCGCGGCAAGCTCGAGGAAGAGGTGGGTGACGCCGCTCACGCGACGATGTAGATCTCGCTGGGGACACCGACACGCAAGGCCCGGAGACTATCTCCGCGCCTGTCACGCGCGGGCCGGCTCACGCCGTGCGTGTCCGAAGGTAGAGCAGCAATCCCGCGAGGGTCTTCGCGTCCTCTATCTCGTGCAGCCGCTCGCCGATCTCGGCAACCGGCCAGCGGACGAGCTCGAGATCTTCGTCGTCGTCTGGAGACGCTTCCCCGCCTTCGACGCCTTCGACTGTGAAGAGGCGCATGCGCTCGCGACAGAACCCCGGTGTTGTCCAAAACCGCGCGAGCTCGCGCCACTCGCCTCCGGTCAGGCCGCACTCCTCTTGGAGCTCCCGCTTCGCAGTCGCCAGCGGCTCCTCGCCGGGCTCGACCGTCCCGGCCGGAAGCTCGAGCAGATAACTCCGCGTCGCTTCCCGCAGCTGGCGAACGAGCGTAACGCACCCGTCCGCATCCACTGCCACGATCGCGACCGCGCCGGGATGCTCGACGATCTCGCGCTCGTTCTCTCCCCACTGCTCGACCGTGAGACCGAGCAGCCGCCCCTGGTAGGCGCGCCGCGCAGCGTCCGGCTCGAGACTCATTCGCGTGCTGCCGTGGCTACGCCACGACGCGTTCGCCGGTTCGAACGCGCGCCCGGTCGAGCGCCGCACCGACGAAGCCGCGGAACAGCGGCGCCGAGCGCGTCGGCCGCGACTTGAACTCCGGATGGAACTGGCTCGCGACGAACCACGGATGATCCGGCAGCTCGACGATCTCCACGAGCCGGCCTTCCTGGAACGTCCCGCTCACGACGAGGCCCGCGTCGACGATCCGGTCGCGGAACGCGTTGTTCACCTCGTAGCGATGGCGGTGCCGCTCGTGGATCGTCGCCTCGCCGTACAGCTCGCGCGCACGCGTTCCGTCGACGAGCTCGACCGCCTGCGCGCCGAGGCGCATCGTGCCGCCGAGATCCTCGATCCCTTTCTGTTCCGGCAGCAGGTCGATGACGGCGAACGGCGTCTCGGGATCCATCTCCGTCGAGTTCGCGCCCTCGAGCCCGACGACGTGCCGCGCGAACTCGGAGACCGCGACGTGCATACCGAGGCAGATGCCGAGGTACGGGATCTCGCGCTCGCGCGCGACGCGGCAGGCGAGGATCTTGCCCTCCCAGCCGCGCGAGCCGAACCCACCGGGCACGAGGATGCCGTCGAGGCCGTCGAACTGCTCGACCGCCTCCTCGAACGACATGTCCTCGGCGTCGACCCAGTCGACGTGCACCTCGCAGCCGTGGTCGAGACCGGCGTGCTTGAGCGCCTCGTAGACGGAGAGGTACGCGTCGCGCAGCTTCACGTACTTGCCGACGAGCCCGATCCTGACGACTTCGCGACGGCCATGAACACGCGAGAGCAGCTCGTCCCACTCCTTGAGATCCGGCTCACCGAGGTCGAGGCCGAGCTTCGCGCCGACGAGCTTGTCGAGGCCCTCCGCCTCGAGCACGCGCGGAACCTCGTAGACGTCAGGGACGTCGGGGCTCGCGACGACCGCGCCGGGGTCGACGTCGGCGAAGAGCGCGATCTTGTCGCGGATGTCGTGCGACAGCTCCTCGTGCGAGCGGCAGACGATGACGTCGGGATGGATACCGATGCGGCGGAGCTCGTTGACCGAGTGCTGCGTCGGCTTCGTCTTCAGCTCGCCGGCCGCCTCGATGAACGGCACGAGCGTGACGTGGACGTAGCAGACGTTCTCCGGGCCGACCTCGCGCCGGAACTGGCGGATCGCCTCGAGGAACGGCAGCGACTCGATGTCGCCGACAGTGCCGCCGATCTCGGAGATGACGACGTCCGCGGGCGTCGCCTCGGCGCTGCGCCGGATGCGCGCCTTGATCTCGTTCGTGATGTGCGGGATCACCTGCACCGTGGCGCCGAGGAAGTCGCCCTTCCGCTCCTTGCGGAGGACGGTGTCCCAGATCGCGCCGGCGCTGTGGCTCGCGCTGCGGAGGAAGTTCTCGTCGACGAAGCGCTCGTAGTGGCCGATGTCGAGGTCGGTCTCCGCCCCGTCCTCGGTGACGAACACCTCGCCGTGCTGGAACGGGCTCATCGTCCCCGGATCGACGTTGAGGTATGGGTCGAACTTCTGCAGCTGCACTTTCAGGCCGCGCGCTTTGAGGAGCCGCCCGAGCGATGCGGCGACGATTCCCTTGCCCAGAGCCGACACGACGCCCCCGGTCACAAAGACGTACTTGGGGGCCCGTGTACTCACGGGATTTGAAGGTAGCAGGCGCGGCGGTCGGCGCGCATTAGCCGCGCACCGCGGCGAGGAATTCCCCGCCGCCAAGCATGCGTTCGAGCTCGGCTTTCCGCTCGGTCTCGTCGAGCTGCTCGATGCGCGTGTGGGTCGGGTCGCCCGGCGTCTTCTCGACGCGGAAATGGCGGTCCGCGAGCGCGGCGATCTGCGGGAGGTGCGTGATCGTCACGACTTGCGCGCGCTCCGCGAGCCGCTGCAAGAGCTTGCCGACGGCGTGTGCCGTCTCGCCGCCGATGCCCGCGTCGATCTCGTCGAAGACGAGCGTGTCGCCGCCCGCGACCGCGGCGATCGCCAGCGCGATGCGCGAGAGCTCGCCGCCCGAGGCGGTCTCGGCGACGGGGGCGAACGGGAGGCCGGCGTTGGGACGGACGAGGAAGACGGCGTCGTCGGCTCCGGTCGCGCCGGGCTCGTCGCGGTCGCGGAGCTCGCAGACGAACTCGCCGTCGCCCATGCCGACGTCGCGGAGCTCGGCTGCTACGGCGTCGGCGAAGGCGCGCGCGGCGGCGTTGCGCTCGGCGCGCAGCTCGAGCACGAGCTCGTGGACCCGTTCCTCCGCCGCGGCGAGCGCTCGCCGCGCGGACTCGGCCGGATCGACGCCGTCCTCGAGCGCGGCGAGCTCCGCCCGCGCGTCGGCGGCGTGAGCGAGCAACTCCTCGTACGTCTCGCAGCGGAAGCGGCGCTTCGTCTCGGCGACGCGGTCGAGCTCGGCCTCGAGGTGCTCGAGCCGACCGGGCTCTGCCTCGAGCGATGCGAGGAACGCGCGGAGGTCGGAAGCCGTCTCGCGCAGGCGCAGCTCGACATCCCGCAACTCGTCGCCGGCGGTTTTCAGCTCGGGCGCGATGTGCTCGAGCGGCGCTACTGCTCGCTCGGCAATGCCGACCAAGCCGCTCGCGCCCTCTCCGTCGTCGGGAGCGAGCGCTGTTGCCGCGGCGTCGGCGGCGGTCGCAAGATCGGACACGTGGCGGAGCCGCTCGCGTTCGGCGCGCAGACGCTCTTCGCCGTCGACCTCCATCCCGTCGGTGTCCTCGACGAGCGCGCGGAGCTCGGCGAGCCGCGCCTCCGCGACCGCGGCGTTCGCGGTCAGCTCCTCGTGGCGGCGGCGGGCGACCTGCAAGTCGCGCCACGCCCCGCGCGCCGCCGCCCGCCGCGCGAGCTGCTCGTCGCCGCAGAAGCGATCGAGCACCTCGAGCTGGTACGACGGCCGCGCCAAGCGGCGCTGCTCGAACTGCCCCGACATCGCGACGATGCTCTCGACGGCCGCGGCGACGTCCTCGCGGGCGGCGGCTCTCCCCCACGCGTACGCGCGCGTGCGCCCGTCGGTGAACACGCGCCGCGAGAGGAGGAGCGCGTCCTCGTCCTCCGGTCGCAACTCGCCGAGCGCGTCGAGCTCTGCCGGGAGGTCGAGCTCGGCTTCGACGTACGCCTCCGCGCCGGCGGCGCCGACGAAGCCCTCCCCGCCCTTCGCGCCGAGCAGCAGACCGAGCGCCTGCGCGAGGATCGTCTTCCCCGCGCCCGTCTCGCCGGTGATCGCGTTGAGCCCGGGCGCAAGCTCGAGCTCGGCCTCACGGATGAGGACGAGGTTCTCGATGCGCAACCGCCGGAGCACCCAAACGATGGTACGCCGGGCATCCGACGCCCACCATTGGCCGGAACGGACAGGCTCAGGTCAGCGAGGCGAAGAACTCCTCCATCTCCGCTCGGGTCGAAACGCTCTCGTGGTGTCCCTCGACGAAGTACTCCGCGGTGAATCCGAGCACCGTCTCGCGCAACCCGGACGCGTCGTCACACGTCGCGTCCCCGAGGAAGAGCACTCCGTCGGGCTCGACGAGCATCACGCACGAGTCGGGACTGTGATCGCCGCCGACATGATGCACGCGAACGACGACACCTCCGAGGTCGATGTCGATCGCCTCGTCGAAGACCACGTCCGCGGGCGCGACGACCACCTCCCGTGGCGACGGCAGCTCCGCCTTCACATTGGCCGCGTGATTCGGCCCGGCGAGCCCGTCCGCCACTCGGCGGTCGAGTGCTGCGTCGCTCCAGTCGAGCGCTGCGATCTCGAGGAGCAGCGCGGCGGTTTGTCGCTGCGCGATGACGAGCGCACCGGTCTCGGCGCCGCCGAGGACGTGATCCCAGTGGTAATGCGTGTAGACGACCGCGCTCGGAGGCGCCACGCCTTCAGCCGCCAGTGCGTCGAGGAACTCCCGCGTGTGTGCGGGCGACGATCCCGCATCGAGTAGCACGGTGCGGCGCTCGCCGACGACCGCGCACAGCGACGGCCGATCCGGCGGGCCGGGCGGCATCCACCACACATGCTCGGTGATCCGCTCCACTACGACGTGAAGGTCTCGCGATAGCGGGAGAAGAACGTGGTCTCCGGCAGCGTGGCGAGGAGGCTCCGCTGGTCGCCGAGGCCGATCGACAGCGACGCACCGGGCGGGAGGTCGCCGACTTGCTGGCCGTCGACGAGAACGGCGGCCTCGACGTCGGCGCTCGCGTTCCGCAGCGTGATCTCCGCGCCGCGCGCGACGACGAGCGGACGCGCGTCGAGCGAGTGCGGCGCGATGAACGTGATCGCCATCGCGTCGAGGCCGCGGACGAGAACGGGCCCGCCGTTCGAGAGGTTGTACGCGGTCGAGCCGGACGGCGTGGAGCAGATCATCCCGTCGCACGAGACGACGCCGAGCTCTTCGCCCGCGATCGCCCAGCTCAGCTCGATCATCCGTCCGAGCGTCGAGCTTGCGGCGACGACGTCGTTGACCGCCGCGAACGTCTCGTCGCCGATGCGCGCCTCGAGCGTCGGCTGCTCGACGACGCGGTACTCCCCGGCGAAGACGCGCGAGAGATCCGCCTCGAGCCGCTCGGGCGTGATCGAGGCGAGGAAGCCGACGCGGCCGAAGTTGACGCCGATCACGGGCACCGTGTGGCCGAGCAGCCGGGCGAGCGTGCGGAGGATCGTCCCGTCGCCGCCGACCGCGACGGTCAGCTGCGCCCACTCCGGCTCGTCGACGACCTCGACGCCCGCGCGCGCGGCGACGTCCCGCACCTGCTCGATCGCCGTCGTCACGTCGACGCGCGCGTGCGCGACGATCGCGACCGTCTCAACCGGCGAGTGCTGCGTCGATTCGCTCGTCGATGTCATCGGGGAGAGTCGGCTGCTCGGAATGGATCAGGTGGAGGAAGATCTCGCGGTTTCCCTTCGGGCCGGGAAGTCCCGAGTCTACGACTCCCGCGACGCTCGCCTGCCAGCCGAGCGCCGCGTCGGCGACCTCGCGCACGACCCGGCGCCGAACCTCGTCGTCGCGCACGACGCCGCCCTTCCCCACGTCCTCGCGGCCCGCCTCGAACTGCGGCTTGACGAGGACGACGGCCTGCCAGCCCGGCGCGCACAGCCGCAGCACGGGCGGCAGCGCGATGCGGACGGAGATGAACGACACGTCGCACACCGCGAGCGCGGGCGGGAACGGCAGCTCCGTCAGCGTTCGCGCGTTCGTCCGTTCCATCACCGTGATCCGCGAGTCGCCGCGCAGGCGCGGGTGAAGCTGCCCGTAGCCGACGTCGAGGGCGATCACGCGCTCCGCGCCACGCTCGAGGAGGACGTCGGTGAAGCCGCCGGTCGATGCGCCGACGTCGACGCAGTCGAGGCCGGAGGGATCGACGCCGAGCCCGTCGAGCCCGTGCGCGAGCTTCTCGCCGCCGCGCGAGACGTACGACTGGCGCGCCGCCACCTCGAGCTCGACATCGTGGTCGACTTGCGTCCCCGGCTTGTCGTAGCCACGGACGAGACCCGCCATGACGAGCGCCTGAGCCTGCGCGCGCGACTCCGCGAGGCCGCGTTCGACGAGGAGGACGTCGAGTCGCTTCTTCAAGCTCGGTACTCGCCCTCTCCGCGGAGCCAAGCGACGTCGGGCTCCCAGCCGTCGACGACGTCGCCGCATCCCTCGCGGCGCGCGAGCGGCTCGACGCGGTTGAACAGCTGGCGCTGCGCAGCCGGCTTTCCCGCGAGCACGCGGTCGAGCAGCGGGAGAAGCTCGTCGGCGTCCCAGTCGCGCAGCGGGTGATGCCGCAGCTCCCATTCGAGATACTTGTTGTACGGGCGCACGCGATTCTCGAGCCCGAAGATCGTGCGCAGCGCGTGCGGGATCGACTCGGCGGCGTCGAGCCGTGTCCCGTACCGGAGCGAGCGGTACGTCTGGTTGATGTAGCCGTCGAGCGCCTCGCGCACGACGGCATCGCGTGTTCCGTCCGGGAGCGATTCCATTCCGGCAAGCAGCGCAGTGAGCTCGCCCGTCTTGTCGATCTCCACACGAGCGTGCGCCCGCGCGTACCGGCCGTGCTCGGACGTGTCATTGCGTAGCTCGTCGAGCGTCCACGTGACGGCCTCGACCAGCGCGCCGTGCACGTACGGGAACTCTGCGTCGAAGGTGTCGCGCGCATCGCCGTCCGCGAACACGACGCAGACGTCCCAGTCCGAGCGCTCGTCGACCATGAAGTCGCGCCCGCGCGAGCCGAAGAGGTACAGCCCGATCACGTCGGCGCGCTCGCGAGCGACGTCGACGAGCTCGTCGAACATCAACTCCGTCACCGTGCGCAGACGTACGTCGCGTAGATGCCGTTGCGCACGTCGCGCTCGCGAATCTCGAACCCCGTCCGCTCGAGCAGGCTCTCGAGCAGCCACGCGTAGGTTCCCGGCTCGTCGCGGACGTGCGTCTCGAGCTCCTCACGTGTCCAGCCGGTCGCCGGGCTCGTCGACGCCGCGGCGAGCCATGCCTCGATCCGTTCGCCGGCCTCTACCGGCTCGAAGTCGTAGACGAGATCACGGAGGACGAGCACGCCGCCGGGAGCCAGCATCTCGTGGATCCGCGCGAGCGCGACTCCCTTCCAGAAGTCCGGGAGATGGTGGAGCGCATGCCGCGAGTGGACGAGCTGTGGTGGCTCACCCGTGTGCGTGTACGTGAGAAAGCCGGCCTCGACCCACTCGACCGCGTCGGTTCGTGCGCGCGCGAGTTCGAGCATCGCCGGAGACGGATCGACCCCGACGACGCGGCGGCACTCGCGCGCGGCCGTCGAAGCGAGTAGTCCCGTGCCGCAGCCGAGATCGACAAGCGTCGTGTCGGAGCCGAGTCCGTGTCGCCGGAGGATGCCGAGCGCGTCGTCGAGGTCGAGGGCGGTCTTCGCGTCGTACCCCGCGACGTACTGTGGATCGAGGTGCTCGGGGCCGGCGTGCGCCCGCTCGTCGGGATGCCAGCTCGGTGCGCTCAAGCCGTGCGCACGGCGAGCGAGTCGACGATCTCGCGGAGCGCCGACGTGTCGGCGCCGACTTCATCGAGGCGCCCGCGTGCACGCTCCGCTGCCTCGTCGGCGTAGCGCCGCGCAGCCTCAGCACCGTGCTCGCGGACGTAGCCGTCCGAGTCGAGGATGTCGTCGACGATCTGGAACAGGAGCCCGAGCTCCTCCGCGAACGCGCGCCACGGCGCTTGCTCCTCCACCGGCAGCTCGCAGGCCCAGAGCGCCATCGTCACCGAGGCGTAGAACAGCCGGCCCGTCTTCAACCGGTGCACGGCGGCGAGGTCGTAGCCCTCGACCATCGTGTCGAGGTACTGGCCGCCGATCATCCCGAGGGTCGCCTCGGCCAGCTCGCGCGCGACCGCCGACGACTCGTAGCGCGCCGCAAGCCGCATCGCCTCCGCGAGCAGCGCGTCGCCCGCGAGCACCGCCGTCCCCTCGCCGAACTTCTTCCATGTGGACGGGTGGCCGCGCCGCTCTTCGTCGTTGTCCATTCCCGGCAGGTCGTCGTGGACGAGCGAGAACGTGTGCACGAGCTCGATCGCGAGCGCCGCGGGCATGACGTCGTCGACGCCGGCGCCGAGCGCCTCGCCGACCGCAAGCGCGATGACCGGGCGGACGCGCTTGCCGCCGACTTCGAGCGAATAGCGGACGGACGTCGCCTGCCCGTGGAGCTCGGGCCAGAGCTCCAGCTGCTCGAGCGCGTCCTCGACGAGCGCGGTCAACTCGGCGGGGCTATGCATCGGTTCCCGCTGCGCGCTGCGCCTTCTCGAGCTCCTGCTCGACGGCTTTCGCGAGCTCCGCGAGCTCGCCGAGGAGCTCGATCGCGCGGTCCGGCGAGCCTCCGGCGTCCGCCGCCGACAGCTGCTCGAGCTCGGCGCGTGCAGCCTCGAGCCGCTTCAGCAGCTCCTCCGCGTTGGTCAGTGACTCGTCAGCGCTCACGCACGATCCTCCCGAGGATTCCGTTCACCAGTCTGGCCGCGTCCTCGGATGCATACCGCTTCGCGAGCTCGACCGCCTCGTCGAGCACGACCTCGATCGGCACCTCGCGCTCGTCGAGCTCCTCGAGCGCGACGCGGAGGACGTTCCGCTCGACCGCGCCGAGCCTGTCCGCCGTCCAGTCGTCGGACGCAGCGGTGATCCGCGCGTCGAGCTCCTCGGCGTGCCCGGTGACAGCCTGCGCGAGACGCTCGGTGTACGCATCGACGTCACCGTCGTAGAGCGAGCCGAGCGGCTGCCCGGTGACGTCGGACTGGTAGAGGACGAAGACCGCGGCGCGACGCGCCTCGCGGCGGCTGATCGTGCTCATCGCGTGAGCTCCACGACCGCGACGTCGACGGCGTCGACCTCGAAGCCGCACACACACGTGAACACGCCTGCGACCTGCTCCTGCACCGCGCGCGCCGTCTCGTGCAGGACGTTCCCGTACGCGGCCGAGATCTCGATCGCGGCGCGCGCGCGACCGTCGGCCAGCTCTAGCGATAGCCGCCGGCGCTTGCGCAGCCGCGCGCCCTCCACCGCCGCGACCGCTCCGTCGACGAGCTGGACAAGCGCAGCCTCGCTCACGCGCACCGACCCGGCATCGTCGGAGACGAGCACCTTGCTCATGCGCCCACCAGCGACGGGAGCGTCGCGCCCGCCTCCTCGAGGAACGACGTCGAGTACTCGCCGCTCCGGAACTCGTCGCTCGCGAGGATGTCGCGCAGCACCGCGACCGTCGTCGGGACGCCTTCGATCTCGAACTCGCCGAGCACGCGGATCGCACGGTCGATCGCGAGCTTGCGGCTCGCGTCGTGGACGATGACCTTCGCGATAAGCGAGTCGTAGAACGGCGGGATCGTCGCGCCTTCCTCGATGAACGTGTCGACGCGCACGCCGGGCCCGAGCGGCGGCCGGAAGCGCGTCACGCGTCCCGGCGCGGGCGCGAAGTCGTTCGTCGGATCCTCGGCGTTGATGCGCAGCTCGATCACGTGCCCGAGCCGCGGGCCGGAGCGCCCGCCGTGCGCGAGCTTCTCCCCCGCCGCGATGCGCACCTGCTCGCGCACGAGGTCGATCGAGGAGACGAGCTCGGTGACGGGATGCTCGACCTGCAGGCGGGTGTTCATCTCGATGAACGAGAACGAGCCGTCCGGGCCGACGAGGAACTCGATCGTGCCCGCGTTGCGGTAGCCGATGTGGTGGCACGCCCGCTCGGCGGCGGCCTCCATCTCCTCGCGCAGCTCGGGGCTCAGCGCCGGCGACGGCGACTCCTCGATGAGCTTCTGATGGCGGCGCTGGATCGAGCATTCGCGCTCGCCGCACGTGAGGACGGTGCCGTGGTTGTCGCACAGCACCTGGATCTCGACGTGCCGCGCCGGCGTGATGACCTTCTCGACGTACATCGTCCCGTCGCCGAAGGCCGACAGCGCCTCGCCCGAAGCACGCTCGTAGAGCTCGACGACGTCGGCGGATTCCTCGACGCGCCGCATCCCGCGCCCTCCCCCGCCCGCCGCCGCCTTGAGGAGCACGGGATAGCCGAGCTCGTCGGCTGCGGCGCGCGCCTCGTCCGGCCCCGCGATGCCCTCGACGCCCGGGACGAGCGGCACGCCCGCGGCGCGCATCTCGGCCTTCGCGCGCGCCTTGTCGCCCATCCGCTCCATCACCTCGGCGCCCGGCCCGATGAAGACGAGGTCGTTGTCCTCGCATGCGCGGACGAAGCCGGCGTTCTCGGAAAGGAAGCCGTAGCCGGGATGCACCGCCTCGCAACCGGTCGTCTCCGCGGCCGCGATGATCGCGGGAATCGAGAGGTAGCTCTGCCCGACCGGAGGCGGCCCGATCCGCACGGCGCGATCCGCGAGCTTGACGTGCAGCGCCTCGGCGTCAGCGGTCGAGTACACCGCGACAGCTTCGACACCGAGCTCGTGGAGACCACGGATGACGCGGACGGCGATCTCGCCACGGTTCGCTACGAGGACACGCTTGAACACGGCGAGAGTCTACGGGCGTGTCCCGCAGCGTCAGCGCGGCCAGGATCCGCCGGCGACGCGGTGGCCACCGTCGGAGGTGACCACCTGGCCGTTGATGAATGCACCGTCGTCGGAGAGGAGAAACGACACGAGCGCTGCCGCGTCCTCGGGGCGTCCGGTCCGGCCCAACGGCGTCCGCCGCGCCGCTTCCTCTTCGATCTCGGAGGTCATCCACCCGGTCTGATTCGGACCGGGATTGACGGCGTTGACGGTGATGCCGCGCGGGCCAAGCTCGGTCGCCGCGGAATACGTGATCCACTCGAGAGCGCCTTTGCTCGCGGCGTAGGCGATCGCGCCATTTTGCGGCGGACCGCTCGTGAAGATGACGATTCGGCCGCCGCCCGGTGCGTCGCCGACGCGCTCCGCGAACTCCCGCATGAGCAGGAGCGACGCACGAATGTTGATGGCCATGTGCCGGTCGATCAGTTCCGGCGTCATCTCGAGGAGCCCGCCGCCCGGGTCGTACGTGTGAGCGATGACAAGCGCTGAGATGCGGCCGGCCGCCTTCTCCGCGGCGTCGAACAGCTGCGCCGGCGCCGACGGGTCTCCAAGGTCGAACTGAAAGTCTGTGTCGGTCTGCGCGTCGACCCCGGGATGAATGTCCGCGTCGTACGGACTCCAGCCCGTCGTGACGACTCGGAGCCCGTCACTGCGCAACCGCCGCGCGACCGCCGCGGCGATGCCGCGCTCGCGGCTCACGCCGGTGACCAACGCGTTGAACACGACCCAGCTACAGCGCCGGACGGCCGGCGAGCGGCTCGAGCTCGAACAGCAGCTGACCGAACTCCACCGCTGCTGCGTTCTCGACGTGGATCGCGCGGACGACGCCCTCGACGTCGGCCTTGACCTCGTTCATGAGCTTCATCGCCTCGAGGATGCAAAGCGCCTGGCCGGGTGCGACGACGTCGCCGACGGAGACGAACGGCGCTGCGTCGGGCGACGGCGAGCGGTAGAACGTCCCGACCATCGGCGACTCGACGCGCATGAGCGCACCGCCGACCGGAGGGGCCGTGGCGGGAAGATCCGGCTCGGAAATGCCGAGCGAGACGGCGCCGGGCGCGGCGCCGACCGGAGCGTCGGGCGTCGAGCGGACCGAGATCCGCATCCCTTCCTCCTCGATCGTGATCTCGCCGATTCCCGACTCCTGGACGATGTTCACGACCTCGCGAATTCGCTCGGCGCGCCCCTCGTCGAGCGTTTCGAGGTCGTCCTCGCGCCGGCCGCGGTTGCGGATCCCACGGAGCAAGCGTTCGGCGTCGTCGCCGAAGAGACCGAGCAGGAGCAGCTCCTCCTCGCTCGCCGCCATGCCCTCCGCGCGCTCGCGGAGCTCGCTCAGCGGCGGCGCGACGTCCTCTTCCGAGTCGGGGTCGTGCGTGAGCTGGACGACACGGTCGAGCGCCGGGTCGATCGGCCCAGGCGGCGTGCCGAAGCCGCCGGTGACGAGCGAGCGGACCTCGTCGACGATCGTGAGGTAGCGGCTTGCGGCGAGGACGTTGATGATCGCCTGCGAGGCGAGGAACTCCCCGATCGGCGAGGCAAGCGGCGGCGAGCCCGTCTCCGTCCGAATCCGGTCGAGCTCGGTGAGCACCTCGTCGAGCCGGTCCTCGGCGGATTCCGCGCGCAGCGCCGAGTCGATCCCGGCGACGACGCTCGCGGGCAGGTCGCGCTGCGCGGCGAGAACGGCGATCCGCGGCATCAGCGGCCTGACGAGCTCGTCGCCGATGTGCTCGTCGACGACGTCGGTCGCTTCCCAGAGCGTGTTGATGTCGACGCCGGAGCCAAGCCCCATGCCCGCGAGAGCCTCGGCAACCGACTCGCCCGAGACGCGGTGGAGCGTCAGCGCGAGCGGGTAGATCGCGCACGCGATGACCTGCGCGCCGGCGCGAGCCGCTGCAAGAGCCGCGGCGAGCGCGCTACCGCCGGCGCCCTGCACGTAGATCCCGACAGGAAGTCCGCTCGCCTCGGCGAGCGCGTGGACGAGCTCCTCCGCGGTGTGCGGCTGCAGACCGCCGGTCGGATCGTGGAGGAGGACGCGCACGGCTCCGAGCTCGGGCAGCTGCTTCGCGCGCTCGACGAGCGTCTCGAGCTCGCCGGTGCGACCGGGGCTGTAGACGAGCCCAGCCTCGAAGTCGCGCTCGGCTGCGACGATCGCCTCGGCCGCCTCGCGGAGATTCGACACGTCGTTGAGCGGATCGTGGAGACGGAAGACGTCGATGCCGTTCTCGGCCGCGCACGCGACGAAGCGGCGCGCGAAGTCGGCGTCGACCGGCCGGGAGCCGACGAGGAAGCGGCCGCGGAGCGCCAAGCCGAGCGGCGTCTTGACCCGCGCCTTCAGCGCGCGGATCCGCTCCCACGGACTCTCCACGCCGCGCTTGACCGCGGACTCGAAGTTCCCGCCACCCGACACCTCGAGATACGCGAACCCGGCACGATCGAGGATCTCCGCGAGCCGGAACTGCTCGGCGACGGGGACGCGCCCGGCGAGCGGTTCCTGCCCGAGCAGGCGGATCGTCGTATCGGCGAGGGAAGGCACGGCGAGACCTTACCGCTGACGGTAGGGTCGCCCCGTGCCAGGCGAGCGGACAGGCGGATGCTCGTGCGGAGCTGTCCGCTACCGGATGACGTCCGGTCCGCTGATCGTCCACTGCTGCCACTGCCTCAACTGCCAGCGCCAGACGGGAAGCGCGTTCGTGCTCAACGCAGTCATCGAGGCCGACCGCGTCGAGCTCCTCGAAGGCGAGCCGGTCGCCGTCGATACGCCCCGCGACGACGGCAGCATGCAGACGATCTTTCGCTGTCCCGCGTGCCAGGTCGCGCTCTACAGCATCTACGGCAGCCTTAGATCGCGCTTCGTCCGCGTCGGGACGCTCGACGAGCCGCAGTCGCTCACGCCCGACGTGCACATCTTCGTGCGGTCGAAGGTCAGCTGGGTGACGCTCCCCGACGGCGTGCCCGCGTTCGACGAGCTCTACGACGTCAAGGACGTCTGGCCCGAGGCGAGCCTCGCCCGGATCCGCGGCTAGATGCGGTCGCGCGTCGCACCGGTCGCCGTCGGGTTTGCCCTTCCCGGGATCTTGCTTTTCTCCGCTGTCGCCTTGCCCGCGACCGGCTTCGTTGCATGGAAGGTCGCCGCGAGCGCCGGTTCCTGGTGGAACGCAGGACCGAGGTACAGGTTGAGTCCGACGTCTTCGTGCCTCCGCGAACACGGTTACGACGTCTCACGAATCAAGCGAGGCGCCGGAGACTGGAACTTCCCCGGCATCTGGATCAGCCGCCGCGGGGACTACCTCATGAGCGCGTATTTCGCCCCGACCACCGCCGCGGCAAGCAACGCTCTCGCAGGAATGAGCGTCAGCATCGGGCCGCGGCGGAACGTCGCAACCAACCTCGAGATTGCCGGTAGCGCCGAGGGGCGGGCGCTCACCTGCCTGCGGAGCTAGCTCACGCGCGGGAGATGTAGCGACCGTCTTTCGGGTCCACCTTCAGCCGGTCGCCGACGTTCACGAAGAGCGGTACCTGGATGACGACGCCCGTCTCGAGCGTCGCCGTCTTCGTGACGTTCGACGCGGTGTCGCCCTTGATGCCCGGCTCCGTCTCGCTCACAGCGAGCTCGACCGATGCCGGCATCTGGATGCTCGACGGCTTCCCGTTCACCTCGAGGATCTGCACCTTCGTGTTCGGCTGCAGGAACTTCAGCTCGTCGGCGAGATCGGCGGTCGCCAGCGCGAACTGGTCGTACGTCTCCTCGTCCATGAAGTGCGCCTCGGTGCCGTCGTCGTAGAGGTACTGGACGTTCTTTGTCTCGGTGCGGATGCGCGGGAACTTCTCCCCGGCGCGGAACGTGCGGTCGACGACGTTGCCGGCGTCGAGAGCCTTGAGCTTCGTGCGGACGAACGCGCCGCCCTTGCCCGGCTTCACATGCTGGAACTCGACGATGCGCCACACCTTGCCGTCGAGCTCGATGTGCATGCCGTTCTTGAAGCTGTTGGTGTCGACTTGCTCCGCCACGGCGCGCAGGGTAACGGCGCGCGCTTACTTCTTGACGCAGGACCGCAGGTGAAGCTTCTTGGCCGGCGCCATGAGTCGCTTTTCGAGGACTTTCAGGCGTCTGCCGAGCGAATGCACGCTTTGGACATCATGACTCCCGACCACGTCGAGAAGGGAATGGAGATCCCCATCGATCTTGTCGAGGACTGTGAGTAGGTGGTGAAACCTGCCTGCATCGGCGGCTGGCGGCGTCAAATTCCGAAGCCTGGCGATGTATCCCTCGAATGTCGAAACGTCCTTCCGGGCTTGGCGAACGTACCCCTGGTAAGTCGTGGGCTTCCCTGTGGCAGCACCCTTTCGGTTTGGATGCGGGCAGAGAATGTGGTGCGCGAGGTAGAGAAAGCGGCCATGGGACAAGGTCTTCGCCGGAGGCGCGCTCGTCCCGCCCCCGCAGCCGGCGACGAGAACGGCCATGCAGACCAAGGCGAGACAGCCGGCGCGCATCACGCGACGATACCGAGCCGCTCCGCGGCGTCACGCCCCGCGGCGCGGCCGCTGAAGAGGCAGCCGCCGAGGAAGGTTCCCTCGAGGGCATTGTATCCGTGCACGCCGCCGCCGCCGAAGCCGGCGACTTCCCCGGCCGCGTAGAGACCGTCGATCGGATTGCCCGTGGTGTCGAGCGTGCGGGACTGTAGGTCGGTCTGGATCCCGCCGAGCGTCTTGCGCGTGAGGATGTGGAGTTTCACGCCGATGAGCGGGCCGTTCTCCGGGTCGAGGATCGCGTGCGGCGGGACGGTGCGCCCGAGGCGGTCGCCGAGGTACTTGCGGGAGTTGCGGATCGCCATGATCTGGCTGTCCTTCGTGAACGGATTCGCGAGCTGCGCGTCGCGGGCGGCGATCTGCGCATGCAGCGCCGCGACGTCGAGCGGCGGCGCCTCCGGGGCGAGCCGGTTCATCCCCGCGACGAGCTCGTCGAGATTGCCGGCAACGACGAAGTCCTCGCCGTGCCGCTTGAACGCCTCGACCGGGTCGGGCGCGACCTTGTTGAGGATGCGCTGCTGGACGAACAACCGCTTGTCGCCACTTGTGATGTCGGGGTTCTGCTCCGAGCCGGAGAGGCCGAACTCCTTGCGCACGATCTTCTGCGTCGCGATGAACCATGAGTGGCTGAACTCGGCGATGTCGGGCGTCGTGCGCAGGTGGCCGAGCGTCGCAAGCGTGTTGAAGCCAGGCAGGCACGGATCGGGCAGGCGCCGGCCGAGCGCGTCGAACCACAGCGACGACGGGCCGGGCAGGATGCGGATCGCGTGGTCGGGCCAGATCGGGTTCCAGTTGCAGATCCCCTCGGTGTAGTGCCACATGCGGTCGCGGTTGACGAGACGGACGCCCGCGCCGGCGGCGATGTCGAGCATCAGCCCGTCGACGTACGCGGGCACGCCGGTGATCATCGACCGCGGCGCCGTGCCGAGCCGCTCGGGCCAGTAGCGGCGCACCATCTCGTGGTTCCCGCCGATTCCGCCCGTCGTGAGGATGACGAGCGGCGCCTCGAGTTCGAACTCACGGACGGTCTCGTAGTTCGTCGGCGCGCCGCGTGGCGCGTCGTCGTCAGCGAGGACGACTCCCCGAAGACCGGTCACGGCACCGCCGCTGATGAGGAGCTCGCGCACACGGTGCCGGTGCCAGATCGTGAGCAGGCCGCTCTCGACTGCGGCGTGCGCTGCATCGACGAACGGCTTGACGACGCCGGTGCCGGTTCCCCAGGCGATGTGGAAGCGCGGGACGGAGTTGCCGTGCCCGTCGGCGCGCATCGCGCCGCGCTCGGCCCAGCCGACCGTCGCGACGAACGAGATCCCGCGCTCCTCGAGCCACGCGCGCTTCTCCCCCGCCGCCCACTCGACGTACGCGCGCGCCCACTTGACGGCCCAGCTGTCTTCGTCCTCGACGCGGTCGAAGCCGGCGCTCCCTTGCCAGTCCTGCCACGCGAGATCGAAGGAGTCGTGGATCCGCAGGCGCCGCTGCTCGGGGCTGTCGACGAGGAACAGGCCGCCGAACGACCAGAACGCCTGGCCGCCGAGATCGTTCGGCCCCTGCTGGTCGAGCAGGAGCACGCGCCTGCCTGCTCGCGTGAGCTCGGCGGCGGCGGTCAGGCCCGCGAGTCCCGCGCCGACGACGACGGCGTCAGCGGGCGCGCTATCCGACAGTGACGAGCTCCTTCGTGAAGCGCACCGGGTTCTCGCAGCCGTCCTCCGTGACGAAGACGTCGTCCTCGATGCGGACGCCGAAGCGGCCTTCGAGGTACACGCCCGGCTCGACGGTGACGACGTTGCCGACCGCGAGCGTGTCGGGGCTCTCCGTCGAGAGCCGCGGAGCCTCGTGGACGTCGAGACCGAGGCCGTGGCCGAGACCGTGGCCGAACGTCCCGGCGAAATCGCTCGCCTCGATGACGTCGCGGGCGGCAGCGTCGACGTCGACGCCGGTGACGCCGGCGCGGATCGCGTCGAGCCCCGCCTGCTGCGCCGCGAGCACGACTGCGTACGCCTCCTGCATCTCGCCGGAGAGATCGCCAGTCGCGAGCGTGCGCGTGTAGTCGGACATGTAACCGCCGAGCATCGCACCCGTGTCGATGACGACGAGCTCGCCCGTCTCGATGATCTTGTCGCCCGCACGCGCGTGCGGCCGCGCGCCGGTCGGGCCTGATCCGACGATCGACTCGAACGACAGCCCCTCCGCGCCCTCCTCGTGGAAGAGGCGCTGGATGTCCCACGAGACGTCGAGCTCGCGCCGGCCGACGAACGGGATCTCGGTGACGAGCCGCTCGAACATCCGGTCGGTGATCGCGCAGGTCTTGCGAATCGCCTCGAGCTCGCCCTCGTCCTTGACCGCGCGCAGCTGCTCGACGAGCCCGGTGCGAGCAACGAGGTCGACGCCGGCCGCGCGCAGATCCTCCGCGAACGACCACGGCAGGACGTTCGCCTCGAAGCCGACCTTGCCGGAAAGCGTCTCCCCGAGCCACGCCATGAGCGAGCGCTTCGTCATGACCGTCTCGACGCCCTCGATCCCCTGCGCGGCCTCGTAGTAGCGGAAGTCGGTGAAGAGCCGCGCGCCGCCGCCCGGCTCGATGACGAGCGCTGCGTTCGAGCTTTCGAAGCCGGTCAGATAGTGGACGTTGACGAGGTTCGTGACGAGGAGCGGCTCCTCGAGCAACTCGCGCAGGCGGTCGATCCGGTTCACGTGGAGTTCTCCTTGAGGTAGTCGAGGGCCATTCGGTAGCCGTCGGGGCCATGCCCGACGAAACGCGCGGCGACGACGTCGGAGAGGACCGACGTGCGCCGCCACTCCTCGCGTTCGTCGACGTTCGAAAGGTGTACCTCGACGACGGGAATCTCGAGCAGCTCGATCGCGTCGTGGATCGACCACTGGTAGTGCGTCCACGCGCCGGGGTTCACGACGACGCCGTCGACCGCGTCGAGCGCGTCGTGGCACCACTTGATGAACTCGCCCTCGTCGTTCGTCTGGCGGCACTGCACCGTCAGCTCGCGCTCGCGCGCCCACTCGTAGATCCGACCCTCGAGCTCGGCGATCGAAAGGCCGCCGTAGAGCTTCGGGTCGCGCCGTCCGAGCACGTTGAGGTTCACGCCGTTGAGAACGAGCACTCTCATGCGATCAACCTATCGAGTTCGTGCCGCACGTCCTCGGCGGGAACGTCGATGTCCCAGCGGCCGAGGAGGACGAGCTTGAGCGCGCCCTTCTTGTCGCGGAGGAGCGCCTGCCATGCGCGGTCGCGGTCGACGCGCACCGGCTCGGGATGGAGCAGCTCCTCGACGACGGCGGTATCGCGGCCGGAGAGACGCAGCGCGGCGAGCAGGCCGAGTGCGACGGCGCGGCCGTGCGTGACGGTGCCGTCGTACCCGGCGGCGGCCTCGAGCGCGTGCGCGAACGTGTGGCCGAGGTTGAGCATCTTCCGCTCGCCCTTGTCCTCGGGATCGCGGAGGCAAACCGCCGCTTTGTACGCGGCGCAACGGCGCACGAGCTCGTCGTCGCGCAACTCCCAGAACGGCTCGCCAGCGAGGAGCCCCGTCTTCACGACCTCCGCCATGCCCTCGAGGCGTTGTGCCTCCGAAAGCGTCTCGAGGAGCGCGGGGTCGACGACGGTGCGCGTCGGCCAGTGGAACGCGCCGACGAGGTTCTTCCCCTGCGGCAGATCGATCGCCGTCTTGCCGCCGATCGCCGCGTCGACCTGCGCGACGAGGCTCGTCGGGACGGGCACCCACGGGACACCGCGGAGGTACGTCGCGGCGGCGAAGCCGGCGGGGTCTGTCGTGCAGCCACCGCCGAGCGCGACGACCGTGCCGCGGCGGTCGAGGCGCAGCTCCTCCCAGAGGCGCGAGACGGCGGCGAAGGTCTTCGCCTCCTCGCCCGGCGGCAACTCGTGGGTCTCGGTGAGACGCGCGCCGAGCGCGAGCTGCGCGGTCGCCCCGTGGATGCCGGCGACGTGCGGGTCGGAGACGAGCGCTACCGGGCCGTCGCCGGGGACGAGCTCGGCGAGGCGTTCGAGCGCGCCGCGCTCGACGTGCACGCCCGCGACGGCGAGAACGACGTCGTGGACGTCCCTCGCGACGACGTCCGCGACGTCGGCATAGAGCGCGCGCCGCTCCTCATAGAGCCGGCGGAACGCGGCTTCGTCGCGCGCGAGCGGCCGTCTGCTCCGCTTGACGCGCTCCCAGCACGTGTCGACGTCGACGTCGAGCCAGATCGTGAGCGTGTCGCGCAGCGCGTCCCGCACGCGCGGTGACGTGACCGCTCCGCCGCCGAGCGCGGCGACGACCTGCTCCTCCTCGAGCGCGCGGAAGACGGCTTCGCCTTCCTCGCGGAAGATCAACGGGATCGTCTTGCCAGCGGCGACCTCGACGAGCGCGTCGGTGTCGACGCCGCCGAGCGCGCGCGCGGCCCGCGACTTCCCCGAGCCCATGAAGCCGACGATCGCTACGTGCTTCAGCTGATGCGCTCCCGGTAGGCGCGGTGCGCAGCGACGAAGTCGCCGAGCGCGTCGCCGCCGAACTTCTCGCGCGCCGCGCGGGCAAGCTCCCACGCGACGGCGGCCTCGGCGACGACGGCGAGCGCCTCGACGGCGGATACGTCGCTCCGTTCGACGAGCGCCTCTGCAGGCGCGCCGGTTGCGAGATCGACGGAGCCGAGCGGCTTCATGAGCGTCGGCAGCGGCTTCATCGCGGCGCGGACGACAATCTCCTCGCCGTTCGACATGCCGCCTTCGATCCCACCGGCGCGGTTCGACATGCGGCGCTTGTCGGCGCCGATCTCGTCGTGCGCCTCGGAGCCGCGCAGCGCGGCGAGCGCGAAGCCGTCGCCGATCTCGACGCCCTTCACGGCTTGGATCCCCATCACGGCGGCGGCGAGGCGCGCATCGAGGCGATCCTCGCGCCGCGCGTACGAACCGAGTCCCGGCGGAACGCCGGTCGCGCGCACCTCGACGCGGCCGCCGAGCGTGTCCCTGTCCTTGCGCGCGGCGTCGACGGCCGTGGGATCGGCGCCGTCCTCGGGCAACGCCTCGCCGCGCACGACGATCCCGATCTCGCGGAGGAGCGCCTTCGCGACGGAGCCGGCCGCGACGTACACCGCGGTGTGCCGCGCGGAGGCGCGCTCGAGCGCGTCGCGGACGTCGTCGAGACCGAACTTCTGCACGCCGGCGAGGTCGGCGTGCCCCGGCCGCGGCAGCGTCACCGGCTTCGTCCCCTTCCCTTCCGGGTCACCGTCAGGCGGCCAGGGGCTCATCCCCCACGTCCAGTTCTTGTGGTCGCGATTGCGGACGACGAGCGCGAGCGGCGTCCCGAGCGTGCGGCCGTGTCGGAGCCCGGCGAGCACCTCGACCCCGTCCGTCTCGATCTGCTGGCGCGGCGAGCGGCCATAGCCCTCCTGCCGCCGCCGGAGATCGGCGTCGATCGCAGCCTTCTCGAGGACGAGCCCCGCGGGCAGCCCGGAGACGATCGCAACGAGCGCCGGCCCATGCGACTCGCCCGCTGTTGCGAGCTCGAGATTCATGACGGGAGCCTAGAGGCGCGCGAGTGCGCGGGCGATGCGACCGCGAGCGATCTCCGGCTGAGCGAGCAGGAAGCGCGCAAGGCGGTGGGTCTCGGCGGGGTCGAGTGACATCGCGGCTTCCGCCGCATCGCCGTGCCAGATGCTGAACCGAGCGTGACTCGGCTCGCCGAGATAGAGCGAGACGCGAAGCCCGCCGTCGCCGACGTCGGGATGCCCACGGAAGTGCTCGACGATCTTCGTCCGCTGCGCCTTGCCGCAGTGCGGGCAGAAGCGGAACTCGTCCTGCACCTCGCCCCGACACGCGCCGCATGTACGCATAGACGCTTTCTATGCCCGCAAAGGGCTCAGGTCAAGCCGAGCGCGGCGCGCATCGCTGCGACCGGCGCCGGAACGCCGGTCCACAGCGCGAAGCTCGCAGCGCCCTGCGCAACGAGAACCTCGAGTCCGTCGAGAACGCGTGCACCGTTCGCCGCGGCCGCCTCCGCTGTCGCGGTGCGCGGGTACGGCAGATCGACGAGCGTCTGCCCGTCGCCGAGCTCGAACAACACCTCTTCGCGCACGGAGGTCGCATGCACGACGAGGTCGGCTTCCGCGACATCGGGCGGCCACTCCCCACGCCGGGAGAAAACCCGCGCCTCGGGCAGCGCCGCGCGAAACGCCGCCGCCGCTCCCCCGTCCCCCACCAAAACCGGCTTGTGACAACTTGTCACTAAGTCCAAAATCGCGGCGTCCGTGGAAAAGCCTGCGCCGCGGACGATCGTGTTCACCGACTCGAGGTCGCTCCCGAGCAGTCGCGCGACCTCACGCTTGTACGGCGCCGTGACGTTCGCGAACTCGACCTCGCGCACCGCTACGTCGAACTCGTCGGGCGCCACGTCGCGCGCGACATACGTCCAGTCATCGAGCCCGGCGGCGGCGAACGCGGCGTTCTGCATGCGAGGCGAGAGCGAGTGCGCGACCGGATGGCCGAGCAACGCGACCGTGGTCACGGTGCGTAGCCGTACTGGACTTCGCGGTTGTAGAACTCCTGCGAGCTGTTCGTGAACCACAGCCGCTTGCTGTGCGGGATGCCGAGGAAGTACGTGTAGTCGACGTTCGCCGGATGCGCGGCGGCGTCGATCGCCGCGAGGCCGGGATTGTCGATCGGCGTCGGCGGCAGGCCGGGGAACTTCCGCGTGTTGTACGGGTTGTCGCTCGCGAGGTCGGACGACGTCAGATCCTGGTTCGGGCCGAGATGCAGGCCGTAATGGAGGGTCGAGTCGAAGCCGAGGTTCATGCCGTCGTGCAGCCTGTTGTAGATGACCGCGGCGACGAGCTTGTTCTGGCTCGCGATCGCGGTCTCCGCCTGGATCATCGACGCGATCTTGAGGACGTCGTACGGCGTGAGGTTCTTGCTCCGCGCATACGACATGTCGACGGTCCCCCACTCCGTCTTGAACTCCTGGAGCTGGTTCTGCACGAGATCGGCAGACGTCGAGGTGCGGTCGAAGTTGTACGTGTTCGGGAAGAGAAAGCCCTCCAGCGGCAGCTTGCCCCGGCCGAAGCCGGGAATCGCGTGCGGCCGGCTTGCGGCGAGGTACGCCCTCTTCGAGAGCTTGACCGGATGATGGATCTCGCCCTTCGCGATCTTCGCGACGGCGGCCACGCGCTCCGCCATCGTCGCGCGTGTGAAGCCCTCCGGGAAGACGACGTGGAACTGGCGCTGCTGCTTCGGCGTCGTGTCGGCCGCACGCGTGCCGCCGCCGCAGCCGGCGAGCAGCGCGACAGCGGCGAGCGTTATGAGCGCGCCGCGGACCACTCGAGCCAGCCGGAAAGGAGATGTGCCGCCGCGACCGCGTCCTCGGGCGCCGACGCGTTTCCATTTGATTGGGCGGTCTGCTGCGCAAGGTCGGTCGTGAAGCGCTCGTCGAACAGCTCGACGGGAACATCCACCGCGGCGCGAAGCGCGTCGGCGAACCGCTCCGTCTCGGCTGCCTGCTCGCCTCGCTCGCCGCGGAGCGTGAGCGGCAACCCGACGACGATGCGTTCCGCCTCTTCTTCGCGCGCGAGCCGCGCGAGCTCGGCAACCCCCGCGTCGGTGCCCGCCTTCTCGACGATGGAGTGCGGGCGCGCCAGCGTTCCGGTGGGGTCGGACACGGCGACGCCCGTTCGCGCCGAGCCGTAGTCGAGCGCCATCACCTTCACGCGAGCGCCGCCTTCGCCGCGGCGAACGCGTCGGGGATCGCGTCGGCGTTGTCGCCGCCGGCCTGCGCCATCGTTGGCCGGCCGCCGCCCTTGCCGCCGACCGCCTGTCCCATCGCGTTCGCGATCTCGCCGGCGTTGCCAAGACCCTCGGCAAGGTTGACGACGATGTGAATCCGGCCGTCGGTGACCGAGGCCACGATCGCGCCGTCGGCCTTCTCCTGCTGGCGAATCCGGTCGGAGAGATCGCGCAGCGGCCCGGGCTGCAGTCCCTTCGCCTCGGCGAGAACGACGTTCCCGGCCTTCTCGACGATCGCGAAGTCGGCCGCTGCGTCGGCTTTCGGCTTCGCCTTGCGCGCGGCTGCGAGCTCGATACGGAGCGCGTCGGCCTCCCGCGCGCGCTCGTGCAGCAGTGCGAATGCCTCGCCCGCGGTGACCGCCTCGATGCGCCGCGCGCCGGCGCCGACGGAGCTCTCGGAGAGGATCGCGAACGGCCCGATCTCCGCGGTCGACCGCACGTGCGTGCCGCCGCAGAGCTCCTTCGACCAGCCGTCGACGTCGACGACGCGGACGACGTCGCCGTACTTCTCCCCGAACAGCATCATCGCGCCGAGCGTGCGCGCCTCCTCGAGCGGCGTCTCGAAAATCCGCACCGGCGCGTTCGCGAAGACGTGCTCGTTGACGCGCTTCTCCACCTCGGCGCGCTCCTCCGCAGTCAGCGCGGTCGGATGCGTGAAGTCGAAGCGGAGCTTGTCGGGCCGCACCGCCGAGCCCGCCTGGCGGACGTGGTCGCCGAGCACCTCCTGCAGCACCTTGTGGAGGAGGTGCGTCGCCGTGTGGTTCGCCTGCGTCGCGTTCCGCACCGGCCACGGGACGACGGCGCGTACGCGGTCGCCGTGCTCGAAGCCCTCACCGCGGAATACGAGCTCCTGATCGCCGCCTTCGAGCCGGATTACCTCGACGAGTTCAGCGCGCGAACCGTCGTCCTTCTCGATCCAACCGGCATCTCTGACCTGGCCGCCACCGGCGGGATAGAACGGCGACTCAGCGAGCTTGACCTGAAACTCTCCGTTGTCGATGTAGGCGTAAGCGGTGATCGCGGTGAGGACATCGGTGCGCTCGTAACCGACGAACTCCGTCTTGCCTCCTTCGACGAAGTACTTGGGCGAATAGCTGGTACCGCCGCCCTGCCGCGAGATCTCGCGGTGCCCTTCCATGAGGCGCGTGTACTCCTCGTCGTTCACGCCGAGGCCGCGCTCGCGCGCGAGCTCCTGCGTCAGCTCGATCGGGAACCCGTAGGTCGCCTGGAGCTCAAACGCGTCGTCGCCGGTGATCTCGCCCTTCGCGGCCGCCTCCTCGAAGATCGCCATGCCGCGCTCGAGCGTCTCGCCGAAGCGCTCCTCCTCCGCGGCGAGCGTGCGGAGGATCTCGTCGCGATGCTCGACGAGCTCGGGGTATGCCGCCCCCATCTGCTCGATGACCACGCCGGCGAGGTCGGGCAGGAACGGCGATTCCATGCCGATCCGGCGCCCGTGCTGCGCGGCGCGGCGAATGACGCGCCGGAGCACATAGCCGCGCCCCTCGTTCGACGGCGCGACGCCTTCGGCGGAGATGAACGTCATCCCGCGCCCATGGTCGGCGAGCACGCGGTGCGCCTTCGTCGCGTCGTCGGACGAGCCGTACGCGACGCCGGACTGTTCGGCGACCCAGTCCATGATCAGCTGGTAGCCGTCGGTGTCGTAGACCGAGGCGACGTCCTGCACGACGCGTGCGACGCGTTCGAGCCCCCAGCCCGTGTCGATGTTCTTGTTCGGGAGGTCGGTGAGCGTGCCGTCGGCGTGGAGTTCGTACGACATGAAGACGAGGTTCCCGAACTCGAGGAAGCGCTCGCACTTGGCGCAGCCGGGCAGGCAGCCCTCTGCGCAGCCGACCTCGGCGCCCCAGTCCCAGTACATCTCCGAGTCGGGCCCGCACGGCCCCGGTCCGCCGACCGACCAGAAGTTCTCGGAGGACGGCAGCGGCACGATCCGCTCGGCCGGCATTCCGATCGCCTCCCAGTGGCCGATCGCCTCCTCGTCGGGGCCGAGCTTCAGATCGGGATCGCCGGCGTGGACGCTGATCCACACGCGGTCCCAGTCGAGCTTCAGCCGCTCCTGGATGAACTCGGTCGCGTACGCGATCGCGCCTTCCTTGAAGTACTGGCCGAACGAGAAGTTGCCGAGCATCTCGAAGAACGTGAGGTGGTACGTGTCGAGTCCGACGATGTCGATATCGACCGTGCGGAAGACCTTCTGCGCGGTCGTGGTGAGCGGCGCGGGCGGCTTCTCGCGGCCGAGGAAGAACGGCATCTGCGGCTGCATCCCGGCGCTCGTGAGGAGCGTCGAGTGATCGTCGGCGCGCGGGATGAGCGGGTACGACGCGCAGCGCAGATGGCCCTTCTCCTCGAAGAAGGAGAGGAACCCCTCGCGCAACTCGGCCGTCGTCCGCATGTCGGCCATTCTAGGAGGGCGGCCGCGAAGTGACAGATCGGACCGCGGCGGCGTATAAAGGACACGGTGAGGCGCGCACTTCTCCTCATGATTTCTCCGGCGGTTCTCGCTGGGTTCACCGGCTGTGCGAGCAGCGCGGAAACGATCGGCTCACCTCCGATCCACATCGCGATCCCCGCGGAGACGCCGCCGTCGCCGGCGACGTGGCCGAAGTACCCGCACTTCGCCGCGCGTTCCTGCTGGGCGCGGCCTTTTCTTGGAGGCGACGCGAAGATCGAGGAGGTCGCGCCGAGCTATGCGCCGGCTGCGCGCGCTCATCCGATCGCGCCCGCCGTGGTAGCGCACCGAATCCTCGCCCGCCTCGGTGACCGGCGCTACGTTCGCGCGATCAGGTTCACGCCGGCACCTGCGGCCGTGGGGAGTCGCGTTCATGTCCTCTACGCAGGCGGCCATCCGCCCGGCGGCGCGCTGCAGGCCCGCGTCGTCGTACGGGGAGCGAAATACGTCCATCACCCAAGCCCCGAGCAGACCCTGAGGACGGGAATCGCGGAATACGAGGGCGAGATCGTTGGCGATGCGTTGCGCGACGACCTGTGCGACGCGGGCGGACCGCCGCTCGTCATGTGGTCGTCGGATCTCAATGGCGGCGGGTTCGCCGAGCGGGGCCAGGCACTCGACCAGCGGTTTCCGAACCCGTCTTCAGCAGCCTTCCGGAAGCGCGTCGCGCGCATCGGCCGGGGGTTCGGGTTCACCGTTGTCTCGCTCCGGCTGCTGCGGCCGCGACAGATCGCGCCGCTCCTCATTGTCCGGACGAACCGCTCCCGCAAGGCGTTCGTCGCGGACATCCCGAAGATCGAGGAACTCCTCAACCCTCGCACGTACTCGCGCTCGCTCCAGCAGTCAGCGGACACGTTCGAGGCGTTCTTCTTCGCCGCCGAGGACGCGAAAGGGCCGTTCGTGTTCACCCAGGGCGCGAGCCGCTCCGAGTCGGAAGGCGGCGAGTGGGCGGCGAACGGCTGCCTTTATCCGTATCCCACGCTCGGACCGACCGACCTCAACGGGACGTCGTGCTCGTGAGACGTCCGCTTCTCGTTGCGTCGGTAGCCGCTTCCGCGACTTGCGTCGTTCTCTCGGCGTGCGGCAGCTCTCTGCGCGGGATCTCGTCGCCGCCGCTAATCCTCAAGCCCGTCCCGCCGTCGCCGACCGCACTGCGCTTCTCCACCGCGTCGAATCGCGCGTTCGCGCGGCGCGACGCCGAGAAGCTGATCCGCATCGCGGTCGTGCCTCCCACCGCGCGGCGCGTGGCGGCCGTGCCGGACAGCGCGCCGGCCTGGTTCCGCAGCGAGTGGAGCCATCACGGGTTCCCGGGCGCCGCAATCGTTCGTCGCGCGTGGGTGATCCACGAACCGCTCAGGGATGTCGTGCGCTTCGTCCGCACCCACGTCCCGCCACGGCCACGGCCCGAGGCTCCGTTCCGTCGCCCGCTCAGCACCCACCGGATCGGATCGCGGCCGACCGACGACTACCTCTTCCCGCCCATTCCCGGGCGCTCGTCGTCCCGCTGGGCCAACGTCACCATGCTGGCTCTGCCCCATGGAGGGACCGTGATCAGCGCACAGGCGGGCGACACGTGGATCAAACCGCCGCCGCGTAGCGCGGAAATCCCAAGAACGGTCCGGCGAATCGATATCACGAGCCGCTACTACCAACGGCGTCCAAGCGTGCGCGTGCACGTCCGTGACCGCTACGACGTCGGCTCGATCGTCTCGTGGATGAATGGGCTCGGCGTTTCCCCGAATTACATTTGCTTCGACGGGTACTTCGGTCGGCCGACCGTCACGCTGACGTTTCGCAACGCGGCCGGGAACGTGCTCGCCAGAGCGTCGGAAGGCGGCAGTGCCGGCGGCCCCTGCGGGTCGCTGTCGCTCACGGTCAAGGGACGCAAAGTACGGCCGTTGCTCGTCGGTGATCTTCTCCGGATGATCGACCAGCACCTCAACGTCGATCTCGCTCCGCCGCTTCCGAGCACGGTCGCCATGTGCCTCGATGGGGACGGCTGGCACGTGCGACGGGTCGCGCACGGGCTACTGGCCCGCAAGAAGGCACAATCAACCACCATCACCTTCCACTCGACCGGCAACGTCACCACGACCGGCCCGCCGCACCCAGCGATCACGCGCTGTCTTCGCAGCAGGCCGAGCTTCGTCAACTACGGCTAATGAAGGCATTCAGCGCACTCGTTCTTGGCCTCCTTCTCGCGGTGGCCGGTTGCGCGTCTTCGCGTACGCATGTCGCCGCGCCGCTCTCGCACATCGCGATCGCAGCGGACAAGCCGCCGTCGCCTGCGACCTGGCCGAAGTACCCGCACTTCTCGTCGCAGCGCTCGTGCGTGGGCCGGCCCGTCCCGTCGGGGAACCGTCCCGGCGAGCAGCAGTACGCGCCGAGCTACGCACCCGCATTGCGGACGCTTCGGACTCCCCCGGCGGAGATCGCCCGCCGCTTCCTCGCCCGCTTCGGCGACCGGCGCTACATCCACTCGATCACGTTCCCCGGGTACATGAACGGGACCCCTCCGAGCACCTACGAGCTCGGCGCGATCTTCCATCCGGCGCATGTGAACACGGCGAGCGGCGACGCGAGCATCACGCCCACTGAGATCCTCAGGAACGGAATCGCGGGCTGGGAGGCGAGCGTTGCCTTTGGGGCGCTTCGCGACGACTTCTGCGCGGCGGGCGGACCGTCGCTCACCAGCGCCTCGCTCGTGGGATCGATCGACGGAGCCGGCGGGGTGGCGGACGAGCTCGACGCGCTCGGGCAACGCTTCGCGAACCCGTCCCCGGCCGCGTTCCGGCGTCGCGTCGCACTCGTGGGGAAGCGTTTCGGTTTCCGCGTCGTCTCGCTTCGCCTCTTGCGGCCGGAGCAGCTCGCGCCGCTCCTCGTCGTCAAGACAAACCGCGACCGGAGGGAGTTCGTGCGGGATGTCCCGACAATCGAACGACTCCTCGACCCGACCTCGAGCTCCGGTCACCGGACTGCCTCGACTTTCGAGGGCTTCTACTTCGCGGCGGAAGACGCCAAAGGGCCGTTCGTCTCGACGGAGCAAGTTCTTCGTGGCGAGGTCGAGGGCGGGCAGTGGCCCGCAAGCGACAACCTGTACCCGTACGCACACGGCTGACCCATTCGTCCGCGAAGCGTAGGCCGAGCGATTCTTTAGCCTTGCGACGTTGCAGTTCCTGAGACGACACCGGGCATCGCTCGCCGCGCTCGGTGCGTTCCTCGCCGTCTCGTTCTTCTATCTCGGGATCCCGATCGTCTCACACCCGCAGCGGGACTTGATCGGCTACGGCCACGATCCCGACCTCTTCGCGTGGATGCTCGCCTGGTGGCCGCATGCGGTGCTCCACGGGACGAATCCGTTCGTCACCCATGCCGTGTGGTACCCGCAGGGAGCGAATCTCGCGTGGGCGTCGTCGGTTCCGGGCCTCGCGCTGTTCATGGCGCCCGTGACTCTCCTCGGCGGGCCGGTCCTCGCCTACAACGCGCTCGTCATCCTCCTGCCGGCGCTCGCCGCGTGGACGGCGTTTCTCCTGTGCCGGCATCTGACGCATTCGTTCTGGCCGTCGCTCGCGGGCGGATACCTGTTCGGATTCTCGCCGTACGTGCTCGGCCAGACGGAGGGGCACCCGCACATGACGTCCGTCTTCCTCATTCCGCTGATCGCGCTCGCGCTCGTGCGCTACGTGCAGGGCACGCTCACCGGAGCTCGGTTCGTCGTCGCGGTTGCGGTGCTCCTCGCGTTCCAGCTCCTGTTCTCGACCGAGCTCGCCTTCACGCTGACGCTTGCGCTTGTCGTCTCGCTCGTGTTCGCGGCGATCCTCGTGCCCAGGAGTCGTCGGCGCCTGCGGCTCATGCTGTTGCCGCTTGCCGCCGCGTACGTGGGAGCCGGTTTGATCACCGCGCCGTTTCTCGCGTACGCCCTGCTCCACCTCCAGAAGGGCGCGCTTCACCCCGTCAGCGGGTACCCGGCAGATCTCCTCAACCCCGTGATTCCGACGCGTCTGACCGCGCTCGGCTGGAGCTGGACGATGTCGATAGCCCGCCACTTCAAAGGGAACACGGCCGAGAACGGCGCGTACCTCGGCGTTGCGTGGATCGCAATCCTCGGCTGGTTCGCCTGGAGCTTTCGCCGTGTGGCGGCGGCGCGATTCCTCGTCGCCCTGCTCGCGCTCGGTTTCGTCGTGGAGCTCGGCATCCGGCTCGAGATCGGCGGCGACGATTCCACCACACACATGCCGTGGCGACTCCTGTACAAGCTCCCGCTCTTCAACAACATCCTGCCGGTGCGGATCTCGATGTTCGTCGGGCTCGCCGCGTGCGTGTGTGTCGCCTGGTGGGCTTCCTCCCCACGCGCACCGCGCGCGGCGCGGGTCGTTCTCACGGCGCTCGCCATCGTCATGGTCGTGCCGAACCTCTGGCTCGGCGTCTGGCACCGGTATCCCTACCGCCCCGCCTTCTTCACGCAGGGCATCTATCGGACGTGCCTCAGGCCCGACGACAACGTGCTCATGCTTCCGTTCCCGAACTGGACCGACGCGATGGTGTGGCAGGCCGAGTCGAGGTTCGCATTCCGCATGGCGAACGGCTACGTCGCTCCCGGCCCTCCCGAAGGCGTGCCCGAGCGAGAGTTCATCCGTAGTCTCGAGCATGGCGACGTCCCGAAGACACCGAAGCGGCTCCTCGCCTGGGCGCGAGCGCAAGGTGTCACGGCGATCCTCGCGGCCGATGACGCCCAACCGTGGGTTCACCTGCTCGCTCCGACCCAGCACGCCCGCCGGATCGGAGGCGTCTATCTCTTCGATCTGAGCGGACGCCGCGACCGGGCATGCCGGTCAGTCGACCGCCTCGCCGAGCAGTAGCGCAAACCCGAGCGTCTCGGCGCCGTGCGGTAGCGCGCGTCGATCTCGAATGCGCTTCGCGTAGGCGAGCGTCTCCGGAGTCGCGTGACGCTCGGCGTTGGCGGCGAGCGTCCCTTCGTATCGCGCCCAATCCTCCTCACTCGCGACCCATACGCGCCTGACGTCGAAGCCGGCGCGGGTGGCGGCGAGACGCAGACCGTCGAGGTCGGACAGCTCATCGACACGTGCGCCGCCGAGCGCGGCGAGGAAGTCGTCCGACGGGCGCCGCTGCCAGAACCCCTCGCCGTACACGACCACCGGCGCGAGACGCCTCAGCGCGGTCAGCGCTGCCGGAAACCCTCCGTGCGCATGCGATGCGCCGATGTTGAGCACCGCATCGAACGGGCCTGCGACGGTCGACGCATCGCGAACCTCGAACCGCGCGGGCACGATCCCCGTCCGCTGCCGTGCCGCGTCGATCGCGTCCGCGTCGAGGTCGACGCCGAGCCCGCTCGCGCCGCGGTGCTGCCGGAGAACGCGAAGGAGCATCTCCCCCGACCCGCAGCCCGAGTCCAAGACTCGCGCGTCTGCCGGCAGCGGAAGAAGCGCAATCGCCTCGTCGACGGCCGCCTCCGAGATCGGGTTCGCATACGCAAGCCCGGCGTGAGCAAGGTACGAGGCGCTCGCCACGCGCGGAGCATGCCATCCGAACCTCGATGTGCAGGTCGCCCGTTGCCCCTGAAAGCGGACGCGAGTGAAGAGGTGAGAGATGGCGGACGGAAACGGAGCTACACGGACACTGCTGCGAAAGGAAGTCATGCTGCCGGCGCTCGGCGCGGCAGGCGCTGTCGCCGCCGGTAAGGCGCCGCAGCTGCTCGAGGGCCTGACGGAGCGGCTCGGCGGCGCGCGGGAAGACGCCGAGACGAAACTCGGCGAGAAGGTGCTCGACATCGCACGCGAGCGCCTGTCGAACCAGGGCGGCACGATGGGCAAGCTCCTCTCGAAGGCGCTCGACGCCGGATCCGGCGGCGACGGCGGCAGCGGCGGCAAGAAGACGCGGCGTCTGCCGATCCAGCGCTGGACCGATGTCGCCGTCCCCGTCGAGACCGCCTACAAGGCCTGGAGCGACTTCGAGTCGTACCCGACGTTCATGCACCGCGCGCTCGACGTCGAGAAGACCGGCCGGAACACGATCCGCTGGGAGGAAAAGATCTGGTTCAGCCGCCGCGAATGGGAGGCGCAGATAACCGAGCGGCGCAGCAACGATCGCATCGTCTGGAAGACGACCTCCGGCATGTCCCACCGCGGCGTCGTCAGCTTCCACAAGATCGAACCGAACCTCACGCGGGTCATGGTCGAGATGGAGTTCGAGCCCAACGGCATGGTCGAGAAGATGGCGTCAGGACTGCGCTTCGTGAAGCGCGCCGTCCAAGCCGACCTTGCCCGCTTCAAGGCGCACGTCGAGATGGCCGACGCGAACGGAATCGAATACCGCAGCGGCCAGCAGGACGAGAGCGATGACGACGACGCGGACGAAGCGCCGTCGAGAAGCCGCAGCAGCAAGCGGGAGACCACCGACACGAAGTGAACGGTTGAACCGCACACCTCTTCCGTAATACGTTCTCCCCGAGCGAAGCATGTTTCGTGCTTCGAAATTGGAACCGGCGCCCGGTGGGTCGCGGGTTCACAGCTACGAGGGAGTCTCATGAAACGGAAGGGTCTCGTGCGGATTGTTGGCTTGGTCGTTGTGTTGGCTGCGATTGCGGCGGGCTTCGGCGTTCTAACGGGAACAGGCAACGGCGCGGCGGTGGGCAACAGCGTCGTGCTGCTCTACAACGGGCCTGCGATTGCGAACACACACGCGCAGCCGACCACGGCGGCATTCACGGCGTGGTGCGGCGGGACATGCACTCCGTCGGTCGCGCTCCCGGTCTCCGATGCCGTGAACCACGCGGTGCGGGGCACGATCTACGTGTGGACGACGCCGTACGAGTACGGCAGCAACGGCTCGATCTGCTTCGGCGAGTTCATCTGGTATGCCCTCAACGACGGCAACGTCTACACCGACTCGGGCACGCACGGAACGTGCGGCGCGCCCATCGACTCGGCGTTGAAGCCGACGACGCACCTCAACGGCCCCGGCACGGAGCTCGCCGGCGGCGGCGACGGCAAGATCGACGCCGGCGGGACGGGCGCGTACAAGAACTGGACGGGGACGTACACCGACCGCGTGTTCGTGGAGTTCAACGCGGACTTCGTCCACAACTACTACGACCAGCTCTTCTTCAGCATCACGCGGGGCTAGCGCTCGCGGGAAACGAGTTGTCACGGATTCGGGGGCGTCCCACGGCGCCCCCGATCCGGATATCGAAGGAGACGCCGTGATCGCGAACGCGCTCTACACGCGGACGCGATCCCGGCTAGCTCTCGTCCCAGTAGCCCTCGATCATCTCCGCGTCGCCGCCTTCGCCGAAGCCGATCGCGAGGAGCTCGAGTCCGTCCGGGCCAGCGGCGAAACCACGCGCGACCGCAGCCGGGACACGGAGCGCGTCCCACTGCCGCAGGTCCTGCACCTCGCCGTCGAGCTTCGCGCGGCCGGAACCGGCGATGACGAGGTAGACCTCCTCCTGCTTCGCGTGCCGGTGCCCGAACGGTTGCTCGAAGTTCGGCGCCAGGCGCTGGTAGCTGAAGCCGCCGCCCTCGACATCGAGCGCCTTCCGGCCGAAGCGCGCCTCGAGGTTCGGCGCGAGGCCGAAGCTCTCGGCGGCGTTGTCGACATAGTCCTTGATGTTCTTGAGTGTCCAGTCGGCCATGGCGTAACGCTAACTGTCTCCCGCGCGGAAGAACGCCGCAAACGAACCGGCGACAGCGGTGACGACGAAGACTGCCCACAGCTCGAGCCCGACGTCGACGATTTGGCCCGAGTGCGTGACCGGGTTCTTCATCGACGACGAGACGGTGAGGATCTGCGCGGTCGCGAAGAAGAGCGCGTTCCCGAAGCCGTGAATCTCGGACTGCCACATCAACACGGCGCCGATGACGTCGACGACGAGCGACAGCACGATGGCGATGACGATGCGCGAAAACAGGCGCCGATGGCGCTCGCTCCACGTGACGAGCCGGCTGATTTCCTCCCAGACCATGTCGGGACGATTCCCGTCTAGTGCAGGATCGACTCCTCGTCGGCGGCGATCGTCTCGCGGATCTTCTCGAGTGAGCGCCGGATCAAGCGGGAGACGTGCATCTGCGAGATCCCTACCTGCTGCGCGATCTGCGACTGCGTCAGCCCGTCGAAGAAGCGGAGCTGGAGAATCATCCGCTCGCGCTCGTCGAGTGCCTTGAAGCCCGGGGCGAGCACGGCGCGATCCTCCGAGACCTCGTACTGGTGCTCCTCCGTGCCGAGCGACTCGAGCGGATCGAGGTCGTCGTCGTCTCCCCCACCGCCGCCGACCGAAAGCGAGAGCGACGTGTACGCGCGGCCCGACTCGATCGCCTCGAGCACGAGCTCCTCCTCCGCTCCCGCTGCCTTCGCGAGCTCGGGGATCGTCGGGGAGCGCCCGAGCTCCACGGTGAGCCCTTCCATCAGGCGGGAGAGTTGGACGTTGAGCTCCTGCAGGCCGCGCGGCACGCGCACGGCCCAGCCCTTGTCGCGGAAATGCCGCTTGATCTCGCCGATGATGTTCGGCGTCGCGTACGTCGTCAGCTCGACGCCACGGTCGAGGTCGAAGCGGTCGATCGCCTTGATCAGGCCGATCGCGCCGATCTGGACGAGATCCTCGAGCTGCTCGCCGCGGTACGAGTAGCGCCGCGCGAGGGAGCGCACGAGGGACATGTACTGCTCGATCAGCTGCTCGCGCGCCTGGAGGTCGCCGTCCGCGTGGTAGCGGCGGAGCAGGATCTTGTCCTCGATCCGCGTCATGCGGCCGTACCTGCCGGTGCGATCCGCTTGGTCAGCTCGACCCAGGCCCCGCCGTCGCGCTCCTCGACCTCGTGCGTGTCGCAGACGGTGTCGAGCACGCGCTGGAGATCGAGATCGCCGGTCGAGGCAACCTCGTGCACCTTGTCCGGCGGGAACGGCCCGAGGGAAGCATGGAGCACGCCGTCGTCTGCCGAGAGGGAGACGACGAGCTCACCGGCGTCGTCGCGGAGGCCGAGCAGCGCCTCGATCCCGACCTGCAGGTCGTCGAGGTCGTCGTACGTCACGTCGAGCCGCATGGCCAGGCCACCGGTCACCAGGTGAGCGATCGGCCTGAAGTCCTCCTCCGCCGGAATGACGAGCCGGATCTCCTCGGTGGTCACGTGCCCGCTTCCCGCAGCTCTTCGACGAGATCGCTCTCGCGCCGGGCCGCGGCCTCCTTCCCCGCCTGCACGGCGTGGCGCCAGTCGCGCCGGACCTTGAAATCGGCGGCGCCGAAGCTGACTCCCGCGGCGAAGCCCGACACCTTCTGCACCGGACGCGTGATGGCGAAGCTCACGGCCC
>DASXLJ010000025.1:0-54464 GCA_036496305.1 Gaiellaceae bacterium | reverse complement strand
GCACGAGCCCGGCCGACGGCGCGACGATCGGCTCCTTTCCGCGTTCGACCGCGGCTGACGTAGACCGCGCGGTCGCGACGGCGAAGGCCGCATACGACGGCTGGCGGCTGACGCCGGCGCCGAAGCGCGGCGAGATCCTCTACCGCGTGGCGCACATCCTCGAGCGCGAGAAGGCCGCGCTCACCGATCTCGTCACGCGCGAGATGGGGAAGGTGAAGACCGAGGCGGGCGGCGACGTCCAGGAGGCGATCGACATCACGTACTACATGGCCGGCGAGGGCAGGCGCCTCTTCGGCCAGACGACGCCGTCCGAGCTCCAGAACAAGTGGAACATGAGCGTGCGCGTGCCGATCGGCGTCATCGGCGCGATCACGCCGTGGAACTTCCCCGTCGCGATCCCGTCGTGGAAGTCGATCCCGGCGCTCATCTGCGGGAACACCGTCGTCATCAAGCCGGCGGAGGACACGCCTGCGCTCGCGCAAGCTTTTGTCGATCTGCTCCTCGAGGCCGGTATCCCGGAAGGCGTCGTCAACATCGTCCACGGCTTCGGCGAGGACGCGGGCGACGCGCTCGTCCGTCATGCCGACGTGCCCGTCATCACGTTCACGGGCTCGCGCGAGACCGGCATCACCGTTGCGAAAGCTGCTGCGGAGCGCCTCAAGCACGTGCACGTCGAGCTCGGCGGGAAGAACGCAATCATCGTCCTCGACGACGCGGACCTCGATCTCGCGATCGACGGCATCGTCTGGTCGGCGTTCGGCACGTCGGGCCAGCGCTGCACCGCGGCGTCGCGCGTCATCGTCCAGCGCGGCGCGTACGACGAGCTCGAGAAGCGGCTCGTCGCGCGCGTCGAGAAGCTCCGGCTCGGGCCTGGCTGGGAGGATGACAGCGACATCGGTCCGCTCATCAACAGCGCCGCGCTCGAGAAGGTGCACTCGTACACCGAGATCGGCAAGGGCGAGGGCGCGGATCTCCTCACGGGCGGCGAGATCGCGACCGACGGCGATCTCGGCAAGGGCTTTTTCTACCGGCCGACGGTCTTCGGCGGTGTCGACGCTCAGATGCGGATCGCGAACGAGGAAATCTTTGGCCCGACGACGGCGCTCATCCCGGTCGACGACTTCGACGAGGCGGTGCGCGTCGCGAACGGCGTCGGCTACGGCCTGTCGTCGTCGATCTTCACGCGCGACGTGAACAAGGCGTTCCGCGCGATGCGCGACCTCGAGGCCGGGATCACGTACATCAACGCCGGCACGATCGGCGCGGAGGTGCACCTCCCGTTCGGCGGTACGAAGGAGACGGGCAACGGCCACCGCGAGGCGGGCCAGGCGGCGCTCGACGTCTTCACCGAGTGGAAGTCGATCTACGTCGACTACTCCGGCAAGCTCCAGCGCGCCCAGATCGACACGGAGGAGTAGTGGAGTACCGCCGGCTCGGCGACAGCGACGTCCGCGTCTCGGAGATCTGCCTCGGGACGTGGACGACGTTCGGCGGCAGCCTTTCCGACGACGCCGCGATCGCTCTCGTCGACGCCGCGTTCGAGCTCGGGGTCAACTTCTTCGACACCGCGAACGTCTACAGCGCCGGCCGCTCTGAGGAAGTCCTCGGCCAGGCCCTCGCGAGCCGGCCGCGCGACTCGTACATCGTCGCGACCAAGGTCTTCGCGCCCGCGCCCGACGGCGGCCGCGGGCTGTCGCGCGAGCAGATCCTCACGCAGATCGACGCGTCGCTCGAGCGGCTCGGGATGGACTTCGTGGACCTCTACCAGTGCCACTCCTTCGACGACGACGTGCCGGTGGAGGAGACGCTCGGCGCGCTGACCGAGGTCGTCGACGCCGGCAAGGCGCGGTACATCGGCGTCTCGAACTGGAGCGGCGAGCAAATCCGCAAGGGAGTCGATCTCGCGCGCGAGCACGGCTTCGCGAAGATTGTCTCGTCGCAGCCGGAGTACTCGCTCCTCGAGCGCGGGCCGGAGGAGAGCGTCATTCCCGCGTCGCGCGAGAACGGCGTCTCGCAGATCGTCTACTCGCCGCTTGCGCAGGGCGTCCTCACGGGCAAGTACGCGCCCGGAGAAAGCGCGGGGGAGGGGACGCGCGCTGCCGAGCGCTCGCAGTGGATGGAGCTCTACAACGACGGCGTGCTCGCGCGGGTGCAGCGCCTGCGGCCGATCGCCGACGGGCTCGGGTGTTCGATGGCGCAGCTTGCGCTCGCGTGGATCCTCTGCGAGCCGAACGTCGCGAGCGCGATCATCGGCGCGTCGCGTCCGGAGCAACTGCGCGACAACGCTGCCGCCTCGGGCGTCACGCTCGACGACGCGACACTGCGCGTGATCGACGACGCGCTTGCGGCTTAGGCGTACGCGCCCGCGAGAGCGCGGTTCAGTGCGAGCTGGTCGACGACGACGAGGCTGATCGATGCGCCGAGAAGCTCGCGGAGCTCCTCGCAGGCGCCAACGTTCGTCGGGTCGGCGACGCCGACGAGCAGGCGGCCGTCCTCGAGGGAACGGATCGCGATCGCGCCGTGGCTCTGGGCGTCTCTCGGTGAGAGGCGCGCGGCGACCGCGGAGTCGAAACCCGACGCGTCGAGGTCGAAGAAGTCCATCTCGTACTGCTCAGCCAATGCGCGTGAGATCGCGGCTGAGTCGACCCAACCCCATTCGATGAGCAGTTCACCGAGGCGGAGCCCGGACCCTTGCTGGTCGGCGAGTGCAAGTTCGAGTTGCTCGGGCGTGATCAGGCTCTCGCGCACGAGAAGTGCCCCGAGTGGGAGCCAGGCGGGTCTCTCTGCAGGCTGCATCTCGATCTCCATCGGCTGCACGGGCGCGCAGCTATAGCCCCAAACGCGTGGGGCCGCTTGCGCGGCCCCACGTCGATCTCGCTGTCGAGCCCGTCTACTTCGTCGGGACTCCCATGCGTGCCATGTACGTGTTCTCGTCGTTCGCCTGCACACCGTTGCCCTCGGTACCGGTGCACAGAGCCGGCGGGACGCCCGTTGTTGCGGTGCCCGGGCAGACGAACAGCTCCGGATCGCGGGTGTCCGACCAGATCGGCAGCGCGTCCTCGCCTGCCGTGTCGAGCATGATGTAGTCGCCGTAGAACACGCCGCCCGTCGCGCTGTAGAACTGCGTCGGCGGTGGCATCGACGACGACGTCACGCGCTTGTCGGCGAACTTCGAGAGATCCTTGCTGCCGGACAGCGTGATGTCCGACCAGCCGGTCGTCTCGTCCGAGCCGTACTGCCGGTCGTAGTAGTCGACCGCGAGCTTCCCGCTCTTCGTGAACGCCGCCCACTGGAACCACTGGTCGGTGGTCGCCTGGGCGGGCGACTGGTTGACCGTGGCCTCGGTGCGCGGATCGGTCGCTCCACCGGTGAAGCTCGCTCCTCCGTCGTTCGAGACGCTCAGGAGGATGTCGTTGTTGCACGCACCCGGCGTCTTGACGCCCTGGTACGCGTTCGTCCCGAACGGCGAGAAGCCGGCCGGAACGCAGCCGTTCGACTCGTTCGAGTTCTTGTTGATGTACGAGCCGACGGTCACAACGACCTGATTCGGGTTCTTCGGATTGACCGCTCCCGACGGGTAGTTCGTCGCCCGGAACACGGACTTCGTCGACGAGCCCTTCTCCGGCACGCACGCGCGGCCGGGGTCGTCGCCCTGGTTCGTGTAGCAGTCCGGCAGGTCGTAGTAATCGGTGGCCTTGACCGGCGCGGAGAAGGTCTGGCCACCGTCGGTCGACTTGGCGAGCAGGATCTGGTTGCGGTTGTCGTTACCCGACACCGCGTTGTTGAAGTTGTCCCACGCGACGTAGAGAGCGCCGTCCGGCCCGACGAACGGGTCGGAATCCTGGTTCTCGTTGCACCGGCCGTTCGGCGTGGCGACGCCGTAGGTCTGCGTGCAGAAGTCGCTGTCGGCACTGACGACGACGGGAGTGGAGAACGTCTCGCCGTAGTCGCTCGAGTGCGCCTCGTAGATGTACGCCGTGCCGTCGGCCGCGAACAGCGTCCACGTGACGTAGATGCGATCCCGGAATGGGCTGGCGGAGTTGTCGTCGACGGCCATCAGCTCTTTGTCGAGGAGCGTGGTGCCCGCGCCGCCTCCGTCGAAGAACGACGTGACGTAGCGGCCGGGGAAGTTCCACGACCCGCCGTCGTTCTGCGTCGAGCGGAAGACGAGGAACGCGCTCGACTGGTCGGGGTTCTGCGAGCTCGGCTCGCCACGGTTGAACACCTGGCACGCCATGTAGGCGTTTCCGCGCGAGTCCCATCCGACCGACGTGTCGCCACCGGCCTCCCAGTACTGCCGTGCGAAGGACGGATCGAGACCCCTCGTGAAGCCCGTCGGCACCGTTGAGTCAGACCACTGCTGGCCTCCGTTGAGCGAGTAGGCGCCCTCGCAGTTGCCGTCGCCGCGGCGGTAGTCGTTCTGGCTCGCGACGAGGTGCTGCGGGCTGTTCGGATCGGCCGCGATCGACTCCTCGTTCTGCGACTGTCCGCGACCCTGGAGATCGGGGTCGGAGACGACCTCGCACTCCTGGTTGACCTTGACGTTGTTGCCCTGGTTCTCGGCGCATCCGCTCGAGCCCGAGGGCGTGTAGTTCGCGCCACCGCCCGGGCCACCGCCGGCGGGCGGAGCGGGCGAATAGCTGTTGGGCGGACACGACGGCGCCTCGTCGGGCTCATCGCCGGTGCTCGTTGTGACTCCGCACGCCACGGCCTGCGATGCCTTCGTGGTGCTCGTTGTCGACGGTCCTCCGCTGAGCGCCATCGCCAGCGTTCCGGACATGAGCCTCTTCTGAATCTTGTTGAGGCTGTTGTACGAGATGCCCTTCGCCTGACCGGCCGGAGATGCGGCCCCGGCGATCGCGGCGATTGCGGCGATCACGAGCAGTGCGCGTACCACCTGCAGCGTTCGTTTATTCATCTCATCCCCCCGATGAGTAGTGGGCACGAACCGCTGGATGTTGACAGGCCGGTACGCTCGGCGCGGCAATGAACCGGAAGCTCATCGTCTTCGTGCCGCGCGAATCTCTCGACTCCGTTCGCGAGGCGCTGTTCGCCGCGGGCGCTGGCGGAATCGGCAACTACGAGCGGTGCTCGTGGTACACGGAGGGGACGGGCACCTTCCTCGGCGGCGAGGGCACGTCACCATCGGTCGGGCAGCCGGGGCGGGAGGAGCGCGTCGCCGAGCTCCGGCTCGAGACGATCTTCCCGGCGGAGCGGCAGGACGGCGTCGTCGCGGCGCTCCGCGAAGCGCATCCCTATGAGGAGCCGGCGTTCGAGATCTACGACCTCGTGGCCACCGGATGAAGGCGCGTCTCTTCACCGACGGCGGCGCGCGCGGCAATCCCGGCCCGGCAGCGTATGGGTACGTGATCGAGGCGGAGGACGGCACCGTGCTCGCGGCGCACGGCGAGGCGATCGGCGTCGCGACGAACAACGTCGCGGAGTACAGCGCCCTCATCGCCGGCCTCGCGAAAGCGGCAGAGCTACAGATCCCGGAGCTCGAGGTCGTCTCCGACTCGGAGCTCATGGTGAAGCAGATGCAAGGCGTCTACCGCGTGAAGAACGAGGCGTTGCGCGATCTCTCGCTCGAGGCGGCGCGCAATGCACGCGCGGTGGGGAGGGTCACGTACACCGCCGTGCGGCGCGAACACAACAAGCTCGCCGACCGGCTCGTCAATGACGCGCTGGACTCTGCCGAGGGTTGGGCGGAGCTCGGCTAGACTTCCCGTCCAACGCGGATGTAGCTCAGTTGGCTAGAGCGTCTGCTTGCCATGCAGAAGGTCGTGGGTTCGAGTCCCATCATCCGCTCTGAGAAAGCCCCGCTCACGCGGGGTTTTCCTTTCTGTAAGAGAGTGTTCACACTCGGGCTTTCGAGCGCTGCGTACGATTGATCCGATGGACTCTCTGGCGTTGACGCAGCTCGCCTCTCGCAGCCGTCATGTCCTGGCGCTTCTCTCGACGTTCTTCCTGTTCGCCGTCGGCTGAACGGTCGACCGCGCTCCCGTGCGGAGCGCATCTCCTCGGGTGAGCTGCGCCCGCCGCCGCGCCGCCCCGCCAGGCCCGGAGTAGGCGATCAGACAATCTGCGGTCGGGGCCGTGTGCGATTCACTTCGGGCGCTAGGCCGGCGAGTGGCCGAAGAGGCGGCGGTACAGCGCCTCCCAGTTCTTCGCGAAGCCACGCCTCGCGGTGCGTAGCGAAAGCCGACCGGAGCAGACCTCGGCCTTCGCCCGGTTCTCGAGGGCGTCCTTGGCGTGGTAGTTCGCGGCGCCGCTGCCGCGCTCGGGGAAGAGGTTCGCGATCGCGTTCGAGCCGCCGAGCTCGAGCGGGACGATGTGGTCGATCTCGATCGTGTAGCCGTAGGAGCGCGCCTCCATCCCGTACTCGCGCTCGACGCGGTACTTCTCCGCTTGCGGGACGTTCCGGATCGCGCCGGTGTGGAAGCTCGACGAGCAGATCACATGCTTCGTGAGGCGCGAGTAGTACGCCGCGGGCGAGCACTTGCGGTCGGGGCGGGCCGAGCGGACGCACTCGCTCTTCTGTGTTCGCTGTCCGAGGAGAACGGTGCGGCCGGTCTTGATGTCGCCGGCCCCGCTGCGGGAGCCGTTCCCATGGAGCCACCGCTTGACGCCGCCGTGATGCGAGCACGTGCCCGGACGGTGCTTCGAATAGCTGTACGTCCCGTCCCGGCAGAGGGCCGTCGCGCCGTGCGGAGCCGCCGCGGCGGTGCTGCTCACGCCAACCGCCACGACGACGCCGATGAGGAGAAGGACGCGCCGCACGGGACAGGTCTACCGCAGACATGTCCCAAATGGCAACTCGGGGCGTCGTTTCCTCGCCTACGCTTCGCGCGTGAACGTCTCGGCGGTCGTCATCTCGCACGGTCACGCCAAGGAGCTCGAGACCTCGCTTCCGGCCCTCGCGCCGCAGGTCGACGAGCTCGTCGTGATCGCCAACATCCCCGGGAGCGTGCCGTCGGCGCTGCCCGAGGGCACTCGCGTCATCACGAACGACCGCGTGCTCTCGTTCGCCGCCAACGCGAATCTCGGCGCCGCGAACACGACCGGCGAGCTCGTCCTCATCGCGAATCCCGATGCCACGCCCGAGCCGGGTGCCGTCGGGATCCTCCGCGATTTCATGGAATCCCACCCGCCCTGCGGCGTGACCGGCCCGCAGATGCGCTACTCAGACGGAAGCTGGCAGCCGTCGCGGCGGAGCTTTCCGGCCATCGGCTCGACGATCGTGCGCCGGACGCCGCTTCGGCTCGTATTCCCGCCCGAGCGCTACCAGCGGCGCCACCTGCTGCTCGACGAGCGGCCCGAGAGCCCCGTGCTCGCGGAGACGATGCTCGGCGCGTTCCTCCTCCTCCGCCGCACGATGCTCGAGGAGATCGGCGGCTGGGACGAGGGCTTTCGCATGTACGTCGAGGACATCGACCTCAACTACCGCGCCGCGAAGGCCGGCTGGGAAGTCTGGTTCGTGCCGCAGGCCGTCGTCAAGCACGAGTTCGCCGCGGTGATCGACAAGGGCTTCTTCACCCGCCACAACCTCTGGAATGCCCGCTCGATGCTGCGCTTCCTCCGCAAGCATCCCGAGCGCCTGCGCGTTCTTCGCTAGCCCTGCTTCGCGTTGAAATACGCCTGGTAGATCTGCTTCGCAGCGGGCGCAGCAGCGTCGGCGCCGAAGCCGCCGTGCTCGATCATCACGACGACGACGAGCTTTGGATGGTCGTACGGCGCCCACGATGCGTACCACGAGTGGTCGTCGCGGGGAGGCGCCTGCGCGGTGCCCGTCTTGCCCGCGACGGTCGGGCTGAAGCCGGAGAACACCATGCTCGACGTCCCCGACGGGTCGTTCGCCGCTTCGTAGAGCCCCTGGCGGATCGCCCACGTCGACGGCGAGAGGTGCAGCCTCCGGACGGGCTTGAAGCGGAGCTTGTGCCTCACGCCGTCGCGGATCACGGCCTCCGCGACGTGCGGCCGGACGACGGTGCCGCCGTTGACGAGCGCCGAGTACGCGACCGCCAGCTGGAGCGGGCTGACATCGAGCGCGCCCTGCCCGATCGCGAGATTGATCGCCTGGCCTTCGTAGTACGGCGTCCCGGTGAGGCGCTCGAAGTAGGCGTTCGGCATCGGGAGGTAGCCGGCCGTCGCGCCGGTGAGGTCGATCGGCGGCGTCGTTCCGAGCCCGAGCAGGCGCGCCCAGTGCTGGATGAGCGTCGCCTTCTTCGACGGATCGGCGGCCCAGATCCGGTCGCCGAGGCGATAGAACCACGTGTCGCACGATTGCTCGAGCGCCGTCGTGAGATCCATCGTCTCGTACGCGCCCCGCTCGACGTTGAAGAACGTGTGGTTGCCGAGCACGAACGAGCCGGAGCAGAGCTGCGGCGTCGACGGCGTGATGATCCCGGCGCTCAGGGCGGCCTCCGCGATGATCGGCTTGAACGTCGAGCCGGTCGGATACGCGCCCGAGATCGCGCGGTTGAGCGTCGGAGTGCCGACCGTGTCGGCATACAGATGCGAGAGGTAGTGCGCTTTCGTCGCGGCGAGCTTCTGATTGAACGTCGGGTAGCTCGCGATCGCCTTGATCGCGCCCGTCCACGGGTCGATCGCAACCGCAGAGCCGCCGGTCGGGCTGTAGCCGGCGGTGCGCGCGTCGGCCATTCCGTTGTAGATGGCGTTCTCGGTCGCGCGCTGGAGGCGCGTGTCGATCGAGAGCTGCAGCGTCGGCGGCCGCTTCTGCCTCGGATAGACGAGCTGGCCGGTGCTCTGTCCGAGCGAGTCGACGGGGATGCGCGCCTTGAGGAAGCCGACGTCGAGGATCGAGTCGTACGCGGCTTCGACGCCGCTCTGTCCGACGAGCTGGCCCGCCTGCGCCCGCTTCCCGTACGCGTGCGTCTTGAGCTGGTGCTTGCTGATCTGGCCGAGGAGACCGAGGAACGAGCCGCCGAACGCGCCGAGCGGATAGCTTCGCGTGGCCGACGCGGCGACCTTGAAGCCGGGGAAGCGCGCGCCGCGCTCCTGCAGGTAGTTCGTCAGCGCGTGCGGCGGGTCGGCGATGACGACCGCCGGTACGTGGGGGGCTTGAAGAACGTCGTGGGCGATTCGCTTGATGAGCTGTCGCTTGCGCAGTCCGGCGAACGCGGCGAGACGCGCGATCTCCTTGCGGCCTTCCGCGCTCGGGTGCCAGCGCCCCCTTCCGTCGCGTGTGCCGAGGGCGTCGCCGTTCGCATCGATCACGACTTGGCCGGTCGTCCCGGCGAGAAGCCGCCCGCGGTCGTCGACGATCGCGCCACGCGCGCCGAGGAGGTCGACGGTCTCGTACGCCTGCTGATGCGCCTGAGCGGCGTACTCCTTGCCGTGCAGCACCTGGAGCTTCCACGCGGTCAGGACGAGGAACAGCAATCCGGCGGCGACGAAGAGCGCGAGGCCGCCGATGCGGACGTAGAACCCCGAGCTGCGGAAGTACGGGGCGTCTGCGCGGGAGTACGGCTGCAGGCGGAAGCGGGAGCGGGAGCGAGCGGCCACCGGACCGCAGGGTAGCGGCCTACTCGTCGGCGATTTCGTCCGCGAGGAGCGCGAGCGCGAACGAGCGCCACGCAAGCTCCGGTTCGGAGCGAAGCGCCTCGATGGCGCCGGCGACCGCAGGAAGATCGTCGCTGGGAAGCGCGTCGAGCGCGGAAGCGAGCGCGGCGCGCCGCTCCGGCGTCTCGAGCTCCGCCGCGAGGCGTTCCGCCGCGACGGAGCCGAGATCGAGCTCGCGGTGCGGGTCGCCGCCGGCGGCGAGGACGAACATCGCACGGCGGCGGGCGGCGTTGAGCTCGTCCTCGGGAATTGCGACGTCGTCCTGCACGAGCCAGCACAGCATCACGAGGAGCTCGCCCGACCGCGGGTCGAGGTCGGAATCCTCGAGCTGCTCGAGCCTAGCTCTGTTGTCAGCCGGGATCTCGGCAGTCACCGGTGTCGCCCTCGCAGCAGCCCCACTTGAACCGGCACGTCGGGCACTGGTACGTGCCGTGCCGCCATTCCATCGCTGCGCTGCAGCGCGGGCACGTTTCAGTCTTCGTAGTAGTCGTCTGCGATTGCAAGGACGTCGTCGAGTATGGCGATGCCCTCGGCTAGCTCTTCCTGCGTGACGACGAGCGGCGGGCAGACCATGACGACGTTCCAGTGCGTCATGAGGTACAGGCCGCGGTCGAGCGCCGCCTTCGCGAGGCGCGCGACCGGCGCGGCTGCCTCGCCGGACGCGTTGAACGGAACGAGCGGCTCGCGCGTCTCGCGGTTCTTGACGAGCTCGAGCCCCCAGAAGCAGCCGAGCCCGCGCACCTCGCCGACCGACGGGTGCTTCTGCGCCAGGTCGCCGAGCATCGACTCGAAGACGGGGCCGAGCGAAGCGGCGTGCTCGACGATTCCTTCCTCGCGGAAGATCTCGATCGAGGCGACGCCCGCGGCGCACGCGAGCGGATGGCCGCTGTACGTGAGTCCGCCGGCGAAGAAGTTGTCCTGGAGCCACGCGGCGATCGGCTCGCGCACCGCCATCGCGCCGAGCGGGACGTAGCCGGAGTTGATCCCCTTCGCCATGGTGATGATGTCGGGTACGACGTCCCAGTTCTCGACGGCGAACCACTTGCCGGTGCGCCCGAAGCCGGCCATGACCTCGTCGGCGATCAGCAAGATGCCGTGCCGGTCGCAGACCTCGCGGACGGACTCGAGGTAGCCGTCGGGCGGGACGATGATCCCGTTCGTCCCGGTCACCGTCTCGAGGATCACGGCGGCGACGGTGTGCGCATCCTCGTACTGAAGGATCTCCTCGAGGTGCGGCGCGCCCGAGCAGACGGGGCACGGATCGGGATGGCCCGCGGGGCAGCGGTACGTGTACGGGTCGAGCATCCGCACGACGCCGGGGATGCCGGGCTCGGCGGGCCAGCGGCGCGGGTCGCCGGTCAGCGTTATCGCGCCCGCGGTCGCGCCGTGGTACGAGCGGTAGCGGGCGATGATCTTGTGGCGGCCGGTGTACCAGCGCGCGAGCTTGATCGCGTTCTCGTTCGCCTCGGCGCCGCCGTTCGTGAAGAACGTCGCCGAGATGTCGCCGGGCGTGACCTCCGCGACGAGGCGCGCGAGCGTCGACTTGGGCTCGGTCGCCATCGGCGGGCCGATCGTGCAGAGCTTGTCCGCCTGCTCCTTGATCGCGGCGACGAGCTTCGGGTGCTGGTGGCCGATCGAGACGTTGACGAGCTGGGACGCGAAGTCGAGGTAGCGCTTGCCGTCGTAGTCCCAGAACCAGCAGCCTTCCGCGCCCGCGACGGCCATCGAGTCGAGCGCGCCCTGCGTCGACCACGAGGAGATGAGGTGGCTCTTCGCGTCGGCCTTGACCTGCGCGCCGAGCTGCGAGTTCTGCTCAGTCGTAGCCATGCGCCGAGCCTACTAGCAAGAGTCCTCCGACCGGATATCCTCGCCGCATCGAGCGGCGGCCGATATTCGAAAGCAGGCTCTTCAACGCGTTCCTGTTCCTGCTGGGACTCGCGCTCACGGCGGGATTCGCGTACAGCACCTACCACCGTTGGCATACGGACGCTTCCGGAGTCTTTTACTCGATCACCGCGGCGCTGGTGTCGTGCTTACTCACGATTCGTTCGGCACGACGAGTCGTTGGCCGCTCCTAAGCCGCGATGACGCGGATCCGCTGCACGCTGTTGTTGCAGAAGCCGCCGTAGTTCCACTCCGGCTCGAGCGGTTGCGTGTTCCCGGCGGCGTCGGTTGCGCGGCAGGAGAGCTCGTGCTCGCCGGGCGTTGCGTCCCACGCGAAGGTGAAGCCGCGCCACGCGTACTGCCCCAGCGGCGGGTCGAGGTCGGCGTCCCGCCACGTCGCGCCGCCGTCGTCGCTCACCTCGACGCGCTCGACGGGCGCCTGGCCCGACCACGCTCGCCCTCGGAGCGCGACTCGGCCGGCGTCGACGTGCCGGTCGCGCGAGAGGAAGTCGGGGATTCCCGGCGGGATGAGGAGCGAGCGCGGCAGCATCCGCTCGACGAACGGCCCGTCCTTGTCGTTGGCGTCCCGCATGATCCGGTATGTGTGCGCCTGCTGGTAGCCGTCGAACTCGCCCTCGATGGCGGTGATCGCGCGCAGCCACTTGACGTGCGCCATGCCGTACCAGCCCGGGACGATCAAGCGCACGGGGAAGCCGTGTTGCGGCATGAGCGGCGCGCCGTTCATCTCGTACGCGAGCAGCACGTCGTCGCCGAGCGCCTCGTCGACGCTGAGGCTCCGCGCGTAGTCGTGCTCGATCTCGCCCTGGATGCCGCGGTCGAGGCCCGTGAAGACGACGGTGCCGCCGTCGACTCCGGCTTCTTCGAGGATCGGCGCCAGCGGCGTTCCCGTCCACTCCGCCGTGCCGACGGCTTCGCGGACCCACGGCTGGCTCGGGTTGTGATCCGGGATCAGCGCGCGGCCGTTGCCCGCGCACTCGAGCGTGACCACGAGCGTCCGCGCCGGGCGTGCGCGGAGATCCGCGAGCGAAAGCTCCAGCGGCTGCCGCACGGTCCCGCCGATCTCGAGGCGCCATGTCTCCGCGTCGACGTGCGGGATGTCGAAGTGGATGAGGAGGTAGTGGAGTCCCGCGGGCGTGATCGGCTCGCGCAGAAGCTCGAGCGGCATGCCGTGATTGCGCGCCGCCAGCTGCAGCTCGTCGAGGCCGATCACCCGGCGATCATCGCATCACCGCGCGTCTTCGAGGAAGCGGAGCACCGCGAGCACGCGACGGTGGTCTGCCTCCGTCTGCGGCAGCCGGAGCTTCTGGAAGATCGAGCGCACGTGCTTCTCGACCGCACCCTCGGTTACGACGAGCGCGGCCGCGATCGCAGAGTTCGAACGGCCTTCCGCCATCAGCTCCAGCACCTCCCGCTCGCGTGGCGTCAGCTCGTCGAGCGGCGTCGAGTGGCGGGCGCGCGCGAGGAGCTGCGAGACGACCTCCGCGTCGATTGCCGTGCCGCCGGCGCCGACGCGGTCGAGAGCGTCGAGGAACGAGCGCGTGTCGGTGACGCTCTCCTTCAGCAGGTAGCCGACGCCGCGCGCATCGCGCGCGAGCAGCTCGCCGGCGTAGCGCTCCTCGACGTACTGCGAGAGGACGAGGACCGCCAGCTCGGGCCGCCGCTCGCGTAGCTCGAGGGCGGCGCGGATCCCCTCGTCGGTGAAGGTCGGCGGCATCCGCACGTCGACGATCGCAATGTCCGGCGCCTCGCGCTCGGCCGCGGCCACGAGCTGCGCCGCGTCGCCGGCCGTCGCGACCACCTCGTGCCCGCGCTCGGCGAGGAGACGGACGAGGCCGTCACGGAGGAGGACGGAGTCCTCGGCGATCACGACGCGCACGGCAGCTCCACGGTGATCGTCGTTCCGCCGCCGGGCGGGCTCGCGAGCGAGAACGTCCCGTCGATTGCCTCGGCGCGGGCGGCGAGCCCGGCGAGCCCGGTGCCGCGGCCGGGGTCGGCACCACCGACACCGTCGTCGGAGACCTGGATCCACAGACTGTCCCCGGCACGCCGGACGAGCACGCGCGCCGAATGCGCATCCGCATGCCGTGCGACGTTCGTAAGCGCCTCCGCCACGATGAAGTACGCGTTCGCCTCGATCGAGGCGGGCTGCCGCTCGGGCACGTCGATCGTCACCTCGACGGGAACGGGGGAGCGGCTGGCGAGCGCGGAGAGCGCCGCGTCGAGGCCGCGATCCTCGAGCACCGCCGGTGCGAAGCCGCGGACGAGGTCGCGCAGCTCGGCGATGGCGTGCTGCGTCTCGCGGTGGGCGCCGCCGACGAGCTCGCGCGCGGCTTCGGGATCGTGCTCGAGCTTCTCCAGCGCGAGTCCGAGGTCCAAGCCGAGCGCGACGAGCCGTGCCTGCGCGCCGTCGTGCAGGTCGCGCTCGATGCGCCGCCGCTCCTCGACCGCCGCGTCGACGGCACGCGCGCGCGTGTCCTCGAGCCGGCTGATGCGCTCGGCACTGCGCGGTCGCCGCAGCAGATGGAGCAAGGCGCGGTCGATGTACGTCGTGGCGTGGATCACGAACGGAGCGGCGAGCGTCAGGAGAAGCCCGGCCGCGGCGGTGACCGCGAGCTGCCACGGGCGGTTCCAGTAGTAGGGGTCGACGTTGTCGCCGAACTGCGGGCCGCCGTGCGCGGTCGCCCACGCCCACACCGGCAGCGTGAGCGCGCCGAGCGAGACGCTCCACCACGTGACGGCGATCGTGAACGTGACGATTCCCGCCGGGAGCATGAGCACGAGGTAGAGCGCGGCGCGCCACGAGGCGCCGTCACGGAGGGGCGCAACGAGCCGCCGCAGCCACCCTCCCTCACGCGGAAGCGCGAGCGGGGCCGGCAGGTTCGTGTCGAGCAGCTCCGCGGCGCGCCACAGCTCGACGCGTCCCCACACGCGCGAGAGGAGGAGCGTGGCGGTCAGGAGCGGCAGACCCACGAACGTGATCAGCAGCGACCCCGCCGTGGTGAGGCCGGTGACGACGACCGTGAAGCCGGCGATGCCGACCGGAAGGTCGAGGAGGAGGTGGAGGGTCTCCTTCCAGACGCGTGGGCGGAACAAGCTCATGGCGAGAATCTACGGTCGTGCCGTGTCCCGCACCATCCCGCTCGCCCGCGTTCGGCGGTAGGGCTGTCCCCCGTCTTCGGGGTACCCTCATTGGCCGATGACCGAAGTTGCAACGCAGCCGGGCGAGGAGCGGATCGCCGTCACGCGGATCCCGCACTGGATCGCCGGGCGCCGCGTCGACGGCGCGTCGGGTCGCAGCGGGCCGGTCTTCAACCCGGCGACGGGCCAGCAGACCGGCGCGGTCGACTTCGCCTCGGTCGAGGAGGTCGACGCCGCCGTCGCAGCGGCGAAAGCCGCGTTCCCCGCGTGGCGCGCGACGTCGCTCGCGCGCAAGGCGGAGCTCTTCTTCCGCATCCGCGAGCTGCTCCACGACCGCCGCGACGCGCTCGCCGAGATCCTCGTGCGCGAGCACGGCAAGGTCTTCTCCGACGCGCTCGGCGAGGTGACGCGCGGGCTCGAGGTCGTCGAGTTCTGCTGTGGGCTGCCGTCGCTCCTCAAGTCGGAGTACAGCGAGCAAGCGTCGACGGGAATCGACGTCTACTCGATCCGCCAACCGCTCGGCGTCGTCGCGGGCATCACGCCGTTCAACTTCCCCGCGATGGTGCCGATGTGGATGTGGGCGCCGGCGCTCGCGTGCGGCAACACGTTCGTGCTCAAGCCGTCGGAGAAGGATCCGTCGGCGTCGCTCTGGACGGCGGAGCTGTTGCAGGAAGCCGGCGTCCCCGATGGCGTCTTCAACGTCGTGATGGGGGACAAGGTCGCGGTCGACGCCGTGCTCGGGCATCCCGACATCGCGGCGGTGTCGTTCGTCGGCTCGACGCCGATCGCGCGCTACGTGTACGAGAGCGCGACGGCGCGCGGCAAGCGCTGCCAGGCGCTCGGCGGCGCGAAGAACCACATGATCGTCCTGCCGGACGCCGACATCGACATGGCTGCCGACGCTGCGGTCTCGGCGGCGTACGGCTCCGCGGGCGAGCGGTGCATGGCGGTCTCGATGGTCGTCGCGGTCGGCGACGCCGCGGAGCCGCTCCTCGACGCGATCAAGGAGCGCATTCCGAAGGTCAAGGTCGGCGACGGCATGGATCCGGCGTCGGAGATGGGGCCGCTCGTCACCGCGGAGCACCGCGACAAGGTCGCGTCCTACCTCGACGAGGGCGACGTGCTCGTCGACGGCCGCGAGGGCACGCCCGAGGACGGCTTCTTCCTCAATCCGTCGCTTATCGACAACCTCGCGCCCGGCATGCGCGCGTACGACGACGAGATCTTCGGGCCGGTGCTCGGCGTCACGCGCGTCGCGACATACGAGGAGGCGGTGCGCCTCGTGAACGACAGCTCGTACGGGAACGGCACCGCGATCTTCACGCGCGACGGCGGCGTCGCGAGACAGTTCCAGTTCGACGTCACCGCGGGGATGGTCGGGATCAACGTCCCGATCCCGGTGCCGGTCGCGTACTACTCGTTCGGCGGCTGGAAGGCGTCGCTCTTCGGCGACCGCCACATCTACGGGCCGGAGGGCATCGACTTCTACACGCGCGGCAAGGTCGTCACGTCGCGCTGGCCCGATCCGGCCACGTCCAAAGTCGACCTCGGTTTCCCGCAGACGCGGTAACGCGGCCCGGAGCCAGACCCCGGGCCGCGTCCCGCGCGGGGTCTACGCCGCCGGATTGATCCAGTAGTCCTGGGCGGTTAGTCCGCCGGCAAGCCACGTCCATTCGATTCTCTCGTACGTGAGGTCGAACTGAACGGTCTGGTCGGTCTCGACGTAGTGCGCCACGCGTGCGTTCGTCAGCTTGATCGTCGCCACCTTCGTGCCGCTGCGCACCAGGCTGATCTGGACTGACGTGAGGATCTCGCTTGTCGTGAGCGCCGTGAGGAACCTCGGCGTCGTCGGCCCCATCAGCATCGTCATCGAGATCGGCATGTGCTGCTGTCTTCCGGCCGGATACGGGCTGCCCGAGTCCCGCGGCACGACGATTTCGTGCGAGAGGCTCAGCAGCGGGATGGGTGTCTTTGTGAAGACGCCCTGCTTCTGGCCGGTCGCCAGCACGGTCATGCTTTGGGCCGGTGCTGTGGTGCCCGATGCCCCAGCCTGTGGCGCGGCGAACGCCCAGACGGCGCCGAGGGCGAGAACGGCAACGAGGACTGCTCCGAGCGCGATCCTCCGTTTCATGTGCACCCCTTTCCTAACCCCCTGATGAGCCGCGATCGTATTGCGGGCTGCGGTCGGCGTAGACTCGTCGCACATGCCGTTCATCGAGATTCCCGACGGAGACGGGCCGAACCTGCAGCGGGCGTTCGCGTCGCGGCCTGAGGTCTTTGCGGCCTGGCAGCAGCTGAACGGCTCGATCAAGGAGAGCTCCGATTTGCGCGTGTACGAGCTCGCGACGCTCGCCGCCGCGCGGCGCCTGCGCTCGAGCTACTGCTGCCTCGCGCACGGGAAGGTGCTTGCCGACGAGTTCTACGACTACGAGACGGTGGCCCGGTTTCCGGAAGGGCTCGACGACGCGGACTGTGCGGTGATGGCGTTCGCGGTCAAGGTCGTCGACGACGCGACCGTGATCACGCAGGCGGACGTCGACGAGTTGCGCGCGCACGGGCTGAGCGACGACGAGGTCTTCGGTGTCGTGCTCGCCGCGACCGCGCGGTGCTTCTTCAGCAAGACGCTCGACGCGCTCGGCGTGCAGCCCGACGCGAGCTACGCGGAGCTGCCGGAGTCGTTCCGCGCGTCGATGACGGTCGGCCGGCCGATCGCGTAGATCTCGGCCGCTGCCTCGTGGAAGCCGGGCGGTAGGCCCTCCGCTTCGAGCGCTGCGGCGATTTCGTGCATCTCGCCGATCCAGCGCCAGCCCTTCCTCTCCGCCGAGCGCTCGGCGGACGCGAGGCGCTCGTGGGTCTGCTCCGGCCACTCCGCGGCGAGGTCGTCCCAGACTCCGGCTTTCTCCGCATACGCACGCATCGCGAGAAGGAGCGCGGCCGAGCCCTTCGACCACCCGGCGAACGCGCACTTGAGCGCCGACGCATCCGACGTGACGCGCGCTTCGACCGGGGAACCCGCGAAGAGCGCGGTCACCGTCTCGGCCTCCGGGCCTGACACGTACAGGCGCGGATCGGGCGGCCCGCCGATGATCCCGCCGTCGACGAAGCGCGCGAAGTGGGAGCCGACCTCGCGAGCGGTCGCGGGCGCGATCGCGTTCGCGTCGACGTAGATCCCCGCGTAGCCGGCGAGCGCGCGGGCGGTGTCGCCCGCGGCGTGGGGAGGGACGACGGAGAAGACAACCTCTGCCCGCGCTCCAACCTCTGCCGCCGTCCCGACGTCGTGGAAGCGCTCCGCCCGCACGCGCGACGCATCGCTCCGTCCGTCCGACGCCCAGAGCACGTCGTGCCCGGCGGCGACGAGCGCGTTCCCGATCGTGGCGCCCATCTCACCCGGCTGGAGCAGGCCGACTCTCACGCGTCGGACTCTAGGCTTGCGCGTGCGTGAAGCGGAAGTGCAGGACGCTCTTGCGTCCCCACGGGTCGACGGCGACGACGCGGAGCTTGTACGTGCCGGCGGCGAGGCGGCGATCGTTGAGGCGGAGGCGCACGCGGATCGTGCCGGGGCGGTCGCGCTCGGCCGCGGCAAACTTGAGCGCATGTCCCGCCGGCAGCGGGGCGCCGAGGATGCTTCCCTTCGGCAGGATCAAGACGGTCGTTCCGGTCGGCGACGTGATCTTCGCGGTGAGCTGGGTCTGCTCGGCCGCCGCGATCTTCGTCAGCACGAGGAACGAGCGATCGGAGGCGCGGACGGCTGTCTTGAGCGGCGTCTGCTCGGTGAGGCTCGGCCCCGCCGGCGACGTGTGGGTCGGGTCGCCCCAGGCGCCGGCGGTGAAGTACGAGAGGTCGAGCGGCGCGCGCGTCAGGACAGTCGTCTCGTCGGCGGTGTAATAGGCACCGACCGTCTTACCGCTCGGCAGCGACACGGCGGGGATCTCCGGCGCGGCCTCGAAGACCGTGCCGTCGGTCGAATAGCCGAGGACCGTGTGCGCGGGCAACCCGGCTGCGTAGTCGATCTCCACGGGCCACTTGAAGCCGGCGCTCGGGAGTCCGGGGACGCTGAGCGCTACGCCGCTCTCGGGGAGCCCGAGGCTTGCGTCGACGTTGTCGAGGTTCACGGTGAGACCGACCGGGACCGCGCCCGGCTGCCAGGTCGCGACGGCGTTGGCGTTCGGCGTCCCGACGTTCCCGGCGATCCCACGAACGACCAACTGGGAGCCGACCGAGAGCGCCGGAAGGGGTGCGGGCTCGACGATGTCCGTCTTCGATGCCGGAGCGGAAGCGGAACCTCCGGCGCCAGAAGCGGTGACGACGATCGCGAGCGTCGAGTCGAGATCGCCGGGCGTCGCCGTGTACGTCGCGTGGAGTGCCTTTGGGATGTTCGCGCAGTGGAGTCCGTCCGTGTCGCAGCGCTGCCAGCGATACGCGAACTTCGTCGGAGAGCCCGTCCATGTCCCAGCGGTAACCGTGAGCTTCTGACCGACCTCGAGCGTGCCCTGCACGACCGGCGCCCCGACGTTCTTCGGACGCGCGATGGGCGGCGTCCCGGCCGGCGAGACGGCGACCGTCGCCGGCGCGCTCGCGTTCCGTGTGGCCGTGCTCGTGGCCGCCGTGACGCGCACGATGAGGGAATGCCCGACGTCGGCGCTCGTCGGCGTGTACTTCTCGTGCGTGGCGCCCGCGATGTCGACGCAGTTTTCGCCGGCGGCGTCGCACTGGCGCCACTGATACGTGAACGCGAGGGGCTTGCCGCCATCCCAGACGCCCGGCACGGCGGAGAGAAGCTTTCCGGCCTCGGGCGGTCCGACGATGCTCGGCGGGACGGAGACCGAAGGCGTGTCCTCGGGATAGGGCGCGATCGCGACCGACGGCGGGCTCCCTCCGTGCATCCGGTCACCGTCGACGCAATGGGCCACGCCGGGAACCGAGACGCAGTCGGTCCACTGCCAGAACGTCCAACCGAGACCGTTCCAGTTCTTGGCGGGAACAGACGGATTGCTCGCGCTCGTCCAGTGCGCGATCCAGAGCGGCGTGCCGGCTGCGGCGATCGCCGTCGAATCCGCAAGGTGCTCCTGCCAGAACGCGGGTGACGAATAGACGAGCGGGTGGACGCCGAGCCGGGCGTAGACCTCCTGCGCCCATGCCCCGGTCCATGCCGTGAGCAGGTGCGCCGAGAGGTTGCCCGTCGCCTCGAGGTCGAGCACGGGCGGCAACTCGCCGGCCTGGGGAGTCGCGAATCCGAGGAAATGATCGGCCTGCGCGATCGCGCTTGCCGTGACTGCCGCGAGGCCCTTCCCGGCGGGGCGGGCGAAGTGGTACGCGCCGAAGGCGATCCCGGCGGCCTCGCTTCCGGTCCGGTTTGCGAGGTACGTGCTGTCGTCGAACGTCGTCGATTCGGTTGCTTTCGCGATTGCGAAGCGGTATCCGGCGTGCGCGACCTTCGTCCAGTTGATCGTCCCGTTCCAGTTCGAGACGTCGATGCCCTTCGCGCGACTCGTCGACGCCGAGGCTCCGGATGCGCCCCCGAAGGCGGACGCCGCGAGAACGACAACGGCGACAACACACGCGAAACGCGTGTACCGAACGAGTGCAGAGAACCCCACGATCGCGGCCACGGTATCTCATCGGCAGCGATGTCGCTCGACAAAAGTCCTGCAATTTGTAGAGTCGCGCCATGGCCCTCGAGCCCTCACGCGTTGTCGCCGAGCTGCGCGAGCTGCAGGAATTGACCGGCGACGCGAACGGCGCGCAGCGCGTTGCGTGGACCGACACGTGGGAGACGGCTCGTTCCTGGCTCCGCGACAAGGTCGCGTCGACCGGCGCCGTGGAGGAGATCGACGAGGCCGGAAACCAGTGGTTCACGCTCGCGGGCGAGTCGGATCGCGCTCTTCTCCTCGGCGGGCACATCGACTCCGTGCCGAACGGCGGTTGGCTCGACGGCTCTCTCAACGTCGTCGCCGCCGTCGAGGTGCTGCGCCGCATCGCAAGCGCCGGAAAACCGCCGCTCACGGTGCGCGTCGTCAACTGGGCCGACGAGGAGGGTGCTCGTTTCGGGCGCTCGCTGTTCGGGTCGTCCGCTGCCGGCGGCTCGATGACGGATCAGGACGAGCTGCGCGCGCGGCGCGACGCCGATGGAGTCGCGCTGCCCGACGCGCTCGCGGCGCACGGCGTCGACCTCGACCGCGCGCTCGAGGCGCGGCGGCAGCTCGAGAACGCCGCCGCGTACCTCGAGCTCCACATCGAGCAAGGGCCTGTACTCGAGTCGCTCGACCTGCCGCTCGGCGTCGTCCTCGGCACGTTCGGGGTCGAGCGCCACCTCGTCACGTGGCGCGGCCAGGCGGCGCACGCCGGCTCGACGCCGATGGATCAGCGCCGCGACGCGCTCGCAGGCGCCGCTCGGCTCGAGCTCGAGCTGCGTCCGATCGCCGCGGAAGTGGGGGACGGGGCGGTGTGCACGTCCGGCGGCGTCGTCTGCAAGCCGGGGATCGTGACCTCCGTCGTCGAGACCGCGGAGCAGCTCCTCGACCAGCGGCACCTCGACCCCGTAAAGCTCGCGCGCTTGCTCGAGCTCGCGCGCGGCGCGAGCGAGCGCTTCGCGCGCGAGGAGAACATCGATGTCGAGTGGCACCGCATCTGGGGCATCGAGCCGATCCCGTTCGATGACCGTCTCATCGAGCTCGCCGAGGAGTCGATCCGCGAGGTCTCCGGCACGTGCCATCGTCTTCCGTCGGGCCCGCTCCACGACGCCGCCGAAGTGGCGCGCGCGGGAATCCCGACCGTGATGGTCTTCGTTCAGTCCCTGCGAGGGCTGTCGCACACGAAGCTCGAGGACACGAAGGACGAGCACCTCGAGCTCTCGGTGCGCGCGCTCGACACGTTGACGACGAAAGCATTGGAGGCGTTTGCATGAGCGAGTTTCCGTTCGGCGAGGAGCACGTCAGGCTGTACCGGGAGACGGACGGCGAGACCGGTCACGAGTGGCGCGAGGGCTCGACGATCCTCCTGCTCACGACGACAGGCCGGAAGACCGGCAACGAGTCGACGACGCCGCTCATCTACGACCTCGACGGCGACGGCAACCCGGTGATCGTGGCGTCGAAAGGCGGAGCGCCCGAGCATCCCGGCTGGTACGAGAACCTCGCGAAGATGCCGGAGGTCGGCGTCCAAATCAAGAGCGACACGTTCCGCGCCCGTGCGCGTGTCGCCGAGGGCGAGGAACGCGAGCGGCTGTGGCGGCTCATGAACGAGATGTGGCCGCACTACGAGGAGTACGCGGAGAAAACCGACCGAGAGATCCCGGTCGTCGTGCTCGAACGCGTGTGACGCCGGCGGCGCTGCGTCGCTGTTGTCTCCGGCTGACCGGCGCGGAGGAGACGTTCCCGTTCGGCCCAGAGACGTCGGTGTTCAAGGTCGGCGGGAAGATGTTCGCCGTCGCCGGCCTGAAGGCGAAGCCGCTGCGTGTGACCCTGAAGTGTGAGCCGGAGCTCAGCGTCCACCTGCGGAACACGTACGAGGAGATCATGCCCGGCTACCACACGAACAAGCGGCACTGGATCACCGTCGACCTGACCGGCTCGCTCGAGGACGCGCTGATCCGCGAGCTCGTCGGCGGGAGCTACGACCTCGTTGCTCCGCTTTAGCGCGACGTCGCCGAGGCCGGTGGCAGCTACCTCACAGGAGTGTCACGAACTGTCCACAGTGCAGGGTGGCTCAGACAAGCCATGCGTGACGGAGCTGTGACCTAGCCGCCGCACTCCCGTCACGGTGGCTGCCACCGGACTTTCGACCGCGGTAGGCTCACGCACATGGACTTCGGCGTCACTGTTCTGCCGGACCCGCCGTTCTCGCGCTGGCTCGAGCTGATCCAGCTCGCCGAGAAGCACGGCTTCGGATATGCGTGGACGTACGACTCGCACGTCCTCTGGCAGGAGTCGATTCCGATGCTCGCCGTTGCCACGCGCGAGACCTCGAAGATCAAGCTTGGCCACTTCGTCACGAACCCGGCGACGCGCGACCCGACCGTCCTCGCGAGCTCGTACGCGACGCTCCACGACCTCTCCGACGGCCGCATGGTCATGGGCGTCGGCCGCGGCGATTCGGCGGTGCGCTACATCGGCCGCCAGCCGATGAAGGTCGCGGATTTCGAGGCCGCGCTCGCGATGGTGCGCGAGTTCATGAACGGCCGCGAGGTCAACTGGAACGACAAGGAGCTCCAGCTCAAGTGGGTGCGCGAGGAGCTGCCGGAGATTCCGGTCTGGGTCGCGGGCTACGGCCCGAAAGCGCTCGCGGTCGCGGGGCGCGTCGGCGACGGCGTGATCATCCAGCTAGCCGACCCCGAGATCATTACGTGGATCATGGACACCGCGCGGCGCGCCGCGGAGGAGGCCGGACGCGACCCGTCCGAGCTCAAGTGCATCGTCGGCGCGCCGGCGCACATCTCCGACGACCTCGCCGACGCGCGCGACCAGGTGCGCTGGTTCCCGGCGATGGTCTCGAACCACGTCATGGACTTGATCGAGCGCTACGGCACCGACGGAAGCTCTGTCCCGAAAGCGCTCACCGACTACGTCCAGGCGCGGAAGTTCTACGACTACAACGACCACTCGCGCGTCGGCGCGGCGCACGGCGAGTTCGTGACGGACGAGATCTGCGACCGCTTCTGCGCGCTCGGCACCGTCGAGCAGGTCAAGGCGAAGATGCGCGACCTCGAAGCCGTCGGCGTCGATCAGTTCAACATCTACCTCATGACGCACGGGCAGGAGGAGACGCTGCAGGCGTTCGGCGACGAGATCATCCCCGAGCTCGCAGGTAGCCGTGTCTAGGTCGTTGCAAGAACTGCTCGAGCTGTCGGCGACGTGGCCGCTCGCGTTCGCGCCCGACGGCAAGTCGCTCCTGCTCGCGTCCGACCGGCCGGGAGTGCGGCAGCTGTTCCGCATCGCGGTGGAAGGCGGAGCGGTCGAGCAGCTGACCGACCTGCCGGAACCGGTCGACGGAATGTTCCTGCCCGACGGGCGGATCCTCGCGCTCGTCGACGAGGGCGGAAACGAACGCACGCAGCTCTATCTCCTCGGCGACGACGGCACGCTCGACCCGCTCGTCGTCGATCCGCGTTTCAACCACTGGTCGCCGGTCGCCTCACCCGACGGCGCGCTCCTCGCGTACACGACGAACCGCGGCAACGGCGTCGACTTCGAAGTCGTCGTCCGCACGCTCGCGACCGGCGACGAGAAGACGTTCGACCTGCGCGGCTACGTCGCGGCGGAGAGCTTCTCGCCGGACGGACGCTGGATCGTCGCGTACCGTCTCGGCGTCGAGCTCGGCGGCGACTCCGACCTGTTCCTCCTCGACGTCGAGTCCGGCGAGGTCCGGCACGTCACCCCGCACGAAGGCGCCGCCGAATACGCGACACCGGCGTGGCTCCCCGACTCGTCGGGCTTCTACGCCGCGACGAACGCGTTCGGCGACGTCGCCTCGCTCGCGCGGTACGACATCGCGTCGGCGGAGTGGCTGGAGGTGCTCGACTCGACCTGGGATCTGAGGTGCGTCACCGACGCGAAGGGCGGCACGCTCCTCGTGCACGCGAACGAGGACGGCTGGTCGCGGCTCGAGCTACGGGATCCCGTGACGCTCCAGCTCCGCCGCGACATCGAGCTTCCCGGCCAGGGCGTCGTCCCGTGGTGGCCGGTGCGTCCCGTCCTCTCGCCCGACGGCTCGAAGCTCGCGTTCGCGTACTCGACGCCGCGGCAGCCGTTCGAGGCGTACGTCTACGACATCGAGGCCGACGTGTTGACCCGCCTCAGCGGCGACGGGCCGATCGAGGGGATCGATCCCGAGCTCCACCGCTTCGCGAGCTTCGACGGCGAGGAGATCCCGGTGTTCCTCTTCACGCCGGAGGGCGACGGCCCGTTCCCCGTCGTCGTCACCGTGCACGGCGGCCCCGAGGCGCAGTGGCAGCCGTTCTTCTCTCCGCGCGGCGGTGCATTCACGCAGTTCCTCCTCGATCGCGGCTACGCGGTCGCGGCGCCGAACGTGCGCGGCTCGAGCGGATACGGCAAGCGCTTCATGGCCCTCGACGACGTGGGCCTGCGGCTCGACTCGGTGCGCGATCTCGCCGAGCTTCACGCATGGCTGTCCGCCCGGCCGGAGATCGACGGCGAGCGCGCCGTCGTCTACGGCGGGTCGTACGGCGGATACATGACGCTCGCGTCGCTCGCCTTTCATCCGGATCTGTGGGCGGCGGGCATCTCGTTCGTCGGGATCTCGAACCTCGTCACGTTCCTCGAGAACACGTCGGAGTACCGGCGTGCCGCGCGCGAGCGGGAGTACGGCTCGCTCGCGAACGACCGCGAGATCCTCTGGAACGTCTCGGCCGCGAGCCGGCTCGACGACATTCGCGCGCCGCTCTTCCTCGAGCACGGGCGCAACGACCCGCGCGTACCGGTCAGTGAGTCGGAGTACATCCACGCGATGCTCACCGAGAAGGGCATCCGCACGGAGCTCGTGATCTACGACGACGAGGGGCATATGCTCGAGAAGGTCGCGAACCGGATCGATGCGTTCACCCGCGCCGTCGCGTTCCTCGACGAGGTCCTCTCCTAGTCACGGATACGATGGCGCTCGCACGGCGCCTTGGCCGAGTGGTTAGGCAGCGGCCTGCAAAGCCGTCCACAGCGGTTCGACTCCGCTAGGCGCCTCTCGTGTAGGAACCTCTACCGTCGCACGTTTCCGCGCTCACCCTTAGATTCCCTCTCCATAGGGCGCCGCAGCGCAAGTCGCGGCCGAATCAGGGCAAGGGAGGACACATGCGAGGCAAATGGGCATTGGCGGCGGCAGCAGTGCTTGTACTCGTTGTCGTAGGTGGGGCCGGGGGGTTGACCATGCGCGCGTTCGCCGGGAACACCTCCACAAAGGTCGTGACGAAGAACGTGACGAAGTTCTGCGTCTACGTCGATCGCCACAACGGCGGCGACTCGTATGGCGACGTCAGCGTGCTTCCGAAGTACAAGAACAAAACGTGCATCGTCGGCAAGCGCGGACCAGCGGGCGACAGCTCCGTCGTCAGTTGGAACAAGACGGTCGCCAACGCGCCTGCGCCGCCGAGCCAGAAGCACGGGTTGAGCGCGAACTACGTCGACCTCGCGAAGGTCGGGCCGTTCACCATCCGCGGGTACTGCGCGTTGGGCGAGGGGGTCGAGTCCTACACCGACGTCATCAGCGCTCAGAACGGCTCGTCGCTCGCGTGGGACGACGAGTCGAACTATCCCGCGAGCTTCCAGGCCGGGGACGATCGTCGCGTCTCGAACTCCGCGGACGGCTCGTCGCAGTCGCCGAGCTTCGTGACGGAGTACGAGAACGGCGAGTTCGCGGTCGCGAGCGCCGACCAGACGACGGCGTTCACCGGCTTCGCCGAGAACGGCGTCTACATCCAGGGCGCGGACGGGCCGGCGTGCTCGTTCACCGGCTACATCGTGATCGAGAAGTCAACCGCCTGATACGCGCGTGTTCGTCGCGGGCGGCGTGCTCGGCTTCAGCGCCGGGCACGCCGCCCGTTTCTCATGTGAGACGATCCGCCGAGACAGCGAACAGGAGGCCGACATGCAGCACGAGATCAAGGGCGGAACGACGCCGATTCTCGAGATCACGCTGAACCCGGGCGACGAGGTCGTCGCCGAGTCGGGCGAGCTCGCATGGCTGCGCGGCCCGGTGCAGCTCGCGACGAGCATGGGCGCCGGCCAGCAGAAGAGCGGCTTCCTCGGCGCCGCGAAGCGCGCGATCGGCGGCGGCACGTTCTTCATGACGAGCTACACGATCGAACAGGGCACGGGCTCCGTCGTGTTCGCGGCGAAGGCTCCCGGCGAGATCAAGCCCGTCCAGGTCGGCGGCGGCCAGGAGTACGTCGTCCACCGGCACGGCTTCGTCTGCGGTGAGCCGGGGGTCGAGCTCAGCGTCTACATGCAGAAGAGCATCGGCGCCGGGGTCTTCGGCGGCGCCGGCTTCATCCTCCAGCGGATCTCCGGCCAGGGCCTCGCGTTCGTCGAGATGACGGGAGACGTCGTCGAGGTCCAGCTCAGCGCCGGAGACGAGCTTCGCGTCCACCCGGGCCACCTCGCGCTGTTCGACGCGACGATCAACGTCGAGCTCACGACCGTGCCCGGGATCAAGAACAAGGTCTTCGGCGGTGACGGCCTCTTCCTCGCCCGGCTGACCGGACAGGGCGCGGTGTGGCTCCAGTCGATCTCGATTGCGGCGCTTGCCGCGGCGATTCAGCCGTACCTCGAGACGGACGGCGGACACTCGGGCGACGCGGCGACGATCGGCGGCGCAGCCGGGGTGCTCGGGTCGCTGCTGAAGAACTGACGATCGTGCGCCGGCTCGCCGTTTTCGCCGTGCTTGCGCTCGTGGTCGCCGGGTGCGGCGGCTCCGGCGGATCTCGGCCGTCAACGGCTCCGGTGAGGATCACCTTCGGGCTGAGCGGCGGCACGATGATCCCCTTCGCGGCGACGATCGATCGCGCCGGAACCGTGCAAACGGCCGGCTTCCTCCCCGGTGCTGTGGTCGCGAAGACGGTCTCACGCGCGCAGGAGAAGACGCTGTCCGGGCTCGTGCGGGAAGCGATCGGTGGCCTCAAGGACGAGCAGTGCTCCGACAGCTTTCCCGACGAGTCGGGGAAGTTCATTACCGCTCTCGGAAAAACCGTCACCGTGCGTGGCACGTGCGAGCCGAGCTTCACAAAGCTCTGGAACGAGCTCGCGAACGCGATCGGCGTCAAGCAGTAGTCAGGCCGATTCGAACGTCCCGAACCGGAGCTCGCTGTCGTAGAGGAAGCGCGTCTCGTCGACGCGGCGCATGTACTCCTCGCGGTTCGCGGCGACGAAGTCGTTGTACGCCTCGGCCGACTCCCAGCGGTCGATCACGAGATAGCGGCCCGGCGCCTCGACGTCCTTCAGCAGCTCGGTGCCGATGTACCCGCGACCGGCGCGGAAGAACTCCGCCCACTCGCCGTCCGTCTCGTAGACGCGCTCGAACTCGTCGGCGTCGTGGATCTCGTAGCTGAAGACGAGCGCGATCACGTGTTGAGGATAAGGTCCGGGCCGTGAGCGCCGAAGCAGTTCCCGCCGAGCCCGACGGCCGCGCCGAATACGCCGGCGTCCTCCGCTTCTACCACCTCGCGAAGCACGCCGAATGGCGGGTCGACGACGTGCCGTGGGACGATCTCCCGTTCGTGCCGGAGGGGAAAGGAGCGCCTGAGCGCCAGGCGCGGCGCCGCGACATCTGGCGCTCGGTGATCATGCAGCAGCTCCAGGCCGACGTCTTCGCGTGCGCGATGGCGGCGCAGCTCCTCGCCGCGGCGCCCGACCCCGAGGCGCGCCTCTACTACTCGACGATGGTGCAGGACGAGTCGCGCCATACCGAGGCGTGGCTGCGGCTGATCGGCCAGGTCGGCGGGGAGGGGGAGCGCGACCCGTACCTCGACCAGCTCGCGCACATGTTCCTCGAGGCGGATCTGCTCGAGGAGAAGGTCTTCCTTATGCAGGTCTTCTTCGAGCGCCTGATCATCCCGCGCTTCAAGCTTATCGCGAAGTCGTCGCGCGGAACGGTGCTCGAGGACATCTGCAACCGCCTCGCGATCGACGACGGGATCCATCACGGGGCGGGCATGGCGTACGAGCGCGTCCTGCTCCAGTCCGCGGGCAAGAAGGTGCGCTCGCGCCTCGTCGAGGCGGCGAACACGATGCTCCCGGTCTTCGCGCAGCACGTGCTGTGGCGCCCGAAGGCGCGCGAGGTGATCGGGACGCTGATGGAGTCACGCGACCGGGAACGCCTCCGCGAAGAACTGAACCACGGCGTGCGCCTCGCGAACTCGCTCGGCCTCGACGTCAGCGACGTCCGCATGCCTGCCGGCTGAGCTTCGGGCGAGAGTCACCGCTCGCCCAGCCGGAGATTGTTCTAGCCCGGGCTAGGAGCGAGACGCCCGTGGAGCCGGACGAAGCGGCGCATCGCCGGTGACAGGAGTAGGGCGAACTGAGCGAGGCCGACGAGAGTGCCAACGAGCCATTGGGGACTTCCGCCATGGCTCGCGGCTTGCGTTGCCGTCATAACGACGCCAACGACTCCGAAGGAGAAGAACACCCACCACGCAACGCGCGAGCGCCGCAGAAGAAGTATGCCGAGGAGAACGAGAATTGGGGCTACGAGCCACGCCATGTCATGTGCTCGTTGCCAGAACCACGGATGCGCAGCGTTGTAGACCAGGACACCTGCCCAGATGGCGGTAAAGACGGCCGGGACTCGCCACTCGTCAGGTAGCCAACTCATCATCGAGACAAGCTAGCGCGGCAACCGCTCAAGTGACATTCCCGAGTACTGGGGCAGGCGAGGGGGAGAGCCGCGAGCGTGGCCCGCGGCTCTCGGTTCTTCTGCTCGCGCTATCCGGTCGGCGGCCCGCCGAGTGGTCCGCTTCCTGCCGGAGCGTCGACGACCTGGCATGCGGGAACCGTGCCGGTGGCCCAGGCAAGACCGAGCGCCTGCTCGCCGCCGGGACCGGTCTGAGTCGTCACGACGAGCGTTTCGTCCCCCGGCATGTCACCGCTGATCGTGAAGCGCGTCTTGCCGTCGCCCGCCGGTCCCACTCCGCTGCTCGAGTACATCGCGCCGTGCCGCCCGGCCGGCGTGAACCACGGCTGCTGACACGCCTTGCCGGCCGGCAGGTACTCGACAACCGCATTGACCCCTGCCGCCTGCAGTGCCGCCTGCAGACCGGCGGCGTCGGTCATCGAGTCGACCTCGACAGTTACGGAGCCGTTCGGGTTCTTCGTCACTGCGTACGCCGCCTTCGCGCCGGTGGAGAGCACGAACACGCCGGCCGACGCCGCGGCGAGCAACGCCACCGTCAGCCCGCCGACGAGGGCACGCCGACGAGGCCGGTGACGCGTGGCCCGCGGCGCAGGCTCCGTCGGTACGAGGCCGCGCAACTGCACAAGGAGCCGTTCCTCGAAATTAGTCATGTCGTTACCTCCGGTAGGTCGCTCAATTCGAGGTCAGAGGATTCGAGCTTGTTCCGCAGGCGGCGTCGGGCGCGATGGAGACGGACCCGGGCGCCGACGCCGCCGATACCGAGCGCCCGGCCCGCGTCCTCGACGGACAAGCCGTCGACGGCAACGAGCTCCAGGACAGCTCGCTCGCCCGCCGGAAGCCCGCTCAGCTCTCGGTAGAGACCCCGCGCGGAAGCCTCGCCGTCGATTCGCTCGAGCAGTGCGGGCAGATCGTCCTCCGACAGGAGCTCCCGCCCACGGATGCGTTCCGCGGCCCGACGTTCCTTCGCGTTTCGGCGCCACTCGTCCACGACGACGTTGCGGGCGATCCCGAATAGCCACGCGACCGGCTCCCCGCGACCTCGCCTGTACGAGCGAGCCGACTCGATCGCAGCAACGAAAACATCTGCGGTCAGGTCCGCCGCCAAATACGGATCGTCCACCCGGCGGACCACGAAGCGCTGCACCGCATCGACGTGGGCGCGATAGAACCGCTCGAACGCATCGGGGCTCGTTGCGATATCCGCCAGGTCGTCCACTCGACTCCTCAGATCCTCGCTCACGACAGTTCTTCGTCGCAGGGACGCGAACCGTTACCGACACGACGGCGCGCTCGCGTGACATTCCCGAGGACCGGAGCAGCCGACCTACTCTGACCCGATGACGCCCGTTTCGCGGTCGGTGCGACGCACGGTGCGCGCGGTGCGGATTGCCGCGACCGACAAGCGCATCCCGCGGCCGCTGCGCTGGCTCGCGGCGCTCGGTGTTGCGCCGATCCCCGGGCCATTCGACGAGATCCTCCTGCTGATCGTCGCGGTGCCGCTGTTCTTGTTCTACCGGCGGCACCTCGCGGAGGCTTGGCGTCAGGCGGCGCAGCCTTCCGGTTGACATATGCCGATATAGGCATATATTGTGGGCATGGCTCGCTCCTCGACGACGACGGACGTCTTCAACGCGCTCGCCGAGTCGCGGCGTCGCGACATCCTCGACGCGTTGATCGGCGGCGAGAAGGCGGTCGGGACGATCGTGAGCGAGCTCTCGCTCTCGCAGCCGCAGGTCTCGAAGCATCTGCGCGTCCTCACCGAGGTCGGGCTCGTGACGTATCGCTCGCAAGGGCGCCACCGCCTTTACCGCCTCCAGCCCGGGCAGCTCAAGCCGCTCCAGGACTGGCTCGCCAACTACGAGCAGCAGCTGAACGAGCGCCTCGACCGGATGGACGACTACCTCCAGCAACTGCAACGACAAGGAGAAGCACCGTGACACCGAACCGCCATGGCTCCGCCGTCGTCGAGCTCCCGAACGATCTCGAGATCGTCACGACTCGGAAGTTCGATGCCCCCGCCGACCTCGTCTACGACGTCCTCACGCAGCCGGAGCACGTCCGCAACTGGTTCGCGCCGTTCGAGGACACCGTGACCGTCTGCGAGATCGACCTCCGCGTCGGCGGCGACTACCACATCGTCTTCGTCACGCCCGAGGGCCAGGAGTGCTCGTTCCGCGGCACCTACGCCGAGCTCGATCGGCCGAACCGGATCGTCAACTCGTGGCTATTCGATCCGTGGGGGCCGGAAGCGTGGGCCGACGAGACGACCGAGCTCTCCGAAGAGGACGGCGTGACGACGCTGACGATGACCGTCGCGTTCCGCACCGCCGCCGGTCGCGCCAACATGACGATGACCGGGCCGGACGGCCAGGGCAGCAGCTTCGACAAGCTCGAGGATTATCTGCGCGCGCAGCTCGAGCGGTAGTTGCTGGGTAGAGTTCCGGCACTCAATCGGGGGGAACCGGTTGCACGAGGCGTTTCGGGCTCTGCAGTACGTCAACATTGCGGCCTACATTGCGCTGGCGGGCGTTGCGCTGCGCGCGTGGCGGCGCCGCCGTGATCGGACTGCCGCCTGGGCTGCCGCGGCGTTCGGCGCGCTCGGCCTGCTCGAGATCCTCGGCTTCGTCCCGAACCATCCGGGCCACCTCGCGGAGCGCGCCGTCGGGCGCGTCGAGCTCGCGCTGCTCGTCGTCTTCCCGTACCTCCTCTTCCGCTTCACCAACGTCTTCAACCGAGCGCGCCGAGATCTCGCGAATGTTCTCGGCGGGCTGACGATTGCGCTTGTCGCGTGGACGTTCCTGCTGCCGTCGCTGCCGCAGCCGCACCAGGCGTATCCGGCCGTCTTCGCCGCGTACGTCGCCGTCTTCTTCGTCCACTGGGTCTCGCTTTCCGTCATCTCCTCGGTGCGCCTGTTCCGCGCCGGCCGCGCACAGCCGGCGGTTGCGCGGAAGCGGATGTGGATGCTCGGGTTCGCCTCCGGCGCGATCACGTTTGCGATCATCGCCGTCGCGTTCAGCGCCTCGAGCGACAGCGCGGGAGTGGCCGCCGAGCTGCTCGGCATCGTCGCGGTCGTCGCGTTCTACCTCGGCCTCGCGCCGCCGGCGCTCGTGCGCCTCTGGTGGCGCACGCCGGAGCAGGCGCGCGTGCAGGACGCTCTCGAGACGCTCCTCGCGTTCGCTTCTACTCCGCAAGAGATCGTCGAGCGCGTGCTCGAGCCTGCGGCGTCTCTCGTCGGTGCGCGCGCACTCGCGATCCTCGACGCCGACGGCTCGGTCATCGGTGCCTGGGACGCCGGGGAGTCCTCCGACGCGGACGAGTTCCTCGAGCGGATCGACATCGACCTACCGCACGGGTCGCTCGTCGTCTCGACCTCGCCGTACGCGCCGTACTTCGGTGAGGAGGAGCTCAACCTCCTCCACACGCTCGGCGTGCTGGCGAGCCTCGCACTCGACCGCGCGCGGCTTTTCGAGGCCGAGCACCTGGCCCGCCTCGAGCTCGAGCGTGCGAGTCAGGTGAAGACGCGCTTCGTCGCCCTGGCCGCGCACGAGTTGCGGACGCCGATGACGACGATCTACGGGTTCGTGCAGACGCTTCACCGTCGCACCGGCGATCTCGGCGACGAGCAGCGCGAGCAGGTCTGGAACACGCTCTCGCAGCAGACCGAGCGGATGGCGAACCTCATCGAGCAGCTCCTCGACCTCTCGCGGCTCGACGCGGACGCGATCGAGATCGTGCCGGCGCCGCTGCCGGTACGCGAGGTGCTCGAGGAGATCGTGCTCGCCGCCACCGACGACGTGGACGCGGTCGAGATCGACGCGCCTGAAGGTCTCGTCGTGCCGGCGGACCGGAGCGCGCTCGAGCGCATCGTCGGGAACCTCGTCACGAACGCCTTCCGCTACGGCGCGCCGCCGGTGCGTATCCGCGCCGAGCAGCGCGACAACCAGCTCGCGATCGTCGTCGAGGATGCCGGCAACGGGGTGGACCCGGCCTTCCTGCCGGAGCTGTTCGAGCCGTTCACGCGCAGCGACCGCGCACGGGCCGGTGCGATCGGAAGCGGTCTCGGCCTCTCGATCGCGCGCTCGTACGCACGCGCCCACGGCGGGAATCTCGTGTACGAGCCGGCCCGGCCACACGGCGCGCGGTTCCGCCTCGTGATCCCGGCCTACGCGGTACGGCGAGACGAGCGCGTCTCCACCGGCGAGCCGGTGCCTGCCGCGTAGCTCAGGAGTCGAGGCCCAGGTGCCACTCGCTGCGCGGAAGCACGGCGAACACTTCGCCGTCTTCGGGCTCGCGGCCGATCACATCGCGAACTGCCTCGGCGCGCGAGCGGCGCGCCGGAAGGCCGGGTCGGCGGCCGATCTCTCCGACGACTCGCCACTCGTCCGTGCCGGTCTGCTGGAGGACGACGTAACGCCCTGCGTCCGGGCTCACGATCTCAGCGCATCCCGCCGCGCTCGAAGTGCGCGCGGAAGAAGTTTTCGCTGCCGGCCGTCGCCATCGCCGACGAGGCACTGATCTCGAGCGCGAGCGCCGTCGCGGCGACGAGTTGCGCGAGGCGGTACACGCGGCCCGGGCCGGCGCAACCCATGAGCTCGAGCCAGCGCGCGGGATCGGGGAGCGTCGTGCCGCCGCCGACCGTGCCGACCTCGATCCCGGGGAAGCGGACCGCGACATGCAAGCCGCCGTCGACTCGCTGTTCGGTTCCGTGGCACATCGAGCTCGTGCCGACGAGGCCGAGATCCTGGCCCGTCGCGGCGAAGACCGCGGCGATCGCGGACGCCGGTGTGAACGCGACCGACTGCATGCCCGAGGCGACCGCGCCGTGCGTCCCGGCCCACGCGAGGTCCTCGAGATCGCCGACGGTCGTGCGAAGAACGCGCTCGATCGCCGTCTCGGTCAGCGTCACCTCGGCGATGACCGTCTTTCCGTGGCCCTCCTGGAAGTACTCGAACGACGGCTTCTTGTCGCCGCCCATGTTCGCCTCGAGGATGACGCGCTCGATCGGCACCGGCGCCTGCGGCTTCACGAACGCCATGTTCAGCGCGTACGCGTTGCGCGTCATCATGTTCGCGCCGAAGGCGTCGCCCGTCGTGAAGCGCCATAGGACATGGCACATCGGGCCGACGACATGCGTCTTCACCTCGCGGAGGACGGCGAAGCGCGAGAGCTCCGGAATGTCCGAGGTCGTGAGGAAGTTGCGGATCGCCGGCAGCTGCTCCTCGATCCACGCCGCGAGCGCAAGCGCATCTCCGCTCGACTTGCAGACGAAGCAGGATGCTCTGGTCATTCGGTCGGAGACGACATATGTTCTGGCGCCTCCGGACTCGGCAATCGCCTTCGCGCCGCGCTGCACCGACGCGGTGAGGCCGCCTTCGGTGTGCGCGAGCGGGACCGTGACCTCCTCGTCGGAGCGTCCGGTCTCGACGACGTCGCCGTCTTCCGACAGGGCGTATTCACCGAGCGAGACCTGAAGTTGCGCGACGGATACCGGGATCTGCACGAGTCCGGTCACCGTCTCTGCCGCCTTCATCCACGGCGCGAGATCAGTCGCGGGCAGCCCGAGCGCCTCCTGGCGTGCGCGGATCGAGTCGACGTCGTTCTTGCGCGGAAGCCGTGCCATGCTGCGGAGCCTAGTGGACTACCCGCTCCCCGACCGTCTCGCTGCGCGGCTCCCCGATGTGCGGGCGGCGCACCGTGCCCTCGGCCTCACCGAGGACGAGTCGCGGGCGACGCTGGCCGACGTCTTCCGGGCGCACAAGGTGCGCCGCGAGGAGCCGTTCTCCGACCACGAGTGGATCGAGGTGATCTGGAGCGGACGCCTCGCCGAGCTCGGCCGGCTCCAGTTCGAGGATCGCGGCGACGGCGTCGTCGCCGTCCACATCCCCGAGACGGGCGTGCCGCTCGATCCGGCCACCTGCGACGCATCGTTTGCGCGGGCGCGCGAGGTCTGGCCCGACCACCACACGGCTGCCTGCCACTCGTGGCTGCTCGATCCGCAGCTCGCCGAGGTGCTGCCGCCGGACGCGAACATCGCCCGGTTCCAACAGCGGTTCGCGCTGCGCGACGGGGAGGAGAACGGGAACGCCGACGTGCTGCGCTTCGTCTTCCACACGGCGGATACCGACCTCGACAAGCTGACGCCGCGAACGATGCTCGAGCGGGCGCTCGTCGCGCGCATGCGCGCTGGCGGACGCTGGCACGTGCGGACCGGAGTAACCTCGCTCTAGATGACGGCGACGATCCTCGACGGTAAGGCGCTCGGCGCGAAAGTGCGCGAAGAGGTCACGGCCGAGGTCGCCGACTTCGGTCACGTCGGGCTCGCGACGATCCTCGTCGGCGACGACCCCGCGTCGCACGTCTACATCAACCTCAAGCAGAAGGCCGCCACGGCGGCGGGCATGGAAGCGCGCGACATCCACCTCCCGGCCGACACCTCCGAGGAAGAGGTGCTCGCGACGATCGCCGCGATCAACGTCGACGACGCGATCGACGGCCTCCTCGTTCAGCTCCCGCTTCCCGGCCATCTCGACGAGAACCGGATCATCGAGGCGATCGCGCCGGAGAAGGACATCGACGGGATCCACCCGATGAACGCCGGACGCCTCTACCTCGGCCGGCCGACGCTCGTGCCCGGCACGCCGCTCGGCGTGATGCGGATGCTCGACGAGTACGAGATTCCGCTCTCCGGCGCGAACGCCGTGGTCATCGGCCGCTCGGCGATCGTCGGCAAGCCGATGGCGCATCTCCTCCTCCAGCGCAACGCAACCGTGACCGTCTGCCACTCGCGCACGCGCGACCTCGCGGCGCACACGCTCGAGGCCGACGTCCTCGTCGCCGCCGTCGGCGTGACCCATCTCGTCAAGCCCGACATGGTCAAAGCCGGCGCAACGGTCGTCGACGTCGGGATGAACCGCGTCCCCGACAGCAAGAAGCTCCTCGGCGATGTCGATCCCGACGCAGGCGAGCGCGCCGCGTACATCACGCCGGTGCCGGGCGGCGTCGGGCCGATGACGATCGCGATGGTGCTCCAAAACACGGTGACCGCAGCGAGGCTGCGACGGTCCGGGACTGTCGTTTCCGCCACAAACTGAGTAGACTCGGGCCGTTAAATCACGGTCGGCGGCTCGGGGTTCGAGTCGTTGGTTTGTCTGTAACAGGAGGAAAGGTTTTGGCAGAGGGCACCGTCAAATGGTTCTCGAATGAGAAGGGGTACGGCTTCATCGAGCGCGAGGGCGGCGACGACGTCTTCGTGCACTTCTCGGCGATCGAGGGGGACGGCTACAAGTCGCTGACCGAGGGTCAGCGCGTGTCGTTCGAAGTGACTCAGGGCGACAAGGGCGCGCAGGCCGCGAACGTCCAGGCGATCTAGAGAACCTGTCGGACCACCACGTTGTTGAGGGCCCCGGTAGGGGCCCTCTTCATTTCTGGAAGGATCGGGGCATGGCGGAAATCGATAGAGAGCAGTTGTTGAAAGTTGCGCACCTCGCGCGCCTCGAGCTGCGCGAGGACGAGGTCGAGCGCCTCGGGCAGCAGCTCAACGACATCCTCGCCGCCGTCTCGAAGGTCTCGGAGCTCGACCTGGCCGACGTTCCGGCGACGTCGCATCCGCTCGAGGTCGTCAACGTCTGGGACGAGGACGAGCCGCGCCCGTCGCTGTCCGTCGACGAGGCGCTCGCGAACGCTCCCGAGCGCGAAGGCAACTTCTTCAAGGTGCCGCCGGGAGCGCATTCGTGATCGACACGCTGCGGCTCACTGCCGAGGGTGCGAAGGATCTGCTCGAGCGGAAGGAAATCTCCGGTGCCGAGCTCTTCGCCGCGTACGCCGACGCGATCGGCGAGCGCGACCCCGAGCTCCACTGCTACCTCCACACGTGTGACGACCCGGGCGGCGACGGCATCCCGATCGCCGTGAAGGACGTCATCGGGACGAAGGGGATCCCGACGACGGCCGGCTCGAAGATCCTCGAGGGCTACATCCCGGTGTACGACGCGACCGTCGTCGAGCGCCTCAAGGCGCACGGCCTGCGGATCCTCGGCAAGACGAACACCGACGAGTTCGCGATGGGCTCGTCGACCGAGAACTCCGCGTACGGGCCGTCGCACAATCCGTGGGATCCGACGCGCGTGCCGGGCGGCTCGGGCGGCGGTTCGGCCGCCGCGGTGAGTGCGGGACTCGCGCCCTGGGCGCTCGGCTCCGACACGGGCGGCTCGATCAAGCAGCCGTCGGCGCTCTGCGGCAACGTCGGCCTGCGCCCGACGTACGGAACGGTGTCGCGGTACGGCGCCATCGCGTTCGCGTCGAGCCTCGACCAGATCGGCCCGGTCGCGAAGAACGTCCGCGACTGCGCGTACCTCTACTCGATCCTCGCCGGGCGCGACCCCCGCGACTCGACGACCGTCGAGCTCCCGCAGCCGGTGGAGATCCCGAGCGCCGAGGACGTGAAGGGCCTGCGCATCGGCGTCCCGAAGGAGCTGAACGAGGCGGAAGGGATCGAGCCGGGCGTCGCCGCCGCAGTTCAGCAGGCGATTGAAAGACTCACTGCGCTCGGCGCCGACGTCCGCGAGTGCTCGCTGCCGCTCTCCGTCGAGTACGGGATGGCGTGCTACTACCTCATCGCTCCGGCCGAGGCGTCCTCGAACCTCGCGCGCTACGACGGCGTGCGCTATGGCTTCCGCGCCGACGCGGAGGAACGCCTGGAGATGTACGAGCGCACGCGCGACGAGGGCTTCGGCGACGAGCCGAAGCGGCGGATCATGGTCGGCACGTACGCGCTCTCGGCCGGGTACTACGACGCGTACTACGGCCAGGCGCAGAAGGTGCGGACGGTCATCAAGCGCGAGCACGACACGCTGTTCGAGACGTTCGACGCGCTCGTCTCGCCGACGTCGCCGACGATCGCATTCCCGCTCGGCGCGCGCACCGCCGACCCGATCGCGATGTACCTCTCCGACCTCCTCACGATCCCGTCGTGCATGGCCGGGCTGCCGGGGCTCAACATCCCGTGCGGTCTGTCGGAAGGAATGCCGGTCGGCTTGCAGCTCATCGGCCCGCAGTTCGGCGAGAACACCCTCTTCCGCATCGGCCACGCGCTCGAGCAGGCGATCGGCTTCGACGTCGTACCGGAGCGGCTGCGATGAGCGACTGGGAGCTCGTCTGCGGGCTCGAGGTGCACTGCCACCTCAAGACGAAGACGAAGATGTTCTGCCGGTGCGCGCTCGAGTACGGCGCCGGCGAGAACACGCACACGTGCCCGGTCTGCCTCGCGCATCCCGGCGCGCTGCCGGTGCCGAACGGCCGCGCGATCGAGATGACGATCCTCCTCGGTCTCGCGCTCGACTGCGAGATCGCCGAGCACGCCGTCTTCGCGCGCAAGAACTACTTCTATCCCGACCTGCCGAAGGGCTACCAGATCAGCCAGTTCGAGCATCCGCTGTGCGGGCCTGGAGTCTTTCGTGTCCCGACCGCCGACGGCGATCGCGAGATCGGGATCGTCCGCGCGCACCTCGAGGAGGACGCCGCGAAGACGGTCCACGCCGGCGGCGCGACGGGCCGCTCGGTCGGTGCCGACTACTCGCTCGTCGACTTCAACCGCGGCGGCACGCCGCTCCTCGAGATCGTCTCCGCGCCCGACCTCCGCTCGGCCGACGAGGCAATGTGGTTCGTCCGCCTTCTCCGCCAGACGATCGCCGAGCTCGGCGTATCCGACGCCGAGATGGAGAAAGGCACCCTGCGTGCTGATGTGAACGTCTCGGTCCGCAGACAGGGGGAGGAGGGCTACCGGCCGCGCTGGGAGATCAAGAACATGAACTCGTTCACGTTCATCGGCCGCGCGATCGAGGCGGCGTTCCGCCAGCAGGTCGCCGCGCACGAGGCGGGGGAGACGCTCGTCCAGTCGACGTACGACTACGACCCCGACACCGACCGGCTCACCGTGCACCGCTCGAAGGAGGAGGCCGACGACTACCGCTACTTCCCCGAGCCCGACCTCGTTCCGGTCGAGCCTCCGGCGGAGCTCGTCGAGCGGCTGCGCGGTCAGCTCCTCGAGCGGCCTGCCGATCGGATTCGGCGCCTCGCAGAGGAGCTCGGCTTCGCCGCGGCCGCCGAGCTCGTGACGACCGGCAACGAGCCGAAGGCAGAGGCGCTCGCGGCAGAGGGAGTGGAGTGGAAGACGGCCGCCGCCGTCGCGATGAACCGCGGCGACTTCCTCCTCGAGAACGCGCCCGCGCTCGCGAAGATCGTCCAGGCCAACGTCACCCGCGAGGCGCTCGACGAGGCGTTCGCAGCGGCGGCGTCCGGGCCGATCGACGCGGAGACGTACCTCTCGCAGACGGCGGTCGGGGACGAGTCGGAACTCGGCCCGATCATCGACGGGATCCTCGCCGCGAACCCGGGTCAGGTCGAGACGTACCGCGGCGGCAAGGAGGGAGTGCTCGGTTTCTTCGTCGGCGCCGTCATGCGCGAGACGCAGGGCAAGGCCGACCCGAAGGTCGTCAACCGGCTTCTGCTGGAGAAGCTCCGAGCCTAGGCAAGTTCTTCAGTGCGGAGCTCAACGTCCCGAGGATCGCTGCGATCACAACGGGCGTCGCGAGCACGAAAACGCAGATCCGCGGCGTCGTGTGAGCGAGCAGGAGCCCGGCGAGGAGCGGCCCGAGCGGCGTAGACGCGGCTCGCAACGTGTTCGAGGCGGCCATCGCGCGTCCGAGCAGGCGATCCGGGATGAGCGCGTACGAATACGCAGCCATCGCCGAGTCGGTGTTCGGGAACCAGAACGCGTGGAGAGAGACGCACGCCGCGAGCACGTACACGTTCGGGTAGACGAGGAACGCCACGTAGACGAGCCCCATCCAGAACTCTGAGAGCAGGATCGCCCGCATCGGGAAGATCCGCCGCAGCACGGGCGAGAGGGTCGAGCCGGCGAGTAGTGCGACTCCCTGGAGCGCGACGAAGAGGCCGATCGTGAGGCCGCCGAGGCCCTCGCGGTGGGCGAGAATGATCACGGCGATCGGTGCGCCCGCGGCGACGAGATTGCTCGCGGCAATCATCCCGATCGTCGTCCGGAGGAACGGGATGCTCCAGAAGTACGCGACGCCTTCCCGCAGCGGCGTCCGTGCGCCCGGCTCGCGCTTCTCCTGGAACGGCGTCCGCATCATGAGGAGGGACACGGTGGAGAAGACGTACGAGACGGCATCGACGACGAAGGGCAGGCCGCGGGCGAGCTGGAACAGCCCTCCGCCGACCGGCGGCGCAGCGAGCCGGATGGTGGACATGCGCGCCATCGCGACGCTCGACGCATCGGCCAGCTGCGGCTGCGGCACGACCGCCTTCATTGCCCCGCTCGAGCCAGAGCGGTAGAGGACGCCGGCGCTCATGTCGATGAACGCGACGGCGACGATCATCCAGTACTGCACGGCACCGGTGAGCACCGCCGCCGCCAGCAGGCCGAGCGCCGTCGCGCCGACCGCGTCGGACGCGATCATCAGGATCCGCCGGTCGAAGCGGTCGGCAGCCACGCCGGCCGGCGCGCTGAGCAGAACGAGCGGCAAGAACTCCGCCGCGCCGACGTATCCCGTCTTCGCGGCCGAATGCGTGAGCGACAGCGTGAGCAGTGGATAGGCGATCCCGGAAATCCCCGACCCGAAGGTCGAGAGGAAGGCGCCGGACTGGTAGAGGACGAAGTCGCGGTTGCGACGCAGCGGGAGGAGCTCGCTCACGCCTCCATCGTCGCAGGAGCCTCGACCGGCGCAGTCGCGGCCGCGACCGCCGGCTCGCGCCGCGTCGCGAGGTAGACACCGCTCGCGCCGAGAACCGCGGCCATGACGACGAAGAGAATCCGGTAGTCGACGACCACCGAGAGCGCCGCGCCGGTCGCGATCGACGTCACCTGAGCGATCGTCGCAGCGACGTCGGCCGCGGATGCCACGCGACCTTGGATCGCGAGCGGCGCCCGCGTCTGCAGCGCCGTCCCATAGCCGACGATCAGCCACCCGAGCCCGATTCCGGCCACCGGGAACGCGAGGAGCACGACCCAGAACGACGACAGCGTGAGGATGAGGCAGCAGAGGCCGAAGACACCGAGACCGATGCCCGTGGCCTTCAGGTCGCCGACGCGCCGCACGAGAGGCCCTGCCGTCAATCCGCCGACGATCGCGCCTGCTCCCTGCAGCGGAGCGATGACCTTGCCGAAGAACGTGGGGTCTTCGCCGATCTGCTGGACGACGAAGAAGATCAGGGTCTCGGAGAAGCCCACGACGAGCAGGGCGACAGCGACGCCCGCGACGAGCTGGCGCAGAGGCAGCGTCCGCCAGACGTGACGGAAGCCGGCCATGAGCTCCTCCACGAAGTGCTGCTCCTCGGGCTGCGGCTTCGTCTCGCGCAGCTGCATGTTCCAGAGGAAGGCCGCCGAGCCGAGGAACGTCAGCGCGTCGATGATCGCGACGGCACCACCGCCCACGGCTACGTAGAGGCTGACGCCGACGAACGGCCCGAAGATGCGGATCCCCTGCTGCGTCGAGGAGAGGATCCCGTTCGCGTCTGCTAGCAGCTCCTCGGGGAGCATCAGCCGTAGCACGGCCATCCGCGCGGGGTAGAAGACCGCACCGCCGACGCCGTAGAGGAACGCGACGACGTAGATGAGCCAGGCGTCGCTCTTGTCGTGCACGAACAGGAGGAGCAGCACGACGGCGGCCATGACGAAGTCGGTGACGACCATCAGCTCGCGCCGCTTCACGCGGTCCGCGAGCATCCCGCCGAGCGGGCCGAGCAGGCTGCCCGTCGCGAGGGCGAAGAAGACGAGCCCGGCCTGCCACGCGTTGCCGGTCAGCTGCTTCATCCACACGGCCATGACGATCCAGAGCGCGAAATCGCCGAAGGCCGACAGCGTCTGCCCGGTGACGAGCAGACGCGCGTCGCGATACGAGAACAACTTGCGCATCAGGCCCGGAAGATCCTCACGTCGCCGCTGATCGTCCGGCCGCGCACGACGACCATCGGGCCGCCGTTCTCGGCACCCGGCTCCGGCAGGCTGCCGAGCGGCACCTCGGAGGAGAGGTCGCCCGAGGTCGACCCGGCGTCGACGTCGACGAGGGAGCCGGCGGCGATGCCGATCTCGATGTCGCCCGAGACGCTGTTGAAGCGAACGTCGCCCTGGGTCACGGCCTCGCACCGGATGTCGCCCGACACCGTCTTCGTGTCGACCGCTCCGCCGGTCGGGCCGATGCGGAGGTCACCCGAGACCGACCCCGCCGAGAGCTTCCCGCCGACCGTTTCGACCTCGGCGTCTCCGCTCACGGTCTTGATGACGGCATTGCCCGTCACCTCGCCGCGGACGCGGACATCGCCCGAGACCGCGTCGATGTCGAGCGTGCCGAGCCGTCCGACGACGTCGATGTCCGCCGAGGCCGTCTTGACCTTGGCGCCCGCGCCGTGGGGGATGGAGGCCCGCACGTGCAGGTCGTTGCGGCCGAACGAGAAGCCGAACTTCCCCTTGCCGCGGTACGAGACGACGACGCGGTTTCCGTCCTGCCGGATCTCGACGTCTGCGAGGAGCCGCTCGTCGCCGTCGACGGTGACGAGCGACTCCTCGCCGTCGGCCGTCTCGATGTCGATGTCGCCGGAGGGAATCGAGACGTCGAGATCGAGCGGGAGTGGAGTGTTGAAGGTCTGCTCGAGCATCGTCATGCCGCCTGCAGTGCGCGCTTGATCCGCATGCGGATCTCGCTCTCGGTGGGTACCTGTCTCCGATCGGGGCGGATCCGACGGTCGGAGAGGCTCGAGAAGTCGTGATGGTTCGGGAACATTCGAGGCTCCTTTCAGCTGCGGCCGTAGCCGGTGAGGCGGTTACGGCTGCTCGAGGATGGGCGGCGAGACTCGACGGCGCGCTGGAGCGCCGCGACGAGCCACGTGTTGACCGAAGCGCCCTCGCGGGAGGCGGACGACTCGATCCGTTGCTTGAGGCTCTCGGGCAGGCGGAGGGTGATCCTGGCCGAGAACGCTTCGTCGGCGGCATCCTGCGAGCCGCCGTCTTCGCGGACAAGGACGAGCTCGAGATCGCGGCCGGCGATGCGGATCTCGACGTGGCGGTCGTCGAGCTGGGAATTCAGCTCGAGCGTGGCCTCGGCGAGGATGTCCTGCAGCCGGCGGGCGAGGGACGATTCGAGCGCGACCGAGAGGAGCTCGGCGGCGTGGGCCGTCTTCTCGTCGCCGAGAGAGGCCACCCGCTGAAGCTCTTCGCGGAGCGCGTTGATGTGAGCGTCGATCTGCATGGCTGCACTATGACATCACAATGATGTCATTGTCAAGTCACTCGTGACAGCAGAACGACAGCGACCCGCTTTCGCGGGCCGCTAATTACGTCGATATGCAGGTCTTTCCTAGTACACGCCGCAGGCGTGAGCGGTACCGGCCCACGGCTCGAACCCGCGGACGCGCCACGCTCTGACGCCGGCCCAGATCTGCGCGAGCGGCGCCCAATGATCCGCGGTCCCCTTGTGCTTGAGGAGCCACGCGCCGTACGCGGACTGGAAGTTGTAGTCCATCTGCAGGCCACCCCAGTACGGGGCGTTCGGATCCGTCCACGCGCCCTCGTGATGGTGGATGCAGTTCCAGGCGCTGCGCTCCGGCGGATGCTGCGCGGTGCGCCGTGCGGCGGCTGCGCGCCGATGCCATTTCCGGGCGAGACTCCGCATCGTCTGCGCCGACGAGCTCGTGTGCTGCCTGATCCGCGGCGGACGGCCGCGGACGATGGTCAGCCAATGCTTGGTCTGGGCCTGCGCGCGCTGTACCGCGCGGCTCCAGTAATCGGTGCTGTGCCCGTCCGCTCGGGCGCTCGTGCTCTGCTGCGCCGCGGGCTGGGGCTGGTTGCCGTCGGGGACGCCCGCCACAGCAGATGGAATTCCCGCGAGCGCCAATAGGAGCCCGCAGGCAAAGATCGTGCGCCGCATTCGTACACCTCCCCGGTGTCGTTTGCTTAGTCGTTGACCGAGCGGGCGGGAGTGCCCTCCGTTAGGGCATGCACCGCTCGGTGCGGCTTTTGTCGCGCGTTCGCTGTCGGCAAGCTAAGCGAACGAACGAGGGCTATGCGGCACTTCTCGAAAGATTTTCAAGATCTCTTTACGAGGGCTTGACAGAGGCGCGAGCCCGAAAATTGCCTGGAAACCGCATGGGATAGACGAATCCGGCATACAGGAGCGCCGCGCCGGCCGCGATCCCGATGGCCGCGCCGCCGGCGCCCAAACCGGCCAATCCGCTCCCGATCGCGGCCGCTGCGATGCCCGCGATGATAAGCGCGTTGCCGACCGGCCGCTTCCGGATGGAGCGCAGCGCGACCCAGACGACGGCGAGCGTCCCGAGCGAGTTCGCGAGGATCGCGAGCAGCCGCGCCGGGAGGAACTCGAGATGATCCTGCGCGTGTGGGATGCCGTGCGCCGCGAACGCACCGTGCACCGGCATCGCGAGCGAGATCCCGACGGCGAGACCTGCGTAGACGAGCGCGATCGGCGCGGCCTTCCGGTGCCCGGCGAGGAGGAGCGACCCAGCGCCGAGAAGCGGCGCCGTCAGCAAGGCGCCCGTCGCGTAGTAGACGCGGAAGGTGCGCTCGTCCCAGCCGTGCGCCTCTCCCCACGCGATCGCGGCCGCGGCGACGGCATAGGCGGCGAGGCCCGTCGACCACGCGAGGAGCTCCGGTCGCCGCGAGGCGCGCCAGCGGCCCGCGAGCAGTCCCGCGAGGCGGAACGAGAGAAGCGCGGCGGCGAAGGCGACGAGTGCATCCACTTACGGCAGAGTAGAACGCTACGCTCGGAGCATGGTGTGGAGCAGACCATGAAGCGGTACCTGTTCACGCCCGGGCCGACGCCGGTTCCGCCGGAAGTCCTCGCTGCGGTCGGAGCGCCGGTCGTGCATCACCGCAGCCCCGACTTTCTCCCGGTCTATGAGCGCGTGCTCGCGCGGCTCGGCGACGTCTGTCGGACGAAGAACGACGTGCTCCTGTTCGGCTCCTCCGGCACGGGCGCGTTCGAATCGGCCGTCGCGAACCTCGTCTCGCCCGGCGAGCCGCATCTCGTCGTCGCGGCCGGTTCGTTCGGCGAGCGCTGGGAGGCGATGACGAAGGCGTTCGGAGCGGAGGTCGACGTGCTCCGCTACGCATGGGGCGAGACGCCCGACGCCGACGACCTGCGCGCGCGGCTGCGCGAGCGCGAGGCGAAGGCGGTCTGGCTCGTCCAGTCCGAGACGTCAACGGGAGTCGTCGCCGACGTGCGCACGCTCGCCGCCGCCGCAAAGGAGGCGGGCGCCCTCGTGGTCGTCGATGCTGTCTCGAGCCTCGGCGCAATTCGGTGCGAGACCGACGCGTGGGGGCTCGACGTCGTCGTCGCCGGATCGCAGAAGGCGCTCATGTGCCCGCCGGGTCTGGGCGTCGCCGCGGTGTCGCCGGCGGCGCTCGCCGCGACCGGTTCGTCGCCGCGCTTCTACTTCGACTGGGAGCGGACGCGCGTCGCGCAGCAGACGCTCGACGCGCCCGTGACTCTCCCGGTCTCGCTCGTCTGCGGCCTCGACGTCGCGCTCGGCCTCATCGCCGACGAGGGACTCGACGCCGTCTTCGAACGCCACGTCCGCCTCGGCCGCGCCGCACGCGCCGGGGTGAAGGCGCTCGGCCTCGAGCTCTTCTCCCCGGACGAGGATCGCAGCGCCGTCGTCACCGCCGTGCGCGCGCCCGACGGAGTCGATGCGACCGACGTCGTCCGCGGCCTCCGCGACCGGTTCGGGATGACGATCGCGAACGGCCAGGGCGCACTGAAGGGCAAGATCTTCCGGCTCGGTCACATCGGTTGGTTCGACGTCTTCGACATCACGACGCAGCTCGCCGCCGTCGAGATCGTGCTCGCCGAGCTCGGAGCCGGCATCGAGCGCGGTGTCGCGGTCACGGCGGCGCTCGAGGCGTTCGAGCACTCGACGACGCCCGCGTGAGAGTCCTCGTCCGCGAAGAGATCGCTCCGGCCGGCGTCGAGCTCCTGCGTGCGCACTTCGATGTCGACGTCGACTCGGAGAGCCCGATCGATGAGATCATCGGCGTCTACGACGCGATCGTCATTCGCTCGGCGACGAAGCTCACCGCCGATCTGATCGCTCGCGCCGACCGCCTGAAGGTGATCGGGCGCGCAGGCGTCGGCGTCGACAACGTCGACGTCGAGGCAGCGACGCGGAGCGGGATCATCGTCGCGAACGCGCCGGAGTCGACGGTCGTCTCCGCCGCCGAGCACACGATCGGCCTGCTCGTCGCGCTCGCGCGCAACATCCCGCAGGCGCACGCCGCACTCAAGCAAGGCCGCTGGGAGCGAAGTGCCTACGGCGGCGTCGAGCTCGGCGGCAAGACGCTCGGCGTTCTCGGCTTCGGCCGGATCGGCCAGCAGGTCGCCCGCCGCGCGCTCGGCCTCGGCATGCGCGTCGTCGCGTTCGATCCGTTCGTCGCGGCCGAGCGCTTCCGCGAGCTCGGCGCCGAGCGTGTCGAGACCGTTGCGGAGATCTACGACGTCGCCGACTTCCTCACCCTCCATCTACCGCTCGACGCGGAGACGCGCGGCTCCCTCGACGCCGCCGCGTTCGCGTCGATGCGCGATGGCGTACGCATCGTGAACGCCGCCCGCGGCGAGCTCGTCGACGAGGACGCGCTGCTCGCAGCGCTCCAGTCGGGGAAGGTCGCCGGCGCCGCGCTTGACGTCTTCTCGAGCGAGCCGTACTCCGGCCCGCTGCTCGAGCTCGACACCGTCGTCGTCACGCCGCACCTCGCGGCGTCGACGGGTGAGGCCCAGGATCGCGCTGGCGTCATCGTCGCCGAGCAGGTCGTTGCCGCGCTCGAAGGCGGTCTCGTCACGAACGCGGTGAACACGCCCGTCATCGGCTCCGAGGACGCGGAGGCGCTCGGCCCGTACGTCCCGCTCGCGTCGCGGCTCGGCCGTATCGCCATGGAGCTCGCCGACGGTGCCGCGGAGGAGATCGTCATCACGGCGTACGGCACGCTCGCCGACCACGACACGCGCGTCCTCGGAGTCGCGGCGCTCGACGGCGCGTTCCAGGGGCGAGCCGACCGTCCCGTCAACTTCGTCAACGCACCCTCGATCGCCGCCGAGCGCGGGGTGGAGGTGCGGGAGGAACGCTCGCGCACCGCCCGCGACTACACGAGCCTTCTCAGCGTCGAAGTTCGCGCGGCCGGTTCGAGCTGGCGCGTCGCCGGGACGACGTTCGGAAGCGACCACCGACCGTGGCTCGTCAACATCCTCGGTTTCGAGATCGAGCTGGAGCTCGCGCCGCTCTTCGTGCTCTGCCGCTACGACGACGTGCCCGGCGTGATCGGCCGCGTGGGGATGCTCTTCGGTGAGGCCGGCATCAACATCGCCGGCATGACCGTCTCCCGCGGGACGGGCGGCGGGAAGGCACTGATGGCGCTTACGGTCGACTCCCCGCCGTCGCCCGAGCTCGTCGAGCAGCTCCGCGGCGCAGGCTTCGACGACGCGCGCGTGATCGAGCTGTGACCCCAAAGCAGTGATGGCGGAGCGCTGGCCGGAAGCCGTCGAGCGCGTCGCGTCAGTGTTGCGCGACGCCGGCATCGACGCGCGGGTCGAGGAGTTCCGCGAAGGGACACCGACCGCGCGGGCAGCGGCGAAAGCCGTCGGCGCCGAGCTCGGGCAGATCGTCAAGTCGCTTCTCTTCATCTGCGACGGCAGGCCGACGCTCGCGCTCGTTCCCGGCGACCGGCGGGCCGACGAGACAAAGGTTGCGGCCGTCGCCGGTGGGAAGGCGGCGCGCGTCGCGAAGCCGGCCGAGGTCCTTGCCGCGACCGGTTTCGAGCCCGGCGGCGTTGCGCCGTTCCCGGCCTCGGCCGTCGCGCAGGTCCTTATCCAGTCGGAGCTCCTCGCCCACGAACAGGTCTGGATCGGCGCCGGCTCCGAACGGCACATGGCGGGAATCTCGCCGGTCGATCTCGTGCGGTTGACCGAAGCGCGCGTCGGGGACCTCAGCGAGGCGTAGCGGTACGATTCGGTTTCCAGCGCACCTGCTAAGCGAAGGGAATGACCGCGATGCGCGAGACGAAAAAGATTTGGATGAACGGCGAGCTCGTCGACTGGGCCGACGCGACCGTTCACGTTGGGACGCACGGCCTCCACTACGGCTCGGGCGTGTTCGAAGGAATTCGCGCCTACGAGACGGCGCGCGGCACGTCGGTCTTCCGCCTGACCGATCACATGGAGCGCCTGGCGCGGTCGGCGCAGCTCCTGTACATGGAGCTGCCGTACTCCGTCGAAGAGCTGCGCGCAGCGGCGTGGGATCTCATCGGCGCGAACGAGCTGCCGGCCTGTTACCTCCGCCCGATCGCGTTCTACGGCTACGGCGAGCTCGGCGTCTCGGCGCAGGGCAACCCCATCGAGGTCGCGATCATGTCGTGGCCGTGGGGCGCCTACCTCGGCGAGGACGGGATGCGGAACGGCATCCGCGCCAAGGTCTCGAGCTGGCAGCGCGTCGGCCCGAACGTCATCCCGCACGCGGCGAAGGCGACCGGCGTCTACATCAACTCGATGCTCGCCGTCGGAGAGGCGAACCGCGCCGGCTACGACGAGGCGATCATGCTCACCGCCGAGGGGACGATCGCCGACGGCTCGGGCGAGAGCCTCTTCGTCATCCGCGACGGCGTCATCTACACGCCCGACCTCTCCGCCTCGATCCTCGCCGGCATTACGCGCGACACCGTGATCCAGATCGCGCAGGATCTCGGCCACCGCGTCGTCGAGAAGCCGCTCATCCGCACCGACCTCTATCTCGCGGACGAGGTCTTCATGGTCGGCACGGCCGCCGAGGTCACGCCGATCCGCGAGGTCGACGACCAGATCGTCGGCCCGCCCGGGCCAGTGACGCAGGAGATCCAGGAGGCGTACCTCGACACGGTGCACGGGCGCAGTGACCGCTGGAGCCAATGGCTCGAGTACGCGCCTGCGGCCAAAGAAGCGTGAAGCAGGAAGTAGCGGCGGTCCCGCTCTCGGGACCGGATCTCGGGCCGCGCGAGGAGGAGCTCGTCCTCGAAGTGATGCGCTCGGGGCGGCTCTCGCTCGGCCCGACCGTCGATCGCTTCGAGGAGCTGCTCGCCGAGCGCGTCGGCGCGCCGTATGCCGCCGCGGTCTCCTCGGGAACCTCGGGCCTGCACCTGCTCGTGATAACGGCGGGCATCGGTCCCGGAGACGAGGTCATCACGTCGCCGTACTCGTTCGCCGCTTCGGCGAACTGCTTCATCTACGAGGGCGGCGTCCCCGTCTTCGCAGACATCGACCCGCGCACGCTCAACCTCGATCCCGCCGCGGTCGAGGCCGTGGTGACGGAGAAGACGAAGGCGATCGTCGGTGTCGACATCTACGGCCGCTCGTGCGAGCTCGACGAGCTGCGCGCGATCGCCGACCGTCACGGTCTCGCCTTCATCGGCGACTCGTGCGAGGCGCTCGGCGCCGAGTACAAGGGCGCGCCGCTCGGTTCGCACGGCGTCCCGTGCGTGTTCGCCTTCTATCCGAACAAGCAGATGACGACCGGCGAGGGCGGAATCGTCACGACGCACTCGGAGGAGGAGTGGCGCGTCATCCGCTCGCTCCGCAACCAGGGACGCGGCGACGCCGGCGGATGGCTCGAGCACGTGCGCCTCGGCTTCAACTACCGGATGAGCGACGTCGCGGCCGCGATGGGCGTCGGCCAGGTCGAGCGCCTCGACGAGATCCTCGCGGCGCGCTCGCGCGTGGCCGAGCAGTACAACGACCTTCTCCGCGAGATCGACGGCGTCGAGCTGCCGTGCCCCGACGACGCCGAGCACGTGCGCTCGTGGTTCGTCTACGTCGTCCTCCTGCCCGACAACGAGACGCGCGAGCGCGTGATCTCGACCTTCGAGCGCGAGGGCATCGGCTACAACCGCTACCTGCCGTCGATCCACCTGCAGCCGTACATGCGCGAGCGCTACGGCTTCAGCGAGGGCATGTTCCCGGTGTCGGAGGACATCAGCTCGCGCTCGCTCGCGCTGCCGTTCTTCAACGGTCTCGGGCCGGATGCGCAACAGCGCGTCGCGGACGTCCTCGCGTCGGCGCTGTGAATCTCGCCAGCCTCGGCCATGCCGAGCCGTTCGAGACGAAAGACGGCTCCACGATCCGTGAGCTCCACCACACGGATCTCCAGAGCCTCGCCGAGGCGACTCTCGAACCGGGTCAGGCGACGGAACGCCATCACCACCGGCTGACGGAAGAGATCTACCTCGTGACGAAGGGTTCGGGAGACCTCGAAGTGGACGGCGAGCACCGGCGTGTTCGACCCGGCGACGCGATTCTCATTCCTCCGGGCGCCTGGCACACGCTCGAGAACGACGGCTCGAGCGAGCTGACCATCCTCTGCATGTGCGCGCCGCCGTACGCACACGACGACACGTACTTCGGCGAGGAGAGCTGAGCCGCTCGACGCGAGGCTCTTCCGCGGCAAGAATGACGCCGTGACGGAAAGGATGGTCTTCCTCGGGTTCGGCAAATGGGTGCGCGCCGACCGGATCTACGCGCTCGAGCCCATCACGGGCGACGAGCGCGGGGGAGGGCGCCGAACGCGCGTCTGGGTCGACGGGATCGCCGAGCCGATCCTTGCGAGCCGGACCGAGCGGACGATCCTCGACGACATGGCCCACGGCACGCCGATCGCCGCGGCGACGAAGTCGCGTCAGCCCGTCCAGGGCGAGCAGCTCTTCTAGCGATGGAACCTCTCGCAACGGAGGAGCGCCCGTCGTGGCGCGGATACGTCGCGCGCGTCGCCGTCGACCTCTCGCCACTCCGCGACTACCCCGACTACCGCCGCCTCTGGATCGGCCAGGCGGTGACGTTCCTCGGGACGGAGATCGCGCTCGTCGCGCTCCCGTTTCAGCTCTACCAGCTGACCAACTCGACGCTCGCGCTCGGGCTTTTCTCTCTCACGTCCCTCATCCCGCTGCTGACGCTGACGCTCGTCGGCGGTGCCGTGGCGGACGCGATCGACCGGCGAAAGCTCGTCCTCGTCACCGAGACGCTGCAGGCGTTCGCGCTCGGCGGGCTGGTCGTGAACGCGGCTCTCCCGCACCCGAGCGTCGTCGCGCTCTTCGCGCTCGCAACGGTCATCTTCGCGTGCTTCAGCGCCGGCGTGGGCGCGATGCGCTCGATCCCGCAGCGCCTGCTGCCCGAAGAGGTCTTCGCCCAGGCGGGCGCGCTCGACTCCATCTATTACGGCATCGGAGGGATCGCCGGGCCGGCACTCGCCGGCGTTCTGATCGGCGCCGCCGGTCTTCCTGTCGTGTACGCGATCGGCACGGTGTCGTTCGCCGCGGTGGTCATCGCGCTCTGGGGGCTGCCGGCGATGGCGCCGCATCCGGACGCCGACCGGCCGAGCCTCAGCTCGATCGCGCAGGGCTTCCGCTTCGTCGTCTCACAGAAGACGATCCTCGGCTTCTTCCTCGTCGACACGAACGCGATGGTCTTCGGGATGCCGATCGCGCTGTTTCCCGCGATTGCCGACCACCACTTCGGCGATCCGCACCTCGTTGGCTACATGTACTCGGCGCCCGCGGCCGGAGCGCTCGTAGCCGGGCTCGGCTCCGGTTGGGTGGCGAGCGTTCGCCGGCAGGGAACGGTGGTCGTTGCGGCCGCGACCCTCTGGGGAGTTGCCATCACCGCCTTCGCCTACGCGCACCAGTTCTGGCTCGCACTCGTTCTCCTCGCTCTCGCCGGCTTCGCCGACCAGGTCAGCGCGATCTTCCGCAACGCCATGCTCCTCGCGCTCACGCCTGACCGTCTGCTCGGGCGCGTGCGCGGCATCGAGTTCATGCAGGTCGCGAGCGCGCCGTCCGTGGGCAACCTCGAAGCGGGAGTCGTCGCGAACGCGACAAGCATCCGCTTCTCCGTTGCCTCCGGCGGGATTCTCTGCATCGCGGGGACACTCGTCTCGGCCGCCCTTTTCCCGGCCCTGCTGCGCTACGACGCGAAGCGGCATGCAGCTGAGGCGTGACTTCTTCGCGCGCTCGGTGCATGAGGTTGCACCGGAGCTGATCGGCGCGACGCTCCTCTTCGACGGCGTCGGCGGCGTGATCGTCGAGGTCGAGGCGTACGACCAGGACGATCCCGCGAGCCACTCCTTCGGCGGGCTTACGCCGACCCGAGCGTCGATGTTCGGGCCGCCGGGACACGCGTACGTCTACCGCTCGTACGGCGTCCACTGGTGCGTGAACTTCGTCTGCATGCCGGCGGGCCGGGCGGAGGCAGCGCTCATCCGCGCGCTCGCGCCGACGCACGGGCTCGACGCCATGCGCGAGCGTCGCGGGGTGGAGAAGGAGCGCTCGCTGTGCTCCGGCCCGGGCAAGCTCTGCCAGGCGCTCGGCATCACGCGCGTCGCCGACGGCACTGCGCTCGACGAGCCGCCATTCGAGCTCATCGCGCGCGAGGAGGAGCCGCCGCTCGCCGTCGGGCCGCGCATCGGCATCACGCGCGCGGTCGAGCAACCGTGGCGCTACGGGTGGGCGGGCTCGCCGTTCCTCTCGCGCCGCTTCTAGGATCACGGCATGGGAATTGCCAAGCTCACGCGCAACGCCGTCGACGTCCTTCCGCTCGACGGGCTCGAGACCAAGCTGAAGCTCGGCCGCCCGCTGCGCGTGAAGTTCGGCATCGACGTCACGTCACCGGACATCCACATCGGCCGCGGCATCCCGCTCCAACGCCTGCGCGCGTTTCAGGACGAGGGCCACAAAGCCGTCCTCATCATCGGCGACTACACGACGCGGATCGGCGACCCGTCCGGCCGCTCGGCGGAGCGGCCGATCCTCTCCGACGAGGAGATCGACCGCAACGCGCAGCTCTACCTCGACCAGGCGAAGGTCATCCTCCGCGACGATCCCGACCTCCTCGAGGTGCGATACAACGGCGAGTGGCTATCGAAGCTGTCCTACGCGGACGTCGTCCAGCTCGGCCGCGTCATCACCGTCGCGCGCCTTCTCGAGCGCGACGACTTCGCGAAGCGCTTCTCGGCGAAGCAGCCCATCTCCGTCTCCGAGCTCCTCTATCCGCTCATGCAGGCGTACGACTCGGTCGCGATCGAGGCGGATGTCGAGCTCGGCGGAACCGACCAGCTCTACAACCTGCTCGCGGGCCGTGAGGTGCAGCAGGCGTACGGCCTGCCGCCGCAGGTCGTGCTGACGAATCCGCTCCTCCTGTCGTGGGACGGCGAGAAGATGAGCTCGTCGGTCGGCAACAACATCCCGCTCACCGCCGCGCCGGAGGAGATGTTCGGGCGCACGATGCGGATCCCCGACTCGATGCTCTCCGACTGGTGGAACCTCGTTGCCGAACGGCCGGTGCCGAGCGACGATCCGCTGCACGCAAAGCTCGAGCTCGCGCGGTTCATCACGGCGCGCTCGCACGGGGAGGAAGGCGCCCGCGCCGGCGAGGAGCACTTCACGCGCGTCGTCCGGCAGGGAGAGGCGCCCGACGACCTTTCCGAGCACGCGATTCCGGCGGGCGATCCCGTTCATCTTCCCGCGTTGCTTGCCGACGCGTTCGGCGTGTCGACGAGCGAAGCGCGGCGCCTGATCGGGCAAGGAGGAGTGAAGCTCGACGGCGACGCCGTGACCGAGATCGACCTTCCGCGGGAGCGGTTGGCGGGAGCCGTGCTCCAGGCCGGCAAGCGTCGCTTCGTTCGGCTCAACGAAGCCGTTTGACAGCACGGTTCGCCTTGCTACACTTCCCCGGCTGCCCGAGAGGGTGGCGTGAGAAAGTCCCTGCAAACGACAAAAACGGAGCGGCATCAGGAGGATTCCCAAGAGGAAGTCCAGCAAGTCCTGAGGCCTCTGGCGTGTGTCGGGGCCTTTTTTGCGCCATCACGACGGCTCGGTCCTTGAAAACTCAACAGCGTGCGTTTACGTCGAGAGGCTGGTCTGGCCCTGCCCTTTTAGGTGCAGTGGTCCGAGCAGCCAATCAACACAACCTGTCACCATCCCTGCTCACGCAGCGTTGCTGCAAAGGCAGCGGATGGGACTTTGAGCACAAGCTCAAGGTGACAAATGATCCGTCCTTGCTGCGTAAAGCAGCTATGGGGACGAACCATTCTTCACGGAGAGTTTGATCCTGGCTCAGGACGAACGCTGGCGGCGCGCTTAACACATGCAAGTCGAGCGAGAACCAAGCCTTCGGGCTTGGGGACAGCGGCGAACGGGTGAGTATCACGTGGGTAATCAACCCTCGACACTGGGATAGCCCGGGGAAACCCGGATTAATACCGGATAGCCCATCTGGCCTTCGGGCCGGCTGGAAAAGGTAGCTTTGGCCTCCGGTCGAGGACGAGCCCGCGGCGGATTAGCTTGTTGGTGGGGTAAAGGCCCACCAAGGCGACGATCCGTAGCTGGTCTGAGAGGACGATCAGCCACACTGGGACTGAGACACGGCCCAGACTCCTACGGGAGGCAGCAGTGGGGAATC